>JAUYAK010000054.1 GCA_030693515.1 Opitutaceae bacterium
GCGCCCGGCCGCGAGGATCGCGCGCGCCCGCTCGTCCGGGAGCTGCTGGCCCTCGTAGTGGCGGCGGAGGTTGGATTCGAGGTCGGCCATGGCGTTGCGAAAAGAGAGACGAAGGAGGTCGACGTTGGATTGCGTCAAGGCGCGACGCCGCGGGCAGTCGCGGCCGCGTTGCGCAGTTTCTTGAAGGCCCGGTGCAGCAGGCTCAACACCGTGCCTCGGGGCTGGCGGGTGAGCACGCCGATTTCCTCAGCCGTGTGCCCCGCGACGTGGTGCAGGTAGATCGCCTCCCGTTCGCCGGGCCGCAGCGCACCGAGCAACAACTCAAGATCGTCGTTCGTCCCGGGTGCGGCCGGCGCGGGCGTGGCCAGGTCCGCCGGCGCCTCGTCGAGCGAATCAAACGCCACCACCCGGGCGCGCCGGCAGCGATCGATGAAGAGATTCCGGATGGTCGTGTAGAGCGCCGCGCGCGAGGTCGCCGCGCCGTAGCGCTGGCAGAGGTTGAGCCAGGCCTGCTGCACCAGGTCCTCCGCGTCGGCGCGATGGTGCGACAGGGACAAGGCGTAGCGGTAGCCGCTTTGCAGCAGCTCCCACTCCGGCGACTCGCCCTCTGGTTTCTCTCCGATCTCGCGCTCCACGTGCGAATGAGAGGATGCGGCGGCCATAAAATTCCCGGCATTCTTGCAAAGCACGCAATCAAAAGGCGCGCCCGCTCGTTGCCTCGGTTGCCGCCTAGACCAATCCCGGCCGCGGCGGCCTGCCTCACCCTCAACCCATCATCGTCATGTCCCTTGTCCGACTCCGTCACCTTGCCTCCTTCGCCGCGCTGTTCGCGGGTTCGGCCGCGTTTGCGCAGCCCTACACGTTCACCGTCGTCGCCAGCGGCCTCAACCAGCCCACCGGCATCGCCGCCCGCGGCGGCAGCACGATCTATTTCACCGAAATTCCCACGCCCGGCGTCGGCGGGGGCCTTAATGCGGTGAAGGAACTCAAGCTCGGCAACGGCTCCATCCGCACCATCCACCAGGGCGAACCCGAGCCGCGCAATATCACCCTCGATCGCGACGGTGTGCTCTACTGGACCTGCAAGTCAGCCGGCGTAATCCTCGAGCAGTCGCCGCACGCGCCCGCCTCGTCGGCCGTTCCGCTCCTCACCGGCCTCGCCAAACCCTCCGGCATCGCCATCGACAAGCGCGGCCGCGTCTATTTCACGCAGGTGCCTGTGCCTGGCGTCGCCGGCGGCGCCAACTCCGTCTCTGCCGTCAATACCAGCAACCACACGGTCGTCACCCTGATCCACAGCGGCGAACCCGAGCCCGTCGACATCGCTGCCTCCGACGACGGCGAACTCTACTGGACCTGCCGCACCGCCGGCGTGATCCTCACCCGAGATGAGCACGGCCAGATCAAGCCGCTGCTCACCGGCCTGAACCAGCCCGTCGGCATCGCCCTCGACGACAATCGCAATCTGCTCTTCTGGACCGAAGTCCCGACCCCCGGCGTCCCCGGCACCGCCGGCGGCCAGAACAAAATCTGGTCCTATGATCTGAAGCGGAAAATCAAGACCCTCGTTCACGCCGGCGATCCCGAGCCCACCGACATCACCGTCGCGAGCAACGGCCGCATCTATTGGACCTGCACCAGCGCCGGCGTCATCGTCGAGGCGCGCAAAAACTGAGGCACCCTCGCCCACCCGATCGTTTTAGGCTGGGCGGGGTGCCCTCACCCCGCCTTTTTCCTGTCCGCTCGCCGCGCTACGGCGCCGCCACGCACCACGCCATGCGCAGCGCAAAATCGCGCTGAAACTCCGGCCGCCACCGGCTCACTGCCGTCCGCGCATCCGTGCCGGCCGGCGGCGTCCAATCGCGCCACCAGCCGTCCGCCTCGCGGCGAAACTGCCCGCCCCAGCCGGGCTTCGCCGGGTCGTCCGGATCGTTGCCGCCGCGCGGCAGAAAGAAAAACCACGCCGGCGTATCGCCTTCCTTCAGGCACGCGTGCGGATTGGGCGCCGTCCACGTCTTTGTGGGATAGAGCGCGCCCAGCGGCCCGCGGCTCAGCACGTTGGCCTCGATCCAAGCCCGGCTCGTCAGCGCCTCGTCGCCGGTGAGATACATGCCGCGATAGACTCCCTCGCGCTTGTCGCGGCCGGCCGCCGCGTGCGCCAAGACGTAGCGCATCCCGTGAAACTCGTCGCGCATCCACCCCGCGATGCCGTCTTGGTCATTGATGTCGTAGACGCGAAATTTCCCCACGAACTCCGCAAACCCCACCGCGCCGCGGTCGGTCTTCACGCGCCACAGCGCCTGCGCGAGGTCCGTCTGCCCGCCCCAGATCGAGATATTAAGCGGCCGCTCCGCCGTGCCCGCATCGATCCGCGCGACCAGCGCCCGCGAGCCAGCGGTGTCGTGCCCCGCGCCGATGTGCTCGCGCCCGCGCCGCGGGTTGCCAGAGACGACGCACGCCAGCAAGGTCTCCACCGGGGGCCAGCCCGCCGCGTGGCGCAGCAGATTCGGCCTCACCTGCCCGTAAGCCTCGACCAACTGCCGAATCAGATCGGGCCGGGTAATCGACTCCTTCAACTCCCCGCGCGTCCCCGCTGCGCTCGCGAGCAACACCTCGATCTCAAACGCGTTCGCATACACCAGCAGCCGCACCAGCGACTGCTGATCGTCCGGATCACGCCAATATCCGTCAACACCGCCAGCCGCGGCCGCTCGGCGGCGAATGCCAGCGACAAGGCCGCGAGAAAAAGAGCCAGCACCCGAGACACAAAGGGGAGATTCATCGTTCGAGGTGCATGCTCATGCCGGGGGCACGACGTTCAAACCCTTAAGTTTGAAATGCGGTGCCGCCGCGAGCAGGTGGCGGTCGTTGGAGTAAACGGCCTTGAACCCAGTGGCCACCGCCGTCGCGAGGTGGAGTGCATCGGCCCCGCGCAGATAAACCGTGGCGGGCAACCTGCCATAGGCCGCCCGCATCCGCTCCAGCACCTCCGCGCCAGCGGGCAACCAGTGAAACGCCGCGGCTTCCCGGTCCGCCTCGAATTGCGCGAGGAGCGCCTGATACGACTTCGGCGCGACCGCACCCTCCCGCAGCTTGCGGTGGAACGCCGCCAGCACCTCAGCCTGCCCGTGCGCCGCGCACGCCACATGATCGGTCGCCGCCAGCTCCCGCACCGCGGCAAACCCGGGGTCGTCGAAATACAGCCGCACCAGATAGCTCGTATCGAAGTAGATCACCGCTCGTCCCGCTCAGCCGAGATTCCATCCGTCGCATCGGTTCCGCCCGTCAACTGCGCCGCCCGGAAAGCCGGCAACAACTCACGCCGGGCGAAATAGGGCACCGCCGACAGCTCCGGAGCCGGCACGAGGCTGGCCACCACCCGGCCCCGCTCGGTGACTTGCAGCCCCCCCACCGCCGCCGCACGCCGCACCCACCGCCCCGTCTCGTCGTGCAGTTGCCGGATGGTGATCGTTTTCATGTGTCACTATGTGACATCCGCAGCTGGCCACGTCAAGCGACCGCACGCAACTTCCACCCTGTTGCCCTCATTGGCGCATTCGCTGACTTGACGGGTGCTATCATTGCTAGCACCGTTCACCCATGCCACAATTGCTTGTCCGAGACATCGAGCCGGCCGTCGTGAAAAAGCTTCGCCGCCGCGCCGCCGCGCAGGGCATTTCCATGGAGGAGGCGCACCGGCAGCTACTGCGCACGGCCTTGGTCGGAAATCAGGCCGGCCCGCAGGAAGATTTTCTCGCCTATCTCCGCAGTATCCCGAAGAGCGGAGCGATTCCTTTCCCGCGCGCGAAAGACGGCCCGCGACCAAACGAGTTCTGATGGCCTACCTGCTTGATACCTGCGTGCTGTCCGAGCTGCGCAAGCCTCAACCGAACGCGGCGGTCATGTCATGGTTTGCCGGTCTGCAGCCCGAGGAGGCGTTCCTGAGCGTGCTGACCTTGGGCGAGATTCGTCGGGGCGTAGAGCTGCGCCGCGCCAAGGATCAAGCGTCAGCCCGCGCCCTCGAAGCATGGCTGCGCGGCCTTGAATCCCACTACGCCGACCGCATCCTCCCCATCACCGCCGCCATCGCCGACCGTTGGGGCCGGCTTTCGCTCTCACAACCTTTGCCAACTACTGACGGCTTAATCGCAGCCACGGCTCTTGAGCACAAGCTAACGGTTGTGACGCGCAACTCGGACGACTTCGTCCGGTCGGGAGCAGGCGTGCTGGATCCTTTTTCGTGAAGCACAGACAGCCCAAAGTGCCCCTTCTGGCCCATGCGGCAAAACTGAGATTGAAGGCGTATGGGGATTCGTTCTTCTTGCGAACCAAGCCAGCGCGCCAGTCGTTTGATTCATTTTCGCCAGCAGCAAAGCAATCCCAGTGATCAACGCCAAATCCAACCGAGGCCTAGTTATGCGCAAATCCCAGCTCCTACTTTTATCCGCCACAATCCTACTCATCGTCGGGTGCGCCACCGTAGAGCACCCTAACGTAACGAAAATTCCTGGGGCGCCGCCGGCGGTCAGCCCTGCCATCGCGGAAAAATCTGTCGCAGCGAATCGTTCACTGAAACGGAAAGTTGCCATCGCACGATTCAGCAATGAAACGCAATATGGACGCTCGTTCCTCGTGGATAGCAACAGCGACCCTCTTGGAAAACAGGCGGTCGACATCCTGTCGAAAAAACTTCTCCAAACCGGGCGCTTTGTGCTTTTGGAGCGTGCCGATCTTGGAAAGATAAATGCTGAATTGAGTATTGCGGACCGAGGCGCGCTGAAAAATTCAGCAGACTATCTCATCGTCGGCTCCGTGACTGAGTTTGGGCGGCGCACCGAGGGAGAAGTGGGCGTTTTCAGCAGGACAAAGAAACAAACCGCCTTCGCCAAAGTCACCATCCGTCTTGTGGATGTTAAGACTGGTCAGGTAATTTATGCGGAAGACGGATCGGGCGAAGCGTTCTCAACCGTAGGCGAAGTTTTGGGTGTCGGTTCGCGCGCGGACTATGATTCCACCCTCAATGACCGCGCGCTCGACACGGCGATTGGCAACCTTGCCAGCAACGTAATCGAGAATCTGCTGAAGAATCCATGGCGTTCCTACGTGCTCTCCTACGACGATGGTAGTTACATCATTTCAGGTGGCGCCAGCCAAGGCATCAAAATCGGAGACACTTTCGACGTCTTCTCACAGGGCAAAACGATCAAAAATCCCCAGACCGGCATGGACGTAACACTCCCCGGAAAGAAGGTGGCTCAAATCATAATCACGGGATTTGCAGGTGGTTCGGCCGAAAACGAACTTTCACTCGCAAAGGTTTCTGAAGGCACTTTGCCCACCGCGGCCGAACCCACTGCGTTTCAGTCTCTCTTCATCCAAGAATCGTCCTTCAATCCCTAATCCATGAGGCCCTATCTCTCCCGGACAATAGTTGCTCTACTTGGCGTTCTCGCTCTTGCGGCTGGCTGTGCTCAGCGCACCGGCAGCCTAACCAAGGTCCCCGCCTCATTCCTTGTCTTCGTCGGTGACACGGCCAACGCGAAGGTGACGGTAGACGAGCGCCCGTTTGAACTTACCAAGGAGAATTCGAAGAATCACTTTGAAGTCTCGCCGGGCGTCCACCGCGTGAAAATCGAAAAGCAGGGGCGCGTCGTCGTGGACCGAGAAATACTCCTGAGCGATCGCCAGACCATGGAAGTGGCAATTCCCTAACCAATGCGCAAATTACTCTTCGCCACGTTCGCCGCCCTAGTCGTGGGCCTTTTCGGGGGCTGCGTGACGCAAAAACCACCGCTCTACTACTACGGCACTTATCCCCGGACACTCTATAATTCAAAGAAAAATCCTTCGCCCGAGAGTGTCGCGAAGCATCAAGCGAGCATCGAAGACGTCATCAAGGTATCAAAGGCGAAGAACCTTCGCGTGCCGCCAGGTATCCACTGCGAGTATGGCTACCTGCTATGGCAGAAAGGCCAAAAGGCCGATGCCGAAACTCAATTCAATCTCGAAGTGACCATCTATCCAGAGTCGGCTGCCTTCATGACGCTCGTCCTCAAAACGTTGAAAAATGAACCCGCCACGTAATCGACTCTTTCTACATGCGCTGACAGTGGTCGGCGGGCTCTTCCTCCTCCTGATGTCTGGGTGCATTTCTCCACCCGTGATGACAACCAAGGGGGCGAAATTTCCACTGATGTATGAGGAAAAGCCGCTGAGCATACTCGTGCTGCCACCGATCAACAAAACCACAGCGGCAGACGCGAAAGATTATTATTCTACCACAATTGCCAGCCCCATCGCCTTCAACGGTTTTTATGTGCTACCCGTCGAAGTAACGTCGGATATCCTGAAGTCACAGGGCATTTACGATACAGAAACCATCCTCAATCAGCCTGTCGCAAAATTTAAGCGGTATTTCGGGGCAGACGCGGTGCTCTACACGGAAATCACCAAATGGAGCACAAGCTATGCGGTGATAGCGGCCAATCTTACGGTTGCATTTCACGCCACGCTAAAATCAACAGCCACGGAGCGTGTCCTTTGGGAATACGGTGGCACCGTATTCGTTGATCTCACAGGTCGAGCTAATTCAGGAAATCTTGTGGCAGATCTTATCGTCGGTGCCGTTGCCACTTCGATCGCCGCTGCAGCGGCTGACTACGTGCCTTATGCAACAATAGCCAACACGCAGATTCTCCGAACGATCCCAGTTGGTAAATATCGCGAAGAATACCTAAAGGATCAGGCAGTTAGCTTTGTGGACCAAAAACCCGGAGATAATTCGGCTCAAAAGAATCCAAGTGGCCCATGAAGACTAAAATGCCTCACGCGAGTTGAGGCATAGGATGCCGCCGTAACTCACTTTAGCGCCAAATCCATCCGCTTCACTTCCTTGATCGCCCACTTGGTGATCGTGAGGCCTTTGGCGGTGCGGGTGCTCACGGGGACGGGCGTCATGTCGAAGTCGATCTCGCGCACCCGCGCGCCGCTGCGGCCGTCGAGGGAGATGTGCAGGGCCTTGGGCATGTCCTTCTCCTTGGCGCTCACTTCGAGATACACGACGCGCGAGCCTTCGCTTTTCACGAGCGGGTAGAGCTTGTCGCGCGAGAGGCCGCCGATCTGGAATTTTTTCGCGAAGGCCTTTCCGCTTTCCTTGTCCTGATAGACCATCGTGTAGAAATTCGTGTCGCCGTCCTTCGGCCAGATGGCGAGGTGGATGATCTCGCGGCCCATGAAAACTTTGTCGGCCACCTTGGCCACCTTCAGCGAGCCGTCGCGCATGATGCACAACACGCTGTCGAGGATCGTGCATTCCTGCACAAACTCGTGCTGCCGCCAGTTGAGACCGATGAAGCCATCCTCGCGGTTGACGTAGAGGCGCTGGTTGGCGGACACGACCTCGGAGGCGTCGATCTGCGCGATCTCGTCGTAGCTCGTGCGGCGCTTGAGGCCCTTGCCGTATTTCTCCTGCAGCAGCTCGAACCACGCGACGGCGTAGGCCGTGAGGTTCCGCAGATTGGCCTTCGTCTCCTTGATGCCCTCCTCGATCTTCTTGAGGGCCTCGTCGGCTTGGAAGCGGTTGTAGGCGGAGATGCGCTTGATGCGGATTTCGGTGAGGCGCGTGATGTCCTCATCGGTGACCGGACGGCGCAGCTGCTTGAGAAACGGCTGCAACCCCTCGCGGATTTCCGCGAGCACGCTCTCCCACGTCTTCGATTTCTCGATGCGGCGGTAGATGCGCTCCTCGATGAAAATGCGCTCGAGCGAATCCCAGTGCCACTGCTGCTCCAGCTCGCCGAGCTTGATCTCGAGCTCCTGCTTGAGGAGGGCCTTGGTCCGCTCGACGGAGCGCTTGAGGATCTCGCGCACGCCGAGGAACTCGGGGCGGTCGAGGCCCGTCTTCTCGTCGTTCACGATCACGCAGGCGGCGGGCGAGATGTTCTGCTGGCAGCCGGTGAAGACGTAGAGCTGCTGGATCACCTGCTCGGGATCAGCGCCCTGCGGGAGGTGGACGAGGATCTCGACGACGTCGGCGGTGTTGTCGTCGACGTGCTTGATCTTGATCTTGCCCTTGGCGTTGGCGGCGAGAATCGACTCGATGAGCGTCTCGGTCGTGGCGCCGTAAGGCAGCTCGGTGATGGCGAGGAGATACTTGGAGCGCGCCTCGATCTTGGCGCGGACCTTCACCTTGCCGCCGCGCTCGCCGTCGTTGTATTCCGAGAAATCCGCGGTGCCGCCGGAGGGAAAATCGGGGAGGATGCGGAAGGTTTTTCCCTGGAGGTGGTTGATCGCGGCGCGGCAGAGGTCGTTGAAATTATGCGGGAGGATCTTGGTCGCGAGGCCGACCGCGATGCCCTCGGCGCCGTCGAGCAGCACGACGGGGAACTTGGCGGGCAGCGTGACGGGCTCCTTGGCGCGGCCATCGTAGCTGAGCTGCCACGCGGTGGTCTTGGGGTTGAAGAGGACGTCCTTCGCAAAATTCGTGAGGCGCGCCTCGATGTAGCGCGGCGCCGCGGCATCGTCGCCGGTGAACGTGTTGCCGAAGTTGCCCTGCGGCTCGATGAGGAACGCGCGCTGCCCGATCGCGACGAGCGCGGCGCCGATGGAGGCGTCGCCGTGCGGGTGGAGCGACATCGTGCGGCCGACGACGTTGGCGACCTTGTGGAAGCGGCCGTCGTCCATCGTCCAGAGCGTGTGGAGAATCCGGCGCTGCACGGGCTTCAGGCCGTCGTCGAGGTGCGGGACGGCGCGGTCGAGGATCACGTAGCTCGCATACTCGAGGAACCAGGCGCGGTAGCTGTTGGCGAGCGGCGAGTCCTCGGTCTGGACGTTGTCGCCGCCGCGGCGCTTGGTCGGCGGCGAGGCGACGGGGGTGAGGGCCTCGGTGGGAGCCGCGGGCGTGGGGGCCGGGACCGCCGGGGACTGGGCGGCGGGTGATGGGCTCGTTTCCTCGGGCGCAGCCGGCGTGGAATCGAGTGGCAATTCAGGTTGGTCGGAAGACTTGGCGGACTTCTTTTTGGGCATGTCGCAGGAGTGCGTTTGGCGCGAGAGGCGCACGCTGGCACGCGCGGCGCGGGCGCGTCAAGGGATGCGTTGGCTTCGCGGTCACCCCCGCCAAGCTGGGCGCGTCGTGAGAAAATCGCGCGCGGAACACGAAATGGTGTCCAATTTTCCCGCGCGGAACGGTAACAAGATAACCACCCCAGCATGCCTGCCCACCCTGCGCAGCCCGGCGACCCCGGCCCACCCTACGAGGAATTCGTGCGTCTCTTCGTCGCGCACGAGGGGCGGTTGCGCGCGTTTCTGCGCTCGCTGCTGCCGGCGTGGGCGGATGTGGACGAGGTCATGCAGGAGACCAGCCTCGTGGCGTGGCGGAAATTCGACCGCTTCGAGCGCGGCACCCATTTCATGGCGTGGGCCGCGACCATCGCGCGCTTCGAGGCGCTCGATCACCTGCGGCGCCGCGGACGCGAGCATCTGGTGTTTTCCGATGCGGTCGCGGACATGATGGCCGAGGAGGCCGCGCAAGAGGGTGACATGCTCGATTCCCACCGCCGCGCGCTCGATCGCTGCCTGGCCAAGCTCGGCGCCACGCAGCGCGAACTGCTCCTGCTCTCCTACCAGCCCGGCGCCCGCCTGCACGAAGTCGCCGCGCGCGCCGGTCGCAGCGTGCAAGGCCACTACAAATCCGTCCAGCGCCTCCGCGTGCGGCTGCTCGAATGCATCGAAGGCGAACTGAAACGCGAAACCGCATGAGCTCCGACGACCCACTCGAACACCGCATCGCCGACTGGCTGGCGGACGCCATCTCCCCGGAGGATTTCCGCGCCCTCGACGCGCGCCTGCGCACCGATCCCG
>JAUYAK010000081.1 GCA_030693515.1 Opitutaceae bacterium
CGACGTCTCTTAAACGGCAGACTGGAATCGCGGAGTAGAAGGTTGATATTTTGTGCGGATGGAAAAGGGTCGGAGGATGCCGGCAAAAAAGCGTGAACAGATTGCAGTGCGCCGGCGTCAGGTGGCGGTCTTGATCGAGACCTCGAACGCCTACGCGCGCGGGCTGCTGCAGGGTGTCGTGCATTACATCCGCGAGCACCAGCCGTGGTCGTTCCATCTCATGGAGCAGGGCCGCGGCGACGATCCACCGGCGTGGCTCGCGGCCTGGAAAGGCGACGGCATCATCGCGCGCATCGAGACGCCCCGCATCGCGCAGGCCGTCGTGCGGGCAGGGTTGCCGACGGTCGATGTGAGTGCGGCGCGGCTCGTGCCGGCGCTGCCGTGGGTCGAGACCGACGACGAACAGATCGCCCGTCTCGCCGCGGAGCATCTGGTCGAACGCGGGTTCAAGCAGTTCGCGTTCTGCGGCGACGCGCGTTTCAAATGGAGCGCGTGGCGCGAGGAACATTTCTGCCGGCACGTCGCGGCCGCGGGAGGGATGGTTGCGCGCTACCGCCCGACGCACAGCGACGCCGATCTCGCGGCTCAGGCGCGCGACCTGCGGCGCTGGGTCGCCGAGCTGCCGAAACCCGTCGGCGTGATGGCGTGCTACGATATCCGCGGCCAGCAGGTGCTCGCGGCGTGCCGCAGCGCGGGCCTCGCGGTGCCGGCGGAGGTGGCGGTCATCGGCGTGGACAACGACACGCTGCTTTGCGACCTCGCCTCGCCGCCGCTCTCGAGCGTGATTCCCAACGCCCACCGCACCGGCTACGAGGCGGCCGCGCTGCTCGACCGGATGATGCACGGCAAACGCGTGCCCGCGCAGCCGCTGCTTATCGCGCCACTCGGAGTGGCGCCGCGGCAGTCGACCGATGTGCTCGCGGTCGACGACCGGGATGTGGCGCGAGCGGTGCAGTTCATCCGCGAGCACGCCTGCGAGGGCATTAATGTGAGCGATGTGCTGCGGGTGGTGCCGCTCTCGCGGCGCGTCCTGGAGCAGAGGTTCCAATTTCTGCTGGGGCACACGCCGCGACAGGAGATTCTGCAGGTGCGGCTCAACCGGGTGAAGCAACTGCTGCGCGAGACCGACCTTCCTCTCTACGTTGTGGCAGAACGGACGGGTTTCGAGCACGTTGAATATTTGAGCGTGGTGTTCAAGCGCGAGACGGGGAAGACGCCGAGCGCGTTTCGCGCGGCCGCGGCATAGTGAACGCCGGACTTTACGGGCCGGCCGATCCGTGTATGGTCCGCGCATCATGAAGCGTGGGCACTTTTTCGGTGTGGCGCTGCTGGGCGCTTTCGCCGCTTGGTCGGGCGGTTGCGCGTCGGGGCAGATGAGCCGCATCGATCGCAACCGCGACATCTACGAGACGTGGCCGCTGGAGATCCGGCAGGCGGTGCTGGATGGCAAGGTGGAACCTGGCATGAACACGGATATGGTGCGTGTCGCCTGGGGTGAGCCCAGCGAGATTGCCATGTCGCCGGCGGGGGATGAAATCTGGGTCTTCAAGCGCGGCGGTAGCGACGGCTCGGTGTATTATCCCGGCGGCGTCGCCAGCAGCGGTGGCATGGGTGGTGTCATCGGCGGCGGGGTGGGCGGGATTGGCGTGGGTGGCACCGGGTCGGGCATCGGCATCAGCACTGGGCGCGGCGGCACGTCCATCGGCGCGACCGGTGGCATCGGCATCGGCGGTGGGATTGGCGGCACAGGGATCGGCGGAATCGGCGGCACCGGCATGGGTGGCATGGGCGGGCCGATGATAACGCCGCCGACGCCACCGGACGTGCGCGAAGTGGTTTTCCGCGGCGGCAAAGTCGTGCGCGCGGATCCGCCCTTCACCAACAACTAGCCCAGCGCCCCGAGGGCTTTGTAGTCGAGGACCGTGTGGCTGATCTGGCCGGCGGCCAATGCGGCGCGATCAGTCAGCGGCTCAAGGGGCGAAAGGTCGTCGCCGAGGCGGAAGATAAGGCGGTGCGTGCCATCGTCACCCGCGGGGCTGAAGAGGCCGGGCACGACGACGCGCGCGGGCACCGTGCGGCGGACTTCGCTGTGCGCGTGACAGGGCAGCGGGAAATTCACGTTGTGCACGACGAAGCTGCGCGCTGGCGTCGTCGCGGCGAGCGCGGGCGCGAGCCGCGCGGCGTGGCGGGCGGAGATTTTCAGCATCGCGTGCAGTTCGGCGTCGGGCACGTCACCCGCGGCCTTCAGGTTTTCGTAGATCGGCGTGCTGAGGTCCTGTGAAAACGCGATGGCTGGCAGGCCATGGAGCGCGCCCTCCCAAGCGCCGGCGATGGTGCCGCTGGCGATGATGAAGCCGAGCGAGGCGTTGAGGCCGATGTTGATGCCGCTCACCACGGCGTCGATGTGCAGGTCGCGCGGGAGGAGATGGCCGACGGCGATGTTGACGGCGTCGCTCGGCGTGCCGTCGACGATCCAAGTGGGGCAGCCGAGGCCGACGTCGTCGGCGGTGGCGTGGACAGGGCGATTGCGCGACTTGGCGGCGCCGACCCAGCTCTGCTCGTGCTTGGGCGCGGCGATGTAGAGTTCGTGGCCGGCATCGCGCAGGGCGTGCACGAGTTCGTGGAGAAACACACTCCCGATGCCGTCGTCGTTGGTAACCAGGAAGTGCACGGTGCCATCGCGCCGAGAATGCGGCGTGCGCGCAAAGGAAATTTCCGGTGCAGCTTTCGACTTTCGGCCCGGCGCTTTGCATATTGGCGGCGCAAAAAACGTGATGGATGGGGTGGGTAGCCCGACGCGTGAGGGTAGGGGCCGTCGGGAGTTGCGCCGCGAAAAAAATCCCGCCTCTCCCGAGGCAGGTGACCAGTAGCCTCGGCGGGCCGGGACGCCCGCCGTTGCTACGCGCAAAAAAAGCCGCGACGGGGGCGTCGCGGCTTTGAAGTTCAGGAGGCTAGGGCCCGGATCAGGCGGTGGGCTCGGCGGCCGGAGCGGCTTCGCCGCCGCCCTGCTTCTGGCCTTCCATCTCTCGCATCGCGGCCTTGCGGGAGAGGCGGACCTTGCCGGAACGCTCGTCGATGCCGATGCACTTGACCCAGATCATTTCGCCCATCTTCACGACGTCCTCGGTGCGGCGGACGCGCATTTCGGCGAGTTCGCTGATGTGGCAGAGGCCTTCCTTGCCCGGCGTGCATTCGACGAAGGCGCCGAAGTCCTTAATGCCCGTGACCCGGCCATTGTAGATCTTGCCGACCTCGATGGGGGTGCCGCCACCGCCGCCGCCAGGGCCGCCCCCGCCACCGCAGAGGCCGTCGATTTCCGCGATGGCGCGGGCCATGGCGTCGCCATTGTTGGAGTAGATGAAGACCTTGCCGGAGTCATCCTCGGCGATGTCGATCTGCGCGCCGGTGGTCTCGGTGATGCGGCGGATGGTCTTGCCGCCGGGCCCGATGAGCAGGCCGATCTTTTCGGGATCGATCTGGATGGTCTGGATGCGGGGGGCGTAGCGGGAGAGGTCGGCGCGGGGCGCGGGGAGCGAGCCGAGCATGACCTTGAGGATCTCGATGCGGGCGTCGCGGGCCTGCATGACGGCGACCTTGGCGATCTCGAAGGGGAGGCCGTTGATCTTGAGGTCGAGCTGGAAGCCCGTGATGCCCTTGGTGGTGCCGGCAATCTTGAAGTCCATGTCGCCGAAGTGATCTTCTTCACCGAGGATGTCGGTGATGGTGGTCCACTTGGTGATGGAGCCGTCAGCGGCCATCTCGGTCATCAAACCGCAGGAGATACCGGCGACAGGAGCGATGATCGGCACGCCGGCGTCCATGAGGGCGAGGCAGCCGCCGCAGATCGAGGCCATCGAGGTCGAGCCGTTGGAGGCCATGATCTCGGAGACGACGCGGATGGAATAGGGGAACGCATCCTCCGGCGGGAGCACCGGGACGAGCGAGCGCTCGGCGAGGGCGCCGTGGCCGATTTCGCGGCGGCCGGGGCCGATGAAGCGGCCGGCTTCACCGACGGAGAACGGCGGGAAGTTGTAGTGGAGAATGAAGCTCTTGCTCGTGGCGCCGCCGGTGAGGCCGTCCATGTCCTGCGCTTCCTTCGTCGGCCCGAGGGTGACGATGGCGATGTTCTGGGTGTCGCCGCGCTGGAACATGGCGGAGCCGTGCACGCGGGGGAGGACGCCGACCTGCGCCTGGAGCGGGCGGAGGGACTTCGCGTCGCGTTTGTCGGAGCGCACGCCTTGAGCGAGGACGGTGGCGCGGTAGGCCTTGTATTGGAGATCCTCGAAGACGACGTTGAGGTCGACGTCGGTGAATTTGTCGGCGCCGAGTTCGGCGGTGAGGGCGGTCTTGGCCTCTTCCTTGAGGGCTTTGACGTTGGCGGAGCGGACGGCCTTCTCGAAGCCGAAGATGGCGGCGGAAACGCGCTCGGCCGGGACGACGCGCTCGATGATGGCGCGGGCCTCGGGTGTGGCGCCGACGAGCTTGAAGGTGGCCTTGGGCTTGCCGGCGAGCGTGGTGAGTTCCCGGATCGCGGCGATGATTGGCTGGATGGCCTCGTGGCCGAACGCGAGCGCCTCGATGAACTTCTCCTCGGAGATTTGGTCCGCGGAGCCCTCGATCATCAGCATGTCCTTCGTGTTGCCGACGTAGATGAGGTCGAGCGACGAGGAATACATCTGCTCAATCGTGGGATTGGCCACGAACTTGTCCTCGATCAGCGCGACGCGGACGCAGCCGATCGGCCCGTTCCACGGGATGTCGGAGATGGCGAGGGCAGCGCTGGCGCCGTTGACCATCGCGATATCGGAATCGTTGATGAGGTCGGCCGAGAAGAGCTGGCCGATGATCTGGACCTCATTGAGGAAGCCCTCGGGGAAGAGCGGGCGGCAGGGGCGGTCGCAGAGACGGGAGATGAGGATCTCGCGCTCGGAGGGGCGACCCTCGCGCTTGAAGTAGCCGCCGGGGAAGCGGCCGGCCGCGGCGTATTTGTCGCGGTAATCGACGGTCAGGGGGAAGAAATCCTGGCCGGGGCGCATGGTTTGCGCGGCGCAGGCGGTGACGAAGACGTTGGTCTCGCCGACGTTTACATTGACGGCGCCGCCGGCGAGCTGGGCGATGGAGCCGGTGGAGAACGTGAGCCCGAGGCCGGGCACGGTGACGGAGTGTTTCTGTTGCATAGAACGATCTTTTCTTTCGGACGATTCGGACGGATTGCGGTCTCGGGTAGGGACGAGCCGGCCGGCGACACGCGACCGGAGAGGCTCGTTGGGCGCCCGCGGGAGGCGGACGCGGCGCTGGCAGGGGAATGCCGGCGCGGTGGGGGACGGTTTTCGGCCGCCCCGCTTTCATCACTTCGCCCGGGGGCGAGAGATTTCCGCCTGACCCCGGGTGGGGGAGGGGCCAGGCGGAAATGTCCCGCTTGGTGACGAAGGTCGGAAAAACAACAGGCGACCCGCGGATCGGGTCGCCTGTCTGTCGAAAGCGTTACTTGCGGAGATTCAGCTTCTGAAGGAGCTCACTATACTTGGGCAGGTTGGTCCGCTTCAAGTAGTCGAGCAGCTTGCGACGGCGGGAGGCCATCTGGAGCAGCCCGCGGCGCGAGTGGAAGTCCTTGCGATGCGTGCGCAGGTGCTCGGTCAAGTGATTGATCCGGGCGGTGAGCAGCGCGATCTGAACTTCGGACGAGCCGGTGTCCTTCTCGTGGATTTTGTATTGCTGGATGATTTTGGGTTTAACGACTGCGGTAGACATGGTTTTATGGTTGGATTCACGACTGTAGGGAGCCGGAGGGCTCCGTGCCACCCGTCCCGCCCGATTGGTAGTCGGAGGGGACCGGCGTCACCGTTCTCACCCCGAGGAAATCGGGGCCAGTGTGGTGGGCACCCGCAACCGGCGGGCATCCACTGACGCAAGGAAACAGGCTCCCGAACGGCAGGACGGGGCGCAAGCGCAAATTCGGCCCCGGCCGACGGGGCCAAGGTTCCACCCAGCCACGCTCAGCCGGCCCGCAGATTAAGGGACTTTACCCCTTCGCAACCCGGTAACTTGCGGATGCGGGTAACGATTTCGGCGCGGTGGAGAAAGAGCTCGTTGCGCACCACGGCGTGGGCGGCGAGGACGATGAGGCGGCCGCGCTCGATCGTGGCGGGGTGCGAATAGGAGGCGTTGGCGGGGCCGACGAGGGCCGGCCACTGCTCGCGGATGGTGTGCTCGGGCGCCTCGCGGCCGATGCGGTGCTTTTGCAGCAGCTCCTCGACGAGATGGGCGAGGGTTTGGGCGGGGCGTTTGCGGGAGCGTGGCGGGTCGTCGGACGGGACGCCGCGCAGATCGCAGACGAGATTCTCGGCGAGTTTGCTGAACTGATGGGGTGCAGCACTCATGGCGTGGGGCGCTTGTGCTGTTCCTCGTAGAGCCGGCTGTAGCGCACGAAGGTCCCAAAGGCCGTCGCCCACGCGATGTAGAAGCCGGGGAAGCCGTCGAGGAAGCCCCGCTTCAGCACATAGGCGCGGAAGAACCGCCAGCCCGGCCGGAAGATCGCGGCGGCGAGGGAGAATTTTTTCCTCCGCGCCTGCTGCTGCCGCACGAAGAGGTCGGCGAAGGGGTTGATCTTGGCGACATGCGCGGCGAGCGAGGGAAACGAATAGTGGTGCAAGTCGCCGCGGAGCGTGGCGACGGGGCCGCGGGCCTCGACCTTTTCATGGACGAACTCGTCGCCACCCCATCGGGCCCGGTCGCGGTGGAAAAGTCGCAGGCTCAGATCGGGATACCAGTCGCCGTGCGTGATCCAACGGTCGATGAACCAGACTTTGCGCGGGAAGCGCGCGCCGGCGAATTGGTCGCGGTCGGGCCGCGCGAGGAAGGCCTCGATGTCCGCGCGCAACGCGGGTGATACCTCCTCATCCGCATCGAGCGAGAGCACCCACGGTTGGCGTGTGAGATCGCTGGCGGCGTTCTTGGTGTCGCGGTAGCCGCGCCATGGCAGGTGATGCACCTGGGCGCCGGCGGCCCGGGCGATGGCCTCGCTGGTGTCGGTCGTGTCGTTGAGCACGACCACGATTTCCGCCACCCAGCCCTGCACGCTGGAGAGGCAACGTGGGAGGTTGTGCGCCTCGTTCTTCGCGATGATGGCGACGGAAAGTGGGAGCGGAGCGGCCAAGGCGCGGATGTAGGATCAAATCTTCCCGACGAGCGAGCGTGGGATTTGGTAGAGGTAGCCGCAGGAGCGCCAGGCGCGGACGAGGGCTTTTTTCGCTCCGCCGCCCCGCAGGATGATGGCATTGAGCAGCGCGACCAGGGCGTAGCCGAGCGCCTTGGCGATGTTGGCGAAAAATCGCCCGATCAAATAGCCCGCCGCGCCGGGCTGGCCCGCGCGGTCGATGACGCGGGAGCGGGCCGAGTCGAAGGCGTGGCGCCGCGCGTAACGAAAGGTCGTGCGGCTTGCCGGCATCTGGTGCTGCACGGCGGCGGCGGGGGCGAACCACACCTCAAGCCCCGCGGCTCGCACACGGCGCACCATCTCGCTGTCGCCGCCGGAGAAATAGTTTCCCGCCGCCCGGTCGAGCGCGGTGTGGAAAGTGCCGAGCTGCGTAAAGACCCACTTGGGCAACGCGAGGTTGGCGCCCATCGGCGAGTGCTTCGGCTCAAGCGGCCCGGTCTCTTCGCGAAAGGCCAGCGGCGCGTGCCACTCGCGCACCCAGTCGGGCAGGCCGTCAGGGAAGACGGGGATCACCTCGCCGCCGATGGCGCCGATGCGGTGCGTGGCGGCGTCGGCCAGGAGCGGCACAGCCATCTGCGCGAGCCAGTCGGGCTGCACCAGGATATCGTCGTCGCCGAAGACGATGATCTCGCCGCGGGCCTCGGCGATGGCGCGGTTGCGGGCGTAGTCCAAGCCCTGTTGTTTTTCGAGGAGGTAGCGTGGCGCGGGCGTGGAACCGGCGAACTCGGCGACGACGGCGGCGGTGCGGTCGGTGGAGTTGTTGTCGATCACGAGCACCTCGAAGTGGTCGCGCGGGAACTGCTGGGCGGCGAGGCCGGCGAGCGTCTGGCGCAGAAAGTCCGCGCGATTGTAGGTCGGGATCGCGACGGTGACTTTGATGGGGGAGGTGCTCACGCGGAGTGGCCTACGGCACGGGCGGGCCGGGGCATTGACAAGAAAAAGCTTCCCGCGCCGCGCGGCCGTGCGTTGCCTTGCGCGATGGCGTTCAAGCACTGGCCCCTCGTCAGCGACCTGCGTTTCGCGCAGAAATGCGGACGCTACCTGCGCGGCGCGCGCAAACGCCGCCCGGACCTGCGGTGGGACGAGTTCCACCGCATCGCGCGGCACTTCAAGCAGGACGACATGGGCAGCTTCGCCGAGCGCGGTTATCTTTTTCAGCTCGCGAGCGATTTGCCCGTGGGCGCGCAGGTGGTCGAGGTCGGCTCGTGGATGGGCGCCTCGACGTGCTTCATCGCCGGCGGGCTCAAGGGTGAAGTGGCGAAGATTTTCGCGGTGGATAATTTTCAGGGCCTCTCGACGTGCGGCGAGGATGCCGCGTGGTATAACCGGCATTTCCAGAAACTCGGCGCGCAGAGCACGCTGGAAATCTTCCGGCAGAACTTCGCCGAACTCGGTTTCGCCTCACGTGCCGAACCCGTCGTGAGCGACTCGCTGGCCGCCGCGACCTCGCTGGCGGACAAGCGCGGCGTGATCGATTTCATCTTCATCGACGGCGACCACAGCTACGAGGCGTGCAAGGCGGACATCGCCGCGTGGGCGCCCTTCGTGAAGCGCGGCGGCGTGATCGCGTTCCACGATTTCGGCAGCCGCGCCGATGGGGTGACGCGGGCTATTTTCGAGGAGACCAAGGCCGGCCGCTTCGCCGAGATCGTCGGCGTGGCGGGCACGATCATCGCGTTTCGGATGTAGCAACGGCGGCCCTGTCCGCCGTGGTTTGGAAACGCTGAACCGGCGGGCAGGGACGCCCGCTGCTACCTGCCCGTCGCGATGGTGCGCGCGACGGCGGCGAAGACCTCGGCGTCGGAAATTTTTCGCACGCAGTAGCTGCGGTAGGAATCGCCGCGCACGCACGGGCCGGGCAATGCGCCGGCGGGAAAGCACGCGCAGGGGAGGGCAGTTTGCAGGACGGTGTGGCGATCGCCGAGGGGCCGCCAGATGGCGGCGTTTTGCGAGCCGAAGAGCGCGACCACCGGGGTGCCGACGGCGGCGGCGATGTGCATCGGGCCGCTGTCGTGACAGAGAAATACGTCGAACTGCGCGGCGAGCGCCGCGAGCGCGCCGACGTGGGCCGCGGGCGGCACGGCGACGAGGTGGGTTTTCGCCGCGCGGCGGATTTCCTCGACGGTCGCCTGCTCGCCGGGGCCGGCGGTGAGAAAGACCTGCGCGCCGCATTCATCCTGCAACCGATCGCAGACTGCGGCGAAGCGCGCGGCGGGCCACACACGTTGCGCGCTGCGCGAGCCGGGGTGGACCAGGATTTTTTTTCCGCCGGCCGGGACGAGGCGTTGCGCGGCGGAGCAATCGGCCGCGCGGGGCACGAGGCGCACCTCGCGCGAGACGAGAGGCACGCCGAGGGCGGCGGGCAGGGCGAGGTAGGTCTCGGTGATGTGGTGCGAATCGTAGAACGCGTTCGTGACTTGGGCGGCGTGCGTGTAGAGCCGCGGGTAGCGATGCACGATCAGCTCGCGGTCGAAGGTCGCGCGCACGGCGGCGCCGGTGAGGCGGGTGACGAGCGCGGTTTTTTCCGTGTTGTCGAAATCGAGCACGTGCGTGAAACGCGCGCGGCGCAGCGCCCGGACAAAACCCGGCCAGGCGAATGCCCCGCGGGGAAACGTCAACCCTGCGTCGATCTCGGGGTTGAGGGGAACGACGCCGGCGTAGGCGGCCTCGGTGAGAAACGTGAGGTGCGCCGCCGGCCAGTGGAGGCGGAGATTTCGCACGACACTCCCGAGCAGCACGATGTCGCCGAGATAGCGGCGGCGGATGACGAGGATGTGCGGCGAGGCGGCTGGCATCGGGGAGAACGAAAACAAATTGACCACGGATTACACGGATTAACACGGATGAGAACCGTGCCATCCGGCCCGTCCGTGAAATCCGTGGCCAACTTCCTTTGGTCGAAACGATGGTGCAAACAACCGCGCTATGCGCCGCCCTGCTGCCGATCATAGAGCGACTTGTAGAGGGCGTTGGTGGCGTAGAGCGAGGCGTGGTCGCCGCTGGCGACGATCTCGCCGCGGTCGAAGACGAGGATCTTGGTCGCGTCGCGGATGGTGGAGAAGCGGTGGGCGATGATGAGGACGGTTTTGCCGCGCATCAGTTTTTTCAACGCGGCCTGGATCGCGGCCTCGCTGTCGCTGTCGAGCGCGCTGGTCGCCTCGTCGAGGATCAGGATCGGGGCGTCGCGCAGGAAGGCGCGCGCGAGGGCGATGCGCTGGCGCTGGCCGCCGGAGAGGGAGGCGCCGCGCTCGCCCACGATGGTGTCGTAGCCCTGCGCCAGGGAGAGGATGAAGTCGTGCGCAAAGGCATCGCGCGCGGCCTGCTCGACCTCGGGGCGCGTGGCGTCGGCGCGGCCGATCAGAATGTTGGCCAGGATGGTGTCGTTGAAGAGCACGGCTTCCTGCGAGACGACGGCGATGTTGCGCCGCAGATCGGCGAGGCGCATCGCGCGCACGTCGATGCCGTCGATGGCGACGCGGCCGGACACTTCGTAGAAGCGAGGCACGAGGTTGGCGAACGTGGTCTTGCCCGCGCCGCTCGGGCCGACGAGCGCGCACACGGTGCCGGCGGGCAGCGCGACGCTCACGTCGCGCAACACCGGCAGGTCGGCGCGGTAGGCGAATGACACGTCCTCAAAGGCCAGGTCGCCGCGCAGCCGCCCGACGGCCGCGGGCTTTTCCGGATCGGCGATGGTGATCGGTTCGTTGAACACTTCGTCGAGCCGCGCGAGGGCGGCCGAGCCGCGCTTCAGCTCGTTGTTGACGGCGCCGAGCTTCTTCACGGGGTCGTAGCACAGGTAGAGCGCGGTCAAAATGGCGAAGAACTGGTTCCACGTGAAACCCGCGCGGTAGGCGTAGACGAGCGTGGCGGCGATGCCGACGGCGCTGATGATCTCGATGACGGGCGTCAACATGCCTGCATATTTCGCGGCCTTCATTTGGAAGCCGAGCAGGCGGCCCGTCGAGCGCTCGAAGCGCTCATTCTCGCGGCGTTCGAGGCTGAAGGCGCGGACTTCGCGGATGGCGCCGAGGTTCTCGCTCAGCGTGGCGGTCACGGCGCCCATCTCGGCCTGGAACTGCTCGGCGCGGCGCTGGAGGTGCTTGCCGACGTAGCGCACGGGGAAGACGCAGAGCGGGATGCTGGCGAGGCAGAGGAGCAGAATCGCGACGTCCTGGTTTTTGGCCGCGAGAAAAACCAGATACCCGACGGCGCCGATCAGCTGGGCGGGCTGCTTGAAGAGATCGTTGGCGACGCTCGTGAGCGTGAATTGGAGCTGGTTGGTGTCGGCGATGCCGCGCGAGATAAGGTCGCCCGTCTGCCGGCCTGAGAAAAAAGCGAGCGGCAGCATCTGCAGCCGCGCAAAGAAATCGCGCCGCATCCGCTCGAGGATGCGCACGCCGCAGAGCGTGATGAGCCAGGTGTTGAGGTAGCCGGCGACGCCGCGCACCAAGAACACCAGGGGAATGAGGGCCGCGTAGCCATAGAGCTGGGCGCTGGTGAGCGGAATGGCGTCGTCGTCGAAAAGCCGCGGCAGCGCCTTCTCCATGATGTAGGCGAGCCCGGCCGCCGCGGCGCCAAACACGACCGCGCTCAGCAGCGCCCCCGCCAGCGGCGCGCGGACGAGGTGGAGATAGCGGAAGTAGGGACGAAAACGGCTCATCAGGAGGCGGGGATGATGAGCGGGATCGTTTGCCGGCCGTGACGGCGGTAGCGCCGAAAATCGGAATCGAGCGTAAAGACCCGCGCGCGGTCGTGCAGTTCGCTCATGCGCACAAGGCAGGCATCGGCGAGGGACATGGGGACATCGTGGTATTTCGCCATGTGGGCCGCGACGGCGTCGAAATTGGCATTCAAGTTGAAATCGAAACGCACGATGCCGTCGCGCATGAAGCCGTTCAGCCGGTGAAAACCCGGATCGATTCCGTCGAGCAGGAAGGCGGCCTCCGACCACACCGCCTCGCAGGTTACGATGGGTTCAATCAAGATGTCGGCCTGCGCGTGCGCCCACGCATGGTGCGGATCGTTGCGGTCAATCAGCGCGACCAACGGGCCGGCATCAAGGACGACGGAAGCGGCCATAGCCCACCATTTTCTTGCTGCGAGCGGAGAGATTGCCGGGGCCGTCGATGGTGCCAATCAAGTGTCTCGCCCGTTCGGCAAAAGAGAGGGCTTTGACGGGCTCGGCCCTGGCATAGGTGTCGCGGAGCACGGCTGACTTGCTGGTGCCGAGCCGCGCCGCCTCGGCCTCGAGGCGGGCAAGGAGATCGGGGGGGAATTTGACCGTGACCGTTGGCATGGGAAAACGAGGTATTACCCGATTGGCAGGGTGTCAATACGCCGCTCGCGGACTCAATCCTTCGACGAGCGCACATCGAGCGCGTCGCGCAGGCCGTCGCCAAGGAAGTTGAGCGAGAGCAGCGTGAGGGAGAAGATCGCGGCGGGGAACTGGAGGAGCCACGGGTATTCCTCCATCTTCTCCGCGCCGTCCTTGATCAGCACGCCCCACGAGCTCATCGGCGGCTGCACGCCGAGGCCGAGGAAACTGAGGAAGGCCTCCAGCAACATCACCGCGGGAATCGTGAGCGTGGTGTAGACGATGATCGGGCCGAGGATATTGGGGAGGATGTGGCGGAAGATGATCCGGCGATGGCCGAAGCCGAGCGAGCGGGCGGCTTCGATGAACTCCATCTTCTTCACGGCCATGACCTGGCTGCGGACGATGCGCGCCATCGTGAGCCACTCGACCGCGCCGATGGCGACGAAGAGCAGCACGATGTTTCGGCCGAAGAACACCATCAGCAGAATCACGAAGATCGTGAACGGCAGGGAATACATGATGTCCACGGTGCGCATCATCACGGCGTCGAGCTTGCCGCCGAAAAAGCCCGAGACCGCGCCGTAGGCCACGCCGATGGTGAGGGCGACGAAGGTTGCACAGAGACCGACTCCGAGGGACACCTGCCCGCCGTCGAGCAGGCGCACGAGCAGATCGCGCCCGAGCTGATCAGTGCCGAGCCAGTGCTGCCACGACGGGGAGGCGAAGGTGTTGTTCAACTCCTGCTCCTCGTAGCCGTAGGGCGAGATCAACGGGCCGAAGAGGCACGCGACCGCGACGATCGCCAGCGTCCCCATGCCGAAGACGGCGAGCTTGTTCTTGCGCAGACGGAGCCAGGCATCGTGCCAGAGCGAGTTGCCCTTTTCGATGGGCTCATCGACCGGCGAGGGGCGAGCGGCGATGGGCGATGGGCTGGCGGCGGGCATGGCGCGTCAGGCCTCGAGGCGGACCTTGGGGTTGAGCCACGCCTGCACGATGTCGACCACGAGGTTCAGCGCCATGATGAGCCCGGCGTAGAGAATCACGGTGCCGAGCACCAAGGTGTAGTCGCGGTTGAACGCGCTGTTCACGAACTCGCGGCCGATGCCGGGGATCTGAAAAATTGTCTCAATGACAAACGAGCCGGTGAGGATGCCCGCGACCGCCGGTCCGAGATAGGTGATGACGGGGAGCAGACCACCGCGCAGCGCATGGCGCGTGACGACGCGGAATTCCGAGGCGCCCTTGGCGCGCGCGGTGCGGATGAAATCCTGGTTGAGCACCTCGAGCATCCCGCCGCGCGTCAGGCGCGAGATGGGCGCCGCGTAGGCGAGGCCGAGCACGATGGCCGGCAGCACGCGGTCGAGCGGGCCATACCAGCCGGAGGCGTTGAACCAGCCGAGGTGGATCGCAAACGCGAGCACAAGCAGCGGGCCGACGACAAAGGTGGGAATCGAGATGCCGGCCATGCCGAAGGTGGAGGCCGTGTAGTCGATCCAGGTGTTGCGCCGGATGGCGGCGAGGGTGCCGAGGCTGATGCCGAGCACGAGGGCGAGGCTGAGGGCCAGCGCACCGAGCTCGGCGGAGACGGGCACCTTGTCGGCGATGATTTCGTTGACGGTGCGATTGGGATACTTGAACGACGGGCCGAGGTCGCCCTGCGCGAGGCTGCCGAGGTAGTCGAGGTATTGCCGCCAGAGTGGCTTATCGAGGCCGTAGTGCGCCTCGAGGTTGCGGAGGATTTCCGGCGTCACCGCCTTCTCGGCGGTAAATGGCCCGCCCGGCACGAAGCGCAGCATGAAGAACGTTGCGGTGATGACGAGGAACAGCGCCAGCAGCGATTGCAGGAAGCGCGACGTGATGAAGCGGAGCATGAGGGCGGCGAGGCGGGAGACAGGAGGTAGGAGGCGGGAGACGCAAGGCTCCGTGCGTGGGCGTCAGCCTGGAGTCACGGCGCGAGATCGGCGTATTTCCAGGGGTAGTTGTCGAGCGGGGTGGTGTAGTAGCCTTTGAGCTTCGGGCTTTGGAGGCGGGCGCGCGTGTAGAAAAAGATCGGCAGCACCGGCAGTTCGTCCACGAGGATTTTCTCCATCTGCTGGTAAATATCGTAGCGCGCCTCGGTGGACGGGGCACCGAGCGCAGAGCGGAGCAGGCGATCATACTCGGCGCTGCTCCAGTGGGTGTTGTTGTTGCCGCCGTCGGTGGCCCAGAGGTCGAAGAAGGTATGCGGATCGACGTAGTCGGCGATCCAGCCGGCGCGCGCGAGCTGGTAGTTTTTCGAGTGCTGCGAATCGATGTAAACTTTCCACTCTTGGTTGTAGAGGGTGATGTCCACGCCGAGATTTTTGCGCCACATCTGCTGGATGGCCTCGGCGATGATGCGGTGCTTCTCGAGGGTATTGTAGAGCAGTTCGACCTTGGGAAAGCCTTTGCCCTCGGGATAGCCGGCCTCGGCGAGGAGGCGCTTGGCCTCGGCGAGGTCGCCTTGGATGGCGTGGCGGCTCTTGAAGCCGATGAGATTGGGCGGGGTGAAATCGTAGGCGGGCAGTTCGTCGGCCAGCGTGACTTTGCTCACCAACGTCTCGCGGTCGATCGCGAGGGTGAGGGCGCGGCGGACGCGGACGTCGTCGAAGGGTTTTCGCTTCACGTTGAAGCGGTAAAAATAAATCCCGTTGAACGGGTCCACGCGCACGGACTCGGGCTGGTCGCGGCGGTAAACCGCGAGTTTGCTGAGCGGCAGCTCGTAGGTGGCGTGGAGCTGGCCCGCGCGAAACATCCGCTCCTCGGTCTCGGCGAGTTCGATGGGATAAAAATGAATCTCGTCGATCTTGACCGTGGCGCGGTCCCAATAGGTGGGTGAGCGCACGGCCACGATTCTCTGGTTGGGGCTCCATTCTTTGAGCAGGTAGGGGCCATTGCCGACAAAGCTCTCCGGGCGGGACCAGCGCGTGCCCTTGCGCTCGAGGGCGCCGAATTTTTTCAGCGTGGGGATGTGGAGCGGGAACCAGGCGTAGTGGTTCATCGCATGGAGGAGGAAGGGGGTGGGTTGGCGCAGCGTGAGGCGAAGGGTGCGGGGATCGAGGGCCTTGAAGCCCGTCTGGGCGAAATCGGTGAGTTTGCCCTTGTTGAAATCCTCGGCGCCGGTCACGTGCCAGAGCATGTAGGAATACTCGGCGGCCAGCGCCGGCGTGAGGATGCGCTGGTAGCTCTGCACAAAGTCGGCCGCCGTGACCGCATCGCCATTGGACCATTTGGCATCGGCGCGCATGTGGAACGTGTAGGTGAGGCCGTCGGGCGAAATGTCCCATTTTTCGGCGACGCCGGGAATGATGTTGAGCTGAGGATCCTCGCTGATGAGGCCCTCGAAAAACGCGAGAGCGAGGCGGTGCTCGGGCATGCCGGTGACCACCTGAAAATCGAGTTCCTGCGGCTCGGCGCCGTTGCCCATGTGCAGGACTTTCCTGGCCGGGACTTGTGAGCCGGCGGCGGAGGAGGAATCAGGCGAGGGGGATTTGGATTTGCCGCAACCGGCGCCGAAGAGACAAGTGAAGAGGAGGGCGGCGACGAGGAGGCGGGGGCGAATGGGCATGAGGGAACAGAACGAGTGCGGCGGACAGGGGCAAGCGCGGGGCGATTGTGCGGTGGGAGCGAGCTTGCTCGCGACTGGGCGCGCGAAAGTCGCGAGCAAGCTCGCTCCCACAGGGAGGGAACCAATACAGCGCGGGCGCTGTAGCCGCGAGGCGGTGCGCTATTTCTTCGCCGCCTTCAGCATCGCGTCGCGCTTCGCCTTGAACTCGTTGCCCGGTTTCCACTCGGGCCAGCGGTCGCCGTCGGCGATGGTGGCGCCGAGCTCGATGAGGAACTTCACGTCCTCCAGCGCGCCGGAGAAATCCCAGTTGGGTTTCATCTCGTCGGAGACCTTGTGGTAGTCGTTCGTCGTGTAGTCCTCGTCGAGGCGTGCGCCGTAGCCGGCGGGGCGGCCGATGATGTCCTTGCCGAACTTGCTGTAGAATGCCGGCACGCCCTGCTTCGCGAACTCGAAGTGATCGGAGCGGTAGAAATAGCCCTTCTCCGGCAGCGTGTCGGGCACGACGACGCGGCCGCTGCGCGCCAGAATCGAGGTCGCGAGGTCGTCGATGGTCGAGTTGCCGTGGCCGATGATCTCGAGATCGCGCGAGGGGCCGAAGACCTGGATGCGGTCCATGTTGAGGTTCGCGAGCGTGCGTTCGAGCGGGTGGAGCGGGTGCTCGGCGTAGTATTTCGCGCCGAGCAGGCCGCGTTCCTCGCCGGTCACGGCGAGAAACAGGACGGAGCGGCGCGGCGCGGGCTTGCGCGCAGCGAGCCCGGCGGCGATCTCGACGAGGGCGGCGGTGCCGGTGGCGTTGTCGAAGGCGCCGTTGAAAATCTGGTCGCCCTTGAGCTTCGGGTCGCGCCCGAGGTGATCCCAGTGCGCGGTGTAGATGACGTGCTCGCTGCGGCGCGCGGCGTCGGCGCCTTCGAGGCGGGCGATGACGTTGCGCGAGGTGATGTCGCGGAGCTTGTTCTCGACGGCGAAGCTCGCGCGCGTGGCGAGCGCGACCGGGCGGAACGCGCGGTCGTTGGCCGCAGCCTTCAGCTTGTCGTAGTCCTGCCCGGCGGCGGCGAAGAGCCGGCGCGCAAAGTCCATCGTGATCCAGGCCTGCACGCCGACCGGCTGCGCTGCGCCCACCGGCTGCCGCAGGTCGAACTCTTCCTGGCCCCAGCGGCTGCCGAGCACGGCAAACGGGTAGCCGGCCGGTCCCGTTTCGTGGACGATGATGCAGGCGGCGGCGCCGACGCGCGCGGCCTGCTCGTATTTGTAATCCCAGCGGCCGTAGTAGGTCATCGCCTTGCCCTTGAACACCGCGGGATCGAGCTGGCCCGGGTTTTTCGGATCGGGCTGCGGCGGATCGTTGACGAGGACGACGATGGTCTTGCCGCGCACATCGACGCCCTTGAAGTCGTCCCACCGGTATTCCGGCGCGACGACGCCGTAGCCGCAGAAGACGACCTCCGTGTTCGCGAAATCGAGCTTCGCCTCCGTGCGCCGTGTGCGCGCCACATACTCCGTGATCGGCTGAGGCGTGAGCGTCGCGCCGCCGGCGGCAAACGTCGTCTGCATCGTGGTCGTGATGCCGACCATCGGCACGGACTGGATGAACGTGCCATCGGGGTTGCCGGGCTTGAGGCCGAGGGAGCGGAATTCGCGCTCAAGGTAGGCGACGGTCTTGTCCTCGCCGGCGGACCCGGGCGCGCGGCCCTCGAATTCATCGGAGGCGAGCGTGGCGGTGCGGGCCTTGATGCTCGCGGCGGAGATGGCGGTCTCGGCGGCGGGGAGCGTGGCGGCGGCAAGCGCGAGGAGGAGGGCGGAGGGGAAACGCATGAGCGGAAGCGTTGTAGGTGTGGCCGAAATGGCAATCGTGGGAAGAGCGGGTCAGAGACCCGCCCTACTTTCAAACCGGGGCGGTCTCTTCTTTTGGCATTCTTCCCTATTTCGTTTCCAGAAAAACCTGCTGGTAACTCCGCGACCAGAGTCCGTCTTCCTGCCAGCCGCGCACGCGCGCGGGCATGAGCCAGATTTTGGTGTTGAAGTAGAGCGGGGTGAGCGGGGCCTCGGCGAGGAGGCGCTCTTCGGCGGCGCGGAGGGCGGCCGTGCGGGCGGCGGGATCGGCCAGCGGGCGGGCGCGGGTGAGCGCGGCGTCGAAGGCGGCGTCGTTCCAGTGTGGGTAGTTTTCCGGTGCGCCCGGCGCAAAGTCGCCGAGCATCTCGGCGGCGTCGGCCACGTCGGGAATCTGGGTGATGAAGCCGATGTCGTAGTCGCCGGCGGCGAGCGAACTGAGATGCACGCCGCCTTCGCGGGTGATGATCGCGATCTCGAGGCCGAGGTGCTGCCGCCACATGGCCTGGATGGCCTCGAGCGTGGCGACTTGGGATTTGGACCATGCGGCGATCTCCAGGCGCGGGAAATTTTTCCCGCCCGGAAAGCCCGCCGCGGCGAGCAGCGCGCGCGCGGCGGTGGGATCGTGGCGGTGGGCGGCGGCGGGCGCGGGCCCGGC
>JAUYAK010000088.1 GCA_030693515.1 Opitutaceae bacterium
TGAAAACCCTCTTCCGTCTCCTCGGCGACCGGTGCGGTCCAAATCGCCACGACCACCCCGATCACGATCAGCGCAAAAATTGCGAGAATGATCAGCAGCGTAGCCATTGGGAAACTTAACCTTCTTTCACCGTTTTTGCCATCAGGTCCGACGCTGATTTCTGTATCGGCCAAAGCCTGTACCCGGGCTCCGAACACGTACCTCGGTCGGGGAGGACGTCTTTCCGCATCCCAAATTTGCAGGTCGGCCCCGTTGATTCAGCCGGTGCTCGGACGGGTATTCTGAACAAATCGTAGACGCAGCTCATGCATGTGACGTGCACCGCCCCGCTACTGCCGCAGTGATTTCGCCAGCCCGTCCGCGCCGCTTCGGGGAAATTTGAGTTTGCCACGCCCTGACGCGACGCGCTTTCTTTGCCCTTCACGTTCTCTCAAACCTTTATTAAACCTCAGTCATGGCTGAACTCGTAGGAAATGTTTTGGTGGGCCAGTCCGGTGGCCCCACGTCCGTTATCAATGCCAGCGTCGCGGGCATCATCACGGAGGCGCTTAACCATGAATGCATCGAGGAGATTTACGGCACGCTGAACGGCGTGCTCGGCATCCTCCAGGAAGACCTGATCGATCTCGCTTCGGAGTCGCAGCAGCAGATCCGCGCGTTGAAACACACGCCCGGTGCCGCGCTCGGCACCTGCCGCTACAAGCTCAAGAAGCAGCAGGACTTCGAGCGCGTGCTCGAGGTCTTCAAGGCGCACAACATCCGCTACTTTTTCTACCTCGGCGGCAATGACTCGCAGGACACCGCGGACAAGATCTCCAAGCTCGCCCAGCAGCAGAACTACGAGCTGCGCGTCATCGGCGTGCCCAAGACCATCGACAACGATCTCCCGATCACCGACCACACGCCCGGCTACGCCAGCGCCGTGAAATACCTCGCCACCGCCGTGCGTGAAATCGCCTGCGACAACGAGGCGATGGGCCAGGGCGATCTCGTCTCCATCATCGAGGTCATGGGCCGCAGCGCCGGCTGGATCGCCGCCGGCGCCGCGCTCGCCAAGCGCCGCGACCACCCGCACGATCCGCCGCACCTCATCCTGCTCCCCGAGATCCCGTTCGATCAGGAAAAAATCATCGAGGACGTGAAGCGCGTCCTTAAACGCGAGAAATACTGCCTGATCGTCGTGGCCGAAGGTCTTGTCGATGGCGACGGCAACTACGTCGCGGCGGACGGTGCGACCGATGCCTTCGGCCACGCCACGCTCGGCGGCGCCGGCGATGCCCTCTCCGAAATCCTCGGCCAGAGTCTCCCCGGGGTAAAGATCCGCGTCGCCAAGCCTGGTCTCCTCCAGCGCTGCGCCGCCCACGCCGCCTCGAAGACGGACGTCAACGAAGCCTATCTCGCGGGCCAGGCCGCCGTGGAGGCCGCCATCAACGGCGAGACCGACAAGATGGTCACCCTGCTCCGGGGTGACGGCGATCAATACACCACCGAAACAGGCCTCGCGCCCCTGAGCGATGTCGCCAACTCCGTGAAGAAGCTCCCCCGCGAATGGATCAACGAGGACGGCGTGAGCATGAACTTCCAGTTCATCCGCTACGCCCAGCCGCTCATCCAAGGCGAGGTCACGATCCCGCACGACAACGGCGTGCCGGTCTTCGCCCGCCTCGACAAGGTGCGCGTGGACAAAGTGCTGCCGGCCTACGAGGTCTGAGCCACGCGGGACCAGCCGCGGTTTTTTCCAAGGGCGAGTCTCAGGACTCGCCCTTTTTCGTGCCCACGATGGCCGGATGCCGCGCGATCATTGCGAGCGCGGCTCCGAGCAGCGTCTTCCCCGGCTCCATCCGATGCCATGGCGAGGCGCCCGAGGGATGGGGCAGGGGAATGCACTCCGCTTGGTGGCCGCGGTAGGAGATGGGAAACGCTTTGCCGATAGTCTCGACCAACGGCCGTTCGCCGAGGAACTGGCTGATCGCGAGTTTGCCCACCGGCAGGACCAGTGCCGGCCGCAGGAGTGCAAACTCGCGCTCGAGCCAGGCGGAGCACTCCGTGATCTCCTCGGGTGCGGGCACGCGATCACCGCCTTCGGCGCGCTTGCCGGGAAAACAGCGGCAGACGGCGGCGAAATACACGCGATCCCGCACCTCGTCCTCACTCCAGCCGAGTGCGCCGTGGAACCATTTGAACAAGGTCTTGCCCGCCGTCCACGCGAAGGGGCGGCCGAGCTTAGGCTCCTTGTCGCCCGGGGCCTGCCCGACGAGCAGCACACGGCTCGCGACTGCCCGGCCCACGACTGCGGGCCGATGCATCCGCGGGCAGCGTTCGCACGCGCGCAGTGCGGCGAGGTGCCGCTCGACAGCCGCGACGCCCGCCATGGCTACCGCCGGCTGCCGAACCGACGCAGGCCTTGGCGCCCGCGCGCCCCGCCGGGCTGTCCACCTTGGCCGCCACGCCGTTGCTGACCCTGGCCCTCGGGCTGCGGCGGCCGCGGCGTGATCGGACGGTAGTTGAAGCCTTCGAGTCGCAGTTCGGGAATTTTCTGACCGATGAAGCGCTCGATGTCGCGCAGATCGGAGAAGTTTTCCGGCGACACGAGCGTGAAGGCGTCGCCCACGGCCTGCGCGCGGCCGGTGCGGCCGATGCGGTGGACGTAGTCCTCGGGATTCTCGGGCACATCGTAGTTGATCACGTGGGTCACGCCGGCGACGTCGATGCCGCGCGCCGCGATATCGGTGGCGACCATGATCTCGTATTTACCGCTCTTGAAGCCGTTGAGGGCCTCGATGCGCTGGTTCTGCGAGCGGTTGGCGTGCAGCACGGCGACGGAGTGGTTGGCGTCCTTGAGGCGCCGCGCGATCTTGTCGGCACCGTGCTTGGTGCGGGAAAAGACGAGCACGCTGTCGAAATTGGTCTGCTCAAGCAGGCCGACCAGCAGGTCGAACTTCTGATCGAAGGCCACCGGGTAGATTGCGTGGTTGACGGACTTGTTGACCGAACGGTTCACGCCGCACTCGACGCGCGTCGGGTTGCGCAGGGCGAAGGAGGCCACGGCCGCGATCTCGGGCGGCACGGTGGCGGAGAAAAAGAGGGTCTGACGTTCCTTCGGGCACCGGGCGATGATGTCCTTCACCACGGGCAGGAAGCCCATGTCGAGCATCCGGTCCACCTCGTCGAGCACGAGGATCGAGATGTCCTTGAGGGTGATCTCGCCGGACTTGAGGAAATCCACCAGACGTCCCGGAGTGGCGACGATGATGTCCACGCCGCGTTTCAGCTCGGAGCGCTGGACGCCGTAGCCGACGCCACCGAAGACCGCGACCGCACGGATGTCCGTGAAGCGGGCAAAGTCGCGGAAAGCGGTCTCGACCTGCGCCGCGAGTTCACGCGTGGGCTCGAGCACGAGGACGCGCGCTGGCTGGCCGCGACGATGGGCGCCGAGACGCGTCAGGATCGGCAGTGCAAAGGCGGCGGTCTTGCCGGTGCCGGTCTGCGCGGAGCCGACGAGATCGCCTCCGCCGAGCACGACGGGGATCGCACGCAGCTGGATCGGCGTCGGATCGGTGTAGCCGGCGGCTTGCACGCCGCGGAAGACGGAGTCGGAGAGATTGAGAGCTTTAAAAGGCATGGCTGGGTCTGGACTGGAAATGAAAAAGGACGAAGCCCCGGAGGAGCTTCGTCCCTCGAAAAATCGTCTCGTGAGAGAACGAAGGCTTAGTAACGACGCTCGCCGCGATCGCGATCGCCGCCGCGGCCACCGCCGCCGAAGCCGCCACCACCACCGCCGCCGCCGAAACCACCGCGGCCACCGCCACCGCCGCCGTAGCCACCGCCGCCGCCGCCGCCGAAGCCG
>JAUYAK010000094.1 GCA_030693515.1 Opitutaceae bacterium
ATTCACAGCCGTAACGCAGGCGGACCATGCGGGCGCAGGGACGCGCCCGCCCACCTTTCAGAGGCGTGCACTCGCCTTCGGGCTCGCGTGCGCTTGGCGCGGCGTTTCTAGTTTTGCGCTGATGTCCTCTCCGACCACCACCCGTCCTCCTGTCGTCCCGAGTTCGCCGTGTCCCTGCGGCAGCGGCCGCACCTTTGGCGAATGCTGCGAGCCGTTGCTGAAGCAGGCTCGCCCCGCCGCCACGGCGGAGGAGCTGATGCGCTCGCGCTTCACGGCCCACTGCATCGGCGATCACCGGCACTTGCATCGCACGTATCTCGAGACCTCGCGGCAGTCGTTTGTCGAGGAGGCGCCGACGGAGGAGGTGCAGTGGACGCGCCTGGTGATCCGCGCGCACGAGGCCGAGGTGAAGCCCGACCGGTCCTATGTGGATTTCACGGCCTATTTCCAAGGCAACGACGGAGCCGAGCATCCGATGCACGAGAAGTCGGAGTTTCATCGCATCGGCGGCGAGTGGTTCTTCGTGCGCCCGATCCGCGAAGGCCCGGCACCCGTGCGCGCGGTCGTGAAGGCCGGCCGCAACGACCCGTGCCCCTGCGGCAGCGGGAAGAAATTCAAGCACTGCTGCGGACGCTGAGGGGGCGGCGAAAAGAACGTTTGGCTCCGAAGGTAGGAGCCCGCTTGCGGGCGATTTCGCCGCCTGCTCGTTCGGCGACGCCTTAACGCATCGCGCGCAAGCGCGCTCCTACCGCAGGCTTTTTCGACGCATTTTCATGCTTTCTCCGAGGGAACCTTACTCGTCCAGCGCATCCAAGTGATCAGTAGCAATCCCCAATGCACTGGTGTGAGGAGTGCGCGGTCCAGAACATTGAAATGTGCCGGATAGATAAAGCTCCACACGTAGGAAGCGATCGCGACTAAACTGACAAGCAACCACACCGGCCAAAGAAATTGGTGTTCATCGCTGGCAGAACGAAAATAGGCCATCGCAGATGAGAAAATGAATGGGGACGCGAGCAATAGAGCAATCGCGATGGATGTTACTATCGCGACAAATTGCCCACGGTGCGGGATGGCGACCACCACTAGAATGAACAACGCAGATGCGGCGATGAAACTCACGAATCCCACGGCCACCTTAGTGGCCCGCCTGACCTTGTCACCGGTGCTCACCGCATTCTCGCCAGGAAATGTCTGCACGGTCTGTCGGCCCGCAGCTTTGCAGATCATGGAGGGAATTCGGGGCCAACAGTCGGAGCGGAGACAAAGCCGGCGGGCAGGGACGCCCGCCGCTACGTGGCACGGCTCACGCCGTCTTAATCTGCCGCGTCTTGGGATCGTAGGTCGTGCGTTTGCCGGTGTCGTAGGCGATGACGGCCATCATCACGGCCACGGCGTGCTGGTAGCCGGCGTCGATTGAGGCGTGCGGGGTCTCGCCGCTGCGCATGCACTCGAGCCAGTTGAGCCAGTGGTCCGGGCGCTTGATCGGGGTGACCTCGACCTTGCCGCGGATGGAGCCGTCGCGCTTGCGGCCGCCTTCGGCGCTGTAGGAGGGAGCGTTCCAGTTATCGACGGAGAGGGTGCCTTTCTCGCCGTAGAATTTCCGGGTGTTGCCCGCGCTGTTGCCGAAGTTGTTCGAACTCGTGACGACGAAGCCCTCGGGATACATCCACGTGGCGATCACGTTGTCGGGCGTGGTGAACTTGTTCTCGTCCTTCCAGGTCGTGACGCCGCCGAGGCACACGCAGGATTGCGGCAGGCCGCAGTCCATCACGTAGTGCATGAGGTCGAGGAAGTGCGCACCCCATTGCGGGACGGGGCCCTGGCAGAACTCGTAGTAGCCATACCAGGCGGAATACTTGCGCGCGTCGAAGGCCTGCTTCGGGGTGTCGCCGAGGAACTCGTTCCAATCGACGTCTTCCTTTTTGACGTCCTTACCGAGGTAGGAATACCAGTAGGGGCGGTCGCCGTTGCGGCTCTCGTCGATGCGCATGACCTTGCCGAGCACGCCGGACTTCATGAGTTCGCGGGCGCCGACGACGCCGGGAAAACTGCGAAGCTGCGTGCCGACCTGGATGATGCTGCCGGCAGCCTGCGCGGCCTTGGAGGCATCGTAGGCTTTGACGAGCTTGGGGAAATCCGTGGCGAGCGGCTTCTCGACGTAGATGTGTTTGCGGGCCTTGGCGGCGGCCTCGAGGTGGGTGGTGTGCAGGTGATCGGGCGAGGCGATCATCACGGCGTCGATGCCGTCCATCGCGAGCAAGTCGCGGTAGGAGACGAACTCCTTGGCGGGCCGGCCGAAATTCTTTTGCACGACGCCGTTCATCTTTTCGCGGGCGACCTTCCACGGGTCGGCGATGGCGACGACCTCGAAGTTGGTGGCGTCCTTGTGCGGGAGGATGCCGTTGACGAGATGAGCGTCGCGGCCGCGGCTGCCGCAGCCGATGTGGGCGATGCGGATGCGGTCGTTGGCGCCGATGGAGTTGGCGCGCTCCTTGGCGGTGAGGAAACGCGGGGTGGCGGCGGCGAGCGCGGTGCCGGCGGCGGCCTTGGCTGAGGTCTTGAGGAAGTCGCGACGGGGGAGGGGGGATTGGGCGGGGGTGTTCATGGTGATAAAAGAAGGCGTAGTTTCGTTTGGTTTGTCATTCTGAGCGCAGCGAAGAATCCACTTGGACCTTCGCAGCGCAGGGAGGATTCGTGGCTCATGCTGGATTCTTCGCTGCGCTCAGAATGACAATGAATGGGATTAAGCGACGAGGATTTGGTCGAGTTTCTGGGAGAGGTGGTTGAGGAATTCCTGCGGCGGCAGGTCGCGCGGGGCGCCCTGCTCGGTGATCAGCCAGCCGGTGTAGTTGATCTCGTCGAAGGCCTTCATCACGGCCGGCCAGTCGCTGTCGCCGTGCAAGAGCTCGACGTTGAAGCCGGAATAAGGGCCCGTCTCGTCGCGCATCTTGCGGCTATATTCCTTCACGTGGACCGCCGCGATGCGCGGGCCGAGGAGGCGCGCCCATTGCTCGGGCCAGCCCAGGTTCACGACGTTGCCGACGTCGAAATGCCATTTCACCGCCGGCGATTTGAACGAATCGCAGTATTCCACCGCCTCGAGCGGGCTTAGGAGAAACTGGTTCCAGACGTTCTCGAGGGCGATCGCGACGCCGAGTTCCTCGGCGAGCGGCACGCACTTTTTGATCTCCTCGACGGAGCGCTTCCACGCGTCGGCGTAGGCGATGTCCTTCCTCACCACAGCCGGCACGAGCAGCACGGATTTCGCGCCATAGGCCTTGGCGTCGCGCAGCGCGATCTTGAGGTTGTTGACGCTGGTCTCGCGGTCGGCGGGATTCGGCGATGAGAGCGGATGACTCCAGTGCGAAGCCATCAGCACGCTGGCGATCTCGAGGCCGGCGGCATCGCGGGCGGCCAGCACATCATGGTTGTTTTGGCCGCTGGTGACTTCGACGCCGTGGAAGCCGGCGGTCTTGAGCATCCGAAACTTCTCCGTGAGCGAGAGCGACTCCGTGCCGCGGCGCGGGAACGTCGAGAACATCAGGCCCTTCTTGTTCGCGCGCGGCGTGGTGCGCGAGGGCTTGAACGCCGCGGGACCGGCGGAGGCTTCTGGCCGATTCGAGGGGCGTTTCTTTTTAGAATCGGCCTCGGCGCCGAGCAGCCCGAGCGGGGTAAGCGCGGCGACGGCGGCGGAGGATTGGAGGAAAGTGCGGCGGTCCATGGTCAGAGGCGTTTGACCGCGAGATCCTTGAAGGCCACGGGGTCGTTGTGCCCGGCGAGCCCAAGGAAACCGGCGGTCCGGTCTTTGCCGGGGTGCGCCTTCTTGTCCATGACCGTCGCCATGTCGACCTTGGACACGTCGGCATCAAGGATGATGGTGCCGTTCAGCTCCACCTTGATGGTCGAGCCCTTGACGGTGACTTCCTGGAAATTCCATTCGCCGAGCGGGCGCTGGTAACCGGGAATGCCGGGCACCATGCCGTAAACCGAGCCGTGCTGCTGGCGCGGATCGAGTTTTTTGTCGGGCTGGTTGCGCGAGGCGTAGTAGTTTTCGTCGATGATCTGCAACTCGGTCATGCCGTCGTAGGCGGTGTTGCCCGTGCCGGGGTAACGGATGGCGAGGCCGTTGTTGCCGCCGGGCGGAATCTTGAACGCCACGCGCACCACGAAGTCGCGCAGCTCCTGGTTCCAATACGGCGTGCCGCCGCGGTTCGCCCGCCAGACGAGCGCGCCGTCCTTGATTTCCATCACGTCGAGCGGTGTCTTGATCGCGGGCTGATTCTTACCGGCAGCCTTCTCCTCGATGGTCCACCCGTCGAGGTTCTTGCCGTTGAAAATGCTCTCGAAGCCCGCGGCACCCTTGGTCGCCAGGAGCTTGTTGGCTTCGTCAGTGCCGATTTCGCGGAGGTGGACGTTGCGCCAGTGCGTGGCGCCGCCGTGCGTCTGCAATTGGATCGGCCCGCGCGCCGGGATCGGGCGGCGTTCGTCAGGCTTCAGCTTCTTGTTGGCTTTGTCGTAGTAATTTTCGAGGACAGCGTGATCGACGACCAACTGGGCGTTGAGCCATACGCTCACGCGGCTGCCGACCATCACGACGCGGAGGGAATTCCATTCGCCGACAGGCTTATCGGCCTTCACGAGCGGGTCGCGGCCCGGGGTGCCCTTGGTGTTGTTCCAGAGACCGCCGGAGCCCTTGGCATAGCCGATGTCCTTGGTGTCGGGGATGCCGGTGTCCCAGATCTGCACCTGCGGCACGCCGCGGAGGTAGACGCCGGAGTCGGCGCCCTTCGCGAGCTTGTAGTCGAGGCGCAGCTCGAAGTCGCCGTAGTCCTTTTCCGTCGTCGCGTAGCGGCCCTCGCCGTCGTTGACCAGCACGCCGCCCTCGGCGCGCCAGTGGGGTTTGCCGTCCTTGAGTTCGGTGAGGCTCTTCGTCCACTCGGCGATCTTCTTCGCGCGATCCGCGGCGGTCATTTCGAGCAGCGCGCGGTGATCGAAGGTATCGCCGCCGCGCCAGCCGGCGAGGTCCTGGCCATTGAAGAGCGCGGTGAACCCCGGGGGCGGCGCCGAGGGCGTTTGGGAGCACGCGGAAAAACCGAGCAGCAGGGAGGGAAGAGCGAGGCGGAGCAGCAGGGAGCGCATGGCGGGGGGAGGGAGGCGAAAGTGTCTGGTTGGTTACACCCGCGCCGCAAACAGAATTTCCATGCGCGGCTGGCTTGGTCGCGTGGGGCGGAAAAGTCCGCTCCTGCGGGCGCGAAACATTGCGATTGGTTTTGGCCTATTCCCCGGTAGTAACGCCGCGCATGAAATTGCCCCTGCCCCTGGGCTTAGCCGTTTTGCTCGGATGTTTGGCCGTGGGAATGCGTGCCGCGGATCCGGCGGAGGTCCGGCGGGTGGCAGCAGGTCCGGTCCCGGACTGGGTGCGATCGTGCGAATGGAATTTTCCGGCCGCGGCCAAAGGCGCGGCCAAACCGGACGACAAGCGCTACCTCCTTTACGAACTCCAGGAGCATCCGGCGCGGACAGAGAAATTCGTGCGGATTGTTGTGCTGATGGAGAACGAGGCGGGCGTGCAGGACTCGGGCAATCTCTCGTTTGGTTTCAATGCGGGCTTCCAGGAACTGGTCGTCCATCGCGTGCAGGTGCATCGGGACGGCCAGGTGCTCGACCGGCTCGATGCGACCAAGATCAAAGTGATCCAGCCGGAGCGTGATCTCGACGATCACGTGCTTACCGGCGGGCAATCGGCCCTGCTGTTCGTCGAGGATCTCCGGGTCGGCGATGCGCTGGAATATTCCTACACGACGCGCGGCGCCAACCCCGCGCTGGGCGGCCACTTCGCGGCGCGCTACAAGGTCCAGAGCAACATCGCGGTCGATCGGCAGCGCGTGCGCGTGGTCTGGACTTCGCCGGAGCCGCTGCGGGTGAAGCCCGACGCCGCGGGCATCACGCCCACCGTGCAGCCCTTTGCGGAAGGCACGGAACACGTGTGGGACTTTGCCGCGCTCAAACCGATCCCGTGGGAGGATTATTTACCCCCGGCCTTTGAACCGCACCCCTTTGTCGAGCTCAGCGATTTTCACGACTGGTCCCGCGTCGTCGATTGGGCGCTGCCGCTTTATCGGCTCGACGACGCCACGGTGCCGCCCGAGCTGGCGGATTTGATCGCGCGCTGGAAGACCGAGGAGAACAGCCCGGCCGGGCAGGCGCTCCGCGCGCTGGCGTTTGTGCAGGACGAACTCCGCTACACCGGCCTGGAGCTTGGCCCCGATTCCTATCGGCCGGCGCCGCCGCTGGAGACGTTTCAAAAGCGTTTCGGCGATTGCAAGGGCAAGGTCATGCTCCTCTGCCTGCTCCTGCGGGAACTCGGCATCGAGGCCTGGCCCGCGCTCGTCGACACCTACCTCCGCGACGGCGTGGCGCAGCGGCTGCCGTCGCCTTTCGCGTTCAACCACGTGATCGCGCGGATTGTGATTGGCGGGCGCAGCTACTGGGTGGACCCGACCCGCTCGCACCAAGGCGGGCCGCTCGCGGAGCGCCAGATTTCTCCCTTCGGCAAGGCGCTCGTGATCCAGGCGGGCGGCCGCGAACTGGAGGACGTGCCCGTCCTGAAAACGACGGGATTGCAGCAGCGCACCGTCTCGACTTTTCAGATCAGAGGCTACGATGTGCCGGCGGAATTTTCCGTGAAGACGATTTTTCGCGGCGCCGGAGCCGACGACATGCGCGCCACGCTGGCGCGCTCGAAGCCCAAGGATATCGCCAAGGACTACCTGAATTTCTACGCCCGCTACTACCCGGGTGTCGCCGAGGCGGCCCCGATGACCTTCGCCGATGATCGGCGCGCCAACGTCATCACGATGACGGAGGCCTACGAGGTGCGCGAGCTGTGGAAGCCGAAGGAGGACAAACGTTGGCTGAAGGCGGAGTTCTGGCCGGAAAGCCTGATCGGCATGTTGCGTGAACCCTCGACGCGCCTGCGATCGATGCCGCTCGCGCTGCCCAACCCGCACCGGCGCGAACACGAGGTAATCGTCAAGCTGCACGACAAGGGGTGGGCCTTGCCGGAGGAGCGGATGAACGCGGAGCACGAGGCCTTCACGTTCTCCTACCGGCGCACGGCGACGGAATCGAGTGTGCGGTTCCTTTATCGCTGCGAGACCTTGGCGCGGGAAATCCCGGCTGCTGCAGTGCCGGGCTACCTGGCCAAGCGCAAGGAGGTCGAGGATCGGCTCGGCGACATGTTGTCCCGTGGGCCCGAGGCTGGTGCGTCCGGGATGGGGCGAATCAACTGGCTGATGGTGGTCATCGCACTGTTCGGTTTCGTGGCCTGCGTGGGAGCGGCGATCGGGTATGCTTGGTGGTCGGCCCGGCCGCGCCCGGCGCTGGCCGGCATCATGCCGCCGCCGTTGCCGGGATTGGGTGGCCCGGTCGGCCTGGGCGGCTGGCTGGTGTTGGTGGGAATTGGCCTGTGCCTCGGACAGGTTCGGATCCTCTTCGATATCGTCTCGGGCGCGGGTAACTACCTGCTGCTCGATTCATGGGAGGCGGTGGCGTCGCCCAAGGCCGACGGCTACCACCCTCTGTTCGGCCCGCTCCTGATGTTTGAGATGCTCGGCAACATCGCGCTGCTGGTGCTGAACGCCCTCGCCGTGACGCTCTTCTTCACCAAACGAAAAACCTTCCCGCGGGTTTACATCGCGCTGCTAGCCTACCAACTGTGCTTCCTCTTGGCTGATCATGTGCTGGGCGCGCAAATCCCGGCGGTCGCCAAGCAAACGGACGTCTCCGCGCTGCGCGACTTGGTGCGAGCGTTCGCGGGCCTGGCCATTTGGGGCAGTTACGCCCTCGTCTCGAAACGGGTGAAGGCGACGTTTGTGCACTGAGTGCGATGCGCCCTTGGCGCTTTCGCACCAAAATTTGTCGCCCATCTTCTAGCGGGGGCGCGCTGGCTCGCGTAGTGTTTTCGGGATCGACCCCGCGGCTTTGGCTGCGGACGTTGACGGTGGCTGTTCCCTTTGACCCGACGGCCGCCGCTTCATCCCCTCCTTTTTCGCCCCGACCATGACCTTCACCCTTTCCCGGCTCGTCCGGTTTGCTTTGATATTCACCGCGGCCATCGCCGCGCTGCCCGCCGCCGAGGCACCGCCGCTGCTGGCGCTGAAGGACGGCGACCGCGTGATCTTCCTCGGCGACGGCCTCATCGAGGGCGAGCAATACCATGGCTGGATCGAGCTGATGCTCACGACGCGCTTCGCCGGCCGCGAGGTGACGTTTCGCAACCTCGGCTGGAGCGGCGACACGCCGGCGGGCGATTCGCGTTTTGGCCTCAGTCTCCTGCAAGCCGGCCGCGAGCCGGCCGACGAGGGTGGGGCGCAACTCGCGAAGCAAATCGAGGAGGCGAAGCCGACGGTGGTGTTCATCGCCTATGGCATGGCCAACTCGTTCGACGGTGCGGCGGGACTCGCGAAGTTCCGGGCCGACTACACCTGCCTGCTTGATGTGATCGGAGACAAGGCTCCGGGCGCGCGGCTCGTGCTCGTCTCGCCCATCGCCCACGAAAATCTCGGCGCACCGTGGCCCGACCCCGCGTCGCACAACGCCCAGCTCGCCGCCTACGCCCGCGCGGTCGGTGAAATCGCCGCCGCCCGCGGTGCGCACCACGTCGCGCTCTTCGATCTCACCTCCGGTCGCCGCGCCCCGCTCACGCATAACGGCATCCAGCCCACCGGCCCCGGCTACCGCGTGCTCGCGGAGTTGATCGAGGATCGTCTGTTCGGCGGCGCGCCCGGCGCGTGGCGCACGAGCCCGCAGACGGAGCCGCTGCGGCAGGCGATTCTGCGCAAGAACGAATGGTTCTTCCACCGCTCGCGGCCGGCCAACATGGCCTACATCTTCGGCTTTCGGAAACGCGAGCAGGGCAACAACGCCACCGAGGTGCTCAAGTTTGACGAGTTCATCGCCACCGAGGAGCAGCGCATCGCGCAGTTGCGCGCCCTGCAGCCGGCGCGCGTCCCCGAGATTCCGATGCGATCGGGCAACCTCGTCACGGAATTCCGCCCGCAGCCCCAGCCGCAGTTCGAGGTGGCCGACGGCTTCGATGTCACGCTCTGGGCGGAGAATCCGCTGCTCCATAAACCGATTCAGATGAACTTCGACGCGCGCGGCCGCCTGTGGGTCGCCAGTTCCGAACTCTATCCGCAGATCGAGCCGGGCCAGGCCGCGAGCGATAAAATCATCGTGCTGGAGGACACCACGGGCGCGGGCCGCGCCGACAAGGCCACGGTCTTTGCCGACGGCCTGCTGATTCCCACGGGCGTCGCGCCCGGCGACGGTGGCGTCTACGTCGCGCAGAGCACGGAGCTGCTGCACTTCCGCGACACCGATGGCGACGGCAAGGCCGACGTGCGCCGCGCCGTGCTGCGCGGCTTCGGCACCGAGGACACGCACCACAATCTCCACACGCTCCGCTGGGCACCCGATGGCCGCCTGCAAATGGCCCAGTCCGTTTACACGCGCACCGATGCCGAGACGCCGCACGGCGTCGTGCGCCTGAAGGCCGGCGGCATCTTCCGCCTTGATCCGCGGGATCAAAAAATGGACATCCTCTACCGCGGCTGGGTCAACGCGTGGGGGAACCAGTTCGACGACTTCGGCCAGTCCTTCGTGACCGACGGCGCCGGGTTTCAGGGCATCAGCTGGGGTATTCCCGGCGCCACCTATCGCACCCTCGCACCCGCGCGCCGCGAATTGCAGAGCGTGAGCGCGGGAGCCTACCCGAAATTCTGCGGCCTCGAGATTGTGCGCTCGACGCTGTTTCCCTCGGACTGGCAGGGCGACTTTGTCACCGCCGATTTTCGCGCGCACCGCATCGTGCGCTTCAAGGCCAGTGACCAAGGCTCAGGTTACGTCACGAAGGAGATGCCGGATGTGATGCGCACCACCGCCAATTCCTTCCGCCCGATCGATCTGCGCATGGGGCCGGACGGCGCGCTCTACATCGCCGATTGGAGCAACCCCATCATCCAGCACGGCGAGGTGGATTTCCGCGACGTGCGCCGCGACAAGGCCCACGGCCGCATCTGGCGCGTCGCCCCCAAGGGCCGGCCGGCGCTGGCTCGGACGGATCTCACCAAGCTGGCCAACCGTGATCTGCTCGGGCGCTTGACCTCGCCCAACGGCTACGAGGTCGAGCAGGCGCGCCAGGTGCTCGCCGAGCGCGGCAGCACCAAGGTGCTCCCGGACCTCGCGGCGTGGACCGCAACGCTCGGCGCCGACGAGAGCGCCCGGCTGCGCGCGCTGTGGATGCATCAGTCGTTGGACGGGGTGCCTGCCGCCCTCGGGGAAAGCCTCCTCGCCGCCAAGGATCCGCGCGTCCGCGCCGCCGCCATCCGGGCCTTGCCGGTCGAGGGTGCGTTGCCCGCGCTCGAAAAACTCGTCGCCGACGAGCATCCGCGCGTGCGGGTCGAGGCCCTGCGCGCACTCGGCCGCCAAGGCACGGCGCGCGCCGCGGAACTCGCGCTCGGCGTGCTGGAGCGCCCCATGGATCCGTTCCTGGACTATGCGCTCTGGCTCACGATCAACGATCTTGCCGAGCCGTGGCTCGCTGCGGTGAAGAGCGGGGCCTGGAAAATCGCCGGGCGCGAAAAGCAGCTCGAGTTTGGCCTCAAGGCGGTCATGGCCGCGCAGGCCAGCGAGGTGCTCGGCACCCTGCTGTCGACCACCGGCATCCCGCGCGACGGCTCCGGTCCCTGGATCGAATTGATCGGCTCGGCGGGTGGCGCGCCCGAGCTGCAGACGCTCGTTGAGCACGTCATGCGCGGGCAGCTCAGCGAGACGGCCATCGGGCGCGCGCTCACCGCGCTCACGGAGGCCGCGCGCCTGCGCTCGGCCAAGCCGGCGGTGGTGCTGGATGGGCTTGATACCCTGCTGCAATCGGCGAATGCCACCCACCGCCTCGGCGCGATCCATCTCGCTGGAGCATGGAAGTTTGCCGCCGCGTCCGCGCGGTTGGTCGCGATCGCATCCGGGGCCGCGACCAAAGAGGACGAGCGCCGCGCGGCCTTTGTGGCCCTGCGCGAGATGGGCGGCTCAGCCACCGTGGCCGAGCTGAAGAAACTGGCCGCGCCGGCGAGCCCGCCGGCGGTGCGCCGCGAGGCGGTGCTCACGCTGGCATCGCTCGAACTGCCCACGGCGTTGCCCGAGATTATCGCGCTGCTGCAGGCGACCACGGGCGACACGGAGGCGGCCACGCTGTGGCGCGCGCTGCTGGCGATTCGCGGGGTGAGCGGGCGGCTTGCGACGGAGCTGCCGAAGACCGGGCTGCCACGCGAGGTCGCGCGCGCCGGGTTGCGCCCCGCCCGCGAAGGCACGCAGCACCAAGCCCTCGTCCCCGTGCTGCTCAAGGCCGCGGGTCTCTCTCTCGCCGATGTGCAACTGTCCGCCGCCGACATGCAGGCGCTGGCCCGCGAAGCGCTCGCCCAGGGCGACGCACGCCGCGGCGAGCACATCTATCGTCGCGCCGAACTCGCCTGCGTGGCCTGCCACGCGATCGGCGGCGCGGGTGGCAAGATCGGCCCTGACCTCACGAGCATCGGCGCGAGCGCACCGCCCGACTATCTGGTCGAGGCGCTGCTCTATCCGAGCGCCAAGATCAAGGAGGGCTACCACTCCGTGATGATCGCGACGAAATCTGGCGAGGAGCGCAGCGGCATGATCACGCGCGAGACCGCCACGGAGGTGGTCTTGCGCGATGCGACTGACGCCGAGGTCTCGATTCCGGTGAAGGACATCGCCCGCCGCACCAGCGTGGGCTCGCTCATGCCGGCGGGTCTGATCGACGACCTCGTGCCGGAGGAGCGCCTCGACCTGATCGCGTTTCTCGCTCAGCTCGGCAAACCGGGAGACTTCGACGCCTCGAAGGGCGGCGTCGCCCGCAACTGGCAGCTCTACCTCGTCGTCAGCCAAAACATGCACATCGGCATCGAGCCGGTGACGCGCGGTGATCTCACGCTCGCGGGCTGGGTGCCCGTGACCGCCCTCGCCAACGGCACACTCCCCCGCCAGGCGAGCGAGATCGCGTTTCCCAACCGCGGCAACACCCGCGGCCTGTTTGCCGCGACGCAGTTCGACGCGACCAAGGCCGGTCCGGTGAAGCTCTCGCTGGGCGGAGAGATCAAGGGCGCCTGGCTCGACGGGGTGATTGTGCCCAAGCCGTCAGGCCTCGTGACGGTGAACGCCAAGGCCGGTCGCAACGTCCTCGTGCTCCAGATTGACGAGGCGAAGCTGCCCGAGGCCGTGAGCGTGCGCTCGGGCGAGGTGAACTTTGTGCTCGGGCCGTGAGGCAGTTTCCTGTGGGAGCGAGCTGGCTCGCGACGGGTCGGGCAAGACGCGAGCCAGCTCGCTCCCACGGCGCACCGGAATCTGAACATTCGCATCAAAACTAGCCTTGCCGCGTCTGGCCGCGCAACCTCGCGTTTCACTCTTTTCCCCCATGAAAAATCACCTCGTCTCCGCCTTCCTCGCCCTCGGCCTCGCGGCCGCCTCGGCGTTTGCCGCCGCGCCCAAGCCCAACACCCTCACGTCGGCGGAAAAATCCGCCGGCTGGCAGCTTCTTTTTGACGGCAAGTCGCTCGACGGCTGGAAGGCCAGCGAGGACAAAGGCGCGTTCACCGTGGAGGACGGCTGCATTGTCACGTTCAGCGACGCGAAAAAGGCCGCCGAGATGAAGTGGAAGAAGTCGCACCTCTTCTACGACGGCGCCGTGGCGAAGGCGAATTTCAAGAACTTCGAACTCTCGCTCGACATCATGACCGCGCCGAAGGCCAACTCCGGTGTCTACATCCACACAGAGTTTCAGGAGACCAATTGGCCCGCCAAGGGCTACGAGGTGCAGGTGAATAACACCCACAAGGACGTGAAGAAGGGCGCCGGCCTCTACGCGATCAAGGACAACCTTGAGGCCCCGGCCAAGGACGGCGAGTGGTATACGATGGTCGTCCGCGTCGAGGGAAAGCGCATCCAGACCTTTGTGAACGGAAAGCAGATCGTGGACTTCACCGAGCCGACCCCGGCCGCGCCCCCGGCGAAGATGGAAGGCCGCAAGCTCTCGAGCGGCACCTTCGCCATCCAGGGCCACGATGCGGAGAGCAAAGTGATGTTTAAGAACATCAAGGTGCGCGTGCTGCCTTGAGGCAAGAGCGGCGAAGCGACATCCGTGAAAAAGGCCGGTAAGGTAGCGTGGTTGGCCTATGCGATCATCGGTTCCATTCTGTATTATTCGGATGGAGCCGCACGTGGAGAACACATTCTGGGGACGATGATTATCTTCGCTTACTCACTGCCGTCGTCACTGCTTCTGGCGGCAGTGGCGGCCAGTTTCGGTGCTTTCGATTACCTGACGCCGGTGACATGGCTGCTGATGGTCACGCTAAACGGATGGTTGCTTTTCCGGCTTTTCTGCCTGTTCGAGAAACGAACGACCCACGTGAGCAAACTGAAGGAGCCAAAGGGACCGTAGCGGCGGGCGTCCCTGCACGTCGGGGCCCGAGGTAGCGCGAGGCTTCAGCCCGCGCAGGGGGAACACAATTTTTCCGCGCCGCGCGCGGGATAAAGCCTCGCGCTACTTGCAGTCCCGCTTCGGGAGAAGCGGGCTACCGGAAACGCAAACCACGGCGGGCCGGGACGGCCCACCGCTACGGGATCACTTCGTCCACCCCGCTGCCCAGAGCAGGCCGCGGGTGATGAGCTCGATGAAGACCGGGTCCTGCCACGTCGCGTTGCTGTGGCCGTAGGTCGTGCCGAAGACGCGCGTGCCGTGGTAGTTGTTCGTCCAGATCACGGGCTGCACGCTGCCGTCCTTCTCGCTCTGGGAGGTCGCGAGGGACTTCGCCGTGGGCCAGAGTTTTTCGATTATGTAGAGTTCGTCCTTCGGCGTCGTCCACTTGGCGGGGAAGCCGGCAAAGACGGGGTGTTTCGGTTCGAGGACCGTGACGGGATACTCGCTCTGGTGATCGTGCTTGCGGCTGGTGACGCCGAGGAACTCGCGCCAGTCGTCGATCGTGGCGGCGCGGTAGGTGTGCATCGCGCAGTGGATGACGACGGCCGGTTTGCCGGCCTTGTGGGCGGCGGTGATCTTGCGGATGTAGGTTTCGTCGGTGGTGTTGGCGAAGCACTCGTTGTGCACGACGACGTCGTAGGGCTTGGCCCAGGCGGGATTGTCGTAGAGTGGGATCTGCGCGCTCGTGACCTTGCCACCCTCGTTGACGACGGTCCACACGATGTCGGCGAACTTCTTCGAGCCCTCGGTGTAGGCCTTGGCCTGGAGCTCGTAGTCGTGGCAGCAGCCGCCGGTGATGAGGAGCGCGCGCAGGGGTTTGGCCGGGCCCATGGCGAAGAGCGGGGCGGCGATCAGCGCGAAGGCGAGAGCGAGGTATTTTTTCATGGGGAATAAAATCGAGCCGGTTGACGCTGCGCCGGACTCAGCGTCGGAAGCCTCCGGGAGGGAAGCCGCCGCCTTTGCCCTTCATGGCTTCCATCTGGCGCATCATCTTTTTGCCGCCGCCGCCCTTCATCATTTTCATCATCTGCTGCATTTGCTGGAACTGCTTCATCAGCGAGTTCACCTCGACGATTTTCACGCCCGCGCCGTCGGCGATGCGCTTGCGGCGGCTGCCGTTGAGGATGTCGGGCTTGCGGCGCTCCTGCTTCGTCATCGACTGGATGATGGCCTCGGTGCGGGCCATCTGCTTGTCGGCGCCAGCAGGGAGCTGCATGCCGCTCATGCCGGGAATCATGCCCATGATGCTCTGCATCGAGCCCATCTTTTTCACCTGCTGCATCTGCGCGAGGAAGTCTTCGAGGTCGAACTCGGCCTTCTTCAGCTTCTCCGCCATCTTCTCGGCCTCCTTCTCGTCGATGTTCTCCTGCGCCTTTTCGACGAGGGAAACCACATCGCCCATGCCGAGGATGCGCGAGGCGAGGCGTTCGGGGTAAAACGGTTCGAAGTCTGCCGTCTTTTCACCGACGCCCACAAATTTGATGGGCACGCCCGTGACCGACTTGATCGAGAGCGCGGCGCCGCCGCGCGTGTCGCCGTCGAGCTTGGTGAGGATGAGGCCGGTGAGCGAGAGTGCCTCGTGAAACGCCTGCGCGACGTTGACCGCCTCCTGGCCCAGCGCGCCGTCGGCGACGAGGAGCACCTCGTCGGGCTGCACGCGGGCGCGGAGTTTCTTCACCTCTTCGATGAGGTCCGTGTCGATTTGCAGGCGGCCGGCGGTGTCGAAGATGATGCAGTCGGCCGAGGCGGCGAGCGCGGCGCTGAGGCCGGCGGCGCCGAGGGCGGGCACGTCCTTGGTGGCGCGATCCGAATAGAAACCGAGTTCCTCCTGCTTCGCCAAAATCTCCAGCTGGTCGATGGCGGCGGGGCGGTAGATGTCGGCGCCGACGACGAAGGGGCGGTAGCCACGTTTTTTGAGGAGCTTACCGAGCTTGGCGGTCGAGGTGGTCTTGCCCGAGCCGTGAAGGCCGACCATCAGGATTTTCAACGGCCGTTTCGCTGAGAGATCCGTCGTGCCTTCGCCGAGGAGCGCGACGAGCTCGTCGTTGATGATTTTGACGATCTGCTGGCCGGGCGCGACGCCTTTGAGCACCTCCTGCCCGACGCACTTGGCCTGCACGCGCTCGACGAACTCGCGCGCGACCTTGAAATGCACATCGGCCGCGAGCAGGGCGGTGCGCACCTCCGCGAGGGCGGCCGCCATATTTTCCTCAGAGAGTTTGCCGACGCCGCGGAGGTTGCGGAGTGCGGAGGAGAGTTTATCGGTGAGCGACTCGAACATGAGAGCCGACACCGTTGGGGGAATTCGCGTCGGGAAGCAACAGCGGGGAGCAAGCGGCTGCGATTGCTGGTGGCTTGTTGCTACGGTCGCACCGCCTCAATCATCGTCCGCTTCACGCTCGGGGCAGATGGTAAATCAGGCGCAGGCCACCCGCCCACAATCGCGCGACGGGAGTTATTGACCTTTGCGACAGCAACGCCTCTCAGCGGCTGCGGCCGGCGGTGATGATGGCGGCGAGCTTGGCCTTCATCTGCTCGGCGCGCTCGGGGTGCTGGGCCAGCACATCGGTCTTCTCGCCGGGGTCTTGGGACAAATCGAACAGCTGGAACTGCGGCACGGGGGTGTTGGCGAGCTGCCGCTCGACGACGACGTTGCGCGCGGACTTGGTGTCGTAGCGCACGAGTTTCCAGGGGCCGACGCGGAAGCCGTAGTTGCCGGTGCCGCCGTTGTCCTGCTGCACGAGGTGCTCGCGGCCCTTGGCCCCGGGGCGGCCGAGCAGCGCGCCGGAGACATCGATGCTGTCGAGGCAGGCGCCCTCGGGGAGGGGAGTGCCGGCGATCGCGGCGAAGCTCGCGGCGAGGTCGATGGTGCAGACGACGTCGTCGGACACGGCGGGTTTGATCGTGCCTTTCCAGCGCGCGATGAACGGCGTGCGCGTGCCGCCCTCGAAGACGCTGTATTTGCCGCCGCTGAAGGGCCCGCCGGCGCGGTGGGCGCCGAGTTTCTCGAGGGCAAAGTCCTTGTAGCCGTCGTCCATCACGGGGCCGTTGTCGGAGCAGACGATGACGAGTGTCTTCTCGGCGAGGCCGAGGCGATCGAGCGTTTTCATGATCTCGCCGACCTGCCAGTCGAACTGGAGGATCGAGTCGGCCCGGAAGCCGAGGCCGGTTTTGCCCTGGAAGCGCTCGTGCGGCATGCGGGGCACATGGATGTCGTGCGACGCGAGGAAGAGAAAGAACGGGCGGTCGCGGTTGGCCTCGATCCACGCGTTGGACTTCTCGGCCCACTTGTCGGCGAGGTCCTCGTCACGGAAGCGCGCGGCGTGGCCACCGGTGTAGAAACCGATTCGCGAGATGCCGTTGTGGATGGTGGCGTTGTGGCCGTGGGACCAGTCCATCCTGAGCGTGGAGCGGTGCGTGATGCCGGTGGGGTGATCGCCGGCGGGGGCGCTGTTGCCGACCCAGAGCGGGTCCTTGGGGTCGAGGCCGACGATGCGGTAGTTCTCCAGATAGACTTGGGGCACGCGGTCGTTGGTGGTGGGCAGGAGGAAGTTGTAGTCGAAGCCAATCTCGCGCGGGCCGGGCTTGATCTCGTTGTTCCAATCCGGGCCCTTGCCTTCTTCGCCGAGGCCGAGGTGCCACTTGCCGATGACGGCGGTGCGATAGCCGGCGTTCTTCGCGAGATCGGCGATGGTGACGGCGTCGGGCGGCACGACCATGTGGCCATTGGGCGGCGCGATGCCGGTGCCCTTGCGGCGGAAGGCATAGGAGCCGGTGAGAAACGAGTAGCGCGTGGGCGTGCAGGTGGAGGCGGAGCAGTAGCCGCTGGTGAAGCGCCGACCCTCGGCGGCGAGGCGGTCGAGGTTCGGCGTCTTGAAAGCGGTTGCGCCATAGGCGGAGACGTCGCCGTAGCCGAGGTCGTCGGCCATGATGACGATCACGTTGGGCTTTTCCGCGGCGAGCAGCGGGGCAAAGGCGGCGAGGAGAGCGAGGGCGAGGAGGCGCATGGGGAAGAGGGCGAGATGGAGAGTGGGGGGAGACGGCGAGACTACTTGGACGAGGGCGCGGATTTTTTTGCGCCCTTTTTGGCAGCGGGGGATTTTTTGGCCCCGCGCTGGTCGAGGGGCAAGAGCGCACCGCCGCGGGCGTTCATCTCTTGATCGCAGAGGGCGCGCTGCTCGCGGAGGATCGCGGCGTGGGCGGGATCAGCGGCGAGATTGACGAGTTCGTCGGGATCGGCGCGGAGGTCGTGGAGAAATTCATAGGCGGGCTGCTGGTCGAAGTAGCGGGCGTAAACGTAGCGTTCGCCGCGCACGCCCTCCCACGTGAGCGTGGGCGCGAGGTCGAGGTGTTCGCAGAAAAAATGGCGGCGCCAGTCCGCGGGCGCGCGGCTCTCGACGAGTGGCGCGAGGCTGCGGCCTTCGTAGGCGGCGGGCGTTTTCGCGCCGGCCCAATCGAGAAACGTGGCGGGGAGATCGACGTTGAGGGCAAGCTGGTCGAGCACGCGGCCGCGCTGGGCCGCGGGCAGACGCGGATCGTAGATCACGAGTGGCACGCGCAGCGACTCCTCGAAGTGCGACCACTTGCCCTGAAAGCCGCGGTCGCCGAGGTAGTAGCCGTTGTCGGCGGTGTAGACGATGATGGTGTTCTCAGCGAGGCCGGCGCGTTCGAGCGCGGCGACCACACGGGCGAGCGCGCGATCGATGCCGGTGATCATGCGGAGGTAGGCGCGGACGTTGGTCTGATACTTTTCCGGGGTGTCGTAGCTCCAGAAGAAGCGCTCACGATTGATGGAGCTTTTGAGGAAATCCGGGTGGCGTTCGTAGATCGCGGGATCGCCGAGGCGCGGGGGAGGAATCACGCGGTCCTCGTAGAGTCCGTCGGCCGAGGGCGGCCACGGGTAGTGGCCGATGCCGGGGCGGCGATCATTATCCTCGGCGTGGGAGGCATTGAACCAGAGGTTGAGGGCGAAGGGCTGGCCTTTCGGCTGCGTCTGGAGGAATTCGATGGCGCGATCGGCGACGAGGTCGGTCTCGTGGCGTTTGGAGCCGTCGGGCAGCGTCTTGAAATACGGGTTGCGGCCGATGGCCTCGTAGCGGTCGAACTGCGCGGCGGGATCGAAGCCGGGCGGGGCGGTCATGTGCCATTTGCCGAAGTGACCGGTGCGGTAGCCGGCGGCGCGCAGTTGCAGCGGATAAATGGTGCTGAGGGCGGCGGGGGTCACCCGCGGGATGGCGTCGCGCTGCGCGTGCGAGCGTGCCCACTGGCCGGTGAGGATGACGGAGCGGCTGACCCAGCAGACGGAGGTGGTGACAAATGCATTGCGGAACCGCACGCCTTCGCGGGCGAGCCGGTCGATGGCGGGCGTCTGGATGATCGGGTGGCCGGCGACGCCGAGGGTATCGTGCCGCTGATCGTCGGCGAAGAAGAAGAGGATGTTGGGCGGGCTGGGTGTGGCGGCGGCCGCCGCTGCGACGCAGGGCGTGACGAGGCCGGCGGCAAAAGCGAGAAGTCCAAGGATGGTTTTCACGGGATCGAGGGCGGGGGCGTGCGGCTACTTCGGCCGGTGCGCGTCAAAGGTGCGCTGGTGGTGGCGCATGATATCGTCGCCGTTTTTGTCGTAGCTGCCGGTGGCAGTGTGAGCGACATCGGCGATGGCGAGGAACTCGTGGGCGACGCCCAGCGTTTTCAGGTAGGCGGAGAACTGGAGGTTGGCCTCGTAGTTGAAGCACTGGGTGCCGTCCCAGATTAGAATGTTCAGCGCCGGCCGGGCCGGGCGCGTCGCGTAGGCCTTGGCGAAGTCCCAGGTGTTGGTGCCGACGGGAAGGAAGCGCAGCGTGGGCGACTCATAGCCGTCGTTTTCCTGAATCTTTTTTTCAGGGCCGTAACCAGAACCGCCCGGTGCCACCGAAAGGAAGAGCTCCGGATACTTGAACATGATCCGCGTGGTCCCACGCCCACCCTGCGAGTAGCCTTCGAGGGCGCGACCCTCGCGCGTGCCCCAGGTGCGATAGGTCGCGTCGATGTGGGGGACGAGTTCTTTGATAAAGATCGTCTCGCCGAGTCCGTGCTTCAGCTCGGGCATATCATACCAGCTCACGGGCCCGCCGTTGGGGAAGACGTAGATCGTGGGTTTGATTTTTCCGGCTTTGACGGCGGCGTGCACGTAGTCGGCGAGCCGCACACTCTTGCCTTCCCCGCCCGGGCGGCCGCCTTGGAGATAATAGACGACCGGATAACGCTCCCGGCCCTCGGCATAGCCGGGCGGGAGGTAAATGTAGTAGCCCACCGCGACTCCCATGGACGGACTCTGAAACGCCACATGCTTCACCGTCGGCGGCAGGGCCTGCTTCGCCTTGCCGGTGTTCGCGAGCGGCGAGACCCACGAAAATGGCGCTTCTTGTTTCGCGGCCTTGGCGGCCTTCCCGTCTTGGGCGAAGCCGATGGCGGTGCAACCGAGGATGCCCAGGCTGAGCATCCCGAGGCGCAGAGCGAACAGGGCAGGGTTCATAAGAGATAGCTGCGGGACTTGGCACGGGTATCTCATGGCTGCCCGGTCCAAGGCATGAGCCACAGAGTGCACAGAGTTCCGCCACGGAGGACACAGAGCAAAACACCTGGTCTCCTCTGTGAACTCTGTGGCGGAACTCTGTGCGCTCTGTGACAAAAAGATTCTCACGGAAAGTGTGATCTATTCGGGCTAGGCCTTTTTCTTCGCGGCTTTTTGTTTCGGTGCAGGCTCGGCGGGCGGCGTGAGGCCGTCGGCGGGCTGGTTCCACAACCGCCAGGGATCGTCGAGGCGGCGCATTTCGGCGAGGAGCAGGGCCTGCATCTCGGCGAGCTTGCCCGCGTGTTTCGGGTCGCCCGCGAGATTCACTTGATGCTTGGCGGGCGTCTTGCCGGTGAGGGCGATCACCTTGGGATCGTGGTGCTGGGCGAGAAACTCGTGGGGGGTTTCGGCGAGGTTGAAGAGCTGCGTCTCGCGCACTTTGCCGTCCATCACATCGTATTGGATCAGTTTCCAGTCGCCCCGGCGCACGCTGCGCATGCCGGGCTTGGTGCCGCCGTTATACGCGCCGAAGAGGACGTCGCGGAGGACGGGTTTCTTGCCCTCGAATACGGGGCGGGCGCTGAGGCCCTCGTTCGAGGCGGGCGGTGTGATCCCCGCGAAATCACAGAGCGTGGCGAGCACGTCGAGCAGGTAGAGGTTTCCCTGGGCGCGCGTGCCGGGCTTGATCCCGGGGCCCTGCACGATGAAGGGCACGCGCCACGTGTGCTCGTAGAGGTTTTGTTTGCCCTGCAAACCGTGGCGGCCGATCGCCATGCCGTGGTCTGCGGTGTAGATGATGTAGGTGTTGTCGAGTTCGCCCATCGCACGGAGGCGGTCGAGCACGCGGCCGATTTGGATGTCGATGTTTTCACTGCACGCGAACTCGCGGCCGAGCTCGTTGCGGATGGTGACTTCGTCGCGTCGCTCCCAGACGCCGCTGACATCCACTTCGTCGCGCAGGCCGGGATGGCCATGGTGAAACGGATGCGCGGGCAGGTAGTTGCCGGGGAGGCGCGGGGCTTTGGGATTGGCGGGCGGAAGCGTGGCTTTGTCGGCGTGATTGACGGCGCCGTATTTGGCGAGCAGCTCGGGCTTGCCGTCGCGCGTGTCGTGCGGATGGGAGAAGCCGAAGTAGATCAGAAATGGATTGGTGTCCTTGGTCGCGGTGCGCTGTCCGAGGTAGGTGAGCACCTGCTCGGCGTGCCAGGCGCTGCCGGATTCGTCGGTGCCGCCACGCTTGGAGGCGTCCTTGCGGACCGTGAACTGCTGGTTGGCGCCCTCGTAACTGTTGCCGATTTTGCAGGTGCGCATCGTGGCGTAGCCGGCGCGGTTGAAGACGGCGGCGAGGGTGTTGATCTCCAGATTAGGCGGGCACAGGCCCTTCGCCAACGCGCCCGGCGCGATCGGGAGATGCCAGAGCGTGCGCCCGCTCATGATCATGTGGCGCGACGGGGTGCAGACGGCGCCACTGAACGAGCCCATGTGATACGCGCCGTCCACGACCATGCCGCCGGCGGCGAGCCGATCGAGCACGGGGGTCTGCAATTCCGAGGCTGGATTGTAGGCCTTCAGCTCGAAGGGCGACTGATCATCGACGAGGATGAAAAGGATGTTCGGGCGCTTGGCGGCGGCGAAGGCCGTCGAACCGAGGACGAATGCGAGGAGGGCGGGGAGCAGGCAGCGTAGTTTGGGCATGATGGCGGCGTAGGCTAATGCGCGAACGGGAGCGTTTCTTAACGGCGGAGCTTCACTCGGTCCACGTGGTCTGCGCTTTCCGGCCCTCGGGCCGCCACCAGGCGTCGAGTTTGGCGGCGAGGCGGGCGACGACGGCGGGGTTTTGCGCGGCGAGGTTTTGGTTCTCGTGCGGATCGGCGAGGAGGTCGAAGAGCTGCGGGCGCTTCTCGTCGCGGGGGTTCGACGAGGCGTAGCGCGCGCTCACGGCCCCGTCGTAGGTGAGGAGGAGTTTCCATTTTCCCTCGACGACCCAGCGATAGACGAGGCTGTCGGCCGGGCGGTCGATGTTCGTGACGTCGTGGGCGAAGGTCTCGCCGAGCACGCTGTCGCGCGGCGTGGGCGCGCCGGATTTCAGGATTGGCAGGAGGTTGAGGCCGGGCAGCTCGCGCGGGATGGGCGCGCCGGCGGCGGCGAGCAGCGTGGGCACGATGTCGATGCTCGAGCAGAGCTGGTCGCCGCGCAGGCCGGGGCGAATGACGCCCGGCCAGCTGAAGAGTGTGGGCTGGCGCGTGCCGCCTTCATTGGCGGACTGCTTGGAGCGCGGGGCGAAGCCGTTGCCATCGACCTGCTGAATCCAGCCGTTGTCGGCGATGTAAACGAAGACGGTGTTTTCACGCAGGCCCTTTTGGTCGATGCGATCGACGAGCTGGCCGCAGGTCTCGTCGAACCACTCGACCATCGCGTAATACTTCGCGACATGATCGGAGGCGATGCCCTTGGCCTTGTATTTCTGGAACAGGCGATCCGGCGGCGTGTGCGGGGTGTGCGGCATGAAGGGCGCATACCAGACGAAGAACGGCTTTTTTTCCGCGACCGCGTGATCGATGAAGTCGAAGACGGGCTTCAGGCCCTCGCGGCCGATGACGAGTCCATCGTCGCCGTGGCGGCCGCCGGGCTGAGGGAAGCCGCGCGTCATCCCGTGAGTGAAGCCGCCGCGCTGGTAGGAACCTTCCCACCATTTGCCGCTCTGGTGGCTGAGGTAGCCGAGCGTGCCGAGCTGCTTGATGAGCGAGGGCGCGCGGTCGTAGTTGGCGATGAGTTTTTCGCGGAGCGCGGCGTAGGCGGCCGGATCGCCGGCGCCCTTGGCTTGCTTGCCCTTCGCCTTGGGGGCCGCGGCGGGCGCCGGCGCCATCATCTCGGGCAGGAGCGCAGGATCGTTGCCGCTGATCTTGTGCTGGTGCGCGTAGAGGCCGGTGGCAAAGGTCGCGAGCGCGGGGCGGCAGAGGGCAGTAGCGACGTAGCCGCGCGTGAAAACGGCGCTGCGGGCCGCGAGTTTGTCGAGATGCGGAGTCTCGATCTGTTTATGGCCCATGAAACCGTAGTCGGTCCACGCGTGGTCGTCGGAGATGATGAAGACGATGTTGGGCGGGCTCGACGCGGCGGCGGCACGGGCGACGAACAACGCGGAAAACAAGAGGAGGATTATTGTGCGCATGGGGGAGAGAGAAAAAACGAGGCGAGGTTTGGGTCGTGAGGGTGAGATGATCAGCGTTTGGCCCCGGTCTTGTCGGGGCGTTTGGCTTGCAGCGGGAAATCCGGCGAATCGATCCGCGCGCTCGACAGCAGGGCCGTGAGGCGCGCCGTGATCGCGGGCTCGGCGGCGGCGAGGTCCTGCGCCTCCCCGATATCGCGGCCGAGGTGGTAGAGCTCGACCGGGCGGCCGGGCGCGGCGCGGTAGGCCTTCCAGTCGCCCTGCCGCACGGCCTGCTGGGGCGCGGCCTCCCAATAGAAATGATCGCGTCGCGCCTGAGCGGCGGCGGGCCGGCCGAGGAGAGTCGGGACGATCGAGACACCGTCGAGGCCGGCGGGCACCGCGGCGCCGGCGAGTTCGGCGAAGGTGGGAAACATGTCCGCGAAATCCGAGACGAGGTCCGACACGCCGCCGCGCGTGATGCGGCCGGGCCAGCGCGCGATGAAGGGCACGCGGATGCCGCCCTCGTAGAGCGTGAACTTGAGGTCGCGGAGCGGGCCGTTGCTGTCGAAGAACTCGGGGTCCTGCCCGCCGGCGGTGATCGGGCCGTTGTCGCTGGTGAAGATGACGAGCGTGTTCTCCGCGAGCTTGAGCTCGTCGAGCAGATCGGGATGCGGCCGACATCGCGGTCGAGCCGCGTGATCATGGCGGCGCGGACGGCGCGGGGTTCCTTTTGCGCGGCGTAGGTCTTGGCGCCGGGAAACGGCTTTGGCTCGGGCCACCGGCCGCGGTATTCGGCGAGCGAATCCTCGGGCACGGCGACCTCGGCGTGCGGCGCGGTGAACGCGCCGTAGAAAAAGAACGGCCGGTCGCGGTGGCGGCGAATGAAGTCGAGGGTCTCGCGCGTGAAGAGATCCTGCGAGTAAACGGCGCGGCGGCCGCCTTGGTTTTCGGGGATGTCAAAGCGCCGGCCGTTTTTCCAGAGGTGATCGGGGTAGTGGGTGTGGGCGTGGGTCTGGTCGATGAAGCCGAAGAATTCATCGACGCCGAGGGCGGTGGGCGCGCCCGTGGAGCCGAGTTCGCCGAGACCCCACTTGCCGACCGCGCCGGTCGCGTAGCCCGCGGCCTTGAGCGCCTGGGTGAAGGTGCGGTCGGTGGCGCGGAGCGGGAGTTTGCTGTTGGCGCGGATGGTGGTGTGGCCGCCGTGGAGACCAGTGAAGAGCACGGTGCGCGACGGCTGGCACGACGGTGCGCCGGCGTAATGCTGCGTGAAGCGCAGGCCCTCCTGCGCCATGCGGTCGAGCCGCGGCGTGTGGATCAGTTTTTGGCCATAGCTGCCGACGTCGCCGTAGCCGAGATCATCGGCGAGGAGGTAGATGACGTTGGGCCGGGCCGGCGAGGGCGCGGCGGTGGTCGTCGTGGGGAGCAGGGCGAACGGAGAAACGAGCAGAAGGAAGAGGAGACGGGGCATGGAGGAAACAGGAGGAGGTGCGGTAGCGGTGGGCGTCCCGGCCCGCCGGTTCAGGGCGTTCGCAAATTTCAGCGGGCAGGGACGCCCGCTGCTACGCTACTGCGGGATCGGGTCGGTGCGCTTGGCGGGTTTGCCTTCCCAGACGACCTCGTCGGTCGCGGGGTCGTAGGTGAAGACGCGGTTCGCGCTGTTGGGCGCGGGCGGGCGGTCGATGGGGGGGAGCCAGCGGCGGTGCTCGGCGAGGATGGCGGCGTGCTCGGGGCGGAGCGCGAGGTTGGTCCATTCGTGCGGGTCGGCGGCGTGGTCGTAGAGTTCCTCGGTGCCGTCGGCGTAGCGGATGTAGCGCCAGCGCTCGCTGCGGATGCCGTGGTTGCCCTGGTTATGGCTCGTGATGGCGGGGCGGGCGCGCTTGGCGGAAGCGTTTTTCAACTGCGGGACGAGACTGAGGCCCTCGAGGTCGGTGCGGGGGGCGAGACCGCAAAGCTCGACGAGGGTGGGATAGATATCGAGGAGTTCAGCCGGTTGCGTGCTGCGGCCGCCGCGCGCGACGCCGGGGCCGGCGAAGATGAGGGGGACGCGCGTGCCGTCGTCCCAGAGGGTGTTCTTGCCGGTGATGGCCTTTTCGCCGAGGTGCCAGCCGTGGTCGCCCCAGACGACGACAATGGTGTTTTCGGCGAGGCCGGCCTCATCGAGCGCCTGCATGAGGCGGCCGATCTGCGCGTCGACGAAGCTCGTCGCGGCGAGGTAGCTGCGCACGAGGTTGCGCCACTGCTTGTTTTCCTCGACCCATTTGAGCCGCGGCTCGGGCAGGCTCCAGTGCAGAAACCAGGAGAAGAAGGGCGTGTCGGCGCGGTCGTCGCGTTTGATGACGGGGAGGATCGAGTCGTCGTCGGGGTAGAGGTCCGCCCATTTTTGCGTCACATAGATCGGGACGTGGGGCAGGAAAAATCCGGCGGCGAGGAAGAACGGCTGATCCTTGGGGGCGCGCTTGATTTGATCGATGGCCCAGGTGGCGACCTGGTGGTCGCCCTTGTCCTCGTCCTTGTGGGGGAACACGCCCCAGTCCATGAGCGGGTTGTTGCCCATGGGGGTGGGGCCGATGAGTTTTTTCTCGGGGCGAGCGCCGACGCCGCCGGCGGAGCCGATGACATCGAACTCAGGGGCGATGGCGGGTGCAGCAGGCGCGCCGGAATCGACGGCTTTGGTTTTACCCTTGGCCTTGCCCGCGCCGCCCGCGCCCGGACCGCCGGCGCCGGCGTGGTAGATTTTTCCAGTGGCGAGCGTGCGGTAGCCGTGGGCCTTGAAATGATTCGGCAAGGAGACGCGGTCTTTCCACTCGGGCAATGTGCGGAACCAGGGCGCGAGGCCGTAGATGCCCGTGGTCGTCGGGCGCAGGCCGAGCATGAGGCTCGTGCGCGAAGGATTGCAGAGCGGCGACTGGCAGTGGGCGTTGAGCATCACGGTGCCGCGCGCGGCGAGCCGGTCCATGTGCGGAGTCTGGGCCAGCGGGTGGCCGCCGAGGGCGCCGATCCAGTCGTTCTGATCGTCGATGGCGATGAAGAGGACGTTGGGTCGCGACGTGGCGGCGAGGCTGACGGAAGCCAGGGCGAAGCCAAAGCAAAGGAACAGGAGGATGGAACGCATGGGGGAGTGGGGGATGTTCGGGCCGGCGTCTGACCGACGAGCGGCAGCCTGAAAAGAAGCGTCCGCTGGCGGGCGGATCAAGACTGGGCGGCGAAGGCTTTCTTCAATTCCGCGGCCACGTTGGGCGGAACGAAGTGCGCGACGTCTCCGCCGAACTTGGCGACCTGCTTCACCAGGGTGGAGCTGGTGTAGCTGAACTGCTCGTTGGGCATCACGAAGAGCGTCTCGATTTTGGGCTGCAGGTGGCGGTTCATGAGCGCCATGTTGAACTCGAACTCGAAGTCCGACAACGCGCGGAGCCCGCGGATGATCGCATCGGCCTTCTGCGCCATGCAGAACTCGACGAGTAGTCCGTCGAAGGTGGTCACGCTCACGTGCGGCCAGGGCGCGACGTTGGCGGCGATGAGCTCGACCCGTTGCGCGGCGGGAAAGAGCGGCGCCTTTCCGGCGCTCACGGCGACGGCGACGGTGACCCTGTCGAATAGCTTCGCGGCGCGCGCGAGGACATCGAGATGGCCGTAGGTGATGGGGTCGAACGTGCCGGGATAGATGCAGTGGCGCATGGGCAGGGCGCGCAGCCAAGACGAGGGCGCGGCGGCTGGCGATGGCGTTTTTTCGCGAGGGTCCGCGGCGGATTCCGGCGGGCACGGCCCCTCCGCGCTTGCGTTCGGCGCGGCGCGACCGTGTTTTCGCTGACTTGGCCGCTCCCATGAACCTGCCCAACCTGCTCACGATTTCGCGCGTGCCGCTCATGTTTGCGGTGGTGGGGCTGATGTATGCGGAGTTTGCCCATGCGGCCACGATCGCTTTCTGGCTCTATATCGTGGCGGCGCTCACGGACTGGCTCGATGGCAAGATCGCGCGGGAGCACGGCTTGGTGTCGTCGTTCGGCCGCTTCATGGACAGCGTGATCGACAAGGTGCTCGTCATCGGCCTGATGATCGCGCTGGTCAACGATCCCGCGAACTTCATGGGGCACACCGTCACGGCGATGCTCATCCTGCTGTGCATCCTGTGCCGCGAGTTCGCGATCGCAGGGCTGCGCACCGCCGCCGCGACCAAGGGCCGCACGATCGAGGCGGACACCGGCGGCAAGGTGAAGACCTTTGTGCAGCTCAACGCCATCGGATGGCTGATGGGGGCGCGCATGCTGGAGCTGGATTTTCCCAATCCGGACACGGTCAAAATGACCCGCATGCTCGGCATGGCGCTCTTCGCGCTCTCCGCGGTGCTCACCCTCACGTCGGGCATCTCGTATTTCCGCCGTCACCGCTCGGTGCTCGCGGACTGAGTCATGCGCCAGCACGAACCCGCGTGGTCGCGCGCGCTGCCGGGCGGGCTGGTCGTGGCGCTCGCGACCCTCGGGCCGATCGGAAAAAAACTGCCCGCGCCGGGCACGTGGGGATCGGTCGCGGGCCTGCTGTATTTCGCCGCGTGCTTCCAGCACTCAAGCATTCGCGTTGTAGTGCTGGGCAGCGCGGTCGCCTGCGCGCTGGCCGTGGTGATCTGTGGCGCGGCCGAACATCGGCTGGGCAAAAGCGATCCGGGCGAGGTGATACTCGACGAGTTTGTCGTAATGCCGCTGTGCTTCCTCGGCTGGCGCGAACTGCCGGGGGCCCTGCCGCTGTGGGTCGTGTGGCTCGCGGGCTTCGCGTTGTTCCGGCTCTTCGACATTGCGAAGCCCCTCGGCATCGCGCGGCTCCAGTCGTTGCCCGGGGGCTGGGGCGTGGTGGCGGACGATGTGGCGGCCGCGCTCGCGGCGTGCGCGACCTTGCACCTGGGCGCGTGGGCTTTGAGTAGGGCGGGTCTCTGACCCGCCTTTTGGGCGCGGGCCCACTCGGGGCGCGCCGAGGTCAGGTCACAGACCTGCCCTACTTCACGGCAGCGGCTGCAATTGCTGCGCCGGCACGCGCACGAGCAGACCCTGGCGCAGCACGTCCACCGAGAGCACGACGCCCTGCGGCTTCGTCGGATCGTCCACGAAGCCTTCGAGCCCGTGCAGCGGGCCGCCGATGATGCGCACGCGGCGCCCGCGGGTGAGCAGGGGCATCACGCTGAGCTGGAGGCCCGATGCGACGATCGTGCGCACATCGGCGAGCTGGCGGAGAAACGTCGCCTCATCCTCGACCGCAATTGCGCGCGCGAGGAGATCCTGCTGATGCAGGCGGGATTTTTTTTCGGCCGGCACGCAGGCGAAGACGTAGCCGGGAAAGAGGGGCTTGGTAAACGTCTTCGTGCGCGCGCCGTAGCGCCGGAGACTCTCGACGAGCGGCAGGTAGTGCTCGAGGCCCTCGGCCGCGAGCAGCGCGGCGAACTTCTTCTCGCAGCGCGGGCGGGTGTGGCAGACCAGCCAGGTCGCGCCGGCCATGGGTCAGCCCTTCAGCAGAAAACGCAGCGCGGCGTGGTAGCCTTCGAGGCCGAGGCCGGTGATGACGGCGACGCTCGCGGGCGCGGTGAGCGACTTGTGGCGGAAATCCTCGCGCTTGTAGATGTTCGAGATGTGGACCTCCACCGTCGGCAGATGCGCGCCGAGCAGCGCATCGCGCAGCGCCACGCTCGTGTGCGTGAGCCCGCCCGGGTTGATCACCAGGCCGTCGGCCTTGGCGTCGACGAGAGCGGCGATCTTGTCGATGAGCGCGCCCTCGTGGTTGGACTGGAAAAATTCGAGCTGTGCCGTCCCGCCGAACTCCGCGCGCAACGCCTTCTCCAGATCGGCGAGCGTGGCGCGGCCGTAGATCTCGGGCTCGCGTTTCCCGAGGCGGTCGAGGTTGGGGCCGTTGAGGATGGCGATCGTTTTCATCGGATACTTTCCCGCGAATGCACGCTAATCGGCGCGAATTGCCAAGGAATCATTCGCTGCCATTCGCGTGATTCCGGGAGATCATAACGGATTGTTCGTCGCAATGAATTCCCACGGGAGCTTGAATTTTTTCGCCAGCTCGGCCGCGAGGGCTTTGACCGCGTGGACCTCGGTCGCGTAGTGGCCGCAGAGGTAAAGGTTGAGCTTTTCCTCCTGCGCGCGGTTGAACCACTCCTCGCGCAGCTCGCCGGTGACGAGGGTGTCCACGCCGGCGGGGACGAGCGCCGGCACGGCGCTGTTGCCCGAGCCACTGCAAAACGCGATGGCGCTCGGGGCCGCCGCGCCGCACTCGATGGCGACGACGCGGCCGTAGAGTTTTTCCAGTTTCGTGCGGAGCGCGGCGCGCGTGAAGGTCGAGCGGGCGATGCAGCCGATGGCCTCGCCGTCGCGCACAAGGAAGGGCTTTGAGGGTTTCAGTCCGAGCTGCTTCGCGAGCAGCGCGTTGTTGCCGATCTCCGGGTGGCCGTCGAGGGGCAGGTGGTTTGAGTAGAGCGCGCAGTTGCCGCGCACGAGCGTGGCCACGCGGTCGTAGACGGGGCCGGTGAGCGGGCGGGGCATGTCCCAATACATGCCGTGGTGCACGATCAGGAAATCGACGCCCGCCGCCACGGCCTTTTGAAATGGCACGAGGCCCGCGTCCACGGCCGCGCCGATTTTGGTGACGCGGCCGTCATTGGCGACCTGCAGGCCGTTGAAGGCGCCGGGCGCATCTTTGAAAGCCGTGAGCCGCGTGCGGCGATCGCAGTAGGAGACGAGGTCGGCGAGCTGGGTCATGGTTCGGTTCCGATTCGGCACGAGTGTGCGCTAAACCCCGCGCCGAAACTCACGAGCCAAAAATCGCCGTCCGACCCGGGCTTGGCCTCGCGGAGCGTCTCCTCCAACGCGAAGAGCACCGAGGGGCTGCTCATGTTGCCGCGCTCGTGCAGGACGTGCCGGCTCGCGGCGAGCGAATGCGGCGCGACCACCGGCTCCAGCGCATCGAGCACATCGCGCCCGCCGCCGTGAGAGACCACGCGCGCCACGGGCCGCGGCCCGCGCGCCCGCCAGAGATCGCCGACGGCCGCGGCGCCGAGTTCGGGCACGGCGCGATCGAGCAGGTTGCGGAGTTTGCCGTCGCGCTGCTCGAAGCGGAGCTTGTCGCGGTCGGCCGGCCGGTGCGTCGTCGAGAATTCAAACGCCCGCAGCGGCACGGCGGCCGGTGTGCTTTTCCAGATCGTGGCCGCCGCGCCATCGCCAAAGAGACACGCGCTGACAATCACACCCGGATCGTCGTCGAGGTAAAAGGCGGCGGAACACACTTCGACCGCGATGCACGCGACGGTGGCGCGCGGATTCGCGGCGAGGACATGGCTCGCGGCGCGCAGAGTGGGGATGGCCGCGCCGCAGCCCAGGCCCACGAGGTCCTGTAGGAACGCGTCGGTGCGCAGGCCGAGCTGCTCCGCCACATAGCTCGTCACCCCTGGGCAGAGATAGCCGGTGCAGGTGCAGACCAGCAGGGCGTCAAGCTCGCTGGCGCGCACGCCCGCGCGATCGAGCGCGGCGGCAAGGGCGCGGCCGGCGAGGCGCGGGGCTTCGGCGCGGAAGCTGGCGTTGAGCTGATCGGCCGTGAGATCGAAGACGTTGGCGATCTCGGGCACGGCGAAGTGCCGCGCCGCGATGCCGTGGTCGCCGCGGAGCACCGAGCGCAGAATCAGCATGGAGCGCCGGCTCAGCCGCTCCCTCACTTGGGAGCGCTGGGCGATTTCCCAGCAATCGGCCTGCGTGTAGCGGGCTTCGGGGACGGAGGTGGCGAGGGCGTGGAGATACATGATTAGTGCAATGCGGCGAAGAGGGGACGAAAGGGCAGCAGGCGCGCCCGACCCAGCGCGGCCAGCCAGCGCTGCCGCCGCCGGCCGAGCAGAAACGGATGCAGCGCATCCGCCGAGACGAGGCGCATGCGGAATTTGTTCCGCTGCGCGCGTTGTGCAGCGCGCAAGGCTTCGGCCCACGGGGCGGTGCCGCGCGCGTAGGCGAGCAGCGGCGCGAGCGCGAGTTCGGCACTTTGGAATGCCATCGCCATGCCGTTGCCGGTGAAGGGCGGGATCATCGCGAGGGTGTCGCCGAGGCAAAGGCGCGTGGTCGGGGGCGGGCGGCGGTCAAACGCGACGCCGGCGACCGCGCAGACGCTGGCCGGATCGATGCGCGCCCGCGCGATCCGGTCGGCGAGCGCGGCGAGGCCGGCGGCGCGCAGACAGTTCAGCAGTAGAGTCGCGCCGGTGCCGGCCGCGAGGCCACGGCGGAAGAGGCCGCAGACATTGACGCCACCGTCTTCGATGCGCGCGAGGCCGACGTAGCAATTTTCCCCGAGATGCATCTCGAGATCCTGCGCCAGTGAGAGACCGTGTGCGTGCAGTTTGAGTCCGAGCCACGGCGAGGCGGTCTGGCGGCGGCGGCCGGTGGCGAACACGCGGCCGGCGCGCGGCTCCACCGCTGCAACACGTGAACGCAGCCGCAAATCACCGCCGAGGGCCGTGAAGGTGGCCGCGAGCCGCGCATCGAGTGCGAAGCGACTGAGCGCGATCGCGGGAGCGGGCAGGGTGTGGCTGTGCGGCGGCGCGTTGCGCAGAAACCACGCGACGCGCCGGTGCTCGATCGCGCCTGCGAGCATGGGCCCGAGCCCGAGGCGCGCGATGGTCGCGGGGCGGAGGCCGGCGATGAATTCGCCGCAGACGCGGTGGCGCGGGTAGTCGCCGGCTTCGTGAAGGGTGACCTCGACTCCCTCCCGCCGCAGTGCGCAGCCGAGCGCCAGCCCCGCGAGCCCGCCGCCGATGATCTCGATCGGGCGCGGGGTCATGCGCGGCGGATGGCGACGAGGCGGTGCAGGCCGAGGAGCGTGGTGGTGGAACGCACTTCCCAGTCGGGCGCGGCGAGGCCGAGCGCGCGCGCCAGTTCGTCGTCGCGGAAGCCGGCGGCGATGCTCACCCGGGCATCGTGGCGCGTGACGTGGTTGGCCCCGAACAACGGCGCCAGCAGGCGGAAAAGCGTGTGTGCGCGGCGCACGCGCGCGGGCTCGCAGGCGACCACCACGCGGGCTTGGCGGCGAAGCGTGGCGCCGAGCGCGGCGAGTTCGTCGGCCGTGAAATGGTGGAAGATCAGGTTGCCCACGATCGCCGCGTAGGCGTCGTAACCGGTGAAGGTGCGCAGGTCCGCGCGGTGCCACGTCTGCGCCGCGAGCCAGCCGGCCGGCCGCGGCCAAGTGTCGAGGCCGTCGATCGCGACGCCCGCGGCGGCGAGGCGTGCGCCGAGTTCGCCGGTGCCGGCGCCGAGTTCGAGCGCGCGTTCGCCGGGGCGGAGGAGGGACGGGAGCGTGCGCGCGATCCAGCGGTGGCTGCCGGCGAGGGCGTTGGTGAGGCGCAGGTCGCGGCGGCTGTGCCGCGCATCGGGGTGATCCGGGGCGAGACCGTCGAGAATTTCAGGCTGGATCGTGCGCCGCATGGAAAAGCGGAACGAAGGTTGCCCACGCGCGCCGAGCTGTCCAGATTCCGCGGCCGTTTCCCATGAGCGCCTCCGCTTCGACTGATTTTCCGCCCGCCTCCGCCGCGACCCAGCCCGTCGATTTAATCGCGGAGGCCGCGGCGCGTTTCCCGCACCGTCCCTCGTGGGACGAGTATTTCATGGCGACCGCGGTGCTGATGGCGTCGCGCTCGAATTGCGAACGGCTCCACGTCGGCTGCGTCATCGTGACCGGCGGCGAACGGAAGAACCGCCTCGTGGCCGCGGGCTACAACGGCTTTCTGCCCGGCACGCCGCATGTCTCGCGGCTGCGCGACGGCCACGAGCAGGCGACCGTGCATGCCGAGCAGAACGCCGTGGCCGACGCCGCGCGGCGCGGCAGCTCGGTCGAGGGCTGCGTCGCCTACGTGACGCATTTCCCGTGCATCAACTGCGCCAAAATCATGGCCGCCGCCGGCATCGCGGAGATCAAATACCGCCTCGATTACCACAACGACCCGCTCGTCGTCCCGCTGCTGGCGGACGCGGGGGTGCAGGTGTTGAAACTCTGAGCGCGCGGCGTGCGTCGGGATATTTTACCATGGAAGGACGAGGCCAAGTAAAACGGGACAGCCTGGCGGGCACGCTCCTGCTCGCGCACCCGGCGATGAAGGATCCGAACTTCCGCCGCAGCGTGATCCTCATGTCGGCGCACACCGAGGAGGGCGCGATGGGCGTGGTGCTCAACCGTCCGCTGGGCAAGCGCCTCGGCGAGCTGAGCGGGGACTTTGCCCTCGGACCGCTCGCGGGCGTGCCCATTTTCACCGGCGGCCCCGTGCAGACCGACCAGCTCGTGCTCGCGGCCTGGCAGACGCGGGACGACGGCTTCCGGCTGCACTTTGGCATCGAGCCAGAGAAGGCGCGCGAGCTCGCCGCCGACGAGACCACGCATCTCCGCGCGTTTCTCGGCTACTCCGGCTGGTCGGCCGGGCAGCTGGAAAACGAGATGAAGCACAAGACCTGGGTCGTGGCCGACGTGCCCGACGACCTGCTCGCGCAGGCTCAGGACGACACGCTCTGGCGCACGGTGCTCAGCCGCGAAGGCGCCGAGTGGAAGCTGCTCGCCGGCGAGCCGGAGGACCCGGAGGCGAATTGAGGGCGGGTGCGGTGGGCGGTTTCGCGTTCGCCCCATCTGTGTCACCCGCGAGATTGGGCTTTCCCGGCGGCGCGGGGGGCGCTACGTCTGGCGCGATTTTTTCATGACGCTGCAAACTCACCTCCTCGCCAAGGCGGCCAATCAGGCCCGTGGTCTTGCCATCGATGCCGTCCATGCCTGCTCGTCGGGCCATCTCGGCCTGCCGCTCGGCGCCGCCGATCTCGGCGCGGTGCTCTTCGGGCACGCGCTCTCGCACAACCCGGAGCGCCCGCGCTGGATGAACCGCGACCGCTTCGTGCTCTCCGCGGGCCACGGCTCGATGTTCCTCTACAGCTGGCTCCACCTCAGCGGCTACGATGTGCCGATCGAGCAGGTGAAAAATTTCCGCGTGTTGCACAGCACGACCCCCGGCCACCCCGAGTTTCATGAGACGCCCGGCGTCGAGGCCACCACCGGCCCGCTCGGCCAGGGCATCGGCAACGCCGTCGGCATGGCGCTCGCCGGCCAGATGGCCGCGGCGCGCTTCAACACCGCCGAGCACGCGATCTTTGACTATCATGTCGTCTGCCTCGCGGGCGACGGCTGCATGCAGGAGGGCGTGGCGATGGAGGCCGTGGCATTTGCCGGCCACCAGCAGCTCGACAACCTGATCCTCATCTACGACGCCAATGACGTGACGCTCGACGCGATGGCCGCCAAGACGCAGAGCGAAAACGCCGCCGCGCGCTTCAAGTCCATCGGCTGGGAGGTGCAGACCATCGACGGGCACGACATGGCCGTGGTGCTGAAGGCCTTCAACAAGGCGAAGAAAACCAAGAGCGGAAAGCCCCAGCTCATCATCGCCAAGACGATCATCGCGAAGGGCATCGCCGAGGTGCAGGGCACGGCCAAGGGCCACGGCGAGGGCGGCGCGAAGTTCGCCGACACCGCGCGCGCCTCGCTCGGCCTGCCGGCCGATCAGCACTTCTTCGTGAGCGACGACGTGAAGGGCTACTTCGCGTCGCACAAGGCCCGCCTCGTGCGCAATTGCAACAAGTGGCACAAGACCCTCAAGGCCTGGCGCGAGGCCAACCCCGAGAAATCCGCGCTGCTCGATTCCGCTCCGAAGGCACCGAGCGCCACCGCGCTGCTCGAAAAAACTCCGGTTTTCCCGGCCGATGCGAAACTCGCCACGCGCGCCGCGGGCCGCGATGTGCTCCAGGCTGTCGCCGCGGAGCTGCCGCTGCTCATCGGTGGCAGCGCCGACCTCTACGGCTCGACCCTCAACTACATCGCCGCCGACAAGGATTTCGACGCGACCAACCGCGCCGGCCGCAACATCCGCTTCGGCATCCGCGAGCACGGCATGGCCGCGATCGCCAACGGCGTGGCCTACGACGGCCTCTTCCGCCCGAGCGTCGCGACGTTCCTCGTGTTTGCCGACTATTCGCGCCCCGCGATGCGCCTGGCCGCGCTGGCGAAGCTCCCGGTCGTCTATATCTACACGCACGATTCCATCGGCGTCGGCGAAGACGGCCCCACGCACCAGCCGGTCGAGACGATCTCCGGCCTGCGCGTGATCCCCGGCCTCGACGTGATCCGCCCGGCGGATCCGGAAGAGACGGCGGGCGCGTTTGCTGCCGCGCTCGAGCGCATCGATGGCCCCACGCTCCTCGCGCTCACGCGCCAGGCGCTGCCCAATCTCAACGACATCCCGGTGCAGACGCGCCGCGAAGGTGCGATCAAGGGCGGCTACATTGCGCACAAGGAAACCGGCCCGCTCACGCACATCCTCATCGGCACTGGCAGCGAGCTGCAGCTCGCGCTCGCCGCGGCCAAGACCCTCGGCGCCGGCGTGCGCGTGGTCTCGCTGCCCTGCACCGCGCGCTTTGATCGCCAGTCGGCGGAGTATCGCGAGAGCGTGCTGCCGGCGTCGTGCCGCAAGCGCGTCGCGGTCGAGGCGGGCGTCACCGTGCTCTGGTCGAAATACGTCGGCCTCGACGGCAAGGTCGTAGGCATCGATCGCTTCGGCCTCAGCGCGCCCGCGCCCCTCGCGTTCAAGGAACTCGGCATCACCGTCGAGGCCGTGGTCGCGGCGGCGCAGTCGGTCTGAGCGGCGCGGGGCGCGCGTTTCAGGCCATTGTCATTGCGAGGTGCGCGCAACGCGCCTCGCGATGACAGGTTAACAGGTCGGCCGAAAAGAGAAAAGGCCGCGGCTCGGAATGTAGGAGCCCGCTTGCGGGCGATTTCGCCGCCGGTGCATTCGGCGACGCCGCGGCCCATCGCGCGCAAGCGCGCTCCTACCGCAGACCTTTGAGTCGACCGCTAAATTATGCTGCCAATCGCCCAATGGTTTTATCCGTAGGGCCGGACCTTGGTCCGCGCCTCGGCTGGACGCCCACGACGGAGGCATCGACCAAGGTCGAGCCCTACCAAGAGGCAAAAGGATTAGGCGTTTGGTATATGCGCCCTGGCCTCAGCCATAGATCGCGCGCAGCGCGGTGGTGGTGGCGCGCAAGCGGTCGCGGAGTTCCTTGGGGTGCAGCACCTCGGCCTCGGCGCCCCAGCCGAGCACCCAGCGCTCGATCTCGGGCAGCGCGCCGAGGCGGAGCGTGAGTTCCAGGCGGCCGTCGGGCAGCTCGCGGCGTTCCTGCGATTCGTGCCACTCCCGTTCGCGGATGTGGTCGGCCGCGGTGGCGGAGAAACGGATGACGACGCGATAATCGCGGTCGCCGCCGAGCACGCCGAGGGCGGTGGCAAAGAATTTCTCCGGCGAGAAATCCGCGGGCCGCGTGAAATGCGTGGTGAGCACCGTCACGCCGGCGAGGCGGGGCAGGGCAAAGGTGCGCAGCGCGCCGCGCTCGCTGTCGAAGCCCACGAGATACCACAGGTTCTCGCGGTGGGAGAGATGGTAGGGTCGCACGCGGCGGCGTTCGCTCGTTTTCGCGCCGGGCTTGCGGTAGTCGAACTCGACCTCGAACTGCCGCAGCGTCGCGGTGCTCAGGGCGTTGAAGGTCGCGAGGTCGGCGCGGCCGAGGCCCACGTTCTTGAACGAGACCGATTGCAGCTCCTCCGCCGGTGAAAACGTGATGTGGTCCTTCAGGCCCGCGGTGAGCTTGTCGAAGGAGTTTTCCAACTGCCGGTGGAAGGGCGTGCCGCGGTATTGCTCGAGGGCCTTGCGGGCGACGAGCAGCGCGAGCAGTTCGCCTTCGGTGACCTGCACCGTGGGAAACGCCGACACGGGGTGCGTGTAGCGGTAGGCATTGAGCTGCGCGTCGAACTCGATCGGCAGGTCGAGGCGGTCGCGCATGAAGGCGATGTCGCGGATGATGGTCTTGCGCGAGACCTCGAGGCTCGCGGCGAGCTTGGTGCAGTTGGTGAACGCGCCGCGGCGCAGCTCGTCGTGGATGCGCAGCATGCGCTCGAGGGGCGGGCGGGAGGAGGGGGAAGGGGAGGGCATGGAAATGGAAAAGGGGGACGACCGGTCGGACGGCTGGCTTGTCATGGCGAGAAGCCCGCGCGGCGGGCGACGAAGCCATCCAACAGGCTGGATGGCCGCGCCCGCTGAGCCGGGCTCGCCTTCACAAATCATTTCCCGGTTTTTCGACCCTGGGACAAGCTTTGTCCCACCCGGGGGCGTAGAGTGGGCCCATGAACTCCACCCGTGCCCTCCGCGCCTCCGCCCGTCCCGCCCGCCTCAGCCGGGCGTTGCCCGCCGCCTCGCCCGACCTCGCCTGGATCCATGACGGCTGGCGCTGCCGCGCCACGATCTGGCCCGAGGTGAAGTTTGAGCGCGAGGTCGCGCCCGGCGAATGGATCGAGGGCGACGTGGGCGAGGCGGCGCTGGCCTCCGCGGCCCTGGGAGTGGGGGCGGCGGCGTGGCGGACGTGGCTGGAGTTTGCGCCGGCGGACGTGCGCGAGTTCCTGCGGCCGTTTGGCCACGGGCGGATGGCGGCGCTGCATGTGATCGTGCGGTGCCCGGCCCTGCGGCCGGACCTGGCCGAGGCGCCGGCGCTGACGGTGTTTCTGGCGACGCACCGGGCGCTGCGCGGCGGCGCGGCGGCGGCGTGGACGGAGATTTCCGCGGTCCACGAGCGCGAGGGGATTTTCGGCGTGCTGCAATGGCTCGGCCTCCCCGCCTCGCGGCAGACCCTGGCGATCCTGCGGCAAGTGGCCGATCCCGATCTGCCGCGGCGGCTGCTGGAGCCGTTGCGCGCGGCCTTGTGGGAGCCCGAGGCGATCTGGGCGCTATCCCACGCCCCCGCGCTCACAGACGAGCGCATCGCCGCGGCGTGCCACGCGCTGGCGGCTTAACGAGCCGAATTTATCGATGTCGAAGGCTGGCGAGGCGGCTGAACGGTGAATGGCAAAGTGGTAGCGGAAGCAGCCGCTGTGACGTGCGGAGAAGTTCGCTGTAGCGCATCGTTAGGCGAAGTTCTGGGCTGCTGAGAAAACTCGCAAATCAGCGGCATGTGGTCGCTCTTGCGCGCCCATGTCGCATGCGTGCCGACGGCTACAATAAACGTTGAAGGCTGGAATCCACTGCTAGCGAAAATGTAGTCGATGTGGTAGCCGCGCTCGGCGTGGTGGTAGAGGTAAAATGTCTCCTCCGGCTCGTCTCCGTGTGGGCAGCCTCGTTGCTCGTGGTATAGGCTGCGAAATCCGTGGCCGTCGAGAAGGTGGACGAAGTCGCGGAACTTGTAGCGCCGGGATGGTCGGTCAAAGACGAAACTGGCGTTGAAGTCGCCAGCCCAGATAGCTTCTGATGCCTCGATAAGCGGCCTGTAATGTTCAAACGCATCGAGCAACGGGTGGACGTAAGAGCGCGAATCGGAATGCGGCACTGTCCAGACGGCAAAGAGCAGAAACGAAGCAGGACCAGAAACGCGGAGTGGAACCACCCATCGGTGCCGAGGGTCATATTCCGGGTGAGGCTCAACGGCGTAATCGCCATATGAGAGCACCGCCAATCCCTTCTTCGGATTGCTGCCGAACCAATGGAACGATTTGACCAGGGCGCTCCCGAGCGGCTGTGGAATGCTCAATAATCGTTCGCATTCCGGGACGATGAGTAAGTCGGGAAATAACTCCGAAATGGCTTCGTGTTTCCGCGCGAACGCTCCCTTGCAGTTCCAAGTTACGATGCGCATGACGTGTGGAAGTCGACTAATGGTTAGAGTGCAACCTTCCGGATCGGCATGGCGAAGAACTTGGGCCGAGTCAGAGGGAGGTCCATCGAATTTCCCTGCCGGCGCATGAGCCCGGCACGTTTCGCCGTTGCACAGCTGGGAAACTCGCATGGTTTGGGAAGCGTGAATCTTCATGTGCTGCCGGCCGGGCCGATCCAGACCAATGCCTACCTGCTCATTGCGCCCGAGCGCGGCGAAGCGGTGCTAGTCGATGCGCCGGGCGGCGTGTGGGCCGATGTCGCGCCGATCCTCGAAAAGGAGACATGCCGCCTCGTCGAACTCTGGCTCACGCACGGGCATTGGGACCACATGCAGGGCGCGGCCGAAATCGTCGCCGCCACGGGCGCCAAGACCCGCGCTCATGCCGAGGATCGCATGCTCTACGAGACACCCGAGGTCATGGAGCGGCTGATGGGCGAGGACCTCGGCCTGAAGCCCGTGCCGATCGATCGGTGGGTGGGGCAGGGCGAGACGTTCGACGCGCTCGGGGTGCGGGTCGAGGTGCGGCATGTGCCGGGGCATTGCCCGGGGAGCGTGTTGTTCTACGTCGCGTCGCTTGGCACGGCGTTCGTGGGCGATGCGTTGTTTGCCGGCAGCATCGGGCGCACGGATTTGCCGGGGGGAAACTTTGCACAACTAGAGCGTGCGATCCGCGGCCAGATCTTCACGCTCCCGGGTCCGACCGTGGTCTTGCCCGGTCACGGCCCCCAAACCACCGTCGCCCACGAACGCGCCCACAATCCCTATGTCCGCGACTGAACACGAAGCCTTCATGCGCCAAGCGCTCGACCTCGCGCGGCGGGCGTGGGGCGCCACGCACCCCAACCCCATGGTCGGCGCCGTCATCGTCGAGGAGGGGCGCGTCGTCGCCGAGGGTTTCCACGAGCAGGACGGTGGCGCCCACGCCGAGCGCCTCGCGTTGCTCAACCGCGGCAAGATGCCGCGCCCCGGCGCCACGCTCTACGTGACGCTTGAGCCCTGCTCCACGCACGGCCGCACCGGCGCATGCACCGATGCGATCATCGCCTCCGGCATCAAGCGCGTGGTCGTCGGCGCGACCGATCCCAATCCCGGCCACTCGGGTCACGGCTTCGAGGTGCTGCGCGCCGCCGGCATCGAGGTGATCACCGGGGTGCTGGCGCGCGAGTGCTCGGACCTCAACCTCATCTTCAACCACTGGGTCGGGCACGGCCCGCTCATCGCGGCCAAGGTCGCCGCGACGCTCGACGGCAAGCTCGCGTGCCGCACCGGCGAATCGCGCTGGATCACCAACGAGCGCTCGCGCGCGGATGTCCACCGCTGGCGCCGGCTCTTTCCGAGCATCGCGGTCGGCGCGATGACGATCCTCAAGGACAATCCGCGCCTGACCGCGCGCCGCGCCGGCGAGGCGGAGTGGTGCCCCTGGCGCTTCGTCTTCGACGGCCTGCTGCGCACGGTCGTGGATAAAAACCTGCCCGCCGTCTTCACGGATGAATTTCGCCACCGCACGATCGTCGTCACCACGCCGCATGGCGGCCTCGGCTACGTGCGCAAGCTGCGCGAAATGGGCATCACGGTCTGGACCTTCGACTCGCCGACGCAGCGGGTGCCGTTTGCCGATTTCCGGAAAAAATGCGCCGAGGAGCGCATCGCCGGCGTGTTTGTCGAGGGCGGGGCGCACCTCATCAGCGAACTCGTGCGCGCGCGCCAGCTCGACTACCTCTTCGCCTACCACGCCCCCCTCATCCTCGCCGACGACAAGGCCAAGACGATCTTCAGCGGCCTGCGGCCGGAGCGCATTGAGCACGCCCTGCGCCTCGCCGACATGCGCCACGAAGTCTTCGACGACGACCTGCTGATGCACGGCCGGATGGTCTATCCCGAGAAGCTCCTAATCGACGAGACGGCTTTTGGCGGACGGTGAGTAGTCTGCCTCACGCGCGCGCCGCTGTCGCGTTTCCAATCTGATTTTCCCCATGCACCGCTGTGTCCTCCCCGCTCCGATCACCTTCGTTATTTTGCTCGCGCTCACGTCCCTAGGGCGTGCCGCCGCCGATGACTTCCCGCCGCACCCCGACTCGATCGCGCGCCCCGGGGTGCCCAAGGGTGACCTGATCAAGTTCGAGTTTGCAGCGTCGAAGATTTTCCCCGGCACCACCCGCGAGGTCACGCTCTACGTGCCCAGGCAATACGACCCCGCGAAGCCCGCGTGCGTCTACGTGAACCAAGATGGCGTGCAGTGGGGCGCGCCTGTCGTGTTCGACAACCTGATTGCGCGCGGCGACATCCCGGTGCTCATCGGCGTCTTTGTGCGGCCCGGCGTGGTCAAAGCCGCCCACGGCCAGACCGCGCTCGATCGCTTCAACCGCAGCTACGAATACGACGGCCTCGGCGACGCCTACGCGCGTTTCCTGCTCGAAGAATTGCTCCCCGCCATCGAGACGAAGACCACGCCCGATGGCCGCGCGATCCGGCTTTCGAAGGCCGGCGCCGACCGCGCGATCGGCGGATCGAGCAGCGGCGCGATCGCGGCTTTTACGGCGGCGTGGGAGCGGCCGGATGCGTTCACGCGCGTTTTCAGCAACGTCGGCACCTTCGTCGGCCTGCGCGGCGGCGACATCTACCCGACGCTCATCCGCAAGTATGAGCCGAAGCCCCTGCGGGTGTTTCTCGTCGATGGCTCCAACGACAACAACATCTACGCCGGCGACTGGTGGATGGCCAACCAGACGATGCAACGCGCGCTCACCTTCTCGGGCTACGACGTGCGCCACGTTTGGGGTGAAGGCGGCCACAACGCCAAGCACGGCACCGCGGTGTTTCCCGACGCGATGCGCTGGCTCTGGAGCGGCTGGCCCGCGCCCGTGAAATCCACCGCGCCCACGAAGAACACGTTTCTCGCCGCGCTGCTTATCCCCGGCGAGGACTGGCAGCTCGTGAGCGAAGGCCACCGGCTCACCGAAGGCCCGGCCGCCAACGCCCGCGGCGAAGTCTTCTTCACCGACATCCCAAATTCCAAGGCCTTCAAGATCGGCCTGGACGGCAAGGTCACGCTCGTGCGGGAAAACACCAATCGCACCAACGGCCAGGCCTTCGGGCCCGACGGGCGGCTCTACGTCGCGTCTACCGGCGCGCAGCAGGTGCTCGCTTTTGACGCAGAGGGGAAATCCACCGTCATCGCCGAGGGCATCGCGGGCAACGACCTCGTCGTCGCGAAAAACGGCCACATCTACGTGACCCACCCGCCCGGCGGCGCGAGTCCGTTCAACGAGCCGAGCAAGGTCTGGCTCATCAAGCCCGACGGCACGAAGCAGGTCGTGGACACCGGCCTGCGCTTCGCCAACGGCGTCGCGCTCTCGCCCGACCAGACGCTCCTCTACGTGGCCGACTATCGCTCGAAATGGCTCTATTCCTACAACGTGCAGCCCGACGGCACGCTGGCTAACAAACAGCGCTTCTTCTGGCTGCACGAGCCCGACGCGATGGACCAGAGCTCGGCCGACGGCATCAAGGTCGATCGCGACGGCCGCGTCTATGTCGCCACCGCGCTCGGCATTCAGGTCTGCGATCAACCCGGCCGCGTGAACGCGATCATCCCCACACCAAACGGGAAAATCACCAACCTCTGCTTCGGCGGCGAAAAATTCGACATCCTCTACGCGACCTGCGCCGAGAAGGTGTATCGCCGGAAGCTCAACACCACCGGCGCCCACGCCTGGGCCGAGCCGCTCAAGCCGGCCACGCCGCGGCTGTGAGAAGTAGGGCGGTCTGTGACCCGCCCTTTCGCGTGTTGAGTGTCCGTATCTAGGGCGGGTCAAAGACCACGCCCTACCTACCGGTCTGCGTAGCCGCGCGCGTGGGCCGAGTGCCATTTCCACGCGGTCGCGACGATGGACTCGATATCGGGGAACTTCACCTTCCAGCCCAGATCGGTCTTCGCCTTCGCTGAGTCGGCGTAGAGCGCCGGGGGATCGCCGGGGCGGCGCGGCTGCTCGATAATTTTCACCGGTCGGCCAATGACTTTCTCGACGGCGCGGATCACGGCGCGGTTCGAGGTCGGGGTGCCGGTGCCGAGGTTGTAGAATAACTGCGCCCCCGGCACGGTGAGTTTATCGAAAACGGCGATGTGCGCGCGGCTGAGATCGTCCACATGCACATAGTCGCGCAGGCACGTGCCATCGGGCGTCGGGTAGTCGGTGCCGAAGAGCTCGAGGTGGGGGCGGCGGCCGACGGCGACGTCGATGGCGACGGGGATCAGGTGCGTCTCCGGGCTGTGGTCCTCGCCGATGGCGCCATCCTCGGCGGCACCGGCGGCGTTGAAGTAGCGGAAGGCTGCGAAACTCAGACCGTGAGCGGGCGCGAGGGCCTTGAGGGCGTGCTCGATGTCGAGCTTCGTCTGGCCGTAGGGATTGATCGGCGCTTGCGGCAAGTTCTCGTGGATCGGCAGGCTCGCGGGGACGCCGAAGGTTGCGCAGGTGGAGGAGAAGACGAACTTCTTCACCCCGGCGCCGATCATGGCGTTGAGCAGGTGCAGGGTGGCGACGACGTTGTTGAGGTAGTATTTCATCGGCGCCGTGACTGATTCGCCGACGTAGCAGTAGGCGGCAAAGTGCATCACGACTTCGATTTTTTCCTCGCGCAGCACGCGGCCGACGAACGCCTCGTCGCCGAGGTCGCCCTCGTGGAGCGTGACCCCGGGAGCGAGCGCGCCGCGGTGGCCATAGACGAGATTGTCGAGCACCACGGGCCGGTGCCCGGCGGCGGCGAGCTGGCGGACACAATGGCTGCCGATGTAACCGGCGCCTCCAATAACTAGAACGTTCATGTGGACGAGGCTTGTATTGCTTTCGCGGGGGTGATGGCTAGCGATTTTCCTTTCCGTCGCAATGAAGCCCTCGCGCATCGTCATTACCGGGGTCGGTCTCACCGCCCCCAACGGCAATTCCCTGCCGGAGTTCCGCCGCAACCTGCTGGCCGGGGTCGCGGGCATTGAGCGGATCGAGGTCCGCTACATGGGCCAGCAGCTCGCCGGTGTGTGCCACTACGATCCGTTGAAATGGCAGAAGAAAAAGGAAGTCCGCGTCGGCACGCGCGCCGGGAGCATTTCGATCTACTGCGCGCGCGAAGCGCTGGCCGATAGCGGCGTGGCTTTCGATGCGATGCCCAAGGACCGCATCGGGATCTACATCGGGTGCACCGAGCACGGAAACGTCGAGACGGAGAACGAAATCTACAACATCTCGAAGTTTTCCTACGACACCAAGTTCTGGTCGCACTACCACAATCCCCGCACGGTCGCCAACAACCCCGCGGGCGAGGCCTCGCTCAACCTCGGCATCACCGGCCCCGCCTACACCATCGGCGCGGCCTGCGCGGCCGGTAACCTCGGCCTCATCCACGCCACGCAGATGCTGCGGCTCGGCGAGGTGGACTTCGCGATCTGTGGGGGCGTGAGCGAGAGCATCCACACCTTTGGCATTTTCGCCGGCTTCAAGTCCCAGAACGCCCTCGCGACCCACGAGGACCCGCACAAGGCCTCGCGGCCCTTCGATCTCGCGCGCAACGGCATCGTGATCGCCGAGGGGGGCGCGCTCTACACGCTCGAGCGCCTGGAGGACGCCCAGGCCCGCGGCGCCAAAATCTACGGCGAGATCGCCGGCTACCACGTCAACAGTGACGCCAGCGACTACGTGCTGCCCAATCCCGTGCGCCAAGCCGAGTGTGTGCGCGCTGCCGTCCGCCGCGCCGGCCTCACACCGCGCGACATCCACCTCGTCAACACCCACGCGACCGCCACGCCGCTCGGAGATATCCAGGAGTGCGAGGCGATCCGGGCGGTTTTTGGCGAAGGGTGTCCCGACACGCACATCAACAACACGAAAAGCTACATCGGCCACTGCATGGGGGCCGCCGGGGCCTTGGAACTGGCGGGCAACCTGCCGTCGTTCGACGACCTCGTGGTTCACCCCACGATCAACGTCGACAACCTCGATCCGCTGTGCGCGCTGCCGGGGCTCGTGCTCAATCATCCGCGGAAGGTTGCGAAAGTGGACACCATCCTTAATAACTCCTTCGGG
>JAUYAK010000104.1 GCA_030693515.1 Opitutaceae bacterium
GGCAAGCTCTTCGGCTCCTGTCCTCGGAAGCGACCAAACAGCTACCCGTCAACGCGGATGTCTATGTCCACTAAATCGAGGCAATCTCATCGAGACGTGCCGAGTAAAAAGAAAAAGCGGAAGAAACGCTGGCTTCGGGAACTGAGAAATAAGCTAAGGGCGGAAAGCAAACCGGTCTACGCCCCCGAGATTCTGCTGCCGGCAAGCAAACCGCCCGCCCGTGAGCCAAAGTGGAGGCGAGTATTGGTTTTTGTGGGTAGCGGTGCTTTGCCGGTGCAAAACGACAAGAGCGCAAACCTGCCGAGCGAAAACATCAAATGTCAACCCAAGCGCAGGCGTCCGTGATACCACCATGCTCGATGCCCGTCGTCACCGCGGCGTCAGTGTCTCTTTCGACCGCCCCGCGGGATTGACGAGGAAGATATGGGGCGCCAACGATTTCCCTGAGCGGTAGCGGTCCCTTCCGCGGGGGGTTGTCCACGGCTCTCGCTCAGGGGAGGGCGCGCGGACGAACCCTCCTATTCTTTCGCTCACCAGACGTCCGGCTAACCGAGCTCAAGCGGGGGCTCCGAACGGGGTCAGGCTTTGGGGCTTGGGGTCGGACGGCGCCGTGGTTCTAAATCTTTGAACGGGCACGCTTATTTTTCGCCATGAACGAAACTACGCCGATTAAAAACGTCCGACCCGTCACGATGCTGTTCGCCGATGCGCCGAGCAGTTTTTCTGAAATGGCAGAGGCAGCGGAACTCGTGTTCGTAGAGGAGGCAACCGAGGCGGGAACCCGATACGTGATCGATTTCAATGAGCTGGACGCTGCGCGGCGTGACCATCCGTTGGTCCGGCAACTCACGACCATTTCCGCCGAGCCAAGGAATGGTTCGTTCAGGCAAATCTGCCTTGAGGTGAGATGTCGCGTTGGCCTGTCTTGGGCGTGATACTCGTGCTCATGAATGACCAGAGGTTCACCAAGGCGGCCAACTGCAGGGGTGCGGCTAACAATGCGAAGGGCACGAACCCCAACCGCGTCGGGCGCTCACGGCGCTCGGAGTAAGCCTGCGTGTCGCCTTGAAACCTCCCCGCTGCATCATCATTGCCGGGCCGAACGGGGCGGGCAAAACCACCTTCGCGACCGAGTTTCTGCCGCGAAAGCGTGGGATCACGCGTTTTGTTAATGCCGATCTGATCGCGGCGGGACTTTCGCCGCTGGCACCTGCCCGGGCGCAGATGTCCGCCGGGCGACTGTTCCTGCGCGAAATGGACCGCTACGCGGCGGCACGGGAGGATTTTGGTTTTGAGTCCACTCTCAGTGGTCGGACTTACCTCACTCGAATCGAGCAATGGAAGGAGCGGGGCTACCACATCGAAATCGTGTTCCTCTGGCTGCCATCGGCCGAGCTGGCGAAAGCGCGTGTCGCCGCGCGCGTGCGGGAGGGCGGCCACAACGTTCCGGCGGCTGATATCGTGCGCCGCTATCGGCGGGGCTGGGAAAACTTTGAGCGACTTTACGCCGGACTTGCGGATGCGTGGAGCGTCTTCGACAATTCAGTGGCTCCGATCCGAGTCCTCCGCGAACTCCCATGAAAAAATCCAATTTCGACGAGCCCCTGACGAAAGCCGCCGCGGATTCTTTGCGGCGTGCCGCGAACGTTGCCCGCGAACGCGCCGCTCGCACTACGGGTTTTGTCGTCATGTGGAAGAATGGGCGGGTCGCGAGAATCCCCGTCATGAAATCGAAGAAGCGCGGAGCGCCTTCAGCCGGATTGGCCGCGTCGGCGGCCAAGTAATACCAATCGCCCTTAAATTCTAGACTCTCGATTGGGTGGGACGTGCCCGTCCTCGACAATCGTTCGGAAGTCCCTCCTTCGAGGGGCGTTGGCATGATCCGCTTCGCCCTAGCCGCTAACGAAGCCTTCGAGGGCAGACTATTGCTCGGGCCGCTCGTTGCAACCAGGGCCGGGCGGGGGCAGGGAGCCGAGTGCGGTCAGGCTTTATGTTTTTGGGCTGATCACTTCGCCGACGTGCGCGTGCGCCGGTCAGGTCGTCAGGCCGAGCAGGCCGCGGGTGAGCTGGAAATCGACCAGGCCGCGTTCGCTGGCGACGCCCGATTGCTGGCGCTTTGCGACGGCGGCGAGGCGCGCGACCATGGCGTCCGCATCGGCCGGTGGTGGCTGCCGCAGGGGGGCGTTTTTGAACTATGAACGGCCTCGTTTCGCAGCTCAGTAATCCATCCACGAAAGGCCCGTCCGTTTTTTAGCATCGGCGACGACGTTTTTTTCGCGTGGCGTAGGCGTCGATTTGGTCACCGCCAAGTTTTCCCGCTGTGAAGTATTTTGAACCGGGTGGTTGACCTGCCTTCGCCCAGGCTGCGGCGCGGCAAGGATGCACGCCGCAATCAATAGTCCAGGTATGGTCCGAGCCACTTCTCCGCGTCGGCAACCGTCATCCCTTTTCGCGCCGCGTAATCGGCCACCTGATCCTTGCCGAGTTTTCCTACCGCAAAGTATTTCGACTCCGGATGAGAAAAGTAGAGGCCGCTTACGCTGCTGGCGGGGCTCATCGCATTACTTTCCGTCAAAGTGATCCCCGTCGCGGTGGTGGCGTCGAGCAGGGCGAAGAGCGCGGGCTTCTCCGTGTGGTCGGGGCACGCGGGGTAGCCGGGGGCGGGGCGGATGCCGCGGTATTTTTCGCGGATGATGTCCTTCATCGCGAGGTTCTCGGTCTTTCCGTAGCCGGAGAAGTCACGGACCTTCTTATGCATCAGCTCAGCGAGCGCTTCGGCGAGGCGGTCGCCGAGGGCTTGGGCCATGATGGCGTTGTAGTCATCGTTCGCCGCTTTGAACTCAGCGGCGAGGGCCTCGACGCCGTGGCCGGCGGTGACGGCGAAGCCGCCGACGTAGTCGATGCGACCGGAGTCGCGCGGCGCGATATAGTCGGCGAGGCAGTGGTTGAACTGGCCGGCGGGTTTCTCCTGCTGCTGGCGCAGGTGGTGGAAATGCCCGATCACGCGGCTGCGCGCTTCATCCGCATAAAGCTCGATGCTGTCGCCGACGGCGTTGGCGAGCCAGAAGGCGATGACGGCTTTGGCGGTGTAGCGTTTTTCGGCGACGATGCGCGCGAGGAGTTTCTGCGCGTCGGCGAAGAGCTTCGTGGCCTCGGTGCCGACGACGGCATCGGTCAGGATGTCGGGGTAGCGGCCGTGGAGTTCCCAGGCGGAGAAAAAGGGGCCCCAGTCGATGAACTCGACGATGGCGTCGAGGGTGAGGGGATGGGGGATGGCAGAGGGGTGATGAGCGATAGGTGATGGGTGATGGGTTGCTGAATCAGACCCATGACCCATGACCTCTGACCCATGACCTGCATCCGTCGCGAAGACGCGCGTGCCCAAGAATTCCGGGCGGGGAATATCCACCGTGGACCAGTCGAAGGTTTGCCGGCGCGCGCGGGCTTCGGCGAGCGGGAGGAGCGGGCGCTTGTTGCGCCGGTCGGCGAACTCGGTGCGCTGGCGCTCCTGTTTCTCCACGGTCTCAGCCAGGAATTTTGATTTCTGGTCGGCGGAGAGGAGTGCGCTCACGACATTCACGACGCGCGAGGCGTCGAGCACGTGGATGACGCCGGGCGCATACTCGGGCGCGATTTTCACGGCGGTGTGCGCGGGGCTCGTGGTGGCGCCACCGATGAGGAGCGGCACGGTGAAGCCTTGCCGCGTCATCTCGCGCGCGACCGAGACCATTTCGTCGAGCGAAGGTGTGATGAGGCCGGAGAGGCCAATGACGTCGGCCTGCTTCTCCTTGGCGGTGGCGAGGATTTTTTCGGCGGGCACCATCACGCCGAGGTCGGTGACCTCGTAATTATTGCAGGCGAGGACGACGCCGACGATGTTCTTGCCGATGTCGTGCACGTCGCCCTTCACGGTCGCCATCACGATGCGGCCATTGGGCTTGGCGGTGCCGCCGCCGGCGATGTGCAGCCGCTTTTCCTCCTCCATGAACGGCGTGAGGTAGGCGACGGATTTCTTCATCACGCGCGCGGACTTCACGACCTGCGGGAGAAACATTTTCCCGGCGCCGAACAAATCACCGACGATGCGCATACCGTCCATGAGCGGCCCCTCGATGATGTTGAGCGGGCGCGGGTATTTCGCGGTGTTGGCGCGGGCCTCCTCGGTGTCGGCCTCGACGAACTGGTCGATGCCTTTCACGAGCGCGTGGCTCAATCGCTCCTCGACGGAGAGCTTGCGCCACGCGTCGGCGGCGGAGGGCTGCGCGGCGACCGCGGGACCACCCGCGCCGGCGGCTTTTTCGGCGGCTTCCTTGGCTTTCAGTTCGTCGGCGAAAGTGACGAGGCGCTCCGTGGAATCGGGGCGGCGGTTGAGGAGCACGTCCTCCACTTTTTCGAGCAGGTCGGGTGCGATCTCCTGGTAGACGCCCAACATGCCGGCGTTGACGATCGCCATGTCCATGCCCTCGCGGATGGCGTGGTAGAGGAAGGCGGTGTGCATCGCCTCGCGCACGGGGTTGTTGCCGCGGAAGGAGAACGAGACGTTGGAGACGCCGCCGCTGACCTTGGCGTGCGGGAGCGTCTGCTTGATGAGGCGCGTGGCCTCGAAGAAATCGACGGCGTAGTTGTTGTGCTCCTCGATGCCGGTGGCGACGGTGAGGATGTTGGGATCGAAAATGATGTCCTCGGGCGGGAAGCCGATTTTCTGCGTGAGGAGATTATAGGCGCGCGTGCAGATGCGGACTTTTTCGTCGCGCGTGGCGGCCTGGCCCTGCTCGTCGAACGCCATCACGACCGCGGCGGCGCCGTAGCGCATGATCAATTTGGCGCGGCGGAGAAACTCGGCCTCGCCGTCCTTGAGCGAGATCGAGTTGACGATGCCTTTGCCCTGGAGGCACTGGAGGCCCTTTTCGAGCACGGTCCACTTAGACGAATCGAGCATCACCGGCACGCGGCAGATCTCAGGCTCGGCGGCGATGAGGTTGAGGAACTTCACCATCGTGGCTTCGCCGTCGATGAGCGCCTCGTCGACGTTGATGTCGATCACGTTGGCGCCGCTCTCGACCTGCTGGCGCGCGATGGCGACGCATGCGTCCCACTCGCCGGCCTTGAGCGCCTTGGCGAACTTGGGCGAGCCCGTGATGTTGGTGCGCTCGCCGATGACGAGAAAGGTGGAGGCGGCGGAGTTGGCGGGAGAGGAAGACACGGAGGAGTTAACCACTGATGAACACTGATGGGCACTGATGATCGGAAGTGGAATCGAGCATCAGTGAAAATAAGTGCGCATCAGTGGTTCAAAAAACTCAGGCGACTGCTAGGGGTTCGAGGCCGCTGAGACGCAGGGCGCGCGCGGCTTGGGGGAGCATGCGCGGGGCGCGCCCTTTCACGGCCTGCGCGATGGCGGCGATGTGCGGCGGCGTCGAACCGCAGCAGCCGCCGACCATGTTGAGCCAGCCGTTGGCGGCGAATTCGCCGAGGACCTGGGCCATGTCAGCCGGCGACTCGTCGTAGCCGCCGAAGGCATTCGGCAGGCCGGCGTTCGGGTAGCACGTGGTGTAGCAACCGGCGAGGCGCGAGAGCTCCTCGACATAGGGGCGCATCGCGGCGCCACCAAGCGCGCAGTTGATGCCGACAGAAAACGGCTGCGCGTGCGCAATGCTCGCGTAGAACGCCCCGATGGTCTGGCCCGAGAGCGTGCGGCCGGAGGCATCGGTGATCGTGACGCTGATCATCACGGGCACGCGCGCGGCGTCGCCGCGCTGATCGAAAACCTGCTCGATGGCGAAGAGCGCGGCCTTGGAATTCAGCGTGTCGAAGATCGTCTCGACGAGCAGCGCATCCACGCCGCCGTCGAGCAGCGCCTCGATTTGTTCGGTGTAGGCACCGACGACTTGGTCCCACGTGACGGCGCGGTAGTCCGGGCGGTTGACGTCGGGCGACATCGAGAGTGTGCGGTTGAGCGGGCCAATGGCACCGGCGACGAAGCGGCGGCGGCCCGGGGTGGCGGCCTCGGCGGCGAGCGCGGCGCGGCGCGCGCAGGCGACGGCGGCGAGGTTGATGTCGCGGACGAACGGCTCGCACTGGTAGTCGGCCATGCCGATGGAGGTGCTGGAAAACGTGTTGGTCTCCACCAGGTCCGCGCCGGCGGCGAAGTAGTCGGCGTGGATTTGCTCGATCACATCGGGCCGCGTGATCGAGAGGAGGTCGTTGTTGCCCTGCAGATCGTGGGGGTGGGATTTGAAGCGTTCGCCGCGGAAGTCGGCCTCCCCGAGCTTGTAGGTCTGGATCATCGAGCCCATCGCGCCATCGAGCACGACGATCTTCGAGGCGAAGAGGCGGCGAAACGCATCCTGGGCGTCGGCCGGGCCGGGCGGCTGATGGGCGGGCTGAGTCATGGCGGGAAGCTAGGGCGAGACCGGGGGTTGGCAAGCGACATATCTACGCATCCATATTCGTTGATGCGTATGACTGAGATGAGGGTTGCTAAGCGGGGCGGGGCGCGGTGGCCTGCCGGGGTTCGTCGTTCTTTATTGATTCCGGAAACAGGGAAGGCCGTGCAAGCCGGCCACAGTTGCGCTGCGGTAACGCATCACAGACCCCCATCCTGCGCGAGCGGGAGCAGAGCCAATCCGCGACTCCGGTCGCGGGTGAAGGCGGGGGCGAGGCGCCGCGAGTCCGCTCGCGGCACACATGCGGAGTCCGAACACCTGCCCGGGATTGCTCACGCGTGAGGCGCGATTGCGCGCGCCACCCGCGAAAACTTCATCGCAAAAATGAAGCGTGAGAGTGTGCCCGTGTCGCCGTCCGCGGCGCCCGGTCCTGCTCTTTGCGCCCAGCTCGATCCGCAGGACTCCATGAAAACGAATCGTTCCCCCGCCGGGCGCCGTGTGCGCCGGGCTTTGCTTCGTGCCGCCGGCCTCGCGACGCTCCTCGCGTCCGCCGCCAGCTCACTCGCGCAGACGCCGCCGGCCCAGCTTACGCCGGTCGTCACGACGGCCACCCGCACGCCGGCCGAGGTGCAGACCCTCGGCACGGCCTTCGAGACGTTCTCGGCCGAGGAGCTGGCGCGTCGCCAAGTGCGCACGCTCGCGGGCGCGCTGGGTGGCGCGCCGGGAGCGCCGGCGTTTGCGACCGGGGCGCCGGGGGCCGTGACCTCGCTCTTCCTGCGGGGCGCGAATTCCAACCAGACCCTTTTCCTAGTCGACGGCCTGCGCCTCAACGACCCCAACACCGACTACGCTGTCTTCCTCGGCGGTGCGTGCGTGGGGGCGTGCGACAGCCTTGAGGTGTCGCACGGCCCGCAGAGCACGCTCTACGGCGGCGAGGCGGCGGGCGGCGTGATTGCGCTGCGCGCCCAGCGCGGTGCGGGTGCGCCGAGCGGCCGCGTGGGGATCGAGGCGGGCAGCTTCGGCACCGTGCAGGGCTCGATCGCGGCGCAGGGCGAACGGGGCGCCACCGCGTGGAGCTTTTCCGCGCAAGGCGGCCACACCGACAACGAGCGCGCGAACAATGCCTTCGACTCCACCAACACCGTGCTCCGTCTCGACCGCACGCTCAACGCGCGCGTGAGTGTGGGCGGCACGGCCCGCTGGTTCCACGGCGTGTATGGCTCGCCCGGCGACCGCTTCACCAACGACCCCGACAACGAGGAGCGCGAGAGCAACCTGCTCGCGACGGCATTTGCTGACGTGAAACTCTCGCCCGTGTGGACCGCGCGCACGGTGCTGGGCGGGCAGGACCGGCGCTTCACGGCGGAGAGCCCGCGTGCGGGCCGGCCGACGGCCTTCACCGTCGTGAAAAACCGCCGTGCCGTGATCGACACGCAGACGAGCTACACCGGCTGGGAGCGTCACCGCGCCACCGCCGGCCTCACCGCCGAGGCCAATCACACGCGCAACACCGGCTTCGGCGACATCAACAAGAAGCAGGGTCTGCTCGCGGTCTTCGCGCAGGACGAGTGGTCCCCTGCGGAGCACGTTTTCCTGACTGGCGGCCTGCGCAGCGACGACTTCGACACCTTCGGCCGTGCCACGACGGGCCGCGCGACGGCCGCGTGGCTTGCGGTGCCCGCGACCCTCAAATTCCGCGCGAGCCACGGCACCGCCTTCCGCTCGCCGAGTTTCCTTGATCTCTACGGGCGCAGTGCGTTCTACACGGGCAACCCCGCGCTGCGCGCCGAACGCGCGCGTGGCACCGATGCGGGCGCGGACTTCTATTTCGCCGCGCGCCGGGGCACCCTCAGCGCGACGTGGTTCGAGACGCGCTTCACCGACCTGATCGCGAGCACGGCGAATTTCCGCAGCGTGGAAAATATCCAGCGCGCCCGCACCCGCGGCGCGGAGATCGCGGCGCAGTTTGCGCAGCCGGGGGTCGGAGGCATCCGTGCAAACTACACCTACCTGGAGGCCGACAACCGCACGACCGGCACGCGACTCCTCCGCCGCCCACGCCAAGGCGGCAGCGTCGATGCGTGGGCCGAGCCCGCCCGCGGAGTCACGCTTGGCGGCGGCCTGGCTTTCGCCGCGCACCGGCGCGATGTCGATGCGCGCACGTTTCGCCAAATCGACGCCGAGGACTACACGGTCGTTCGTCTCTACGGATCGTGGCAGGCGACGCCACGCCTCGCGTTGAAGGCGCGTTGTGAAAACCTGCTCGGTGAACGTTACGAGGAAGTGAACGGCTACCCCGCCCTCGGCTTCGGTGCGTTCGCCGGGGTCGAATGGAAGTTCTGACCAATCGCGGATTGTTATTCGTCCGGCCCGCGGCTAGACCGGACGAATCCTCAACGTGCTCGTCGCGTCAGGCGGCCGTTCGATTTCCCTTCATGAAAATGTCCTCTCGTATCCCGCTCCTCGTCGCCCTTGCCCTGGCCTGCCTGCTCGCGGGCTGTTCCGCGGAGAGCAAGCGGCTCCGTCAGCTTGAGCGCGCCTCCGAATTTCGGAAGTCCGGCGATGTCGAGCGGGCCCGCATCGAATACCAAAACGTGCTGCAGAAGTTTCCCGACGACGTGACCGCCAACGAAGCGCTCGCGACCATCTGGCACGAGCGCGGGGCCACGATGCCCGCGATGAACTACCTCACCAAGCTGGTCGGGGTGGCCCCGGGCAATTACGAGGCGCGCATCAAGCGCGCCCGGCTGCTGTCCAGCTTGGGCGTGCGGCACGAGGCTCGCCGCGAGGTGCTCGCTATTCTGGAACGCACCGCCGTCGCGCCCGAGGCGCTGGCCGTGCTCGTCGAGACCATGCGCGGGCCGGACGAATTCAAGGCCACGGAGGAGATGCTCCGCAATTTCCCCGACAAAAACACCCCTTGGTATCATATTGCCAACGCCGCGCTGGAGAATCTCCGCGGCGATCGCGCCAAGGCCAAGACCGCCCTCGATCGTGCCGTATCGCTCGATCCCAAGTCGGCGCCCGCGCACGCCGCGTTGGGCCTGCTGCAGGCGGCGATGAACAATCCGACGGCCGCCGCTGCCAGCCTTAAGACCGCGGCGGAGCTTGCCCCCTTGCGGTCGCCGCTCCGGCTGGCCTATCCGGCCTATCTCGCGCAAACCGGCTCGGTTCCCGCGGCGATCACGGCCATCACGGAGATCACTCAGCAGGCGCCCGACGCGCAACATGCGTGGCGCGCCCTCGCCCAGATTGCGCTGGCCGAGAAACGCCACGACGACGCGCTGGGATTTCTCGGCAAGGCGCTCGCGCTGGACGGCTCCGACTACGAGGCGCAGATCCTGCGCGCCCGCGTCTGGCAGGCGCAGGGCGACTTGCCCAAGGCGATCGCGGAGTATCGCCGAATCGGCGAGGTCTTCCAAGGGCTTGGCATGGAGAAACCCCACCTCGGGATGGCGCTCCTCCAAGCCAACGATCCCGCCGCAGCCACCGTCGCCCTTGAGCAGGCCCTGGCCTTTTTCCCGGACAATCTCGAAGTGGTGATGCTGGTCGCGCAGCTCCACCTCAAGGCCGGCCAGCACGACCGCGTCGTCGCGGCGATGGCCGGCGTCCTCACGCGGCGGCCGGACTTGGTCCAGCCCTACCTGCTCCTCATCGAGTCGTCGAAGGCGCTCGGCAAGCTCGATGCACTCGTCGCCGCCTTCCAGCAGAACCTCGCGGCCAATCCGCAGAGCGCGCTGCTGCACTACATGCTGGGGCTTGCCTACTGGCACCAATCGAAGTTGCCCGAGGCACGGCGGAGCCTGGAACAGGCGGTCGAGTCGACCCCGGGCTTCATTCCCGCCATCGTGGACCTCGGCAACCTGGACCTAGTGGAGAAGCGCCCGGCGGATGCGCTGCGGCGGGCCCAGGCGCTTACGGCGGCGGCGCCGAAGCAGGCCGCCGGGCCGCTGCTCGCCGCGCGCATCCACGCCACCGAGCGGCGTTGGGCCGAGGCGGAGGAAGCCGCCACCGAGGCGGCCCGTCTCGATCGCACCCAGGTGATCGCCTATGGCTTGATCGCGGATTCCTTTGCGGCTCGCAAGGCCGAGCCCGGCCTCGCCGCCAAAGTGGACGCGTTTCTCGCGCGCATGCCGGCCGACGATCTGACGGCGCTGCGGGTGGCGGCGCAGTCGATGGTGATTCTCGGCGAGTTTACGCACGGGCGCGATCTCTACGAAAAGCATCTCGCGCAGGCTCCGAATGACATCATGGCGTTGAATAATCTGGCCAACCTCTACGCCGAGCAGCTCGGAAAACTTGATCGCGCGTTTGAGCTGGCCCGCAGGGCCCGGGCTTCGGCTCCGGCCGAACCCTCCATCGCCGATACGCTCGGCTGGATCCTCTATCGGCGTAAGGAATATGCCGAGGCCCTGCCCCTGATCGAGGAGGCGGTGAAGGGCATGGCCGGCAATCCCGAGATTCAGTATCACTTCGGCATGGTCAATCGCGCCCTTGGCCGGACGGAGCCGGCGCTCGCAGCGCTGCGTCTCGCCGTCGCGGCCAGCGGCGACTTTGCCGGCAAGGCCGAAGCGCAGCAGACGCTCGCGGAGCTGGAAAAGGCGAAGTAGCGCCGGTCGGCCTCAGTCGGCGCGTTCGCCCTCGAGGATCACGCGAACGGAGTCGAGCCGCAGGCGGGCGGCCGCGATGGCGGTGCGCGTGCGTTCGAGCTGCTCGCGTGCGAGCGCGATCTCCTCGGGCCGGATATGGTCGTTGACGCGCGCGAGATCGACGAGCCGCTGAATCTCGGCCTGCAAGGCCGAGGTGGCGCGCTCCTCGGCGGCGGCCGTGAGGGCGCGCGTGCGGGCCTCGGCGCATTTGGTCGCGGCCTCGACCATGGTCTTGAGCACCTTGGCGTTGAAGCTCCGCTGCTCCAGGAAGCGGTGCGGCGGCTCATCCTCGAAATCGGCCGCGACGGCTACGACCTTGCGCTCCTCCGTGTGATCGGTGCCGCGCAGATCGACGAGCACGCGCACGGGCGTCGGCGCGAGGAAGCGATCCACCTGCCAGCGCGTGTCGGCCACGGTCTCCAGCACGAAGACGGCTTCGAGCAGCAGGTTCGGCACATCGGTCACGATGCGGCCAAACGCCGTCGTGCCGGCCGGCGAATCGATGAGGAGGTCGATCGCGTCCTGCACGAGCGCGTGGTCGGCGGAGAGGAAGCGGATGTCTTCGCGCGTGATAGCGCGGCTGCGGTTGAAGGTCGCGAGCATCCCGTCGGCCGGGAGAGAGGGGAAGGCCTCGATGTAGGCGTGGCTGGGATCGAGGAAGACGTCGCCCTCCTCGTGCTCCTTCACGCGCACGCCGAAGTGATCGAGCAGCGCGAGGAGGAAGGTGCGCAGGAAGGGATCCGCGTCGGCCGCGCGCACTAGGGCGAGCACGCCTTCGGCCACTTCGCGGTTGAAGGAATTGAGCTCCAGCAGGCGATCGCGGCCGCGGCGCATCTTCTCCGTCAGCGCGGCGCGGAAGGCGACCGTCTCCGCGACGAGCGCGTCGAGCGCGGTGGCGTTTGCCCCGTCATGCGCGAGCGCCACCGCGAGGAGGCGATCCTTGAAGGCCTCCTGGTAGTCGTTGCCGCCGTGGAGCGGCGTCTCGAAGGCAGCGAGTCCGCGGTGATACCACGCGACCACGCACGCATCGGCGCTGCCCGCGAGGTGCGGGGCATGGAGACGGATCGTCTGCGTCTGCCCGATGCGGTCGAGGCGGCCGATGCGCTGCTCGAGCAGGCCCGGGTTGAGCGGCAGATCGAAGAGCACGAGGTCGTGCGCGAACTGGAAGTTGCGGCCCTCGCTGCCGATCTCGGAGCAGAGGAGGAGCTGCGCGCCGCCGGGCTCGGCAAACCACGCGGCCTGGCGGTCGCGCTGCACGAGCGGCAGGCCCTCGTGGAAAAGCCCGATGCTCACGTTGGTCTTTTCCTTCAGCGCGGCCTCGAGAGCGGCGGCCTTGCGCTGGCTTTTGCAGATGAGCAGGACTTTTCGCGCGCGGTCCTCGAGCAGAAAGGCGACGAGCCACTCGAGCCGCGGGTCTTCCTTGAACGAATAGCGGAGCCCGGCGTCGGCGCCCGTTTCCTCGGCCTGCAATTCCCGCGCGACGCGGGCGAGGAGGGTGAGGTTGCCGCCGGCGTCGAGCGGCACAGGGCAAAACTGGCGGCGCGGAAACCCGGCCATGGCCGCGCGGGTGTTGCGAAACACCACGCGCCCCGTGCCGTGCTGATCGAGGAGCGTCTGGAGCAGCGCCTCGCGCGCGCCGGCTTTTCCCGCGGCGAGCGCGTCGAGGTGCGCCGCGAGCCGCGCCGGATCGCGGTGGAAGATTTTTTCCAGCGCCGCGCGGTCGGGGGCCGCGAGCGGCTGGCGCTCGATGATCTTTTCGGCGATGGCGGCGACGGTGCCGAAGCCCTCGGCCTCGGCGCGGAATTTTTCGAGGTCCGCGTAGCGGTGCGGATCGAGCAGGCGCAGGCGCGCGAAGTGCCCGGCGAGGCCGAGCTGCATGGGGGTCGCGGTGAGCAGCAGCAGGCCGGGGCTGATGGCGGCGAGGCGCTCGACGAGGGTATAGGCGGGGCTCGCGCGCTCGGGCGACCAGTCGAGGTGATGCGCCTCATCCACGACGACGAGGTCCCAGCCGGCGGCGATGGCCTGCTCGCGGCGGGTCTCGTTGTCGGCGAGAAAGGCCACGCTGCCCAGCGCAAGCTGCGTGGCATGGAAGGGATTTTTCCCCGGATCGCTCTGCTCGCAGGCGAGGCAGCGCGCCTCGTCGTAGATGCTGAACCAGAGGTTGAACCGCCGCAGCAGCTCGACGAACCACTGGTGCGTGAGCGACTCGGGCACGAGCACGAGCGCGCGTTTCACCTGACCGACGGCGAGCAGCCGCTGGAGGATGAGGCCCGCCTCAATGGTCTTGCCGAGGCCGACCTCGTCGGCGAGCAACACGCGCGGGATGCGGCGGGCCGCGACCTCATGCAGCACGTAGAACTGGTGCGGGATCAGCTCGAGCCGACCGCCGAGGAAGCCGCGCACCGCCGACTGCCGAAATCGCGCCTGCGCCTGCAACGCGCGGAGCCGCAGGTCGAACACCTCGCCCGGGTCCGTCTGCCCCGCCATGAACCGCTCCGGCGGCGAACTCACGCCTGCGACGTCTGAAATCGCATCCTCGCGCACGCGGCGGCCGCCGCCGACGTAGGTGAGGAGGCCGTCTTTTTCCTCGACCGATTCGATGGCGAGCGGGGCGCCTTCGCGCGTCGCGACGGTTTCGCCCGCGCGGAACTGCACGCGCTTCAGCACGGCCGTGCCCAGCGCATAGAGGCGTTTCTCCGCGGCGGCGGGAAACGCGATCGCGATGCGCTTGGCCGCACGATCGACCGACACGACGAGTCCGAGCCCGAGTTCCGGCTCGCGCTCGCTCACCCAACGTTGTCCCACCACACCCAATGACATGGCGGCATGAGGCCCGCCCGTGGCGTCGTTCCAAGTAAATTATCTACGGCACCGCCGCCGGCCTTGTGGCCAGCGCGCGGGCCAAGGGTTCCAGCCAAATGTCTCGGATGGGGGCGTCGAACACTGCGCCGTGGTCCGCGGAAATCATCGTCACTGCGGTTTTGGGGCCGAGCAGTTCCTTCCACGCGGCGTAGCGGGTGCCGTTTTCGGAAAACACCGCGAGCGTCGGACCGTCGTAGCGGTGCGCGACATAGGCTTCAGCGAGGCGGCGCGAACCATACCAGAACGCGGGCCGGCGGTTGCGCGGGACGAGCACCCGGGAGATGGCGGAGGGCCGCCGGCCGTGGAGGTGGGTGAGTTGAAACATCACCCACTGCTTCAAGGGGCTGTTGCGCGCGTGCCAGCGCAGGCGTTCGCCGACGTAGCGGCCGATTTTCCTCGGTTCACGCCATAGGCTGCGCGTGTGGCGGGCGGCCCAGTCGAGCCACGTTTCGTCCAGCGGAGTGCCGACCCCGTCGAATAGGTAGCCGCCGGGCGCCCACTCCGTGCGATACGGCTGCATCGGATCGAGGAGGAACAGCAGCTCGACGGCCTCGCCCGCGCGCCGGAGTTGTTGCGCCATCTCGAGCGCGACGATGCCCCCGAATGAAAATCCCGCGATCCGATACGGCCCGCCCGGCTGGACCGTGCGCACGGCGGCGAGGTGGAGCGCGGCCAGTGCCTCGACCGAATCGGCCTCCACGAAACCGAGGCCCTGCGCCCAGTGGGCGATGGCATAGAGCGGGGCGTCGATCCGCCAGACGCCGTGCGCCGCGAGCTTGAGATCGGCAGCGTTAAAAAAAACCGGCCGGGATCGGCCCGTCTCCACCAGTGGAAAGAAGAAGCTCGGCACGCCTGCCGCGGCTGTATCGCCGCAGATACGATCGATGTGTGCAGCGAGGCGCGCGAGCGTGGGGGCCTCGAACACGACTTGAAAAGGGAGGGCGACTTTGAACCGGCTCTCGGCCTCGGTCATCATGCGGACGGCGGCGAGCGAGTCACCGCCGATGGAGAAGAAATGATCATCGGCCGCAATCGCGGGCACGTTCAGGATGCGCCGCCAGATGCCGGCGAGTTTGCTTTCGGTGGCGTTGAGCGGGCGTGAAGCCGCCTCAGGCGCGGCCGGGCGGAGGTTCACGGCTTGGTGTCGAATCGCCTGGCGATCGATCTTGCCGCTCGGAGTGCGCGGTAAATCGGCGACGAAAAGCCAGCGCGACGGAATCATCTGCGGCGACAGTCGCGCCGCGAGCCAGGTGTGCAGCTGGACCGGCGTCACGCTCCGACCGGCTTCCACGATCACAGCCGCGACGATCGAGCGTGAGTCGGCCGAGCTGTCGAACCAGGTGGCTGCAGCTTGCGCGATCCCCGGGCAGGAAAGGATCGCGGTCTCGACCTCGCGCGGCTCGATGCGCACGCCGCGAATTTTCATCTGGTCGTCGTTGCGCCCGAAATAGATCAGATCGCCCGTGGCATTCCGCGCCACCAGATCGCCGGTGCGGTAGAGTCGCTCGCCGGTCGCGGCGTGCGGCACGAAGCGCTCGCGCGTCAGCGCCGGGTCACCGCGGTAGCCGCGCGCGAGGCCGAGGCCGCCGATCCACAATTCTCCTTCCGCGCCCGCGGCGACGGGCGCGCCGTGTTCGTCGAGGAGGTGGATCGTGGTGCGGGCGATGGGCCGGCCGATCGAGGCGGAGATGGGGGAGTCGCCGGCCGTGTCGTGTGTCACGCGATGAGCCGTGGACCACACGGTGGTCTCCGTCGGTCCGTAGAGATTCCACACCTGATCGCCGAGGGTGAGGAGCCGCCGCGCGAGCGCGGGCGGCACGGGCTCGGCGGTGGTGATGACGATGCGCACGTGCGGAAAATCCGGCGCCTCGGCCAGCACGACGGACCACACGGAGGGGCCGACCTGCACGACCGTGACGCCGTGGCGGCGGATGTCGGCCGCCAGCCCGCGCGGGTCGAGCCACGCTTTGCGGCCGCGCAGCAGCAGGCTGCCGCCGCTTGTGAGTGGCACGAATAGCTCGGCGACCGAAATGTCGAAGCCGATGGTCGAGGTCGCGAGGTAGCGGTCGGACGGGCCGAAGCCGAGCAGGTCGCGCGCGGCCACGACCAGGTTGACGGCGGCGCGGTGTTCGATCTCGACGCCCTTGGGTTCGCCCGTGCTGCCCGACGTAAAGAGGATGTAGGCCAACTGTGCGCCGCCGGGCGCCGCCGGTGGTAGCGGTTCCGGGGCCACTAGATCGGACACGACGGCGAACTCCAGTCCGGAGCCGGGCAGCGCAATCGCACCGAGATCGTGATCGGTGAGCACGAGGCGCGCGCCGGATTTTTGGCGGATGCGCGTGTTGCGCTCCGCTGGATCGTCGGGATCGAGCGGCACGTAGGCACCGCCCGCGTGCAGGATCGCGAGGAGCGCGGCGACCATGTCGGGCGAGCGGTGCATGAGCACGCCGACCGGCTCCTCGGCCGCGAGTCCGCGGCGCCGGAGAAAAGTCGCGATGGCCGCGACACGCTCCGTCAGCGCGCGATAGGTGATCGTGCGCTCGACAGCGACGATCGCGATCGCGTCAGGCGTCACCTGCGCCTGGGCGACGACGAGAGCGGCGAGGTTGGCGGCGAGCGGATCGTGCATGGGGCGATCAGGTGATCGGCGGCCGGGGCTCCAGCTTTACGCCAAAGCGGCTGGCGGGCTCCCAGTGGAACGCGCCTTTGACGGGCAGCCCGTCGCCAAGCGAGGCCGGCACGTAGGCGCGGGCGAGGGCGCGGAGGAAAATCACGCTGAGCCCGATCGCGAGATCACCAAACGGGCACTGGTGCGCATCGAGGCCGAATGGCGCGAACTGATCCGCGCCGGGGTCTTTTTCCGCGAGGAAACGCGCGGGATCAAAGCGGAACGGTTCGGGAAACGTCGCCGGCGATTTGTGCGGCTCCCAGAGGCAGATACGCACGGTGGCGTGCTTCGGGATTAGCCACCCCTCGAACACCAGGTCACGCTGCGCCACGCGGATGAGGCGCTCGCTCTGGTCCATACGAAGCGTCTCGATCACGAAGGCCTCGGCGAGCGAGCGCCGGCCGGTGGGTGGAACCTTCGAGGCGTCCTCGTGCGCGATGGCGTCGAGCAGCGTGGGATGGTCGGCGGCGTATTTCACGAGCCAGCGGAAGAGCGAGTAGGTGTCGTAGCGGCCCATCTCCACCATGTAAATCAGGTTGCCGAGGAGCGTGGCGTCGAGCGTGCCCTCGCGCACGAGCTGGCCCAGAATGCTGGCTTCCGCGCCAGGCGGGTGCGAGGTCGCGGCGCCGCCGAACTCCGCGAGCAGGAAGTCGCGGATCTCCGCGAAGGCCGCGTGCTGCTGGGGCCCGAGATTCCACACGAGTCCGTAGGGGCCGAGGCGGTGGTAGCCCGCCAGCACACGCTCGAATTGCGGGGTGCCGAACTGCGCGCCGAAAAAAATCTGGATCAACATGCCGCTGGCGATGGCGTTGAGCGTGCGGATGAGATCGGCGGCGGAATCCTCGGCGGCGCGCGGCTGGGTGGCGTAGCGCGCGAGCGCATCGGCCGCGATGGCGTCGAGCCCGCGGCGGTTGGCCGCGAGGTCCTCGCCGCGGATGGCGCGCTGCAGAGCCTTGCGGTAGCGGCGGTGGTCCTCGCCCTGCATCTGGCGGAGGAAGCCCTTGGGGAAAAGCGGCTCGAGCTTCAGTGTGACGGGTCGCAGCGCGTCGGCGTGTTCGCGGAGAAGGCGGCGGCCGAGTTCGAGGCCGACGATGCACACCCAAAACTCGTCCCACGCGATCGCTTTGAAAATGGGGCCGACCTCGGTGGCGCGGCGCAGGAGAAAGGTGCGGTCGTTTTTCTCGATGACATCGAGCCGCACGAGATCGCCGGGGGGCAGCGGGTGCCGCGACACGAGCGCGCGGGCCCGCGCGTAGGCGACGGAGCGGCGGGGGAACTTGGCGCGGAGTTTCTTCAGCATGGCGCCGCGCGAGAAAATTTCAGCGCGTGAGGAAACCCTTCGGGCGCTTGGGCTCGGGGGCGGGGAAGGGCAGGGTGTCGGGGAAGATGGCCACGTCGGTCGTGAGCTTGAGCGGATGAGGCGCGCCGATGTCGAAGGACAGCTCAAGGAAGAACGCGGTCCAGCCCTGTGCGGGTTTCGGGACCGAGGCGGTGAAGGTGCCGCGGCCTTCGACCGGCGACGATTGCCAGACGGGGCCGAGCGTCTCGAGGCGGAAGTCGCGCGCGGCGGGATTGGTCGCCTGCCAGAGGAGCACGGAGGTCGGCTTGGTCTTGGTCGTGACGGTGAGCGAGCCGTCGCTGCCGGTTTGCCACGTGAATTGCGGCAGCGCCGTGCGGTTCACGATGGCGTGGTGCCACGCGAGGAGGGTTTGGGTGGCGTCGCTGTTGCGCAGCGAGTGATCGGTGTTGGGCACGTGGCGCTGGAATTTTTCGCCCGGCAGCTCGTTGAAAAAAAACTGCGACGAGTCAGCCGCGAAGAACTGATCACCGCAGGCGTTGATCATGAGCTTCGGCATCGTGAAACGATCGACGTAGGAGATCGGATCCTCGATGGCGTAGAGGGCCTTCAGTTCCGGCGTGCCGTTCCAGTCCATGATGGCGTGCCGGACGTAGTCGCCGACGGCCGGCGCGTAGAAGCCATAGGAGCGGAAATGGTGGACCATCGATGGCTCAAGGTTGAGCACGTTGATCACGAGGGGGCAGATCGCGACGACGCGGCGATCGACGGCGGCGGCGGCCCACGAGGTCCAGCCGCGCTTTGAGGCGCCGGCGACGACGAATTTGTCCACGGCCGCACGGCCGCCTTCCGCGCTGGCGAGAAAGGCGGTGACGGCGTCCATCGCGCGCACGGCGGCCTTCGTCATCGGCAGGCGCGCGGGCCAGCGTTCGTCGCCCGTGCGGAGAAACTTGTCCCAAGTGTAGGCGATGAGGTCGTCTTCCTTGCGCTCCACGCCGTCGCCGCCGAAGACGAGGGTCTGGTTAGGCACCATGCGCAGCTCGATGGCGACGGACTGGGTGCCCTTGGCGAGATCGAGGAGCGAACGCGAGGGCTTGGGCGGCGCGGCGGCGGGGGCGTTGGCGCCGCCGCCGATCGTGAGGAGGGCGGTGGAGTGCGCGAGATTGTCGGGCTTCACGATGAGCAGCCAGTGGCGCCACTCGGTGCGGTTGACCTCGGCGGTTGTGAGCCAGTTTTGCGAAACGAGATCGAGGGTGTAAACGGTGGCGCCGGCGGCCTCGTCGCGGGACTCGGCGACTTTTTTCCAGGAGAAGCTGGGATCGGGCGCAGCGACGTAGCGGTCGAGGGCGGTCGTGGTTTTTCCCTGGCGGGCGGTGTCGGCGGCGGTGGCGAAAGGCGCCGCGACGGCGAAGATGAAAAGGGCGAGACGAGTGAGCGACGACGAAGGGCGGTGCATGGGCGGGGTTGAATGAAAGGAGCTGCGCCAGGCGAGGACGGCAGTGGTCACGCGCGGCTACTTGGCCGCGGCCCGCTCGGCGCCGTAGAGTTTCACGAGATAGTCGGTGAGCGGATCGATCGCGGTGTCGGGAATCGGGGCGCCGAAGGTCTTCTGCATCTTGATCACGGTGTTTTTCCAGTAGGCACGTGAGGAGGCCGGCGGCTGGGTGAGCACGTAGTCCGAGGAGTGGCAGGTGGAGCACAGCGCGGTGGCGAGCGCGGCGCCGGGCAGGGGTGAATCGGCGAGGCGGGCGGTCTCGGTGGGCAGCGTGATCGACACGACGCGGGGCTGGGCGTCGGCGGCGAGCAGCGCAGCCACACCGAGGGTGATCGCAAGGGCGGGGAGGAGGGGGCGTTTCATACGGCTTCGATGCGGACGGGTTCGACGACGTTGCGCGCGTAGCCGGCCGGGTTCCAGAGCGGCTCGAGGGGCTGGGATTCGCCGAGGCGATTGAGGGCACGGGCCATGAGCGTGTGCGGGCCGCGCGCCGCGGGGGTGAAGGGAATCGTCCACTCACGGAAACCGTAGCGACCCTGATCGGCGCCGAGCGTGGCGGCGCGCCAGGTGCGGCCGCCGTCGCCGGAGAACGCGACCTCGCGGATGCCGTGTCCGCTGTCGAACGCGATGCCGCGCACGCGCGCCTCGCGGCCGGCGGGCAGCGTCGCGCCCTCGGCGTGGCTTGTGATGAACGAGCGGATGGTGAAGCGCGCGATGGGCACGGTTTTCTTCGGCGCGGTGCCGGGCGCGATAGCGTGATGCGGCGTGTCGGGCATCCGATACGCGGTCGCCTGCCAGAAACCGCTGAAGTCGCGGTCGAGCACCTCGATGTCGTGCACGTGCTTGATCCAGTAGGTGCCGAAGTAGCCGGGCACGACGAGACGCAGCGGGTAGCCGTTGAGCACGGGGAGATCAGCGCCATTCATGCCCCATGCGAGCATCACCTCGCCGTCGAGCGCGTGATCGAGGTCGAGGGCCTTCACAAAATCCGGCGTGCCCGGGAGCGGCGCGCGGTCGAGGCCATCGAAGGCCACCTGCCGTGCGCCTGCGGCGACGCCGGCCTTTTCGAGCAAGGCGCGCAGCGGCACGCCCGTCCAGCGCGCGCAGCCCATCGCGCCGTGGCCGAGCTGGCCGCCGTTGACGCGGGGCGTGAAGAAGCCGCGGCTGTTGCCCGAGCATTGATTGACCGCGACGAGATCGACGGGCGTCGCGAGGCGCTTCAGTTCATCGAGCGAAAGCGAAAGTTCGTTTGCGACCTTGCCGCGCACGCGCAGCCGAAAGGTTGAGAGATCGATCGACGTCGGGATGTCGCTGAGGTGGTAGCGGACGAAGAACGCGTCGTTGGGCGTGAGCACGCCGTCGTTGAACACGGAGAACGGCGTCTCGAGCTGCGGCGGCCGCGCGGTGAGGCGGATGAGCGGGCGCTTCTGCGGGTAGGCCACGAGTTCGCGCTCGCCGTTGGCAAACGGCAGCGTGATGCCCTTGGCCCCGGTGGTGCCGGCGACCGCATCCGCGGCCCGCGCCAGTGAAGATTGTCCGAGCGCAGCGCCGGCGGCGAGCAAGCCGGAGGCCCGGAGAAAACGGCGGCGGGGGTGCATCGGCGGGAGGTTGGCGGCGGACGCGTTGAGCGCAAGGCTCACGGTGCGGATCGGTTTTGCCCCTTGCCCGATGCGCCGCCTTGCAGGAGAATGTTGGCTCACATCGATCGGTAAACCCTCAGCCCCTCCTCCCATGACAACCGCCGCCATCGCCAAACGTCTCGTCGCCCTCTGCCGCAAGGCGGAGTGGGAAACCGCCCATAAGAAACTCTACGGCATCGCCGCCGTCAGCATCGAGCCCAACGCCACCCCGAACTTTCCCAAGGTGACGAAGGGCCGCGCCAAGATCATCAAGAAGGGCCACGCCTTCGGCGAGATGGTGGAGAAGATGCATTCGCTCAAAGTCTCGGAGCCCGTGGTGGCCGACAGCTCGTTTGCCTGCACGATGGCCATGGACGTCACGATGAAGGGCCAAGGTCGCATGAAGATGGCCGAGCTCTGCGTCTACCAAGTAAAGAAGGGCAAAATCGTGTCGGAGCAGTTTTATTTCTGACCCCGCCGAAACGGCACCTCTGGCGGCGCAGGGTGCGATCAGGCTTTGGCGGAGGCAGGCAGCACTTCGCGGACGACTGCGGCGAGTTGCTTCGCCGTTGGCAGCTTGCCTCTGAATTCCGCCGGCAGCTTGGACTGAAGCTCATACTGCGCCACGCCGATGGGGTTGGTCTTCGACTTCAGCGCGAACTCCACCTCCACGTCGTCCTTCTCCGCGCAGAGGATGATGCCGATGGAGGGGCGGTCGTCCGGGGCGCGCTCCTTTTCGTTCAGGAGGTTCAGATAGAAATCCATCTTGCCCGCAAACTCCGGCTCAAACGCCACGACCTTGAGGTCGAACGCGACGAGCGCCTTGAGGAAGCGGTGGTAAAACAACAGGTCCACAAAGTATTCCTTCGCGCCGAGGGCCAGCCGGTATTGCCGGCCCACGAAGCAAAACCCGTAGCCGAGCTCCAAGATGAAATTTTGCAGCCGGCCGATGAGCCGGTCCTCCAGCTCCCGCTCCTTCATCGGCCGCGCGATGCCGAGGAATTCCAGGTTGTAGCGGCTCTTCAGCATCTCGTCGGCTTGCTCCGCGAAATGCTCTGGCAGCGCCACGGCAAAGTTGTGCGTCTTCTTCTCCGCCTTCGCGCGCTCGTAAGCCTGCGCTTTGATCTGGTTGAGCAGCACCGCGCGGCTCCAGCCGAATTGCGCCGTGGCGCGGAGGTAGTAGAGGCGCGCGGCGGGGTCGGTGAGCTTATTGAGCATCTCCACGTGTTGCCCCCATGGAATGGCTCCCACCAATTCTCGCACAGCTTGTGCGAGAATTTCAGGCTTCGCCGTTTCAACACCACGAGGCCCCAATTCTCTCACAGCTTGTGAGAGAAATTCAGGCGACGTATGGTCCGCGTAGAGCTGTAGCATGCGCCAGACGTTGCCGGAGGAGAACCCACGCAGGTCAGGAAATTCCGCCCGCAAATCGGCCGCGAGCCGTTCCACCACGGCGTCACCCCAGCCGAGTGTCTGCTGCTTCTCCGCGATCCCGCGCCCGATGTCCCAGTAGAGCAGAACCAACTTGCGATTCACTGCGCGGCCGGTGACGCCCTTAAGCGAGGACGCGGGCCAGAACTATCTCGCCTCGGTCGAGCTGATGTAGCTACCGAGCTTTGCCAGATCGTGAGCCCAAAAAATCGTGAGCCCCGAGTCCTGCGCTTGCAGTAGATTATTCACTTTGAAAACTCCGCCGATCACAGCGGTCGGCACCACTTGGCTGGTGCCAAAAGAGCGCTGCCACTCCACCGCCTTGGCTGCGGCGTCGTTGTTGAGACGTTTGACCGAGTTGGTGGCGCTGTTCGACACCTTGCACTCAATGGGCATCAGACGCGTGTCATTGAGCCGCAGAATCACATCGGCTTTGCGGGTTCCGAGCAGACACTCGGAGCAGAACTCCCCTCGCTTTGGGCCTTCCACGATCGTCGAGATCGCGGCGCGCGGGACTTCAGTGTATTTCAATGAGACAAGGTAGTCTTTGACCAACGCTTCCTGGGTTGATTTGCCGTCGCCGCGGCGTGCAGTGGAGATGCGTTGCGCGGCGAGAAGAACTGACGACGCCAAGAGCGCGGCGGACTTCTCCTCAGGCGTCGGAGACCGCCGTTCCACAATCCAAGGAAAACGAAACGGGTCGATGGTTTGCTGGATCACGGAGAAAACTTTTCTCAACTTCTTCTTGTCGGCGCTGAGGACGCCGGGCGCGAGCGACGGCACCGCGGCGAGCACTTTCAGGTCGTCATCCGAGATTGGCGGGCCGGACAGGTAACGCAGGGCTTCGCCAAGGTTGTCCTTGTAGGATGCTGCGAGACTGGCGTCCGAAATGCGATTGGGAGCCATCTCACCCAAGTGCTCGAACAGGGTTGTGAAGAGCTGGCGCGATTCTGTGAAGTGCTGTTTCCACGCTTCGGTGGGAGCGAGGCGCCCCGCGCGAAATGCAGCGGCGGACTTCTCGGCATCCGCGGCGAACTGCTTCGCCGTCCAAAGCGGGGGGACCTTGTTCATGCCGCAGGGAAAATCTCGTCTCCGAGCAGCGGGATGACCATCGCGTCGCCCGGCTCGAATTTCACCATGCCGCCGCCGTAGGTGCGTCCGCCCGTGGCCGCGACGTTGCGATTCAGCCATGCAACGATGCGATCTTGGGTGGCGGCGCTCATGGGCTGCAGCGGTGTCAGACCATGCGCGATGTTGATGAGGCGAGCGCCGCAGGCATTACGCGCGAAGCAAGGCGGCCGGCGCCCCATGTAGCTCATCACGATCGCTGGCGGTGGTTTGAGTCGGACGCGCCACCACGGCTTGCGGTGCTGCGCCGTGTAGGAGTCGGCCGCACCAACGAGCGACGCGGCTTCGAGAAACGTGTCGACGCGCCGGCGCTCGGCGGCGGAAAGCTCATGCAAATCGGCCGGCAGGTCGATCACCCGGCGTAGACGTGAGGAATCGTGGATGAGACCGTTTGCGTCGATAATGTCCATCGCGTCGGTCACACACGGAAAGAGATATCGCTCTGGAATCAGGCGCTCCGTGTCGGGCGTGGCGATCCAAGCTTCGTTCAAGCCTGTGACTTGACCCCGGCTCACCTGAAAAAAATCGCCCAGCATGGGGCCGAGTTCCGATGGGGACGGCATCGGGAGGCCGTGGCCTGGCCATTTGGTCAGTGAGAGCAACTGCTGGCGCTTCGCCTGAAACTGCGGTTGCACGGCGCGGAGCATCAGATCACTTACGGCGACGTGATCGTCGCTCCCCTCGCTCCAGCCAGTAATGACCGAGGTAGTCAGCGCGTCGTCGAAAATCCGCTCGGCGGGATGCGCGCGGACCAAGCGGTCTCCGCCCATTCGGCAAAAAAGGGCGCGCATGCTTTCGCCGTAATTCGTTTCCATCCATTCGGCCGCCGTGACAAAGCACCCGATGTCACCTGGCCGCGACAGGAGGTGCGACTTGAGAAAAAAATAGAGGTGCAGCCCCGCGAGCTGGCTGCCCGGCAGGCCGAGTTGCCGCATCTGCGCCGAATACCAGGCCTTGTCTTCGGGTCGAATGTCGTGGTGACGAACGTAGGGTGGATTGCCGACAAAAGCAGTCACTCCAGCGATGCGTGGCAGATTTAACGCAATATAGTCGTCGCAAATAACCTGAACTTTCAGGCCGGCCATTTGGGCGTTGATCCGGGTCGCCTCGGCGAGGGCCGCGTCTTTCTCGACCGCAATCACTTTTGCGCGCGGCCAGCGTCGTGCGGCGGCAAGAGCATAGCGGCCAGTCCCGGCTCCGGCGTCCACGATGCGTGCGGGGCTCGTTTTTGCCGCGATTTGATCGAGCTGAAGATCGATTAACCACTGGGGTGTAAAAGTCGCGCCTTGCGCACGGCGATCACGGGCGGAAATCGACTCGATGAAGAAGTCCCCAAGTGGATCGGAACCACGCAAAACTCCAGGCAGCACCGCCTGCACGTCTGCCATGCGTGTGCCTCGCCCCAGCTTTGCTGCTGCTTCTGTGATGCGCCGGTTCATCTGTCAGGTGTGTTTTTTGCGCGGCTCGGAAAAGGAATGCGAGCGTATCTTGGTTGATGAATTGAGCCGGGTGACACCTAAAGAATGTTGGCTGCGGCGATCTTCTCGCGCAGGTGCGTGCAGCGCATTTTCGATTCCGCGTTGCGCACGGCCATCGCGTAGGCGGCGGGGTCGCCGACGAGGAAGACCTTCTTCTTGCCGCGCGTGATCGCGGTGTAGAGCAGGTTGCGCTGGAGCATCATGAAGTGCGCCTTCAGCAGCGGCACGATCACGACGGGATACTCGCTGCCCTGGCTCTTGTGGATGCTGATGGCGTAGGCGGGAGCGAGGTTGCCCAGTTCGCCGCGTTCCAGCGATTGGCGCGTGCCGTCGAAATCCACCTCGAGCGCGCCGGTCGCGGGATCGGCGGAGACGACGGTGCCGATGTCGCCGTTGAAGATGCCCTTGTCGTAATTGTTGCGCAGCTGGATGACCTTGTCGCCCACACGAAACTCGGTGCCGCCGGCGCGGATTGAGGTGGGCCGGCGCGTTCCGGCGCCGGCAGGGCTGCCGAAGGCGGGCCCGGGGTTGAGGGCGGCTTGGAGCTGCGTGTTGAGGTTGGCGACGCCGGCGACGCCTTTGTGCATGGGCGCGAGCACCTGCACGTCGTGGATCGGGTGCGGCCATTTCAGCTTCTGCGGGATGAACTCGGTCACGAGTTGGAGGATTTTGCGCACGCAGTCCTCGGCATCGGTCGCGGCGATGAAGTTGAGATCGGCCCAGACCTGGGCGGCGGAGACCTCGGCGGCGACCGGCGGGGCCTTGGGTTCGCCGACGTTGATCGCGTGCGCGGTCGTGACGATCTGCGACTGGCCTTGCTGGCGGAAGATGACGGAGAGGCGCGTGACGGGCGACGCGTCGCCGGCCTCGCCGCTGGCCGCGATCAGATCCTTGAGCACGTTGCCGGCGCCGACGCTCGGCAACTGATCGGTGTCGCCGACGAGGAGGACGTGGGCGCGCGAGGGGACGGCCTGGAGCAGCGCGGCGGCGAGGCGGTTGTCGAGCATCGAGGCCTCGTCCACGATGAGGAAGTCGGTGGCGAGGGGCTTGTCGTCGGTGGCGAGGAAGCCGCCGGCCGCGGCGTCGTAGCCGAGCAGCCGGTGAATCGTCGTGGCGAAGCCGCCGGTCGTCGCCGCCAAGCGCTGAGCGGCGCGACCGGTGGGCGCGGCGAGATGCACGCGGACCTGCTTGGCCTTCAGAATCTCGACGAGCGCACGGAGGATGGTGGTGTTATGCGTGACGATGTAATCATCCGTCACGTAGAGCCCGGTGGGAGAATCAATCGAGATACAGCAGCATTCGGCTTCGCCGGCGGGCTCGACGGCCGTGAGACGGAGGCGATGGCCGAGGCGCGCCCGGGCTTTCGGGCGGCAGGTGCGGCGGATTTTTCGTTCGAGGCTGAAGAGGCTGCCAGGCGCGGGGTGTTGGAGAAAAATCGTGTGCGCGGGGAGCCCGGTGAGTTTTTTTCCGCGGTGGGTGTAGGTCGGATGTTTGACGACACCACGGGTGGCGATGCAGCCGAGGGACCAGGCGAGGTGTTGGAAATCTTCAGCAAGGCGAGGACTGGAAGTGGTAAACGAAACGACCCCGAGTTTATCGACTGTGCCATCGGTATCGAGGAGGCCGCGGAGGAGATCGAGGCGCTGCGTGGCAGAGGCAAAGAGGTAAGCGGGGGGGATAAACTTGGCGTGGGATTTGACGGCGAGGCCGAGGATTTTCAGGGCTTCGCGGAGGGGATTGGGGAACCCCTTTCCGCGGCCGACGATGCGCCACGTAATCGTCGGGACGCCGGCCGAGAAGACTTGCTTCAGGCGCAAGTCGAGCGATTGGAGGCGGGTGGAGAGACTGGCCACGAGGGCGGAATCGGTCGTGGTGATGAGCACGGCGTCGCTTAGGGTGCCATCGCCGATGAGTGCCCCGAGGATGTAGGGATCGACAGGAAGCGGGGCGGGTGCTTCGCCGAACGAAGCCGTGAAGAGTGGAATGCCGAGGCGATCACACTCGGTGCGGTCGAGGTCGATACGCCGGCGGATAGTGCTGAGGGGGAGGACCCGCCAGCCGCGAGAGCGGATTTTTTTCCTTTTCTCCGGGCTCCAAACGGAAGTGCGCGTCCAGACGCGCCAGAGGTGATCGTCGCAGCAGCGAGTGACGCGACCATCGGAGAAAATGACGCGGTAGGTCGGTTTCTTACCCTGCGGATGGATGCTGCGCACGGCGACGGCTTGGCCTTCGGCAGCGATGACGAGGTCGCCGGGGCGTATCTCGCCGATGGTGCGGAAACCGGTGGGGGTGAGCACGCGGGCGTCGAGAGGCTGGGCTTTCCCCGTGCCCGGTCCGCCGGTGAGGATGGAGAGCTTGTGCGCGAGGGCGCAGCGAAGCGCGGTGCGCTGGAGCGCGGCAAACTCGAAGCCGGCTTTCTGCTCCGCCCATGCGACCGCGGCCTCGATTTTGATCGGCGGGAGGCCGCTGGGCACGCGCGTCAGGCGGGCGACGGTGGCGGCGATTTTTTGCTCGGCGCGGTCGTGATGCGGGAGTTGCACGAGGCCGGAGCCGGGCAGGGGATTGGCGGTGGGAGGGGCTTTATGCCTCGACGAAAGCGGGTCAATCAGTCGGTCGGGGCGTAAAGCCCCTCCCACAGTTTCGATGGGCCAGTGGCGGACGAGGGATTTGTTTTCCACGAGGGCCGCGATGCGGGCTTCGAGGAAGCGCGAGTCGGTCTCGAGCAGGCCGGCGGAGTGGGTGACGAGATCGGCCTCGCGGTAGGCGGTGTGGCCGTCCTCCTGCAGGGTCTCGAGCGCGTAGATGAGGCCGGCGTCGAGGCGCGGCGGGGCGTCGTTGGCGAAGCCGAGGTTGATGGCGATGCGGTCGGCGGTCTTGAAGCCGATGCCGTCGATCTCGCGGGCGGCGCGGTAGGGTTCGGTGGTGAGGATGGTCTTCGCGCCGGGGCCGAAGTGCTTCACGAGCTTGAGGCACTGCGAGGGCGTGACGCCGTAGGTCTGGAGGAAGATGTAGAGCTCGCGCTCCGTGCGCTTGGCGTCCCAAGCCTGCTTGATCGCGGTGGCGCGTTTTTTGCCGATGCCCTCGACATCGCGTAGGCGGCCGGACTCTTCGCTGAGCACGCGGAAGGTGTCGGTGCCGAAGGCATCGACGATCTTGTTGGCGTAAACCTTGCCGATGCCGGGCACGAGGCCGCTGCCGAGGTATTTGCGGATGCCGTAAACCGAGGCGGGCAGCTCGCTCTTGAACGCCGAGATTTTGAACTGCGCGCCGTGCTGGGCGTGGCGCGTCCATTCGCCGGTGAGGTGCAGCGTCTCGCCGCACTCGACGCTCGGCAGCGCGCCGACGATGGTGACGAGCTCGGCGCGGGCCTTGGCGTCGGCGCGCGGCGCGGGCGGGAGGTCGGGGCGGAACTCCGCGATGGTGTAGTGGTTCTCCTCGTTGAGAAAAATGATGCGCTCGAGCACGCCGGTGAGCGTGGCGGAGGCAGAGGAGGCGGCGGGCGGAGGCACGGGGACGCCGAGGTGAAACGGCTTTGGGCCGCGATGCAAACCGGTGTTGCCCGCTTCGCCGCGGGCGCGCCAGGCTCCGCGCAATGGATCCTGCGGTTTCCAATTCCTTCCTCCCGGTCATTCAGCTCGCGATCACGCCGGTGATTCTGATCTCGGGCGTGGGTGCGCTCATGCTCACCCTGACCAACCGCATGGGCCGCATCGTCGATCGCACGCGGGGACTGGCGGAAAAGGTGCGGACGGCGGGCGGTGCCGACCGCGTGCATTTTGAGACTCAGCTCAACATCCTCTGGCGGCGCGCTAAGCTGATCCGCGTCGCCGTCACGCTGGCCGGCCTGAGCATGCTGCTCTCCTGCCTGCTGGTGATGGCGATCTTCGTGGATGCGGCGGCGGCGCGGAATTTCGCGGCGCCGCTGGTGGTGATTTTCCTCGGCAGCGTGGTGTGCCTCTTCGCGGCGCTGGTGGCTTTCCTGCGCGACGTGTGGATGTCGCTCTGGGCGCTGCGGCTCGAGGTCGAGCGGGCGCGGGTGAAGGTCGAGGACTAGCCCGCGGTGGGCGCGGCGAGCGCCCGGTGCAGGGTGACGAGATCGGGAAAGACGGCGTCGGCGTTGGCGGCGCGCAGCTCGGTGGTGTCGTGCGTGCCGGTGGTGACGCACCAGCAGGGGAAGCCGCCATTATGCGCGGCCTGCACGTCGAAGGGCGAGTCGCCGACCAGCAAGGTCGAATCGGCGTGCGCGCCGAGCTGCGCCAGCACGTGGGCGGCGAATTCGGGCTGCGGTTTTAGCCACGCGGTGTCGCGTGCGCCGAAGACCCCGCGGACGAACGGCGTCACGCCGAGGTGATCGCAGATGCGGCGGGCGTGCTCGCCGCGTTTGTTGGTGAACACGGCGAGCGTCACGCCCGCGGCGTGCTGCGCGCGGAGCAGCTCCAGCGCCCCGGGCAGCAGGACCACGTCTTCGAGCAAGATCGAATCGGAGTAGGCGACGTGCAGGGCCACGGCGGCGGGGATCTTTTCCGCCGGCAGAAAATGCGCCATCGCCTGATGGATGCCGCCGCCGACGGCACGGCGGACCTGCGCCAGGGTGGGCGCCGGCACGCCAAACTGCGGCAGGGCGTGGCAATATCCGCGGTGGATGGTCGTGAAGGCATCGACGAGCGTGCCGTCGAGGTCGAGCAGGAGCGTGGCAAAGCGGCGCATGGAGCCGGCGATTGCGGCCGTCCGCCGCGGCGGGCGCAAGCTCGCGCCGGAAAGAAATCGCCCCGCCCGCGGAACCCCTGCGCCGCGGGTGGGACGAAGGGTGCGATGCCACCCCCCGCCCTCCGTCCGCCCGAATTGGTTTGGCGCGGGCGGGTGTGACGGGTGGAGTCCATCGCGATGCCCGAGGCTTTGGAAACAGGGGAAGCGCGCGCCACCGCAAACGAGGCCGACGGCCGGCTCGATGTCGTGGTCGGCGGCGTGTGGCAGGTCACCGAGCCGCGGCCCGCGTGGTCGCGCGTCCGCGGTCCGGTCCGGCCGGCGCGCGTGCGTCTAAGCATCGCGGACCTCGAGACCTGGGATACGTCGCTGCTGCTGTTTCTTTTTGAGGTGAAGGAATGGTGCCGCGTGGCGGGCGCGGAGTGCGACACCTCGGCCTTGCCGGAAAAGATTGGCGCGATGCTCGATCAATTCGGCACGGCGCATGGTCCGCGCCCGCCCGCCGATCGGGCGGACAGCTTCGTGGCCGGGGTGGGGCACGCGACGTTCGGCACCTGGGCGCGGGCGCGCACGGGCACGGCGTTTCTCGGCGAGTGTGTGCTGGGTGTGGCGCGGCTCATCCGGCGCCCCCGCGATTTCCGCTGGGGCGACTGCCTCCACGAGATGCAGCAATGCGGGGCGATGGCGCTGCCGATCGTGAGCCTGATCAGTTTCCTCGTCGGCCTGATCATGGCCTACCAGGCGGCGGTGCAGCTGCGGCAGTTTGGCGCCGACATCTACGTGGCCGATCTCGTGGGGCTTTCGGTGGTGCGCGAGATGGGGCCGATGATGGCGGCCATCATCCTCGCCGGGCGCACGGGCGCGGCGTTTGCCGCGACGCTCGCCAACATGAAGGCCAACGAGGAAATCGATGCGCTCGAGACGCTCGGCATCCCGCCGGTGGATTTCCTGGTGCTGCCCCGGCTGGTGGCGCTGACGATCATGATGCCGTTGCTCGCGCTCTACGCCGATTGTCTGGGCATCCTCGGCGGCATGGCCGTGGGATCGGGCGTGCTCGATATCCCGCCCGCCGCCTACTGGATCGAGACGCAGAGCATCGTCGATCTCTCAGATCTGAACTCGGGCTTGGTCAAGTCGGTGGTCTTTGGCCTGCTCATAGCGGTCGCGAGCTGCTGGCGCGGGTTCCAGGCGGAGCGCAGCGCCGCAGGCGTGGGGCTCGCGGCGACCTCGGCGGTCGTGACCTCGATCCTGCTCGTGATCGTGGCGGACGCGGTGTTTGCCGTCATCTTCAACATCCTGGGCTGGTGAACCGCCGATGAAGCTCAGTCCTCCCGCCCCCTCGGCCCCGCCCGCCATCGCAGTGGAAAAACTCCGCGGCGGCTACGACGGCGAGATCATCCTCGATGAGGTGACGTTCACCGTCGCGCGCGGGGAGGTGTTCTTTGTCATCGGCGGCTCGGGCTGCGGCAAGAGCACACTGCTCCGGCATCTCGTGGGGCTGAACCACCCGATGGCGGGCGCAGTAAAATTTTTCGGCCGCCCGTTTTCCGATGCCACGCTCGCGGACCGCCACGCGCTGCTGAAGACCTTCGGCATGCTTTTCCAGGGCGGCGCGCTCTGGAGCTCGCTCACGCTGCGGCAGAACGTGGCGCTGCCGTTGGAACACTACACCCCGCTCAAGCGCCGCGAGATCGACGCCATCGCCAACCTGAAGCTCGCGCAGGTCGGTCTCGCGGGTTTCGAGGATTACCTGCCCGCGGAGATCAGCGGCGGCATGAAGAAACGCGCCGGCCTGGCGCGCGCCCTGGCGCTCGATCCCGAGATCGTGTTTTTCGACGAGCCTTCGGCCGGGCTCGATCCGGTGACCTCGCGCAAGCTCGACGAACTCATCCTCCACATCCGCGACACCTTCGGCACCACCATCGTCGTGGTCTCGCACGAGCTGGCCTCGCTTTTCGCGATCGCGGACCGCCTCATCATGCTCGACCGGGCGGAGAAGGGCATCATCGCGGAAGGCAAGCCGCACGAACTGGCGGCGAACAGTGACGACCCGCGCGTGTCGGAGTTTCTCCGCCGTGCGAAACCAAGCCCAGTTGCCCGATGAAACCTCCGATTCGCCCCGCACTCCGGTCGCCTCACCCGCGCCGCATGGAAAAACCTTTGCGGCCGCTGCGTCCTTTGCGTGAGTCTCCCGCCCTAGAACCGCACCAGCCTTGATGAAGACCAAAGTCAGCCCAACTATCGTCGGAGCATTCGTGATTGGGGCGGTGGTGCTCGGCATCGTGGCGCTCTTCGCGTTCGGCGGCTTCAACTTCTTCGCCAAGCCGCAGCGCTTCGTGGTGTATTTCGACGAATCGGTGCACGGCCTCGACCAGGGTTCCCAAGTGAAGCTGCGCGGCGTGCGGGTGGGCCGCGTGGTCGATCTCACGATCCGCTACGACGGGCAGAGCAACCGCTCGGTCGTCGCCGTGGTCTGCGAATTCAGCAAGGACGTGATCAGCGACAACCGCGGCCAGCCGATCAACGTGACCGACCGCGCCGAGCTGCAGGCCATGGTGCAGCGCGGGCTGCGCGCCCGGCTCGAGGTGCAGGGCTGGGCCACCGGTTTGCTTTTCGTGGGCCTCGACTTCCTCGATCCCATGGAGAACCCCCCGTCCGTGGCGGTGCCCGACGACCGGTTCGTCATCGTGCCCTTTGTGCCCTCCGCCATCGCGGAATACCAGGCGAGTATCACCGAGATTCTCGCGGGCCTGCGCAAAATCGACTTCGACGGCATCTCCAAGGGCCTGACCACGCTGATGGCCGATGTCCGCCGCCACCTCGATGGCGTCGATCTTCGTGGGGTGACGGAGCAGTGGAAGCGCGCGGGCGCCCAGGTGGAGACACTCGTGAGCGGACCCGACATGAAGCGCGCGTTTGAGACGCTCAACACCGCCATCGCCGAACTGCGCGGCACGATCGCCAAGATTGACCGGCAGGTCGATCCGATGGCGAAGGACGTGCACGTCACACTCGCCGACGCGCAGCAAGCCGTGAAATCGTTTCACGATGCCGCGGCCGCGGCGCGGGACTTTCTCCGGGCGCAGTCGGGCCTCGGCGACGATCTCGCGGTGACCTTTGAGCGGGTCGGCGAAGCCGCGGAGTCCGTGAAGCGCCTCGCGGATTTTCTGGAGCGCAACCCCAGCGCGATCATCACCGGCCGCAAGGTGCCGCAATGAAGCCGTCGTGAGTCCCGCCGAGATTTTCCCTGCATGAAAACCCGCCCATTTCCGTTCTCCCGGCTCGCGCTCGCCGCCGCGGGGCTGCTCGCCGCCGCCGGCTGCTCGATCGTGCCGGAGGCGAAGACGGACCCGATGCGGTTCTACGTGCTCGCCACCGCGGCCGCGGGGGCGACGCCAGTGGCCAGCGCGCCCGCGGTCCAGCTGCGCGAGGTCGAACTCGCGAGCTACCTGCGCTCCCGCCCGATGGTGGTGCGGCGGGGCGCCAACGAACTGGAATTCCGCGATTTCGCCCGCTGGGGCGAACCGCTTGAGGCCGGCATCGCCCGCGTGCTCCGCGAAGAGCTGCTGGCCCGCGGCGCCGCCAGTGCCGTGCTCACCGCCGGCTCGCGCCGCGAGGCGACGAAGATCGACGCCACGCTGACCGTGCGCGTGCTCGCCTGCGAAGGCGAAGCGGGCGGCGCGGTGGCGTTTCGGGCCGTGTGGGAACTGGCGCCGGCGGCGCCCGAGTCGAAGGTGCCCGCCGCGCGCGGCGATTTCCACGCCCCCGATCTGCGCTGGGACGGCAAGAGCGAGGCCGCGCTCGCCGCGCAGCTGAGCCAGGCCGTGTCCGCCCTCGCCGCCCAGATCGCGGGGGAGCTGGGGAAGAAGTAGGGCGGGTCGCTCAGCCTGCCCGCTCACGCCGCGGGGCGATAGACAACGAGGAGTTCACGGGCCTGGGTGCGGTTGGCGCCGTGGCAGCTGATCTGGCGGCGCACGAGCAATTCGTGGCATTCATCGGCGCCGGCGTAGAGCGCCCGCGTCTCGGGCGTGTCGTGGTTGGAGAGTGCTACGATCGCACCTCTTTGCCGGGCCGCATGGCAGCACGCCGCGAGGTCGCTCTGCTCCTGCGGACCGAAGGCCGTGCGCGCATAGGCGGTGAAATTGGCCGTCGCGCTCGCCGGCACATAGGGTGGATCGCAATAGACAAAATCGCCCGCGCCCGCCTGCGCGAGCACAGCGCGGAAATCCGCATGCAGGAGTGTGCAGCGTTGGAGCAGCACGTGGAACGTGAGCATCTCGGCGCGCGGGAAGTAGGGCGCGGCGTAGCGGCCGAACGGGACGTTGAACCCGCCGCGGGCATTGTAGCGGCAGAGCCCGTTGTAACCGTGCCGGTTCAGGTAAACGAAAAGCGACGCGCGGCGCGCGGGATCGGTGGTAGCGTTGAACTCCTCGCGCCGCTGGTAGTAAACGGCGGCGGAGTTGGCCTCGGCGGAGAAAAGGTCGTGGCACTCCGCGATGAAGGCCTCGGGCGCGTCTCGCAGCCGCTGATAGACCGCGATCAGGTCGGCATTCGTGTCAGCGAGCAGGCTGGTCGGCAGACCGAGGTTCAGGGCCACTGCGCCGCTGCCGACAAATGGCTCGACGAGGCGGGTCGCGGTCAAGGGCACGACTGCACCGATGGCCGGGACCAGCTTGGTCTTCCCGCCCGCCCACTTCAGGAATGGTCGTTGCAGCTCCACGTGGGCGGACCCTACGTCGTGCGATCGATCGGTCAATCTGAGACAGAAAAAATGGGTGGTCGGATGCCCTCGCAGGAAGGCCTGCATTTTTCCTGCCTGTTTGCGTCCGAAGTCCTGGGCTTGGCGATTTCCTCGGAGCGGGCTCTGCCCGCTTTCCTGGATTTGTTCGGGGTGCGAATTTCCGGACGCGAAGCCGGGCCGCCTATGGGCTGCTTCGGTGATTAGTTCACGCCCGACCGGTGCGCGGCTTGCCGCTGCCAGATGCTCGCCCCGTCGCGCCACGGCGCCGCGACCCTGCGCCATTCCCCGGCCAGGCCCCAAGCCCGGGCAGGAGGCGCCGCGCCGCCCGGCCCGGGCGATTCGCTGTTGTAGATGATGGCGAAGACCGGTCGTCCGCTGCGCTCGATCGGTGCGAGCAGACTTTCGGTGAGCATGCCCGGCTGGGCGAAATCGACGCGGATGCAGGTGAGGTCCGTGTAATACATCACCGAGCCAGCGGCCAGATTGGCCAGGACGATTGCGTTGGCGGGAGCGTGCGTGCGAAGCCACTGAGCGACCACCGCGTGCTCCCGGTTTGCGTGGAGCCAGAAGAGCACGCGCTCCTTGAAACTGCCGGTGACAAGCGAACCCAACAGACCCACGACCAAGACGGTGGATGCGGCCACCGAGCGGAACCCGCCGCCGGCCTCGAAAAGGCGCAATCGGAGGTGCGGCAGCAGGTGCTGCAAAGCGAGCAGGCCCATGATGACGAAGGCCGGAGCCGCAGGCAGGACGAAACGCATGCCGCACCAATGGTCCCAGGTGCACCAATAGAAGGCATAAAAGGTTAGAAACGGGACGACCCAAGCCAGCAGGATCAGGCGCGTGCGCCCGGGAACCCCGCGCAGAAAAAACACTGCCGGGCCGATGCAGACCACCGGGGTGAAAAGCGCGGGCAGCCACTGTGCGTAGGACCGAGCGGTCAGGAGGAAAAATTCCCGGCCAATCATCGTCCGGAGGTCTCCGTAGCCACTGGCCCCGATGCTCCCGTAGAGCGTGTGGTTGAGCCAGGCGAGCCAGAGTGCAAACGGCAGGCCGCCGCCGAGCCAAAGCGCCAGTGCGCGCCACCGGCCAGCCAGGCAGATGACGATCGGAAGCACACAGAAAATATTGGTCGGACGGATCAGCACGGCGACCGCCGTGGCGACGCCAGCGAGGAAGGCCCGCCGCGGGTGGGCCTCACACGTCCACGCCAGATAGATCGCCGCGGTTACCCAGACCAGGGCGGGCACATCGCTCATCGGCTGGAGCGCGTGGAAGACATAGACGGGACTCAGTCCGACGATGCCGGCGGCGAGCCAAGCCCAGCCGTCAGCGAGCCCTGCGACGCGGGCCATGCGCTGAACGAGCACGACCCCCGCAATCAAATGCAGCCACAGACAGGCGCCGACCGCCCCATCGAGCGGCATGACCTGCGCCAGAGCTGCAACCAACAGCGGAAATCCGATCGGGTAGTTCGGCGCCATTCGGCCGTCCGCCGTGGGGCGAAACGTCCCCGGCACATAGGGCGCGACGTCGGACGCGTTGGTGACTGTGGTCAGCGGCGCGTGAGGTGTCGCCGTGATTTTCCCGCTGGCCAGAAGCTTCGCCGTATTGAGATAGCCGCCGGAGTCGTTCGGTCCGGCGGTCGTGTCGAGGTGGCCGCCCAAGAAAACGGCATAGGCCGCGAGGGCCAGCCACGGCACCAGCTTCATGCTGCCGGCCGGGACGCGTGGGAACGTGATGGATGCGAGGCCGGTCGGTCGCGCACGAAACGCGGTCCGGGCGGTGAGAACGGAAGCGATGAATCCACCGGCGAGAAGCCACGACCAGAGCGCGAGAATTTTTCCGACGAACCAGGAGATCCGTCCGAGCTCCACGGGTGCGGTGAAGGCGATCCATGAAGCCGCGTCGCTGTCGTGGACCACAACCCGAAAGGTATCCGATGGTGCGCTATAGTGGACTCGCCGCCACCGGGTCGGTGAACTGAAAGGGTCGCTCCAAGCCTCGGCTAGGCTGCCGCGGTGATCGCGGAGCGTCACCGAAACGCGGGGTGGGTGAAATTCGCCCATGATGCGGAACAGCAGAAGGGGGAAACTCGTCCGGAGTGGGCGACTGATGTAATCGGCCGTGAAGGCTGCGCTGTCCGCGGTCCCGGTGCCGAAGAGCGGCAGTTGTTCGCGGCCAGAAATCGCGACCAAGGCGCCGGGGACAAATTCAGCCGTGGCGTCTGGCGATTCCCATTCGATTCTCAGCGGCGGCCGGATCGAGGCCGGCAGGATCCGTTCGATGAGCGGATCGCGGAGGAGCCGCAGGGCTTCGTCGAGATGTGCGCGGGCCCAGCCGTGGCGCGCCGTCAACTCGGAGCTGTCGCTCTGGCGGAGGGCGAGTTGCAGGGCGGATGCGCCCGCGGCGTCCGGCACGGGGAACAATCCGACGCGATCGCGATGCGACAGCGGTGAGAGGAGCGCGTGGGCGACCAGTATCACCCAAAGTGCCGCCCCGGCGAGATACCGGGAATCCTGCGCGACTGCGCCGCTGACGAGCAGGCAGAGACAGGCGGCGTTGACGATGACGCCCGTCGCAAACACGGCCGGCGCCGCGCCGCCGCCCGTTGCGGCAGAGACGACAGCCATCAATCCGGCCCAGAGCGCGAGCAGCGGCAGCATGGAGCCAAGGCCGACTGTGGCGGGGCGCCGAAGCATCCAGCGAAAAACACAAATCACGGCCGGCGCCCAGAGCACGAAGCACCACCCCGCATGGGAAAATGGCCACGCGACCGGTCGTGCGTCCGCCATGGTCCACGATGCCCAGCCGGCCGTGCCGGCACGCAGCGCCACCCACGCAATCCCCATGACGGCAAGGGCGGCATGGGCCGCGGATATTCGAAATTGAGCCCGCGTGGATCCCGCGTCGCGGCGCGTCTCAACCGCGGACCACAGCGCGAGGGCGAGGGCGGGTGCGATTCCGGCCGACGCGTTCAGGACGTTGAGCAGCCCGCAGGCAAAGCCGGCTACAACGTGTGACGGGCGGGCGCGGGCCGATCCGGCAAGCGCAAGGTGCATGAGCGACAGCACCACCGTGATGGCCGAGGTGTCGCTGCCGGTGACCGGCCCGAGGAGCAAGAAGGCCGGGCTGAGGAGCAGCGCGGCGGTGCCGACCGCGAGAATGGCGAAGGTCGCCGTGCGAAACTGCCCCGCCAAAACGTGAAAAAGAACGGCGAGCGCGAGCGCCCCGAAAACCGTGGCACTCAACGCAAGAATCCGCGCGTCGATCTGGCCGTTGAGCCAGACCCAGGTGATCGGCCACAGGCGGGCGCCGGCGTCGTGCGTCTGGAAAAGGAGCGACCACACGGTCGAGTCACCCCGGAGCCACGGCAGATAAACCTCACGGACGTCGCGCAGCAGCACATCGATCGGCGGCAGGTCGGTATTGGCCGCGGCGATCGCCCGCATGGCGGCGGCGGCGATGAAAAACAGAAGCGTTGCGCCGATCCAAAATTGAAGCCCACGACGATGGCCGGAGGGCGCGCATGATTTGCCGACGGCAGGGTCGGTGGCGGGCGCCGGAGTCATCGGTGGAGGCGAAGGCCCCGGGCGCAGGGATGAGCACCTATGGCGCGGCCCGTATCATCGCCGTGAATTTCGCCGGACGAACCGCGCATCGACCTCAGGCTGGGCATGACTTTTCTCGCAATCTAATTTGCTCCCGCTGTCAGCCGGCGGGTGACATCGCAGGGATGGGGCGCCACGCGTCCCGGAGACGAGGCAATTGGCAAGCGACCGGCCCGGTGCGATGGGGTGAGGCCGTGCTGTCCTTCCGGGGTTCGGCGACACTCATGGGCGCGACGGTGCGTGAGCGAAGTGGGGAAATCAAGCCGATGGGTTTAGGAACCCGTGCAGCTCGGCCGCCAGCTTCCCGCCGAAGCCCTCGACCTCGGCGATCTCCTCCGCGCTGGCAGCGCGCAGCCGGTCGATGTCGGCGAAGCGCGCCAGGAGCGCGGCGCGGCGCACGGGGCCGAGGCCGGGGAAATCGTCGAGCACGCTTTCGCGGATTTTCTTCGAGCGCAGGTCGGCATTGTAGGTGTTGGCGAAGCGGTGTGCCTCATCGCGTAGGCGCTGGAGCACGTTGAGCCCGGGATGGTTCAGCGGCAGGTTGAGCGGCGCGCGTTCGTCGGGAAAAATGATCGTCTCGTGCTGCTTCGCGAGGCCGATGAGCGGCGGAGGCTCGAGCTCAAGCGCGACAAACGCCTTCAGCGCCGCGCCGATCTGGCCGCGGCCGCCGTCGATCACGACGAGGTCGGGGAGGGGTTTCTTTTCCTCGGCGAGGCGGCGGTAGCGGCGGCCCACGACCTCCTCCATCGCGCGGTAGTCGTCGTTGCCGATGAAGCTCTTGATCTGGAAGCGGCGGTAATTGTCCTTGTCGGGACGGCCGTCGGCGAAGCGGACCATCGAGGCGACGACGAACGTGCCCGAGATGTGCGAGATGTCGAAGCACTCCATCGTGCGCGGGGGCGTGGGCAGGCGCAGCGCGGCCTGCAAGGCGGCCAGCGCCTCGGCGTCGCCCTCGGGCCGGGTGTGATCGGTGCGTTCGAAGTGGCGGGTCTTGCGCAGTGTCTTCTCGAGGGCAAAGACGACGTCGCGCAGTTCGGCCGCTTTTTCGAATTCCTGCCGCGCGGCGGTGGTGGCCATCTCGGCTCGCAGGGTCTCCAGCCATTCGCGCGATTTGCCTTCGAGGAAGGCGCACGCGGCCTCGACGCGCGGGCGGTAGGTCTCGGCGGTCACGATGTTGTCCGTGCCGTAGAGTTCTTCGCGCACGTCGTCGTAGAGCCGCCAGGAGCCGTCGGGGAGCTGCTGGGGCGTGGCGTCGGCGAGGAGGATGCCGAACTGCCGGCGCATCTGGGCGAGGGTCTTGCGCAGGAGCCCGCTGTGGGCGAAGGGGCCGAAGTAGCGCGACCGGTCCTCCTTGCGCAGCCGGGTGAGGCGGAAGCGCGGCAGCTCCTCGCCGAGATCGACGCGCACGAGGAGGAAGCGTTTGTCGTCGGTGAAGTCGGTGTTGTAGCGCGGGCGCCACTGCTTGATCAGCTTGCCCTCGAGCAGCAGGGCCTCGGGCTCGGACTTCACCTCGATGGTCTCCACGTCGGTGATGAGCTCGATGAGGGCGCGGATTTTGGGCTGGGCAATGGTGCGGGCGCGGCCGCGCTGGAAATAGGAGGAGACGCGTTTTTTCAGGCTGTTGGCCTTGCCCACGTAGATGATGCGACCGAGGCGATCCTTCATCAGGTAAACGCCGGGTTTGTCCGGCAGCGCCCGGACTTTCTCCTTCAACGTGATGGGCTGGTGATCGCTCATCGCGGGGACGGACGCGGAAACATCGCTGGCATTTTCGGAGAATCCGCCTAATTTCCCGCCCCGCAAGTATGGTTTCCGCTCACAATTCCGATGGCTCCGCCCCGGGCCGTCCGGCCCGCCCAGTCCGCATCGAACTTCTCACGCTCGGTGATGAGCTGCTCCTCGGCCTCACGGCCAACGGGCACCTCACCTTCATCGGCGCGCAGCTCGGCCGCCGGGGCGCGCTGCTCCAGCGCAACGTCACGATCACCGACGAGGCCGACGCGATCGAGGCGCAGTTCCGGGAGAGCTGGGCGCGCGCGGATGTGGTGATCACGACGGGCGGCCTCGGGCCGACCTGCGATGATCGCACGCGTGATGTCGTCGCGGCGGTGCTCGGGCAGAAGCTCGTCTTCGAGGAATCGATCAAGCGGGCGATCGAGGAACGCTTCGCGCGGTTTGGCCGCAAGATGACGGACAACAATCTCAAGCAGGCCTACACGTTCGAGCGCGGCGAGGTTTTGCCGAACGCCAACGGCACCGCGCCCGGCCTCTGGGCCGAGCAGGACGGCAAGGTGCTCGTGATGCTGCCCGGCCCGCCCAACGAACTGCAGCCGATGTTTATCGATCAAGTCATCCCGCGGCTCGCCGCGCGCGGGCTGCTGCTGGAGCGCGAATCTTACGTGCAACTCCGGACAGCGGGGCTCGGCGAATCCGCGCTCGAGACGAAGCTCCAGCCGATCTTCGACCGCGCGGGGCCGGGGCTGAGCGTGGCGTTTTGCGCCCATCAAGGCGCGGTGGACTGCCGGGTGAGCTCCCCCAGCGGCGCGCTCGCGGCCTCCGACCTCGAACGCATCGCGGGCGAGTGCGTGGCACTGCTCGGCGACGATTTCGTGTGCCATGGCCACGACTCGCTCGCGCGCGTGTGTGCGGAGCTCTTGCGCGCGCAGGAGAAGAAACTCGCGGTGGTCGAGACGGCGACCGGCGGGATGCTCGCGCAGGCGTTCACCGAGGTGTGCGGGGCGTGCAAGTTTTTCGCCGGCGGTGTCGTGTGCTGCTCCAACGACGCCAAGATGCAGCTCCTCGATGTGCCCGAATGCCTGCTGCTTCAGCACGGCGCGGTCAGCGACGAGGCGGCGGTCGCGATGGCGACCGGTGCCGCTGAGACGCTCGGCGCCGACTATGCGCTGGCCGTCACGGGCTTTGCCGGCGCGGCCGAAACCGCCGGGTCGCCCAACGGCAATCCCGTCGGCACGATGTTCATCGCGCTCTTTTCGCCGGCCGGGGTGTGGTCGAAGAAACTCAGCTACCCCGGTCCGCGCCCGACCGTGAAGGTGCGCGCCGTGAACGCCGCGCTCGACTGGCTGCGCCGCGAACTCCTCCGGGCGCAGCGTGGCGAGGCCCTGCCTGTGCGGCGCATCGGCGTGATGCAATGAGCGCGATCCGCGCGTGGCTCCTGCTGGCGCTCGGATGGGGCACGGTCGGGTCGGCCGCGGCGGAGCCGGTGCCCCAGGTCGGGCCGGCGCGAGGCGCGCTGCTCGTCGTGGGTGGCGGCAGCATGGCGAAGCTCTGGCCGGTCTTTCTCGAACTCGCCGGCGGCAAGGATGCGCACATCGTGGTGATTCCGACGGCCGGCGAGAACATCACAGGTGACGACAGTGCAGTGAAGGCGCTGCGTGCGCTCGGTGTGGCGCAGGTGGTGCAACTCCATACCCGCGATCCCAAGGAGGCGGACACCGAGGTGTTTGTCGCCCCGTTGCGCGCGGCCCGGGGCGTCTGGATCAGCGGCGGGCGGCAGTGGCGGCTGGCGGACTCGTATCTGGGCACGCGCACGCTGCGCGAATTGCGGGCGTTGCTTGACCGCGGCGGGGTGATCGGTGGCAGCTCCGCCGGGGCGACGATTCAAGGCAGCTACCTCGTGCGCGGCGCGCCCTCGGGCAACGCGATCATGATGTCGCCTGGGCACGAGGTGGGGTTCGGCTTCCTCCGCCAGACCGCCATCGATCAGCACGTGGACACGCGCCAACGCGCCGAGGATCTGCGGCCGGTGCTGCGCGCCCACCCGGCGCTGCTCGGCCTCGCGCTCGACGAGGCGACAGCGCTCATCGTGCGTGGCGACCGCGCGGACATTGTGGGCGCGGGGGGCGTGCGTTTCTTTGCGACGCCCGAGGCGCCGGCGATTTTGCTCCGGGCGGGCACGATCTACGATCTCGCGGCGCGGAAAGCCGTCGTGAGCGGCGCGCCGTGACCGCGGATTTTTTTTCGGCGGAGGGTGAGCGGCTCCGCGCCGGCCGACTTACTTCTTCGGCAGTTCGACCGTCACGGCGGGCGTGGCGTCGGCTTTCTTTTCCTCGGTGGCAGGGACGGCGGAAGCGGGCATCGTGGCGCGGAGCATCATGGCGCGCTGCATCCACGGGTTGCCGAGGCCGCCGGAGTCGAGCTGGCCGAGCTGGTCGATGAATTTCTGGGCGTCGGTGGCATTGCCGGCTTCGACGGCGAGGCCGGTGAGATGGTAGGCGGCCTCACTGCGGGCGGTCTTGGGCTGCTTGGTGTCGTCGGCGAGGGCCTTGAGTTCGGTGGTGGCCTCGGCGGTCTTGCCCGTCTGGAGCTTGGCGAGGGCGCGGCCGAGACGGGCGCGGGCGGCGAGGGGGCCGGGAGGCAAGATCGCGGCGGCGCGGTCGTAGCCGGAGATGGCGTCGGCGGCTTTGTTGGCGGCGTAGGCCTCGTCGGCGAGGCGGAGATGGGCGATGCCGGCGAGCGTGTGGCCCGGCTGGGCGGCGATGAAGGCCTTGAGCTGGTCGTTGGTCGTGGCGGCGGCGTAGGCGGCGCCGATCTTTTCTTCCTTCTGACGCGCGAGGTAGTCCATCAGGCCCTTGCCGGCGATGGCGGCGACGACGGCCACGCAGAGCACGAGGACGAGGGTCCGGTGGTTTTTCCAGAACAGGCCGACCTTGTCCTCGAAGGTGAGCACGGGCGATGCGTCGGCCGGGACGAGGTTGCGATCGTCACCGGCGGGCTGCGGGGCGGAGGGAGTGGCGGGCGTGCTCATGCGGACAGGTTGGGTTGGTTGAACCGGAGACGAGAGCAAATGCCCCCGGCCGTGTCCATGCCGGAAACGCCCTCAGAACAGGGGTGCGTCGTTCTTTGGGTCGGCGAGCAGGGCTTCGAAGCGCGGGTCGCCGCGCAGGGACGCAAAGAACGGATGCGTGCGGATTAGCCCGGCGGGGTAATGGTTCGGCTTCTGCAGGTTTCGCGTCAGGCCGGCGATGGCGCCATCCGTGTCGCCCGTCCGGGCGCAAGCGGCGGCCAGCCAGTAGTGGATCTCCGAGCCGTCGAGGGCGTCGCGGCTCTCGGGCAGCAGGGCCGCCGCCTCGCGGGTCAGTCGCATCCCCTCGTCGGGGCGCCCAAGGATTATCTCCATCGCGCCGAGGTGGAACCGGGGCACGGGATTGGCCGGCTCCCGCTCCAACTGCGCCTTGGTCGTGGCGTGGGATTCTGCGATGCGCGCGCGCCGCCGGGACATCGCCGTGCGCGAGATGCATGGTCGCGGAATCAATCGTGCCGTGGGCGGTGTGCATAAGTTCGGGATAGTAAGGCTGCAGCGCATCGAGGCGCTTGAACTCGGCGTAGTCGTCGCGCCGGATCGCCCAGCTTTTCCGATAATGCAGCGCCATGGGCGACTCCCGCTGCGTGGGCGTGAGGCGGGCGAGGAGTTCGTCCGCGCGCTGAAGCGAGCCTGTGGTCACGCTTTCCGCGTTGGCGAGATACAGTTCCTCCGCCAACTGGCCGGGCAGCAGCGCAATGATGCGCCGTCCCAGGGCGAATGCCTCGTCCCAGCGGCGCACCCAAAACAACGTCGAGGCCAGATGGCGCAGATTGGGAAGGTTGGCCGGGTCGAGGTCCACGGCGCGGCGGAGGTTGGCCAGCGCCTCCGCCCAGCGGCCCTGCCGGCGCTGGATGAGGCCGAGCGACGCGTAGCCCGTGGGATCGTGGGGCTGGAGGCGGACGATTTTGTCGTAGGCCGCGGTCGCGCGCACGTAGTCGCGGTCGGCATGGTAGGCGTGGGTGCCGGCGAGCCGGATGACGTCGAGCGAGTCGGGCGCGAGGCGCACGGCCTGCGCGATGGCGGCCGCGCCCTGGGCCTTGCGCTCGGCGCTGGCATCGCGAAACCAGAAGACATTCAGCGCGTGGACGACCGCCAGCTCGCCCCACGCGGCGGCGAAGCCGGGATCGAGTTTCACGGCGTCCGCGAAGCGCTGCTCGGCGTGCGCGAGGGCAGCCCTGCTCGAGGTCGGCGCCCGGTTGCGGATGTCGCGGCCTTGGAGAAACAGGTCGTAGGCGGCGGAATTTTCCGTAGGGCGGCGGACGATTTGCTGGCGCGCCTCGGGCGAGATGGCGGCGGAGAGCGCGGTGGCGATTTCCGCCGCGAGCGCGGCCTGGATGGCGAAGATGTCGGTGAGCTCGCGGTCGTAGCTTTTGGCCCACACGTGCTCGTCGGTGCGGGCGTTGATGAGCTGGCCGGTGACGCGGACGCGGTTGCCCACCCGGCGAACGCTGCCCTCGAGGAGGTAGGCGACGCCCAGGTCGGCGCCGATCTGTTTGATGGGCTTGGTGGTGGCGCGATACTGCATCACCGAGGTGCGGGAAACGACGCGCAGCTCGGCGATGAGCGCGAGGTTGGTGACGATGTCCTCGTGCACGCCGTCGGCGAAGAAGGCGTTGGCGTCCTTCTCGTCGCTCATGTTGGCGAACGGGAGGACGGCGATGGACTTGTTGGAAATCGGCGGGAAGGCCGGCGCGGCGGTCGTCGAACTCGGCGTCGCGGCAACCGGCGCGGGAGCGGGAGCGGGCGCCGGGCGCCCCCGTCCCGCGGCGACCACGACGAGCGCAATCAGCCCTGCGGCCGCGGCCCCGTAAACCAAGAGGCTCCGCCGCACGCGCCGCGCGGCCGGCGAGCGGCCGGCTTGCAGCGCGGCCAAGTCCGCCAGCAACGCCGCGCCGTCGCGGTAACGCCGCTGGGGTTGCGGGTCGCAGGCGCGGAGAATGATTTCGTTTAACGCGAGCAGGGCGCGGTGATCGGGCAGGCGGTTGAGTTCGGCCGGGAGCTGGGGGAACTCCTGCCGGTCGAGGCCGGTCGCGAGTTCGTAGAGCACCTTGCCGAGAGCGAACACATCCGCGCTCGGCGCGCCCGGGCCCTCGGGCGGCACGTAGCCTTCCGTCCCGATAAACGTCCGCGCGCTGGCCACGGGCGCGACGAGCCCGATGTCCGCCAGCTTCGGCACGCCGCCCACGAGGATCACGTTGGACGGCTTGATGTCGCGGTGCACGAGCCCGCGGCGGTGCAGGCCGGCGAGCACGCGCGCCAGCTCAACGCCGAAGCGCACACAGTCCGCCGTCGGCAGCCGCCCGCGCCGGGTGCGCAGTTCCGCCAACGTCAGCGGCACGTAGCTCGCCGGCTCGATCGCGCGGCCCCGCTCCGCATCGTCGGCCAGCTCCATCACGTAGTAGAAAAATCCCGCCGCCTCGTTGCGCCCCACGTGCAGCAGCGCCATCTGGATCGATTCGCCGAGGGAGACCTCGGCGAATTCCTTCAGCCCCTTGAACTCGCGCTCGAACGGCCCGGTATCCTCAAAACGCTCGCGCCACACGAGCTTGATGGCGCGCCAGACGCCGGTCACGCCGCGCGCGAGCCATACGTCGCCATAGCTGCCGCGCCCGATCGGGCGGACGAGTTCGTAGTCGGGGATGACCGGCGGGGCGGGCTGGTTTTCTCCGGTCATCCGAGCTGCCCCGGCAGTTTCTCGACCTCGGCCTTGAGCTGCTTCTTGAGGCGGTGGCCGATCAGGTAGACGGATGCGGGGTTGATCCCGAGCTCGGTCGAGACCTTGAGCACCGGCCATTGCTGGCGCACGTAGAGCTCGAAGACCTGAAAGTGCCGCGGCTTCACCGCGCGCGCGAGGCGCTCGACCGCGGCCGACAGAATGTGGCGCTGCCACTCCTGGTCCCACTCGTCCTCGTCGTTGGCCGGCGCGGGCACGCGCTCGAGCGTCGCCGTGCGCCGCCCGTCGAGCTGTCGCGCGGCGACGCGGGCGTATGCGCGGGCAGTTTCCCGCGGCGCTCAAATTGATCCGCGATGCGCCAGTGCGTGAGCTTCATGAGCCAGCCGCGAAACGAGCCTCGGTCCGGGTTGAGGTCGAAATCCTTGATCGTCTCGGCCACGCGCTTGAACACGTCCTGCGCCACGTCCTCCGCATCCTCGTGCGCGAGGCCGGCGCGGCGCGCGCGGCCGTAGATGAGCCGGCGGTAGAGCCGGTGAAATTCCGCCCAGCTCGCGGCATCCTGCCACTCGCGCACGCGAAACAGCAGCGTCGGCCGCGTGAGCAGCGAGGTGCCGGGATGGGGGCGGGAGGAGTTCACGCCCGGCTACACCGCCACGGCCGGGGCGATCTTTCAAGAATCTCAAAAATGTTTTCTTCCGCGGTTTTTTGAAAGAACGGCGCCGGGGCGCGGGTGAAGCGCCCCATGCACCTCACCTTCTCCCCGCGCTCCCTTGGTTTGCGCTGCCTCACCGGCCGCGCGCTGGCCGCCGCCGCCCTAGTCTTTATGTTCACCGCCCCACCCCTGCTCTCCGCCGCTCGCGCGGCCCCTGGGCCCGCGACCCCGCCAGACTTCCCGGACACGACGCATGTCCGCGAAGGCTGCTACATCTCGTCTGTCGCCTATGTCGCCCGATTCGCGGCGGAGTTTCCCGGTGAATTCGGCGCGCCGTGCTCCGTCCACCCGCGAATCTACCCGAAGCGGCACACCGTCGCGCTCGTGACGTGGGCCGGCGAATGGTGGCTGCGCGACGAGTTTGCCGGCGTGATGCGCCTCAACCTGCCGGCCGCGAGCCGCGAAATCACAGAGACGGTCCGGCGCCGGGCCGAGGTGACGCTGGACCGCCGGGTGCGGGGTCTCACGTCGAGTGAGCGCGCGCGCATCCTCAGCCTCGGCCTGCACGGGAGTCGCACCCTCGATGCCGCGCACGAGATCGCCGAGGCAGCACGGTTGCTCCCGTATGCGAGCGCGCTATATCGCGTCGAAAGCAACGGCCGCGAGATTCCGGTGCTGTTTTTCCGCCCCAGCCCCGGCTGGATCGCGCTCTACGATCCCCATTTCGGCACTGCCACGGCCGAGACCGACAGCCCGCGCGACGCCGCGATCGTCGAGGCGATCGCGGAACGGCTGGGCTACCGCGTCACGTCCGTGCGGCGCGATTTCGGACCGTTGCTCGCCGCCACCGGGCCGTGAAACGCCAGCCGGGGCCCTGCGTTCGTAGTTCCGCCTTCATGCGGTGCAGGGTTGAGTTCAATGCCCCGGCTGAAGCCGGAACGGCGAACACCGTTGCCGGGCGCAGCCTCAGTCGAAGACCACGGTCTTGTTGCCGTAGACGAGCACGCGGCTGTCGAGGTGCCAGCGGACGGCTTGGGCGAGGACGGTTTTCTCCAAGTCACGGCCTTTGCGGATGAGGTCATCGACCCCGTGGCGATGCGTCACGCGGGCGACGTCCTGGTTGATGATGGGTCCCTCATCGAGGTCGCGCGTGGCGTAGTGCGCGGTGGCGCCGATGAGTTTCACGCCGCGCGCGTGCGCCTGGTGGTAGGGCCGGCCGCCGGCGAAGGCCGGGAGGAAGGAATGGTGGATGTTGATCACCGGCATGCCGCACTGCCCAAGAAAATCCGCCGAGAGCACCTGCATGTAGCGCGCGAGGATCACGAGATCGGCGCGCAGGTCGCGGAGCAGCGCGAGCTGGCGGGCCTCGGCTTGCGCCTTGGTGTGGGCTTCGACCGGGATGTGGTGAAACGGCAGGCCGTAGCCTGCGGCCGCACCCGCGAGGTCGGGGTGGTTGCCCACGATGGCGACAATCTCGCAGGCGAAATCACCGGCTTTCCAGCGCAGCACGAGGTCGTGGAAGCAGTGGTTGGCCTTGGAAACGAAGATCGCCACGCGCGGGCGGTGCGAGGTCACGGCCACGCGCACCTGCATCCCAAGTGATGCCGCGAACGCCTCAAAGTCTCGCGCATCGCGCTCCGCCACGCCCTCGGCGCCAACGGGCGCCCACTCGACCCGCTGGAAGAATATACCCGCTTCGCGGTCGTGGTGCTGGTCGGCGTGCCGGATGTTGCCGCCGCGGGCGAAAATCCAGCCGGAGACTCGCGCGACGAGACCGGGTTGATCAGGGCCGTGGAGGAGGGCGATGAGGGTGGGCGCGGACATGGCTGGCCGGGCAACACAGCGTCAAACCGCGGCCGCTCCAAGCTCCAACTTCCGGGCCAATCCCCGCGTGCGGAATGGACGCGGGGCAGGTGGCCCGCCGCCTCCGTGCCCCAGGCGCGGTTCCGTCACTTCTTCGTCGGCGCGCCCTTTTTCGCCAGGTCGTCCTGTTTCTTCAAAAGCACGGAACTGAGTGCCGGATGGGTCTCCATGAACCGAGCGAGCGCGGGATTCGCGATAAGGAACTGGGCGTCGACAATCTGGCCGGGGGATTTCTGGAGGGCTTTGCGGATGTCGGGATGATCCTTGAGAAACTGATCGAGGGCCAGCGCATCGGGGCGCGTGACCTTTACCCGGGCGAGGCGGGCGATGGCGCGGCGGAGGAGGAACTGCTGGTCGACCTTGAGCGCGTTGGCCAAGCCGGGTTGCTTTTTCAACAGGGCGTCGACGTCCGGATTTTGCGCGCGAAAGGACTGCGACATCAGCTGGTCGATGTTGATGCGGAGCGTCTCTTCGAGCTTGGAGTTGGCGTTGAGGACGCGTTCGAGCTCGGCGAGCTCCTTCTGGACCGCGGCATCGGCCGAGATCGAAGCGGCCTCCGGGGCGGCCGCGGCGGCGGCGCGCGTGGCGACCAGCACGAGCAACGCCGAGACGAAAGCGACGCAGCGAACAGGCCGGATGGAAGAGGCGAACGAGAGCGAGGGGAGGTTCATAGATTTGGGGATTGCGGCGAACGCAGCGATAATTTGCCGGCTGCGGACGGGCAATGGAATTCTCCGAGGGGGAGCTTTGGTGGGGCGCGGGGAAATTTGAGTTTGCCACCGCAGGGCGCGACCCGCTTTCCTGCACCTTCACGCAGTCCAAAATCCTCTACCTAACACTCTCATGGCTGAACTTGTAGGAAACGTCTTGGTGGGCCAGTCCGGCGGCCCCACCTCCGTCATTAATGCCAGCGTCGCGGGCGTCATCTCGGAGGCGCTGAACCACGAGTGCATCGAGGAGATCTACGGCACGACCAACGGCGTCCTCGGCATCCTTCAGGAGGAGCTGATCGACCTCGCGGCCGAATCGCAGCAGCAGATCCGCGCCCTCAAGCACACGCCCGGCGCCGCCCTCGGCACCTGCCGTTTCAAGCTCAAGAAACAGGCCGATTTCGACCGCGTCCTCGAGGTCTTCAAGGCCCACAACATCCGTTACTTTTTCTACATCGGCGGCAACGATTCCCAGGACACCGCCGACAAGATCTCCAAGCTCGCCCAGGCGCAGGGCTACGAGCTCCGCGTCATCGGCGTGCCGAAGACGATCGACAACGATCTGCCCGGCACCGACCACTGCCCCGGTTACGCCAGCGCGATCAAATACATCGCGACCAGCGTGCGTGAGCTCGCCGCCGACAACGAGGCCATGGGCCAGGGCGACCTCGTCTCCATCGTCGAGGTC
>JAUYAK010000120.1 GCA_030693515.1 Opitutaceae bacterium
CGACGGCGGCGAGCGCGAGGCCGGCGCAAAACCAGACGCGCACGCGCCGGGCCGCGGTCGCCGCCGGCGCGGAGAGCGGGGCGAACTCAAGCGACCGCGCGCCGGCCTCGGCGCGCAGGATTTTCGGCCGCGTCTGCGCGACGGCGCGGCGGCGGTGCGTGAGTTCCCACGCGAGCCCGGCCACGGGCAGGAGCAGCAGCCAGAGGAGATGCGGCCAGGCGAAGGTCATGCGACGGCCTCCTGCCGCCACACGGGGCGGGCGCCGAGCGCGGCGGCGGTGAGCAGCGCGAGGCCAGGCACGGCCAGCCACCAGAACAGCTCGGTCGTGAGGAGGTAGCTCTTGGCCTGGAATTCGATCTTCTGGGCGCGGTCGATGGCCTTGAACGCATCGGCGATCGTGTCGGCATCGGCCACGCGGAAGAATTTCCCGCCCGTGGCCTCGGCGATCTGGCGGAGCTGGCCCTCGTCGAGATCGGAGAACTGGCGGCGCTGGCCGATGCGGCGATTCTGGTCGTCGTAAACCGGCACGTTCACGTAGCCCTCGCGACCGGAGCCGATGGTGTAAACCGGAATGCCGCGCGACTTGGCGATCTCGGCGGCCTGCTGGGGCTGGAGCGCGCCGCGGTTGTTGGCGCCATCGGTCATAAGGACGACGAAGGCACCGATGCGTTTGCCCCCGCTGTCGCGCTTGGCTTGCTCGAGCCGCGTGAGTGCGACGCCGAGGCCATCGCCGATGGCGGTGCCGTCCTCGATCATGCCGATGCGCACGCGCGTGAGCTGGCGCGAGAGCCAGCCGTGGTCGAAGGTGAGCGGCGCCATCGTGTAGGCCCGGCCGGAAAACAGCACGATGCCGATGCGGTCGGACGGGCGGCGGTCGATGAAGGCCTGGATGACGGGCTTGAGGGCCTGGAGGCGGTTGACGGGTTCGCCGTCGCGCGTGAAGTCCTCGGCGCGCATCGAGCTCGAGAGATCGATGGCGAGCATGATGTCGTAGCCCTCGGAGCGGACTTCGCGCTTGTCCTCGATCTCCTGGGGCCGGGCCAGCGCGCCGATCAGCAGCACGAGGCCGAGGAACGCGAGCGCCACGGGCCAGCGCGACGGCGCGGCGAGCGACGGGCGGTGCCAGGCGGCGGCAAACGGCACGAGCAGCACGGGCACGCTCCGCCGGCCGCGCAGCCACAGCACCAGCGGCAGCGCGAGCAGCGCGAGGAGCCAGACGGGATCGTGGAAATCGAGGCGGGACATCAGCGGGTGCCGGTTTTCATGCGCGCGTGGAAGAAGCGCACGAGGGCATCGAGGCGGTTCTGATCGGTGCCGACGACGAGGCGGCTGAGCGCATCGGGAAACAGGGCGTGCCACGACTCGTCGCGGCTGCGGCGCCAGGCGGCGTGCGCAGCGCGCTCGGCGGCGCTGCCTTCGAGCGTCACGAGCCGCCCCACGGTGGGATCGTAGGCGGCGAAGCTCTCGCCGGCCGGTAGCGCGCGCTCCCACGGATCGTCGACGCGGAAGCCCATGGTCTGGTAGCGGCGCTGAAGCACAGCCCAGCCCTCGGGCGCGGGGCGCGGGGGGAAATCGCCGAGCCAGATGAGCACGCTGTGCTTGGGCGCGGCGCGGGCGAGGAAGCGCCACGGCAGCTCCGGCGCGGAATCGGTGGCGGCGGGCGGGGGTTGGGCGAGGAGGGTCGCGGCCGCGTGCATGATCTGGCCGCGGCCGCGGACGGGCTCGCGGAAAAGATTCCCGCGCGGCGAGCAGTGGGCGAAGCCCACGCGGTCGCGGTTGACGGCACCGAGCAGCATCACGAGGCCGGCGAGTTCAAGGAGCGCCTCGCGCTTGGACTGCGCGCCGGAGCCGAAGTGCAGCGAAGGCGAATCCTCCAGCACGAGCAGGAGCGTGACCTCGCGCTCCTCGACGAATTTCTTCCGGTAGGGTTCGCCGAGGCGCGCGGTGACGTTCCAGTCGATGTCGCGCACGTCGTCGCCGAAGGTGTATTTCACCACTTGGTCGAACTCCATGCCGCGGCCGCGGAAGGCGGAGCGGTATTCGCCGCTGAGGATGTTCTCGACGGCGTGGCGCACGCGCCATTCGAGCTGGCGCAGCAGGGCCAGCGGCGACGGGGACGGCGCGGCTGGGTTCTGGGTTTTGTTGTCTGGATTTTCGATTTTCACGCGGCGGGTGGTAGGGCGAACCGTCCTCGGTGAGCCGCGGCGCGGCGGGACGCCTCGCCCTACCTTGCGATCAATTTTTCAAGTCGCCGGCACGGGGGTGCGCTCGACGACTTGCGCGACGATGGTGTCGGGCGTGATTTCCTCGGCTTCGGCCTCGTAGGTGAGGCCGATGCGGTGGCGCAGGACATCGGGCGCGAGTTCCTGGATGAGGGCGGGTGAGAGGTAGTCCTGCCCGCGCAGCCACGCGAGCGCGCGGCCGGCCTGATAGAGGGCGAGCGAGGCGCGCGGCGAGGCGCCGAAGTTAAGGTAGCGTTTCGCGCCGGCGTTTTTCTCCGCGAGCGCACGGGTGCCGCGCACGACGGCGAGGATGTAGGCCTGCACCGCGGGCGAGAGGTGGATCGCGTCCACCTGCGAGCGGAGCGCGAGCAGCTCCTCGCCGCTCGAGACGGCGGCGATGGCGGGCTGCTTCGTGATCTGGCCCCAGCGTTGCATCATCGCCGATTCCTCCTCGGCGGTCGGGTAATCGACGATGAGCTTGAAAAGAAACCGATCCGTCTGCGCCTCGGGCAAGGGGTAGGTGCCCTCCTGCTCGACGGGGTTTTGCGTGGCCATCACGAAGAACGGCCGGGGCAGCAGGTGGGTCTTGCCGCCGATGGTGACCTGCCGCTCCTGCATGCCCTCGAGCAGCGCGCTCTGGACCTTGGCGGGGGCGCGGTTGATTTCGTCGGCGAGGACGAGGTTGGCGAAGATGGGGCCGTGGTGCGCGGTGAACTCGCCGTTCTTGGGCGAGAAGATCATCGTGCCGACGACATCGCTCGGCAGCAGATCCGGCGTGAACTGGATGCGCTCGAACTGCACGCCGAGGGCGGAGCCGAGCGATTTGACGAGGAGCGTCTTCGCGAGACCGGGCATGCCCTCGAGGAGCACGTGGCCGTTGGCGAGGAGCGCGACGAGCAGGCGCTCGACGACGACATCCTGGCCGATGACGGCCTTGCCGATTTCATCGCGGAGTTTCTGGGACCAGACGGGACCGGTGGACATGGAGCGAAGGAGAGTGGAAGAAGGAGGAGGCAGGCGGGTGCGCGTTTGACTCGGGAGCGGAGGAATAGTTTCCCTAGGAGGAAAGGAAGCGGCGATGGCTTTACCAACTCAAATCGAGACGCGGCTCGCGGCCGTCGGCGTGCGCGCTGCGGACGTGGAGGAGAGGTTCGTGCGCGGCGCCGGCCCCGGCGGCCAGAAAATCAACAAAACCAGCAGCACCGTGTGGCTGCGGCACGGGCCGACGGGCACCGAAGTGCGCTGCCAGCGCGAGCGCTCGCAGGCCGCCAACCGCGAGCTGGCCTGGGCGGAGTTGTGCGCGAAGCTCGAGAAGCGGGCGCGGGTGGCGCGCGCGGCGGTCGTGGATGCGCGGGAGGAGGAGCGCCGCCGCACTCGCCAGAAGTCGCGCGGGCAGAAGGTGCGGATGATTCAGGCGAAAAAGCACCGCGCCGACCACAAGGCGAAGCGTGGCCGCGTGGGCGGGGAGGGGTGGTGAACGCGGAGCGATTTCGCGGCGGATGAAATTTGGTTTGGCCGTCGCGCCCCAAAACGGTTTGTTTGCCGGCGTGGATCGCAACGAACAGATTTTCGAGGAGGCGCGCCGGGCTGGCATCGATCTCGATCTGATCGATACCAATCTCGCGCTTTCGGTGGAGGAACGCTGGCGGCAGCACGACGGGGCGTTGCGTTTGGTTTTGAAACTCCAGCAGGCGAAGGCAGCACGTGACGCCGGACTTCAGCCAGCTCATCATTAGGCTGGCGGATGCCGGCTTTGGATTCGTGATCATCGGTGGCTATGCCGCCGTGACCCATGGTTCTGCACGCGTGACGCGGGATCTCGATGTATGCGCAGTGCTCACCAACGAGAATGTCGAATTGCTGCGACGCACGCTGGCGGAGTGGAATCCCCGCCACCGGATGACACCGCAGCGGCTTTCGTTCCTCAAGTTTCCCGCCGCGGGGCAACCTATAAACAACCTCTATCTGGAGACCGACGTTGGCGTGATCGATATTTTGACTTCGGTGCTCGGAATAGGTGATTTTTCCCGCCTGAAGCAGAATGCCGAGCGGTTGGAAATCGATGGCCGGACGTGCTGGGTGATTTCGCTGGAGGATTTGATCGTGGCCAAGGAAGCGGTCGGCCGGGAACATGACCTGCTGACCGCCAAGGAACTCCGCGCCATCGCGGCGAAGCGCGGCCAGTAATCGCTCGCGCCGCGCCGTGCTCACCCCGGCGTCACGGTGTCGCCGACGCGCACCGGGCCGGATTTCGTCTCGTGGATAAGGTTTCGGCCGAAATTCACGTCGGTAGGATCGCTGGCGTCGCGGCGGTAGGTGGCGAGCGTGCGGAGCGGTTCCTTGCCGCGCTCGCCGGTGAGCGGGTCGGTCGTGGTCACGATGCAGCGCGCGCACGGGCCGCCCGCGCGGAAGATCGCCTCGCCGATGCGGACGCGCGGCCACGTGTCCTCGTCGAACGCGGCGCAGCCGCTCACGACGAGGTTGGGCCGGAAGCGATCCATCGGGAGCGGGAAATCGAGGCGGTCGTTGAGATCGGCGAGAGAGGCTTCGCTGACGACGAGCAGCGGATAGGCATCGGCAAACGTGACGGCGTCGCCGGGGCGCGCGGCGGGCTTGAGGATCGGGCGGGAGAATTTTTCGCCGACGCGCACGAGCCGGCAGCGCGTTGCGAGAAAATCCGCGAGCAACGCCGCCGCGTCGTCGCCGCAATCCTCGGCGAGCAGGCCCTCGCTTTGCCACACGCTGACGGTGCGCAGCGCCGCCGCCGGATCGGACGCGCGCGGCACACGCACGGTGCGGCTGGAAGCGATCGAGAGCGTGAGATGCGTGGCGTCGAGGGCCGTCGTGACCAGCGCCATCCGCGGATGCGTGCGCTGGGTCATGAATTTTCCGTGCGCATCGACGACGAGGAAGCGCCGGTCGCCGACGAGGCCAAGCCCGTCGAGCGTCGCGGTGGGCACGGCGCAGCCGCGGAGGGATTTGACGGGATAGAGGAAGAGGCCGGAGAGGTGCATCGGGCGCGGGAGGGAGCCAGGGGCGGCGCGGCGCCTTCCGCAATCGCAGACCAACTGTTCCGGGTCCGGGCGTGGGGCGCTGGCAAGCGGCGCAGGGCAAAGGCGCGTGCCGTATCGCCTGGGGCGGCCCCCGTCGTCACTGCGCCGCCGCCAGCTCGGCGCGCAACGCGCGGATTTCCGTTTCGGTGGCCTTGTCCGTCGCCGCGCCGGCACAGGCGTCGAGCACGGCGGCCGCCTCGGCTTTTTTCCCGTGGCGCGCGAGGGCGAGGGCGATGGGGTAGGCCACCTCCGCGCGGGTGGCATAGAGCCGGGCGCCGCGCTCCAGCTCCGTCCATTCCGCCGGGCTGGGCGGGAGTGTGCAAAGCGCCCAGGCTTCGGCGAGGAGAGCGAAGACCTCGGGCAGCGGCGGCGCCTGGCCGAGGGCCCGTTGCAGGGGCTGGAAAACCGGTGCGAGTTCGGTGAAGGAAAACCGCTGCTCCGCGGGGGCTCCTTCGCGCAGCGCGGCGAAGCGGAGCAGGGCGAGCTCATGGTAGGCCCGCGGCCGCGCCACGCCGGCGGCGACGGCGGGCTCGAGGAAGGAGCCCGCGCCAGCGGGATTGCCCGCGTCGATCTCGCAGAGTCCCATCGTCGCGAGCAGCCGCGGGTCGCGGTCGCCGGCGTCGTAGGCGCGGCGCAGCGTGCGGCGCGCCTGCGCGATGTAGGGCTCGCGGACCTGCGGGAGCCGGCGGTGGACGTGCCCGACGGCGAGGCGCTCCCATTCGCCCCGGATGCGGGCGATCTGGCCGGGCGTGGCGTTCTTCACTTCGAAGCGCGGCAGAGGCGGCAGCGCCCCCGGACTGATCCAGGCGGTCTCTTGCACGGCTTTCGGCAGATAGTCGCTGAGCCGGTCACGCAGCTCGGCGAAATCGAAGCCGAAGCACGCCTCGAAAAACTCCTCCGTCACCGGGCCCTCGGCCGCGCGCGCGGCGAATTTCCAGAGGGCCTCGCGTGTCGCGCCGCCGGTGACGATGGCCCAGCGGAAGAACAGCTCCTGCGTCGCCCTCCGGGCCGCCGCGCGGCGGGGGTGGCGGTTTTCCACGGCCCGCACGGCCTCGGGCGCGAAGAGTTCGCTGGCCGGCAGCAGCGCGCGCGGGTGGGTGGGATCGCTCGCGAGCGCGTCGCTCTCCCGCTCGCTGTGCCAGAGGAGCGGGGCGAGCGTGATCGGGTTGAGCGCGAGGTCCGCCCGGTGCCACGCGCGCTCGATGCCTTCGACCAGCCAGCCGGGCAGCTCCGGCACGCGGCCCTTGAGCAGGAAGCGCACATGGCTCGGCGCGATGCCGAGGCCGGCGGCGTTGAACTGGGCCTCGTCGATGTAAACGATCGAGGCGTGCATGTCGCGGTCCGCGAGCCGCATGTTGGGCGCGATGTTCACACGTTCGCCGCGCCGGCCTTCGCCGCCGGATTCGTCCCGCGCCTGCAGCTCGCGCTGGATGTCCGCGCTGATCGTCTGCTCCAGGCCCTGCGAGTAGAGCACGAGCACCTCGGGCACGTCCGTCCGCGCCAAAAACTCCCCCGGCACCAGCGCCCGCACGAGCTGCATCTGCGCCAGCCAGGCCTCGATGAACTGCCGGGTCGTGGTGACGGTGCACCGCGAGAGAAATTCCGCGCCGCCCACGTTCGCATGCAGCCACGGCACGCTCGAAACGGATTCCTCGACCATCATCGGCGGCAGCTCAATCGCGGGGCCTGCAGCCCGGGCTGCGGCGGCCTGCCCGCGCGGGCCCGCCCAGCCGGCAGCCAAGCCCAGCGCGAGCCATATGATCACGGTCGGGCGGCTCATGGCACTTCCTTCGTCGGGCCGATCGTCACGGAGAAATTCTGGAGATGCAGGGTGAGAAACGCTTCCATCTTCCGATAGACCGCCGCCCGCGCCGCGGTCCTCGCCGCAGCCGAGCCCGGATCGAGCGAGACGTGTTCGGGCGGGCGGCCGAGACGTTGCAGTTGAGTGCGCAACGCCTCCATGTCGGCCGCGCTGCCCTCGCTGCGCCCCGGTTCGACGAGCAGCAGCACAGGTTGTGTCAACGCCTCGGCCTGCGCCAGCACCGAGAGTTTTTTTCCGCCCGAGGCGTCGGGCTCAAGCAGCGCCGCGGGGATGGCGCGTGCAATGTCCGGCGCGAAAGGCTCCAGCGGCGCATCGATTGCGATGCCGCAGCGAAACATCCCGGGTTCGAGCTGGAGGGCGCGCAGCGCGAGGTAGCCGCCGAAGCCCCGGCCGAGGACCGCGACGCGCTTGCGGTCAAACGGCCGATCCTGATCGCGCGCCGCGATCCCGGCGATGGTCGTGAGCGCGTCGTCCACGGACACGCGGTCGAGGGCCGCCCGCAGCGCGGCTTCATCCTCCGGGCGGACGCCGGCTACGCTGCGGTGATTCAACCGCGCCACGGCAAAACCGAGATCTGCAAAAACCTGCGCCTCCGGATCGAAGGCCGGCTGCGCCCCGCCGGGAAACCCAGTGGGAAACACCACGAGCAGCGGCGGCGGGCCGGCGCGGGGCTGACGCGGCCAGGTCAGGTAGGCGCTGAGGCGCGCGCCATCGGGCGCGGCGTGCTCGAACCAGCGCGTTTCATGCAGCTTCGCCGCTGGCAGCCACGGGGCGCGCGGGAGAATCTCCAGCACCACGTCCTCGGGCCGCTGCCACACAAAGAAGCGCCCCGCATCGCTCCCGCCGGTGACGCGGAAGAGCACCCGCGTGCGCGTCTCGCTCCAGTCGAGCAGCTCGACGATGCGGCGCGGGAATTTCGCGCCAAGCTCGCGCTGCGCCCGCCCGAGATCCTCGTCCTGCCACAAGGTCGTCGGCTGCGCCGCCGGCTGGCGTTCGCCCACGACCTTGAGCCGGAACCAGTCGTAAACGTGGGGTTCGCCCGGCGGCGCGGGCCAGTCTTCGCCGTAGGCTTGGACGTGGCCGGTGCGGATATCGACCAGATGCCGCAGCGGCATGCTGTAGGCGCCGCGCGTCCCGATGATGAGCTGGTCCCGGTCGCGCGGGAAAAAACCCAGGATATCGAGGTGCGGCATGCGCCAGCGGACGGGCTCGCCCTTGCGCCGGGCGGCCAGCTCGGTCGGCGTGCGCAGGAAATCCGCCAGCGAGCGGCGCGCCTCCTCGGGCACTTCCTGGAAATCGCGCGCATCGACCAGCGTCCCGCGCTGCCGGCCGTCGGCATCCGTCGCCATGATCGGCGAGAGCACGGTGGGGCCGTCGGGATTGGGCAGCGGGCGGCCGCTCGCATCGGCCACGGGCGGCAGTGGGACGACGCGCACGACGGGGGCATAGACGAGCCGGCTCTCCGTGGCCCAGCGCAGGAACCGCAGTTGCGTCGGCGGGCGGCTGGCGTCGGGCGGAGGGCCCGCGTCGCGATCGGGAGCGACGGCGACGGTCTTGCGCCTTCGCGATTGCTCGAGGTCCATCATCACAAGCGCCAGCTCGCCGCCGGCCTGCGTCGTGTAAGCGACGCGCTGGCCCTCCGGCGACAACGCGATCCATTCGCCGAGCGGCGGCCGGAACAGCGCCTCGACGCGATCTTCAAGCGACGCCGCGCGCGCCGCGCCGGCGGCGCCGAGAGTCACGGCCAAGAAACGGAGGAGGGGCATCCTCATGCCTTGAGCGTCAGCTCGCTCCCTGCACGGCGCAAAGGGAAAACCGGGATAGGGGCGGTTTCATTTCAGCTGGACGGAGCGCGCTGCGGGCGGATTTTTTTCGAGTCGGCCGATCTCCGCTCTTGTCGTGCGGTGACAACGTGCAAATCTGCCTCGTCCGTTTTCCACCCCGACCCTCGACCCCCGAACCACTATGAACCTACCTCGCATTGTCGTCGCCACCGTCGCGGTTTTTGCCGTCACAGCCCGCACGTTCGCCGCCCAGCCGGCGAGCTCCCGTCCGACCGAGGAGGTCGTCGCGCTCTCGCCGTTCACCGTCTCCGACACCGATGACAAATCGTGGCAGGCCACGACCACGCTGATCGGCAGCCGCACCAACCAGGAACTCATCAAGGTCCCGGTGAACGTGGACGTGATCACGGCGGAGTTCATGCGCGACCTCGGCGCCTTCAGCCTCGACGACGCGGCGGCGTTCGTCGCCGGCGTCACCGTCACGCCCCGCCTCGAGTCCCGCAACGACGAGCGCATCAACTACCGCGGCCTCAGCACCGGCGGCATCTCGCGCAATTTCTTCCAGTGGTATGTCCCGTCGGACGCCTACAACGTCGAGCGCTACGACTTCGCCAAGGGCTCGAACTCGCTCATGTTCGGCGATTCCTCGCCCGGCGGCCAGGCCACCGTCTACACGAAGCGCGCGCGACCGCGGAACACGACCGAGTTCTTCGCGAGCTACGGCTCCTACGAGGCGTTCCGGTTCCAGCTGGATGTGAACCGCAAGCTGCACGACAAATTATTCATGCGGGTGAACCTCGCGAACCGCCGCAACAAGACCTACGTCCGCACCACCAACGACGTCTTCCGCGCCGGCCACATCGCCTTCACCTACGAGCCGTTCAAGACCACGACGATTCGCATCGAGGGCGAGCGCGGCACCACCCACCGCGTGCGCGCCGACAGCGCGCTGGCGATCAACGATGTCGCCGCCGCCGGCCGCGGCTTCTCAACCAACAACCAGTGGTATTTCACCTCCGACGGGGAAATCATCCAGCGCACCTCCACCAACCCGCCGCTCGCGATCGATCGCAGCGGGCCCTCGGGCAGCCAGGTGTCGCTGCTGCAGGGCCAGACGCAGGCCGTGCGCCTGCCCAACGGGACGTTCCGGGAGTTCAGCGGCTTCGACCAATACACCAACATGCTCGGCACGGTGGACTACAACAACCGCATCTTTAATGTCTTCAACGCCACGGTCGAGCAGCGCATCGGCAAGCTCTCGCTGGAGTTCGCCTACAACCAGCAGTTCCAGCACGAGGACCGGAACGACAACTCCTTCGGCACGAGCCAGACGCCGCCCGTGCTCAGCGTCGACGGCAGCGGCCGCCCCTACATCGACGCGGCGTTCGGCGGCGCGGCCTTCAAGGTCTTCGGCAACGTCGTGAAGGCCGGGCGCGTGGCCGCGGTTTATCCCTTCGACTTCGGCCGCTTCGGCAAGCAGCTCCTCGTCGTCACCGCGCTGCACCAGAAGGACCTCAAGCTCTCCCAGCGCTTCGGGCTCTACAACTCCGCCGCCCCCGGCCTCGCGGCGAGCAACGGCATCCGCTTCCGCGCCTACCTCGACGATCCGGCGTTCGGCACGTCGAAGTTCTACGATCAATTCCTTATTCCCAATTTGCCCAACACCGCGACCTTCAAGCCCGCGTTCTACCACAGCACGACGATCACCGGGCCGTTCGTGGACATCCGCTACGCGCGCACGCAGACGGCCTCGCTTTCCGGCGACTACTTCAAGGGCCGCGTCAACACGCTGGTCGGCGTGAGCTGGAACGCCGTCACGCGCAAGGTGCCGAAGGAGTCCGCCCACGCGGTCGATGCGCGCGGCCACCACATCCACCCCGGCATGCCGCACGAGAATCCCGGCGCCTACGAATACGACCCGCGCTTCAATCTTTCCGCCGTGAGCAAGATGGCGGGCCTCACCGTCGAGGCTTGGCGCGGCGATTGGGCCCGCGTGATCGCGATCGGCTCGCAGTCGGAGTCGTTCAACTGGCAGTCGCGCCAGGTCTTCTACGGACCCGACATCGGGCCCGTGCGCGGCAAGACCAAGGAGGTCGGCCTCCGTTTCGAACTGTTCCGCAAGCTCACCTACAGTGTCTCGTTCTACGACACCAAGCGCGTCAACGCCGCCTACGCGTGGCTGCCCGATGTGCTCAACCTCGCGTCGCTCGAGGACCTCATCAACCCGAACAACGTCCTCCCCGGCGATCCGAAATACATTGAGGTCGTGAGCGGCCTGAACAACGAGCGCCGCACGGTGAACTCCAACGAGCAGTCGCGCGGCGTCGAGATGACGCTGCAAAGCCAGCGCTGGCTCGGCCTTCAATCGCGCGTCTCCTTTTCGAAGAACCGCGTGCGTGCACAGCCCGACTTCTCGCAGTTCCGCGCCTACCTGAAGGCCGCCGAGGATCGCACCGCCGCCGCCAATGCCCCCGGCGGCGACCCCACGATGGCCGAGCTCCCCACCGTGCTCAACAACGCCCGCAACGTGCTCGGCTCAAACACGCTCACCGACGAGGTCGCCGGCCGCCGCAGCGTGCCCTACACCGGCAGCTTCGTCCTCGACTACCAAGTGCCCCGCGTCCGCGGGTTGCGCTTTGGCCTGAGCGGCATCTTCACGCCGGACTACAACGTCTACATCCGCGACGGCGTGACCTACCAGGCCGGCGCCTCGTTTCCGCTGAATGGCTACCTGCTCTACGACCGCCGCATCCTGCAAAAATACCAGACGACCTTCCGCCTCGGTCTGAGCAACATTTACGACGTCATGGTCGGCGACGGCCGCTACCGCGTCACCGGTGCGACGTCCTTTAACACGGCGCAGAGCCGCCCGAACTTCATTTACCGCTACGCCGAGCCCACGACCTGGAGCTTCAGCGTGACGACGCGGATGTGAGGCCAGGCGCAACTCGGCTGATTTGGCGGCGCGGGCCACCCGACCGGGGTGGCCCCGCGATCGGATCCTTCTGACGCCGTCGGCCGCCTTCCGATACGGCGATGGGCGGAGCACTTGACCCTCGGACGCCGCGGCGTTGTCTCGGTGTCGTCGCCCATGAACTCCGCCCACCCCTCCCGCCGCGCGCTCGCGGTCCTGCTCGCGGCTGGCGTTGTCGCCGCCCTGCCTAATCACGCCCAGCCGCAACCGTCCGCGCCGCGCGCCCGGCCTCTGACGTTCGAGGAATACAATCCCGATTCGATGCTTAAGGTGCCGGGCCAGGAGATCATCCGCGCGAAATTTCCCTTCATCGACGTCCACAACCACCAGCGCCGGCATTCGCCCACATCGCTCGCCGAGGTGGTGCGCGAGATGGACGCGATGAACATGGCCATCATGGTCAATCTCAGCGGCGGCACCGGACAGGCGCTGCGCGATCAGGTGCTGCTGAACGAGCGCGTCGCGCCGGGGCGCTTCGTCACGTTCGCCAATCTGAACTTCGACGGCATCGACGACCCGCAGTGGGGCGCCCGCTCCGCCGCGCAGCTCGAGCGCGACGTGAAGGAGAGCGGCGCGCGCGGGCTGAAGATCGCCAAGAACGTCGGCATGACCCTGCGCGACAAGGCGGGCAAACGCGTGCCGACGAACGATCCGCGATTCGATCCTGTCTGGGCCCGGGCCGGAGAGCTGGGCATTCCGGTGCTCATCCACACCGGCGAACCGCCGTCGTTCTTCCTGCCCGTGGACGCCAAGAACGAGCGCTGGCTCGAACTGACCCTGCATCCCAGCCGCGGCCGCTTCGGCGACGACGTGCCCGAATTCACATCCTTGATGGCCGAGCAGCACGCCATCTTTCGCCGGCACCCGAAGACCACGTTCATCAGCGCGCACCTCGGCTGGTATGGCCACGATCTCGCTTTCCTGGGCAAGCTGATGGACGAGCTCCCCAACATGATGACCGAACTCGGCGCCGTGATCTACGAGCCCGGCCGGCAGCCGCGATTCGCGCGGGAGTTCTTCACCAGGTATCAGGACCGGATCATCATCGGGAAGGACTCGTGGGTGCCGTCGGAATACAAAACCTACTTTCGCGTGCTGGAGAGCAACGACGAGTATTTCCCCTATCACAAAAAATACCACGCCTTCTGGGCGATGTATGGGCTCGGCCTGCCGGACGAAGTGCTCAAAAAAGTTTATTACGAGAACGCCCTGCGCGTGATCCCCGGACTGGATCGCACGCGCTTCCCCCGCTGAGTCCGCGGGCGGGCGACGATGAGCTGCGGTTCGATGTGAGGATCGAAGATCAAGGTCTCGTCATCTGGCTGCGGCCGCCTCCGGTCCCGCCCAAGACAGAAGCGAAATAGACTGTCCGCTTCGCGCGGCGTCGTCGGCCGCCGGCGAGCCCCCCAGCCTCACGATCATGAAACCCCGCTTCCGCCCTGGGTGGACCGTTCTCATCGCGTTGCTCACCGGGCAGCTCGCCGCCGCCGCGGAATTCTACGTCCATCCCGAGGGCAATGACGCCCATCCGGGGACCCTCGCGCAGCCGTTCGCCTCGGTCACACGCGCGCAGGAGGCCGTTGCGCCGGGTGACACGGTTTGGATCCGTGGCGGCAACTACGTGTTCAGCGGCTCCACGATCGAGATCGGCATTCTGCTCACCAAGAGCGGCTCGGAAGGAAAGCGCATCAACTACTGGGCGTATCGGGATGAGACGCCGGTGTTCGACTTCCATCAGCTCGCCACCCCGGTTCGCATCCGGGGCATCAGCGTCAAAGGCGACTGGCTGCATCTGCGAGGGCTGGAGCTTCGCGGCGTGCAGCAGATCCTGACCAACACGAACGAGTCGTGGGGCATCCGCGTCGAGGGCGGCAGCCACAATATCTTCGAGCGGCTCAACCTCCACCACAACGAGGGCCCGGGATTTTTCATCGCCGACGGCGGGCACAACCTCGTCCTCAACTGCGATTCCCACCACAACTACGATCCCGACAAACGCGGGGAAAACGCCGACGGCTTCGGCGGCCACGCCCGCCAGGATGGCAATGTCTTCCGGGGCTGCCGCGCGTGGGCCAACAGCGACGACGGCTACGATTTGATCCACGCCCGCGGCGTGCACCGGATCGAGCACTGCTGGGCGTGGAGCAACGGGTTCGTGCCCGACACCGACCAGCGCGCCGGCAATGGCGGCGGTTTCAAGATGGGCGGCTGGCTGCTCAATCCCGCCCGCTTTCCCGGCCACATCGCGGTGCACGTGATCAGCTATAGCCTCGCCTTCCACAACCGCGCGGAGGGATTCAACGCCAACTACCACCCGGGCATGCTGCGGTTCTACAACAACACGGCCTTCAACAATCCCCGCCAATTCGATCTGAAGGTGGCGCCGCGGCTGACCAAGCCGGTCACGCACGTGTTGCGCAACAACGTCGCCCTCGGCGCCGCCCCGCCGATGTCCGGCCACGAGCGCAATCCGCCCGACGATCAGTTCAACTCCTGGAACCTCGAGAATTTCACGGTCACCGCCGACGACTTCGTGAGCACCGATCCGACGGGCGCCGACGGCCCGCGCGGCCCCGACGGCAGCTTGCCCGAGATCCCCTTCATGCGCCCCAAGCCCGGCAGCCGCCTGCTGGACGCCGGCATCTCGGTCGAGCTGCCCTTCAAGGGTTCGGCGCCGGATCTGGGAGCGTTCGAGGTGAAGTAAGGTGCTCCGCGGTTCGGAAACCGGCAGAAGGCGGCTTTGTAGCCCTCAATCTCGAGCCGGGCCCTCGGCCTGCACACCCTGCCCAACGCGATGCGACTCTGGCAAGAATCAGGACATGTCCTCCGTCTCGGCCCTAGAGTCGAACACATGGACCTTCAGCGTGACGACGCGGCTGTGATGTGGCGCCAGAGTATCCGTTCAACGTAGCTGCGGGAGCCGGGGTAACGCGGTTGCGACGATGATATTTGCGGCATTCGGTTCAGAGCCGTCGCGTGGAATATCTCGTAGGGCCCCTCGGGGCGGGCATCGCAGCTGGGAGCGGTTTCATCCACGCCGTCGCGATTGCTGGATTGCACGGCTTCGTCGTGCGAGCTGTCGTATCTCAGTTCCGCCGACCGACGCGATCACTCCATACCCTCCGATTTCACCTACACGACACAACGCTTGTAATTCTTCACGATGAAATACTGGGTGCTGAAAGCGAGACCCTCGGGCTACGATTACGCGGCGAAACTGCGACCGGGACGAGAGGTCAACTGGAAAAATGTTCCCGCTTCCTCCGAGCAAGATGTCGGTGATCGGGTGTTTCTTTGGGCCTCGTCTCCGGCCCGCCGAGTCGCCGGTTTGGGTGTAGTAGTCGAACCGACCGGAAAATATCTGCGCGTCCATTACCTCACCGCCCAGCTAGCGCAGATGCCGAAGATCTCCTTTTTGAAGACGAACACCGCGCTCAACGGCGCGACATTTCTTCAAGCTGGCAGGTATGGCACCGCGTTTCCGCTGACCCTTGAGCAAGCGAAGGCTTTGTATCGCGTCGTCACCACGCAAAACCCGAGTGCGTATCTGTGGAGTGATTGGCCGAAGGGACCCGATATAGACGATATCGAAGCGGGTGAGTTCGAAGGCCGACCAAAGCTCGTCACACATCTCCATCGAGAGCGAAAACCGCAACTCGCCAAAAAGAAGAAGGCCGATTTCGGACGGAAACATGGAGGGATTTTCTGCGAGGCCTGTCGCCGCGACTATACTAATTACGGCCACTTGGTGGACGACATCTTCGAGGTGCACCATCGGCGTCCGATTTCCGAATCGACCGGGCTGGTGAAAACCCTGCTGAAAGATTTGGCCGTGCTCTGCCCCAACTGCCACCGTGCCATCCATCGCACCGACCCAATGCTCAGCGTCGAAGCGCTCGCGAAGCGCCTGCAAAGAAAATCCGCCAAATGAAGAGTTTCTATCGCGTAATGCTAGGCCGAGGAAGTGTTCATGCCGCCGAATGCTTTGCTGGCGGGTTCATCGGCACTGACTTTGGCATCAACGAAGACCTAACCGGCAAGCTTCCCGACGGTTGGCGGGAATTCAATCAACGTTTCATTCCCGTCTTTCTCGCGAAGTATCCGGAAAAGACAAAAATCGGCGCCGGGCTGGCGTGTGGTTTCTTGTGGACGGTATCGAGGGGGATTCTGACCGGCGATATTGTGCTCAGCCCGGATGGTAGCGGACGGTATCGGGTCGGCGAAGTCACCGGGGATTACTACTACGCGCCGGACCAGATTCTTTTTCATCGGCGGCCGGTGCGTTGGACGGACGTCTATGTCGACCGCGAGGATATGAGCGAGGCGCTGCGCAACTCAGCGGGTTCCATCGGCACCGTCTGCAATCTCAGCCGCTCTGGGCATCACGACGAACTTGGAAAACTCGTGAGGCAAACGCAGCCTCCGACCTCGGTTTCCGTCGACGCTGCGGTCGAGAACCCATCGGTATTCGCCCTTGAAAAGCACCTCGAGGACTTCCTCGTGCAGAACTGGAAGCAGACCGAACTCGGGAAGCGATACGACCTTTTTCAAGACGAGAACGGGACGAGCCAACAGTATCCCACCGACACCGGACCGATCGACATTCTAGCCATCAGCAAAGACAAAAAGGAGCTGCTGATCGTCGAACTGAAGAAAGGTCGCGCGAGCGATTCGGTAGTCGGCCAGATCCAGCGCTACATGGGCTACGTGCTCGAGGAAATCGCCGAGCCTGACCAAACGGTGCGTGGTGTCATCATAGCCCTCGAAGACGATCAACGCATCCGCCGCGCCCTCCGCGTCGCGGTCAATATCGAGTTCTTCCGTTACGAGATAAGCTTCCGGCTCTCCAAAGTGTGAGCATCTGTCCAACACAGGGCTTCGAGTGGGCTAAGGTCTGATCTCTTGATGGCACTGATGGAGCCGTGGCGGCCGATTCGCTCCGCATTGAGTTCGCGCGCTTCACGGCCATGGATCGTGTCTCTACGGCTGGTGTTCTCCACAATAGGCAAAAAAGATCAATTTTTTAGAATGGAGGGCTTGTCGCGAAATCCGCCGAAATCGCGAAAGCGGGCCGCCGATCGTTGAATGACCCTTGCATGGGCTCGGCTGCCTCGCCCCGCACCCGCCTCAATTCGGAATCTCGGGCTCGACGAGCGCGGCGAGCTGCGTGAGCGAGTCTTGCCAGCCGAGGTAGCACATCTCGGCGGGGATGACGGCGGGCACGCCGGCTTGCTCGATGGCCACCTCGGTGCCGCAGAGCACTTTTTTCAGGAGGACCGTCACCGTGATCACGCCGGGCAGGTTGGGATCGTCGAACTTGTCGGTGTAGCGCAGGCGCTCGTGGGGCGTGAGTTCGAGGTATTCGCCGCCGAAGGAGTGACTGCCGCCGGTGGTGAAATTCGTGAACGACATCCGGAAGGTGCCGCCGACCTTGGGTTCCAAGTGGTGCATCTTGGCGGTGAAGCCGTGCGGCGGGAGCCATTTGCACATGGCGTCGGCATCGAGGAAGGCGCGATAGACTTTCTCGGGCGTAGAACGGACGACGCGGTGCAGGCGGATGGTGTGGGTGGACATGATGTTTGTTTCCTTTGAGAGGAGAGTCGTGGGTTTGGTTTTTGGATGATCTCAATCATTCAACGAACGAAGGCGGGGCGGGCGGACTTGGTGGAGGATTTTGAACCACTCATGGATTTCACCAAGGGTGAAATCGAGCACCAGAAGCTCCGGCTCATCGCCTTCGCATCACGTCCGGGGTTTGCTAATCGTAGACAGGCCAGCCCGCGATTAGCGGGCTCCTTGTTTTGCCGCGGAGGCGATGAGCCGAAGCTTCTCTCCCAAGATTTCACCCTTGGTGAAATCCATTAGTGGTTTCCACTGATCACGGCGCCTTGCGCCGGTAGGTGGCGAGGTAGTGCGGCGAGCCGGCGGGGCTGACGAAGGCGGTCGGGGCGGTGCCGTCCATGCCGTAGCAGATGCGCAGGCGGCTGCCGACTTGCTGGTAGAGGCAGGGGATGGTGCGGCCGAGGTTCGGGCCTTCGGTGCCGGTGATCGTGAGGGCGGACGGCGAGGCGATCATGACCGTGCCGCGGTCGGCGATTTGTCCGCCGAAGCGGACGGTGTAGGCGGTGGCGGTGAGTTCCAACTCGACCCGCAGGGCGAGGAGCTCGAGCGAGTGTTCGCCGCCGCATTCGGCCCGGATCATCTCCCATGTGCCGGTGAGCGCCGGGTTCATCGCTTCAGCTCGGGCGCGGTGAGCCCCTTGGGCGTCTCTTCGACGAGGCGGGGCTCGACGATCTTCTTTTCGGAGCCGGCGCCGAGCTTCTCGAGCTTGCGGCCGGTGACGAGCACCTGGCTCTCGGTCTGGTAAACGGTGCTGTTGTAGGACTCGACGGTCTGGCGCAGGCGCTGGCCGAGGTCGTCCATGTTCTTGGCGACGGCGGCCACGCGTTCGTGCAGTTCGAGGCCGAGGCGGCGGATATCGTCGGCGTTTTTCGAGAGGGCCTCCTGTTTCCAGCCATAGGCGGCGGCCTTGAGGAGCGCGATGAGCGTGGCGGGCGAGGCGAGGATGACGCCGACGGAGGTGCCGCGCTCGAAGAGGTCGGGTTCGTAGCGGAGCGCGGCACTGTAGAACGCCTCGCCGGGGATGAAGAGCACGACGAACTCGGGCGAAGGCTGGATGTTCTTCCAGTAGGACTTGTTGCCGAGCGCGTCGATGTGGCCGCGGACGACGCGCGCGTGCTCGACGAACTTGGCCTTGCGGACGTGCTCGTCGCTGGCTTCGAGCGCCTCGAGGAAGGCCTGCATCGGGGCCTTGGCGTCGACGGCGATGGTCTTGCCGCCGGGGAGCTTGATGAGCATGTCGGGCCGGGCGTCGCCGACGGCGGTTTGTTGGAGGAAGTCGACATTCTCGACCATGCCGGCGAGCTCGACGACGCGCTGGAGCTGGAGTTCGCCCCAGCGGCCGGCGGTGCTGGTGGAGCGGAGCGAGCGCGAGAGCTTGGTGGTCTCGGCTTGGAGCGAGGCGCTGGTGGTGGCGAGGCCCTTGAGCTGCTCGGAGAGCGAGCCGTAGGCCTCGGTGCGGGCCTTCTCGAGCGTGGCAATCTTGAGGTCGACCTTGTCGAGCGACTCGCGGATTGGTTTCACGAGGGAATCGCCGGCGCGTTTGAGGAATTCGTCGTTGTTGCGGGCGAGGGCGTCGGCCGCGAGGGCCTTGAACTCGATCCCGATCTGCTCCCGCGCCTGCTGGAAGGCCGCGACCTTCTCGGCGGCGGCGGCGGCGAGTTTCTCCAGCTCCGTGGCGCGGGCGCGCAGCGCCGCGAGATCGGCCTCGGCGCGCTCAAGCGATGCGGCGGCGAGGCGGGCGCGCTCGGCGAGCGCGGCCGTGCGCGAACGCAAAAACAGCCACACCATCACGCCGGAGAGCCCGGCGGCCAACAGCGCTGCGACGAGAGGATCCACGCGGTGAACGTCATGGGTAATTTCCGGCTCGGCAATCCCCGATGCGTGCCTTGACACACTGGATCGCGCGGGGCATTCACACTATGCCGCGCGCCCGCCGACCACGACACTTGGTGCCGGCCCATTTCCCACCCTGCCCGCATGTTGCCCGATAATAATCCGGAAATCGCCCCGCCTGCTGCGGCGGAAAAACCACCTGTCCTTGTGGTCGACGACGAGTTCGGCCCCCGCGAGTCGATCGCGTTTACGCTTTCGGGTGAATTTGCGGTCGAGACCGCCGAGCGCGCCAAGGAGGCCCTCGCGAAGATCAAGGCCAAGGAATTCGACGCCGTGGTGATGGACATCCGGATGCCGGAGATGGATGGCATCCGCGCGGTCGAGGAGCTCCGCAAGATCGACCCGGAGGTCTCGGTGATCATGCTCACGGGCTTCGGCACGCTGCTGACCGCGCAGCAGGCCATGACCGCGGGGGCCAACCAGTATCTGCGCAAGCCGCCCGACATCGCCGAACTGATCGACGCCGTGCGCAAACAGTCGGCCGCGACCCGGCTCCGCCGCACGCACGCCAAGGCCGCCGCCTCGGCCCTGAGCATGAACGAGGCGCTCAAGCGCGAGATGGAGCAGGCCGAGCCGCAGGTCTGGCAGGGCCGCGCCTCCGTCGAACTCGTCCACGACCTCAACAACCCGCTCACGGTCGTCATCGGCTATGCGGCGCTCGTGGCCGACGAGGCCGGGGTGCTCGCGCAGCGCGATCCGGCGCTTTCGAAAAAGCTGATCGAATATGCGCGCGTGGTGGAAAAGGCCGCGGAGTATTGCCGGCATCTCTCGGAAAACTGGCGCACGGCCTCGAAACAGCTTCCGCAGTTCGAGCGCGTGGACCTCATCGCCATCGCGCAGGAAGTGCGGGCGGTGATCTTCTTTGGCGACGCCGCGATCGAATTTGCCAGCGGACCCGAGGTGTGGGTGAAGGGCTCGAAATTCGAGCTCATGCGGGTCTTCCAGAATCTGTTCAAGAACGCGCTCGAGGCGGGTGCGACGCGGCTGGTCGTCACCGCCGCGGCCCGCGACGGCAAGATCGAGCTGACCATGGCCGACAACGGCGCGGGCATGGACGCGGACCGCGTGAAACGCGCGATGCACGGCGGCTTCACGAGCAAGGCCAGCGGGACCGGGCTCGGGCTGAGCATCTGCCGGCACCTCGCCGGCGCGCATGGCGCGACGTTCGCGCTCGAGTCCGAGCCGGGCAAGGGCACGACGGTGCGCCTGACGTTTCCTCCGGCCCCGCTGGGATGAAGCGGCGGCGCGTAAAAATCACCGGCATAGGGTTCGTCACGCCCGCAGGCATCGGCTGCGAGGAGTTCTTGCGCCATATCCAGGAGCCCGTGAGCCGGGTGACGGCGTTGAAGCGATGGCCCGATGAGGCGGGGGCGTTCGTCGCGGCGGAGGTGAAGGGCTTCAAGCTTGAGAACTATGTTGACGGGGCGAACCCCAAGCGTGTCCCGCGCCACACTCAGTTTGCCCTGGGTGCGACCGTGCTCGCCTTGCGCGATGCTCAAATCACCTTGGCGCAGGCGCAGGAACACAGCCCAGTTATCATGATTGGGGCGGCGCTCATGGATTTTGGCACGATCGGCAAGATTTTCGAGCGCGTGGCCAAGAACGGATTAATCAGCGCGGTTCCGACGTCGGTCGCGGATTCCTTGGTGAGCGGCATCGGTGCGGCCATCGGCGCTTTGATTGGCGGCACGACGCGAGCCATGTCGCTCCAGAGCGCGTGCTGCTCAGGGCTCGACGCGATTGGGGAAGCGGCCGGGCTGATCGCGACCGGTGAATCTGACCTTGCGATCTGTGGCGGGACGGAGGCTCCGTTGCATCTCCATCCCATGCTTGAGTTACGCTTGGCCGGCCTCGCGCCGGGCAACCCCGAGCAGGCGGAAAGACAGTGCCGTCCTTTTGATCGTTGGCGCACCACGGGTGTGATTGGGGAGGGCGCGTGTGTGCTGGTGCTTGAGCCAGACGAGAGCCCGCGCCCGGCTTATGCGCATGTCGAGGGTCATGGTTATGCTTCGGACATGGCGGAGTCTTCCTGCCGCGGCCTGCTGGAGGCGGTCCGCCTCGCGACCGGCAACGCCGGAATGCGGCCACGCGACATCGAGGCGGTAAGTGCGTGGGGGCCGGGCCACAAGTTGCTCGACGCGGCCGAGGCGGCGATGATGCAGGAGTATTTTGGCAACGCGCTGGGGGAGGTGCCTGTCGCTTCCATCAAGGGAGCGATTGGCAATCCTTTCGCGGCGGCGGGAGCCATTCAGGCGGGCTGCGCCGCCCTTGGCTTGAAGCACGGTTTCATCCCGCCGACGGTGAACTGGCGGCATCCTGATCCGGCCTGCCCGCTGAACCTGAGCGCAAAATCGCGCTTTATTTCCCATCGCAATGCGCTCGTGAACGCCCATGGGCTTTCCGGCTCCAACTCATGTCTGGTTCTCACGCGTTAGTCGACTACTCGGGGCCCTTTGCTGCTGTCGCCGCGACGTGCGTGGGCATCGCCGCGGTGTGGTCCAATCCGCAGCGCCCTATCAACCGGTTGTTTTGCAGTTTTTCGATCCATGTTTCGTTGTGGCTGCTCTGCACGAGTCTGGCCCCGGTCGCGAGCAACAAGCTTTTCTGGGTCCGCTTATCTTGGGCGGTGGGGGCGCTATTTCCGTTTCATCTTTGGTTGATGAAGGAAACGGTCGTGCGCTCGGGCGAACCGTTCCTGAAAAAGCTGATGCGGGGACGCTGGTGGCTGCTCGTGGCGGTGCTGATCGCCGGGATATGCTTCACGGAGTGGTTCATTCAAACTCCGCCGGCCAAGGTCGCCGATCTCGATGCGCTATTGGGTGAAGGCGAAGAGCAGCGGCATAAAAGGAGCCTCGTTTTCATTGGCTGCGTGGCCGGCATCGTGGGCCTCCTGATCACGCTCTTGGTCGCTTCCCTGCGCGAGATGCGGAAACTGGTGGGCGTGCAGCGGCTGGAATTGCAGCTGCAGCTGCTCGGCGGCTGTGCGACCGGCCTGACGGTGATGCTCATCGTGGTCCTGCGTCTGATCGTGGATGTGCCGTGGCTGCTCCGGCTCTACCCGATCGTGGTGCTGACTTTCTATACGGTCACGGTCGTCGCGATGACCACCAGCCGCGTGTTCAACGCCCGGCAGTTGCTGATTGTGGGGGTCCACCGCGTCGTCCTGATCTCAGTCGTGGCGGGCTTTGCCTATGGGCTGGATGTCCTGCTGGCGGATATTCTCCCGGCGCCGGTCGTGCTGTTGTTCATTGTCGGCGCGGCACTGGGGTTGGCGGCGCTCCTGAATGAGCGGCTCGATCGCTTTTTTGAAATCTATCCCCAGGGCAAGGTCGCGCGCCAGGCGGCCTTCGGGGTGGCGCAGCGGGAGCGCACGATCGAGGGATTGGCGACGGCGTTTCGCGGCGTGCTCACCGGCTGGGGCAACGCGGATATCGCGTTGATTTTGTCGGGCAACAAGCAGTCCGTCGGCAGCGGCGCCCTCCAGCTTGAGGGCGAGGGGCCGGTGCTGCGCACGATGCGCGAAATGCGGTGGGCCACGCCGGAGCGGCTGATGCGCGAGCGCTCGACGCCAGACCGGGACGCGGTGCGCGAGTTTCTCACGGCGCAGCGCCTGGGCGTGCTGGTGGTCGAGGAAGGCCTGGCCCTCACGGTGCTCGTGGGCGTCGGCCCGGGCGCTTCGCGGCGGCCCTACACCTACCCGCAGGTGATGCAGCTCACCGAATTGGCGACAATCATTGAGAGTGCGCTCGAGCGCGCGCACTTTTCGGCCAAGGTCCAGCACACCGAGCAGCTGGCGACCGTGGGTGTGCTCGGCGCCAGCCTGGCCCACGAAATCCGCAACCCCCTCGTCTCGATCAAGACGTTCGTGCAGCTGCTGCCGAACCACTACCAGGATCCGGCGTTTCGGCAGAAGTTCTTCCGCCTCATCGGCGACGAGGTGAACCGTATCGACCAGCTCACCGACCAGCTGCTCGACCTTTCCGCCCCGCGAGCCTTTGCCGCGCTCATGCTTGATTTGCACCCGGTGCTGCTCTCGAGCCTCGATCTCGTGACGGCCAAGGCTTCGCACCGGCAGGTGGAGCTGAAGACCGATTTTGCGGCCTCGCCTGATCGCGTTTTCACCGATGCCTCGGCCGTGAAGCAGGTGATGCTGAATCTCTGCTTCAACGCCATCCAGGCCGTCGATGCCTGCGAGGAGTCGCGACGCTGGGTCGCCATCGCCACCCGCAATGTCGGCGATCGCATCGAGATGACGGTGTCGGATGGCGGCCCTGGCATCGCGCCCGAGATCCGGCCGAAGCTTTTTCAGCCTTTTCAGACCACGAAGTCTTCCGGTTTCGGCCTGGGGCTTGCGGTTTGCAGCGATATCCTCGCGAATCTCCACGCCACCATCAGCGTCGATCCCGCCGAGTCCGAGCGCGGCGCGACGTTCCGGGTCTCCTTCCCATGCCAACCCTTGTCATCCTAGCGACGAGCGACTCCGCCTTGGCGGATGCGTGGGAGCGGCAGCTGCCGCCGGGCCGCATCGCGCTGCGCCTGACCGAGCAGGCTTTTCCGGGCGGCACGGCGCCGGGGTTTTCGGCCGTCGTGGTGCTCGACGCCGTGGCCGAGGCGGCTTTGCCGCCTAGCCTCGCGCGTTGCCCGACGATTTTTGTGGGCGAGCCGCGCAGCCTGCCGTTTGAGCAGGCCCGCATGGCGGGCCGGGCCAAGGTCTATCTCTCCTACGAGGAGAGCGTGTCGCGGCTGCGCGAGCTGCTGCCGCTCGTCGAGGATGTCGCGGAGAAACAGTCGCTCGTCGAGATGCTGCGGGACAAAGGCCGGCGCCCGGCGGCGGTGCGCGCCACGGAGGAGCCGGTGGCGGCCGACGTCGCCGAGCTGTGGGATTTTCTCGAAGGCGCGGTGGAGAACCTGGAGTCGCGCGAACGGATCATCACGGAGTTCCGCCGCGCCGCGCGGCAGCTGCTGCGCGCGGCGCATGCGGTGTTTTTTGTGCGCGACGGGGCGAATTTCCGCGCCGACCGGGGCGAATCGTTTTTCCCCGTCACCGATCCGCTCGTGGCTTATTTCGAGCAGCACCCCACCGTGATCGATGGCACGGTGTGGAACGACTCGTCCGATTTGGTCGAGGAACTGGCGGTGCGCAACCGCCTCGCGCTCTGGGGGGCGCGTTTGCTGGTGCCGGTGCATGACAACGGCCGTCTTCTCGGCCTCATTGCCCTCGGGGTCCGCGACGACGGGCAGCCCTACGGCGCCGCCGATCGCGCCCGCGTCGTCCAGCTCGCGCGACTGCTGCGGCATTTTCTCACCAAGTCGGCGGACATCTCCCGATTCAGCCGCGTGGCGGCGCAGACCACGCTCGGGGCTAAATACCTGCCCGGCACCCTCGTGCTCGGGCCCGACGAGCACGCGCCGCGCCACGTGCCGCTCGTCGTCCGCGACCTCGTGGGGCAGGTGCGGCGCACGAAGGAGGTCGCGCGCATCGCGCCTTCGCTCGGCCAGCCCTTTCGCGCGAGCGCGGGCCTGATCACGGAGACCGGCGGCGTGTGGGCCACGTGGCAGGAGGCGAGTGCCGATGTGCACGAGACGGCTTCGCGCGAGCGGGGCTCGCGCCGCGAGCTGCTGCGCGAGCTCTCGCTCACGCTCAGCCACGAACTGGGCAACGCGCTCGTGTCGCTCGCGACCTTCCGCCAGTCCAGCCCCGATCGGCCGCTGCCCGCGCCGTTCCTTGAGACGATGAAAGGCGATGTCGCCGCGCTCGAAACCCTGAACGGAAATCTCGAGGTCATGCAAAGTTTCCACGAATCCGAGCCGGCGATGGTCGATATCCGCGAAGTCGCGCAGACCGCGGGCCACGCGCTCGGCGTGCGCGTCGAGCCCAGCAGCGAGCCCGTCGTGCTTGAGGCGAGCCGGAAGCTCCTCGATTTTGCGCTGCGCGCGATCCTGAGCACGATTGCGGAGAATCGCCGCGATGGCAATGCGAAGGAGCTCACGCTCCGCGTCCGCTCCACCGGCGCGGGGCCCGATGCCACCGCGCTGCTTTCAATCAAGGGCGAGCATCTTGAGCTCGAAGGTGTCCTGCCCGAGCCGGTCGACGGCGGCGTGCCCAACCAGGGGCGCCTCGGTGTCTTCCTCGCCAAGGAGATTCTCCGGCTGCACGGCGGCGAGATCCACTCGGGCCCGGGGATGGAGGGGACGGAGATCCTCATCTCCGTGCGGCGATGGTAGCGGCCGAAAAACTTTGCGGTGATTTTGTCGCCTGGGCGCAGCGCGAACCCTCGATCGCCGCCCTCGTCCTGATCGGCTCGCAGAGCCGGCCGGCGTCGGATGCGGCGCCGGCCGACCGGTTTTCCGACTGGGACTTCCAGGTCGTGAGCTCGCGGCCCGCGCTCTTTGCCGATCGGGCGTGGGCGCGAACGGCAGGCTTGCCGGAGCCGATAGCCTATGCGGTTCGCATCGGCCGGTTGGGGCACACGGGCAAGGTGACCGCTGTATTTCCCGCCGGTGACCTCGACTTGGTGCTCTTGCCGTCAGGGGCGTTGCGCGCCGCAAGGTGGGCCTTTCGGCTTGGGCTGGGCCCGCGTTTGGCCAGGACGAAGCCGGCGCTCACCGATCTCTCGCTCGTGCTGAGCGGCGGGATGCGCGTGCTGAAAGGCGGCGCGGCGTGGGAGCAGTTTTTTCATCGCATCCTCCGCGAAGTCCCGCCCGCACGGGTGGATGACGCGGAAGTAGCCCGACTCGCGGAAGGCTTCGTCGTGGACTACCTCTCGACCCGCCAGAAGATCGAGCGGGGTGAGTTCCTCGCCGCGCAGCGCTGGCTGCATGTGCAGCTGGCCGAGACGAATTTTCGCCTCATGCACGAGTTGCAGCGGCGGCGTGGCAGCGCGAGCTATCCCGATGCACGGCGCATCGAGTCGCTCTACGAACCTGCGGAGCGGGCGGCGGTCTCGGTCGCGACGCTGCCGGAGCGCGCCGCGCTCATGCGGGCCTTGGAACACAGTGCGGCGACATGCCGTGAACTCGTGGCCGCGCTCATCGGCACGGCGTGGCGCTGGCCCGAGGGTCTGGCCTCACGCCTGCGTCGAGAATAGCTCGGCGATCACGTCCTCGAGCGGCACGTCTTCGATCGTAATGTCGGCGACGGGGCCGGTGCTCAGGATCTCTTGCGAGACGGCGACCACGTTCTCGCCCGGCACGCGGAGGGTGAACTTGCCGTCGTCCGCGCGCTTGGTCTCGCCGAAGCGCGACTGCCACGTCTCGGGAAACGCGCCGCTAGCCGAGGCCGCGGGCAGGAACGTGATGATCTTCTTTTTCGCGCCGCCAGCGTTTTCCAGCCGGCCCAGCGCGCCGTCGTAAATTTTGCGGCCCTTGTGGATCACAATCACGCGTTCGCAGAGTTCCTTGATGTCGGCCATGTAGTGGCTCGTGAGGAGAATCGTGACGCGATGCCGCCGGTTGTAGTCGCGCAGGAATTGCCGGACGGCGCGCTGTGAGACGACGTCGAGACCGATGGTCGGCTCGTCGAGAAACAGCACACGCGGGCGGTGGAGCAGGGCGGCGATCAGCTCCATCTTCATGCGCTCGCCGAGGGAAAGCTCGCGGACCATCACGTTGAGCTTCTCGCGCACGGTGAGCAGGTCGACCAGCTCGTCGAGTGTCGCCTTGAACTGCGCCTCCGGGATCGCGTAGATGGCGCGCAGGAGGTTGAACGATTCGATCGCGGGCAGGTCCCACCAGAGCTGGTTTTTCTGGCCGAGCACGAGGGCGAAGAGCCGGCGGTAGGCGTTCTCGCGCTTCGTCGGATCGAAACCCGCGACGCGCGCGGTGCCGCTCGTTGGGTAGATGAGACCCGAGAGCATCTTGAGCGTGGTGGTCTTGCCCGCGCCATTGGGACCGAGGAAGCCGACGAATTCGCCCTCGCCGATGGTGAACGAGATGTCCTTGGCCGCCGCCGTCTCCTCGAACGTGCGGTGGAAAAGCCCTTTTACGCCGCCCCAGAAGCCCGGGACCTTCTTATAGGTGCGGAAGACGCGCGTGAGCTGGGAGACCTCGATCATGAAGCGGTCGAGTGAATCGGTCCGCGGCTGGGTTGCAAAGCTAAGGTGCGATCGTCATCACGTTGGCAACCCCGCTGGAATCTGCCCCATGAAAACTCCTGCCGCTGTCTCCGCGTCTGCCTCGAACTCCCGCCGCGCGTTCCTCAAGCAAGCCCTCCTCGCTGGTGTCGCCCCGCTGATCGTGCCGGGCCGCGTGCTCGGCCGCGATGGCGGCGTGGCACCGAGCAACCGCCTCGCGCTCGGCGGCATCGGCATTGGCCCGCGTGGCAAGATGGTGCTCGAGACCATGCTTGCCGAGAAGGACGTCCACTACCGCGCCACCTGCGATGTGCAGGCGCGGCTGCGCACCGAGTGGCTCGGCCGCGCCGAGCAACTCTACGGCAAGGGCGCCTGCACCGCGTATCGCGATTTTCGCGAGCTGCTCGCGCGACCGGACCTCGACGCCGTGCTCATCGCCACCGGCGATCGCTGGCACGCCGTCGCCTCGATGTATGCCGCGCGTGCCGGCAAGGATGTCTATTGCGAAAAACCCTGCGGCATCACCATCGGTCTCTGCCAGTCGCTCTCGGACACCATGCGCCAGACGGGCCGCGTGTTCCAGGCCGGCACGCAGCGGCGCAATGTCCCCAATTTCCAGTTCGCCGTGCATCTCGCGCGCAGTGGCAAGCTCGGCCGCCTCCACACCCTGCACGCCTCGATCTACAAGCTCCAGGTGTTGCACGATTGGCTGCCCGCCGAGCCCGAGCCCGACCCCGAGGTGATCGACTGGAACATGTGGCTCGGACCCGCGCCGTGGCGGCCTTACAACAAGGCCTACGTCGTGGATCGGCGCTGGCGCGGCTATTACGACTTCGACTCCGGCGCCAAGCTCCACGACTGGGGCGCGCACACGGTCGATCTCTGCCAGTGGGCGGGTGACTGCGACGACACCGTGCCCACCGACTACGAGCCCGATGGCGACACCATCCGTGCGCGCTACGCCAACGGCCTGCGGCTCGTGCTGCGTCCCAACCGCTGGATCGGCCAGCCCGAGACCGCGCCCAATGCCGCCAATTTCGCCGTCGGCTCCACCGGCACCTGCCCGGTGCGTTTCGAGGGCGACGAGGGCTGGGTCGAGACCGGCGACAACGGCACCATCGAGCTGCACCCCGCGTCGCTGCGCCAGGAGTGGCGCGCGTTCGTGATGCGCGGCACCGATCCCTCGCGGCACACACGCGAATTTCTCGATTGCGTGAAGTCGCGTGGCCTTCCGGCGGCGAACCACCGCGTGATGCGCCACACCCACATTGCCTGCCATGCGGCTGCCATTGCCTGGCAGCTCGGCCGCAAAGTGAAATTCGATCCGGTCGCGGAGGCCTTCATCGGCGACGAAGCGGCCAATCGCATGCGCACCCGCGCCGTGCGCGAGCCCTGGATCGCGTGAGCCGCGCCGCCGCTATGCGCACGTTCATCTTCCTGTTTTCCGCCGCGAGCCTGCTGGCCGCCGGCGACGCCGCCAAAACCCGCGAACTGCTCGCACAGCTAAAGGCCGACGCACCGCTCGCCGAGCGGGCCCGGGCCTGCCAGCAACTCGCCATCGTCGGCACGCCCGAGGCGGTGCCGGCTCTCGCCGCCTTGCTCGGTGAGGCCCAGCTCGGCCACTATGCCCGCGAGGCGCTGGAGGCGATGGCTGAGCCCGCCGCCGATGCCGCCTTGCGTGAAGGCCTCGCTCGCCTGCAAGGCACGCAGCTCATTGGCGTCATCAATTCGCTGGGCGCACGGGGCGACGCCGCAGCGGTGCCGGTGCTGGGGAGAATCGCGGGCGGAGCCGACGCGTCCTCAGCCATTGCGGCGTTGCACGCGCTGGCGCGGATCGGGACACCCGAAGCCGTGGCGTTCGTGCGCGGCCGCCTCGGGGATAATCCCGCCGCCGCCGGGGCGTTGCTCGTGGCGGCCGATCGGCTGCTGGGGCGGGGGCGCGCGGCGGAGGCCGTGAAATTATTCGACGAAGTGCGAGGCGGCCAGGCTGGCGGCCAGGCTGCGCTCACGGCGACACGCGGTGCCATCCTCGCCCGCGGCGAGGCCGGGGTGCCGCTGCTCATGGAGACGCTGCGTTCGCCGGACCCCGCGCGCCGCAACGTCGCGTTGCTGGCGATGCGCGAGCTGCCGGGCGCGGGTGTCACCGCCGCGCTCGTGGCGGAGCTGGAGCGGATGAGCCCGGCCTTGCAGCCGCTCGTGCTGGCCGCGCTCGTGGATCGCGGGGGCGCGGGCGTGCTGGCCGCGGTCGAGCGGCGGGCGCAGGCAGGCGATGAGGATGCCGTGACGTCGCTCGGCCGGATCGGCGGAACGTCGAGCGTGCCGCTTCTGCTCGGAGCGCTGGGGCAAAGCGAGGCGGCACCGCGCAGTCTCGCCCTGATTCCCGGACCGGAGGTGGACGCGCTGATTCTCAAGGCACTGACGGCGACTGATGCGGCCGGTCGGACCAGGCTGATCGCAATTCTGGGGGACCGGGGCGCGACGAGCGCGACGTCCGAGCTGCTCCGGCTCGCACGCGACCGCGATCAGGCGGTGAGCGGTGCGGCGCGGCGCGCGCTGGCGGCGACGGCGCAGCCGGACGATTTGCCGGAACTGATCCGGCTCTCGGTCACGGCCGCGGATGACACACTGCGCACCCTGGCCGACCGCGCGATCTTCGCGGCCTCAATGAAGATACTGGAGCCCGAGAAGCGGGTTGATCCGCTGCTCGAGGCGCTGCGGACCGCGAGCCTCCCCAGCCAGCGGGTGCCGCTGTTTCGGCCGCTGGGGGCGGTCGTTCGCTCCCTGCGCGGCAGTGAGAGCGCGTTGGCGGCGGTGAAGGAGGCGACCCGCGACGGTGATCCCGCGGTGCGTGAGGCGGCGGTGAAATGCCTCGGTGACTGGCCGGAGGCCTCGGCTGCACTTGAACTGCTGGCACTGGCTAAAAAAGAAGCGGAGCCGATCCGATCCACCGCGTTGGCCGGCGCCGTGCGGCTCGCGACCGAGGTCGCGGCCGGGCGAGATCAGACCCCGCTCGATTCGCTCTCGCTGCTTACCCAGGCCAACGCGCTCGTCGCCAACGACGGCGAACGCATGATGCTGGTTTCTGCGCTGGGCCACGTGCGGCGCATCGAGGCGCTGCGCCTGCTGGAAGCCTATCGCGCGATCGAGGCCGTGAAGACGGAGGCCGCGCTGGCCCTCGTGCAAATCGCGCCGCCCCTGCTGCACGGAGTTCATGCAGTGGAGACGAAACACGCTCTGGAAAAAATCGCCGCCACCGAGCAGGATGCTGGCGTGCGCGCCCGGGCCGCGGAGTTGCTGAGGACCGGCGCGGCGACGAAGAAGGCCTCGGGCAAGAAAAAGAAATAGGGCCGTCCGTAGACGGCCCTATTTGTGTGATCGGGGCGAGGGCTGGAGTCAGCCCTGCGTAAACGCCGGGAGCTTCACGATCTTGCCGCCGGCGAGGGCGGACTCGTGGGCGCAGAGGCCGACGCAGGTCCAGTTGGCGGACTGCACGGCGTTGGGCATCGGGTCGCGATCCTCGATGAGCGCGCGGAGGAACTCGTGTGCGAGATGAGGATGCGAGCCGCCGTGGCCGGCGCCCTGCGTGAAGCTGAGATGAGTTTTCTTCCCGAGATCATAGACGCCCTTGGTCGTGAACTTCTGAATGCCCTTGGGCAGACGCTTCGCATAGTCGGGCACCGTGATCTTCTTCGGGATTTTGTGCTCGGGGAGTTTCGCGGTGTGCAGCACGTGCGGCTCGTGCTCAATGAGCGACCACTCGAAGGATTTCTTCGAGCCGTAGACGTCGATGCTCTCGCGGTATTGGCGCGCGGTGTCGAAGAGCGAGCGAACGATCCGCGCGGTGAGATCGGAGTCCTTGAACTTGATGTGCGCCGTCTCGACCGCGAAGGGTGAGCCGTAGTGTTTGATGAGTTCCTTGCGCACCGTGCCGGAGCCGAAGCAGGAGACGTATTCCGCCGTGGCGTTGGTGAGCGCGAGCATGGGGCCGACGCAGTGCGTGGCATACCACATGGGCGGGAGGCCGGGCCAGTAGTTCGGCCAGCCGTCCATGTCCTGCTGGTGGCTCGCCTGGAGAAACTGAATTTTTCCGAGTTCGCCGCGGTCGTAGAGTTCTTTGACGTAGAGATATTCGCGGGCGTAGACGACCGTCTCCATCATCATGTATTTGAGGCCGGTCTTTTTCGTAAGATCGACGATGCGTTTGCAGTCAGCGATGGAGGTGGCCATCGGCACGGTGCAGGCGACGTGCTTGCCGGCTTTCAGCGCTTTGATGGATTGCTCGGCGTGGTCGGGGATTGGAGTGTTGATGTGGACGGCATCGATCTCGGAATCGCGGAGGAGTTCGTCGTAGTCGGTGTAGCCTTTCGGGATGCCGAAGGCGTCTTGGATCGCTTTCAGTTTTTTTGGGTCGCGCTGGCAGACGGCGACGAGATTAGCGTCGGGATGGGCTTGAAAGATCGGAATGAATTCGGCGCCGAAGCCGAGGCCGACGATGGCGAGATTGATTTTTTTGCTCATGAAGTTGAGGCGGTGGCCGGTGATTATTTGAGGGTTTGGAGGAAGGCTTCGATGTCGGAGATTTCCTGCGGGCTGAAAATGTCGGCCATCGGTGGCATGGGGGAGATTTTGAACTGCTCATAGCCTTTCGCGATGACCTTGCTCGGCTCAAGCAGACTCTCGCGGAGATAGGCGGGCGTGGCGCGCGAGGCGATGCCGTCGAGCGCGGGGCCGACGGTGCTGCCCTGGCCCTTGAGCGCGTGGCAAAGCACGCACGCGGCGGGGTGCTTGGTGAAGATCTGCTCGCCACGCTGGGCGTTGCCGGCGGTGACGACGGCTTGGTCGTCAGCGGCGAGCAGCTCGACGAGGCGGACGTCGTCAAAGAAGGCGTCGCCGCGGGCGGCGTGCGCGAGGTTGAGGGTGGCGGTGGTGCGTTCGCCGGAGTTGAACTCGACTTCGACGGCGGTCCACTCGCTGTCGCGGCGGCGGATCGGATCGGTCTCGACTCGGTTGTTGTTCGCGTTGCTGGCGACCCGGAGCCATTCGCCGGCCGGGTTGATGCTGAGGCTGACGCGGCCGGAGAGGGCGTGCGTTTTCATCCAGCCGCTGAGGCGATACATCGTGTTGGGTTTGACCGGCACCTCGGCGGTGAGGCTCGTGTCGGCGTCGCCCCGGGTGATGACGCGGAGGGCTTTGGCGCCGGAACGGGGCTGCTGATCGGCCCCCACGACGGTCCATGCGGCGTCGGCGTTGCCGGGGCGGTTGCCGTTATCGCGGCGTTTCCAACCTTCAGGCAGGCCGTCGGCGCCGGCGGTTTCGAAGCCGGGGTTGGGCAGGAGGTTGGGGCCCTCGCGGAAGAGCGAAGCGCCGTGGACCTTGCCGAGGATGCGCGTGGCTTCGCGGAGCCACTCGTCCTGCTGGTTGGCGGTGTTGCGGACGAGAGCAGTGACGACGGACTTGATCTGCGGTGTGGTGGGGAACTCTCCGAGCTTCGCGAACGCGGCGAGGCGCGTGAGGAGATCGGCGTCGCTGATGACGGCGGAGCCGAAATAGAGGGCGAGGGCGGCGGCATCGGTGCCGAGGGCGCGGACGGCGTTGCGGCGCACGGCGGCGTCGGCGTGGCCGAGGGCGGCGCGGTGCGTGGCCTCGTCGAGCTGGCCGAGGCCATGGAGCGTCCAGAGCGCGTGCAGTGCGGCGAGCGGGGCCGGAGCAGCGGTGAGTTGTTTCAACGCGGGCGTCGCGTCGGTGCGCCGGCCCTCGACGAGGAGGCGCTGCGCTGTAAGGCGCCAGAACGGATTGCCGTCACCGAGCGCGGCGACGAGCTGCGCGGTCGAAGCGCCCTTGAGCGATTTGATGGGGGCGGGTTTCGCCTGATCCCAGACGACGCGGTAGATGCGGCCGCGGGAGTTGTCGCGGAGCGGATTTTCGTGCGCGCCGCCGACGCCGGTCTTCGCGGCGTAGCCGCCACGCTCCACGCTGGGCGTGGGGTTGTGCTGGATGATGTAGTTCTGCCAGTCGGCGAACCACACCGCTCCGTCGGGGCCGACCTCGGCGAAGACGGGCGACATCCACTCGTCGCTGCTCGCGACGAGATTGAAACCGTCGTGGGCGACATAGCCGGCGCCGGCGCGCTGCACGTCGAAGAGCGCGATGTTCTTCATCGTGGGCTCGCAAATCATGGCCATGCCCTGGAGGCGCGGCGGGAGCTGGTCCGAGTGAATGAAAGCGCTGCCGGCGGCAGCGGTGTAGCCGCCCATGACATCCACCTGCCTAAAATTAGGCGTGATGGTGTGGGTCTTGTCCTCGGTGTTGATGCGCTTGGCGGTCATCGCGCGCGTGCCGCGCGGCACGATGGTCGCGGGGAGGCCGCCGAAGAAGATCGGGGCGTTGTTGGCGGTGCCGCCGAATTGATCGCCCCACTGGTTGGCGCTCTGGCCCCAGGTGTTGTTGGTGAACTGGTGGAGGAATTCGAGCGCGGAGCCGTCGGCCTTGAAGCGGTAGGTGCCCTGCGCGAAACGCAGCTCCTTGCCGCCGACGGTGCCGTTAAAGCCCGAATAGCCGACCGCGCCGTAGAGCCAGTTGTCGTGACCGTAGTGGAGATTGTTGGCCTGCGCGTGCGTGTCGTTGATGCCCCAGCCGGTCATGATCTCGCGGCGCTCGTCGGCACGATCGTCCCCGGTGGTGTCCTTGAGAAAAAGGAAGCGCGGCGACTGCGCGACGATGATGCCGCCGTTGGCGAAGACGAAGCCGGTGGGGATGTTGAGCTTGTCGGCGAAGACGGTGAACTTGTCGGCGCGGCCGTCGCCATCGGTGTCTTCGCAAATCTTGATGCTGTCGTGGCCCATCCCATCGGGTTTCACGTCATGCGGGTAGTCGCGCGACTCGGCGACCCAAAGCCGGCCGCGCTCGTCCCACGCCATGAAGATGGGCTTGGCGATGTCGGGTTCGGCGGCGAAAAGCACGAGGCGCAAATCGGGGGCGACCTGCGTGCGCTCGGCGCTGCCCTTGGCGGAGAAGGGAAATTGAAACGTGACCGGCTGCGCGCGCTTCTCGTAGTTGGCGATCGTGGGGCGGGCCTCGCGTTGCTCGGGCTCGCGTTGGGCGAGGAACTTTTCCCATTCGCCCACGCGCACGAGGCCGGCGGCGGCGAGGAGCTTCGGCTTGGCGACTTCGGTGAAGTCCGCGGCGGAGGGTTCGCCGAGAGCAGAGGCGGGAAGCCGCTTCGAGGCCGGCACGCGCGCGAGCGCGGGGAAGCTTGCAGCGGGCGCATCAAGCACGACTACATCGAACTTGCCGACAAACTCCGGCGTGGCTGCCGCAGGATCTGACACATACTCGAACCAGATCGCATCGCGCCCGAGGTCGCGCATGAGCGTGTGGGCGGTCATGCGCACGCCGCGGTCAGGCGTGCCGAGGTAGAGCACGCGGATGGGCTGCGCCGCGCAGGGCAGCGCGAGCAGGAGGAGTGCGGCGAGTCGGAATTGGGGCATGAGCAATGGTTAGCGAAACACCAGCGGGACAGCAAGGAGGCGGTGTGCCGGTGAGTCAGAAGGCCGGACCCGGTTGCAGCGCGCGGCGTTGAACTCATGGCTGGGGAAGCGGGACCTGGCTGGTGGTGCGGAGGTAGGCGAGGAGGTCGCGGACTTCGTCGTTGGCTAAGGACTTGAGCAGGCCTTCGGGCATCAGCGACACGGGGGATTTTTCGCGCGAGACGATCTCGGACTTCGCGATGGTGGTGTCCTGACCGACGAGGCGGAGCGTGAGCTGGCGGTCGTCCTCGGCGGCGACGTTGCCGGAGAGGGTGCGGCCGTCGTGCGTGGCGACAGTGACGAGCTGGTAGCTCTCGAGCATGACCTCGCTGGGGTTGACGATCTCGGTGAGGATGTAGTCGAGGTTAGCGCGGTTGGACCCGGTGAGATCGGGGCCGAGGTTGCCGCCGGCGCCGAAAAGCATGTGGCACGCGGAGCAGGTGCGCTCGAAGAGAGCGCGGCCGCGACGCACATCGGCGCGGGCGAACTCGGCCTCGGTGAGAAGGCGTTTGAAGCGAATGATGTCCTCTTGCTTGCTTTCGTCCGGCTGGGCGACGGGGCCCCAGAAGTCGGCGAACGACGGCCCGATCACGCGGCCGAGCTGGCGGGCGGCGAAGGCGGAGACGTCGCGCTTGGGAATCGTGTTACGGCGGAGGGCGCCGAGCAGCGCCTGCGCGGTGGAGCGCCGGCCGGCGAGGGTGAGGATGACCTCGGCTTTGCCGGCGGCATCGAGGGTCGGGTAGCGCTGGAGGAGGGCGGGCGCGATGCCGGAGTCGTCGAACGCGGCGAGGGCGCGGATCGCGTCGCGGCGGAGCGGGGCGTCGTCGAGGAGTGCGAGCGTGGTCGGGATGGACGCGGCGTAGCCGTCGCGGGCGAATGCGCGAAGAATCTCGCGGCGGCGGTCGACCGGGGCGGAGCGATCCTTGAGCACGGCAAGTTGGGCGGCGAAGGCGCTGGTGTCGCCGAAGAGCTGATTCACCTGGGTGAGGAGCTCGCGGAGTTTCGCGTCCGCGTGCGCCGCGAGTGGGCCGGTGACGGCGGACCAGTTGATCGGGGGGCGGGCTTCGCCGCGACCGAGGCCGGCGAGGCCGGCGCGCAGGCCTTCGAGGAGCGCGAGTCGGACGGGCAACGAGGACGTGGAGCCGAGGGTGGCAGCGATGGGCTCGAGCTGGCCGGCGGCGACAGCGCGGCGGGTGAGCCACTGGGTGAGCTGCGGCATCGCGCTGCGGGCGGCGAGCGCGAGGGCGCGCGCGGGATCGGCGGGGACGAGAGGCTCGATGCCGGACCAGATGATCTTGGGAATGTTGTGGTCGGCGACATCCTCGGCGCGGGCGACGAGCCGCTCCGCGATCAGCCAGCGATCGGCGAGCGGCATGCGCTGCAGGGCGGATGCGAGGTAGAGGCGGACAACCGGCGAGGCGTCGGTGGCGGCGAGGGCGGCGAATTTTTTGAGGGCATCGGCCCCGATCGCGTGGTCTTCGCCGAGCAGTTGGATCGCCCACCCGCGGAGGTAGGGCTCGGCGTGATCGAGCAGCGGGAGGAGGTCGGAGGCCGGCAGGTGGCCGGTGATGTGCAGGGCCCAGAGCGCGCGGAGTTTCTTCGCGGCGGTGTCGGATTGCGCGAGCAACGCGCGCAAGCGGGCCGGCACGGCGGGGTCGAGGCGGCCGGCGGCGGCACGTTGCTGGAGGAGGACGCGGGCGCGGCGGCTGAACCAGTCGTTTCGGTGGTGGAGGAGGCCGACGAGCTCGAGGTCGGAGTGGGCGGCGAGGTCAAGGCCGGATTTGCCGGGGAGGCCCTTGGGCGCGAGACGGTAGATGCGGCCGGTGTCCTTTGCGGTGAGGGAATTGCCGCAGATGTCGCCGTCGTGCCAGTCGAGCACGTAGACGGCCCCATCGGGACCGATTTCGAGGCTGAAGCCGACCCACGCGGCGTCGTTGGCGAGGAGCGTGTCGTCGCCGTGTTTGCCGACGAAGCCAGAGCCTTGGGGGACGAGCAGATCGGAGAGGACGGCGTGCTCGTGGATGTTGGCCATGAATATCCGGTCGCGGTATTGGCGTGGGAACTCGTCGGCGAGATAGACCCGCGCTCCGCCGTGGGCGGAGCGGTGGCGGTGGTCGGCGATGGTTTTGATGTCGTCGTAGATGTAGGGGTTGATGTGTTTGCCGCCCTGCCGGTGATAGATGCCGCCGGGGATCACGTGCCAGAGGTGCGGGATTACGCAGGCGGTGATGAACATCTGGCCGTGGTCGTCGAAATCGACGCCCCAGGGATTGCTGAAGCCGTGGGCGACGATCTCGAAGCGGTCTTTGGTGGGGTGGTAGCGCCAGACGCCGCCGTCGATGTATTGGCCGTCCTTGACGGCGATCTGTTCAGGGAAGGCTTCGCCCTTCTTAAAGACCCTGCCGCCATCGGCCGGTTTGCCGACCTTGGAGTGGGTGGCGTAACCCTGGAGTCCATAGAGCCAGCCGTCGGGGCCCCAGTGGAAGGAGTTGATCGTCTCGTGCCGGTCCTGGATGCCCCAGCCGGTGAGGCGGATCTCAATTTCGGCATCGGCGCGGTCGTCGCGGTCGCGATCGGGGACGAAGAGAAGATTCGGCGGAGCGCCGAGCCAGAGACCGTCGAAGCCGACGGCGATGGCGGCGGGAAACGGGATGCCTTCGAGGAAGACCTTGCGCGAATCGAAGCGACCGTCGCCGTCGGTGTCCTCGAGGATGAGGATGCGGCTGTCGCCGTGGTTGGCGAAGCCGGCCTTGCGCGTCTCGTAGTCGCGATTCTCGGCGACCCAGAGGCGGCCGCGGTCGTCCCAGCAAAACGCCATCGGCTGCGTGATCATGGGTTCTGACGCGGCAAGTTTCACCTCGAGGCCGTCGGCGACCGTCATTTTGGCGGCGGCCTGTTCGCCGGTGAGGAAGGTCGCCTTCATGCCTTCGGCCTTGGCGAGGCGCCAGAGGACGGTGTCGCTGGTCTCTCCGGTGTAGGCCTTCCAGGTCTCGGTCATCTTGATGTCGTTGAGTTCGCCGGTGTAGACGACGAGCTGGTGGCGGATTGTCTCGGTCTTTCCCTTGGCGATCTTCCAGTCGCCGGAAATGGCGCGGCTCGGGCCGACGCCCATCTGGCCGTCGACGCGCCACGGGAGTGGGTAGTCGGAGTTTTTCGGATGATCGAGGATCGCGATGTGCGCCTGATCGGTGCGGCCTTCGAGTTTTAGACCGATGTCGACCCAGAGCGCGCGCTCGCCGGTGGCCCGCCGGTTCTGCTGGCGGTTGCTGTTGACCACGGCGCCGTCCAGGCCGGCGCGCCACGGCATGCGAACGAAGAGCCCGCCGTAGTCGTATTTCGCCACGGTGAGATCGACGAGACCTTCGCCCTTCCACTCAAGGTCGAGGAGGTAGCGCTCACCGCTGTCGCGCATCGTCCACGTTTGCGTCTCCGCCATGATCGGCTGGCCGGTTTCGTCGAGCAGGTGGTAAACGGTGGACCACTTCACCGTGCTGCCGTGATCGGCGAGGATGTCGCTGGAGATGCGGCGCCAGTAGCCGTTGGCGGGATTGTGGAAATAGTCGCGGCCGTTGACGCGCGTGAGGCCCCAGTAGATGCCGGTCTGGTGCTTGTGGTGGCCGGGACTGAATTCGGTAAGGATACTTTTCCCGTCGGGTGAAACAATCGGGTGCAGGTAGGGGCGGAAATCAGGTTTCGCGTTCTGCGTGAGGATGGGATCGGCGACGTTGTCACGATACACGGAGATCGTGTGCGTAGCGGCGTCCTGACGCAGTGTGAGATGCGCGGCGTGCGCAACGGGCAGGGCTGCAGCGAAGAAGGCGCCGCAGAAACGGAAGTTCAAATAAGTCATGGCGCTGAATTTCGGGAAAGCGGGTGGCAGGAAGTGGAACACAGTGAACGGGAGAACTATTTCCGGAGACGCGGAAGGCTTGAGCGGGCGTAAGGCATAATGGGGTGGTTGCTCGCCGCGCATCACTTTCCGGGACGCAGCGCGCGAACGTAGACGTAGTAGGCGCCGGCGATTTCCTGGCCGGCGGAATCGCGAAACCACGTTTGCAATTCCACGGGGCCGCGGGAGAGCGTGACCTTAAACGTCACCGCTTTGTCGCTGGCCACCACGGGTTGTTGTCGGCGCTGGTCGCCGATTTTCAGCTCGGCGGTGGCGACGGGAAACGCACCGCCGACCTGGAATTCGCCATCGACGCCCCGGTAGGCGGGCATGGCCGAGGTAATCGGTGCATCGGCTTCGACCGGCCAGCGGCGCAGGGAGAACTCGTAGTCGCCGGCGTGTTCGACGAAGAGCGACCACGTGCCGTTCTTTTTCGTTCGGCGCACTTGGTTTTGTTGATCGAAAAACACATCCACCCAATCGCACGGGGAGAGTTGGACAGGATTGGCGCGGGCCGAACCGAGATGGATCGGACTGATCTCGAGGACGCGCGGTTCGACTCCGGCCCACCACGTCGCATAGTGAGCGCGCAACGCGGTCGCGACCTCTGGGAATTGGGCAATGACATTACGCTCCTGCGCAGGGTCAGTTGCGAGATCGTAGAGTTCCTGGTCGGAGACGAGGCGCCAGCGTTTCCATAGCACGACGGCATCTCCCGGTTTCGGCCGGGAGTCGTTCATGCGGGAAAACTGAATCGTGAGTTTCCGATCGGGCAGCGTCGCGGCGGGATCGCGCAGCAGGCCGGCCAGACTCGTGCCGTCGAATCTGGCCGCAGCGGGCTTCGCCACGCCGCAGAGTTCGAGGAGAGTGGGGAGAACGTCCTGCACCTGCGTCAGTGCCGCGACGTCGCCGGCGGCGCGCAATTTGCCGGCGGGCCAGCGGATGAAAAACGGCACGCGATGGCCGCCTTCATAGAGGGCGATCTTTTTGCCCCGCATGCCGGCGTTGAACACGGACTCGCCGGTGGCGGTGCCATTGTCGGTCATGAAGATCAGAATCGTGTTCTCGTGCAGACCGGTTTCGCGCAGGAACGCATCGAGCCGACCGAGGTTCTCGTCGATGTTGGCAATCATCGCGAAGAAACTCGCGATGCGGGGTGGTTGCTGGCGGTAGGGTTCGCGGTAGCGGTCGGGGACAAAAAGCGGGCCGTGCGCGGCGGCGAGCGGCACGTAGCAGAAGAATGGCTCCCGGCGGGCCGCCTGCTGCTTCATCCAGGCCTGCGCCTCGCGGAAGAACACGTCGGTCGTGTAGCCCTCGAATTTCCGGTCGACGCCGTTGTGCTGGTAGACGTCGTCGAAATAGTCGTTGTTAAAATACCCGGCCGCCGACGGAATGCTCGACGACTGATACCAGATCGATTCCTGAAAGCCGCGGTCCTGCGGGCGATAGGGGTAGTTGTCGCCGAGGTGCCACTTGCCGAAGATTCCGGTGCGATAACCGGCGGCGGCGAGAGTCTCGGGCATCGTCGGAAAGTCGCGGCGCAAATTCGTGCGACCGCTGCTGACGTTCATCGCGCCGTTGCGCAACGCATCGACGCCGGTCAGCAGCTGCCCGCGCGTCGGCGTGCACATCGGGGCCGCGTGGAAATCCGTGAAGCGAATGCTCTCCGCGTGCAGCCGGTCCATGTGCGGGGTCTTGAGCACGGGGTTGCCGTGCACGGAGAGATCGCCGTAGCCCTGATCATCGACCATCACGATCACGATATTCGGTTTCACCGGGACGGCGGCGGGGGCGGGGCGAATGACGGAAACGCAGCCACCGAGTAGCAGGAGAAATGGGAGTAAGCGGGTCATTGGGGGCACGGGTGAAGGACAGTGATTGGCGGGGAGCGGTTGCGCGGGGACCGCCTATTGCTGCCCCTTGTAATCCGGATTCGGCGCCATCATGGCGGCGGAGACCTGGCGGCGCCAGTTGTGGAGGAGGGCCGTGAGTTGGCGGACCCGCTCGGGTTGCTCGCGGGCGAGATCGCGCTGCTCGCCGAGGTCGTCGCGGAGGTTGAAGAGCTGGACGGTGTTGTTCTCGAAATATTCGAGGAGCTTGTAGTCCCCCTGGCGGACGGCGCCGCCGGGGCTCTGCATGCCGTGATTGCTGTAGTGCGGGAAGTGCCAGAAGAGCGCGGACCGCTCGGGCGCAGGGCCGCCGCGGACGAGGCCGGCGAGGCTCACGCCGTCGACATGCTGCGCAGGGAGCGCGGGGGCGCCGACCATTTCGAGGATCGTGGGATAGAGGTCCGTGCCGATCACCGGGACGCTGCTGACGGTGCCGGACGCGCTGCGCCCGGGCCAGCGGATGAAGAGCGGCACACGGATGCCGCCCTCGTAGAGCCAGCCCTTGGCGCCGCGGAGCGGGAGATTGGAGGTGGCGAAGGCGGCATCGAGCGCGGTCGGCGCCACGACGCGGTCGGGACGGCCGAAATTCGCGGCGGACATGCCGCCGTTGTCCGAGGTAAAAATCACGATGGTATTCTCGCTGAGGCCGAGCGCCTCGAGTTTTGCGATCAGCCGCCCGAAGCTCTCGTCGATGGACTCGACCATGGCGGCGAACTGGGCGTTGTCCTGATGCTGTTTGATTTTGACCGTCTCGTTGGGCAGCACCCGAAATCCCCGATAGGCGTCCTCCTTGATCCGCGCATCCAACTCCGCCCGCGACAGCGCGGCTTTCGCATCCGGATTTCCCTCGAGCACAAAAGCCGACCCCTGGGCGGGCGCGCTGCGCTCCAACTTCGCCCGATATTTGCGCACCAGATCCGGTCGTCCCTGGATGGGATCGTGGGGAGCGAAATGAGAGAGGTAGAGGAAAAAGGGGCGGTTCTTGTTTTCTTCGACATACTTCAGGGCTTCGTCCGTGAGGCGATCGGTCAGGTAGTCGCCCGGGGAATCGCTCAGCCCCTCCAGGCCAAACGGGGCGTGATACCCTTTGTTCGGACAGCACTTGTTCCACCGCGGAACCTGGACGTCGAAGCCATGTTGCAGCGGTCCGGACGGTTCCTCACCGAGGTGCCATTTGCCAAAGTGTCCGGTGGCGTAGCCGCGGGCCTTGAGCGCCTCGGCGAGCGTGGTCTCCTCGTAGGGCAGGTGAGGTCGGGGCGTGGCGTTCTTGAAGCGCTGGAACGGATGATCGCGGCGACCGGGCAGCCAGTCGGTGAGCTGAAGCCGCGCGGGGTATTTGCCCGTCATGATACTGGCGCGCGTGGGCGAACACACGTGACAGGGGGCGTAAGCGTCGGTGAACCGCACGTTGGCGCGGGCGAAGCGGTCGAGTTGCGGGGTTTCGTGAAAGGTGCTGCCTTGGACGCCGAGGTCGCGCCAGCCGAGGTCGTCGACGAGGAAGAGGACGACGTTAGGCTTTTGCGGCGTGGCGGCGGAGGAGGATGAAACGGCGCTGAAAATGGCCAGCACGAGCAAGGCGATGACTGGGAGTTTGGTCATGGTGCTAAAGGAGGTATCTCGCGAAGGAAGCGAAGGAGACGAAGGTTTCAGGAAGGATAAGTTCCTTCGCGAACTTCGAATCCTTCGCGTGACCCCAGAGTTGGGATTAAAAATCCTTTTTCACGCGGATGATGTAGTCGCGGAGGCGGACGTTGCCGTAGCGGGAGTAGAAGAACGGCGTGGGGATGCGGCCGGTGTCGAAGGCGGGAATGGTGTTGAAGACGTTGTTGACCGTGAACTGGAGCGTCAGGCCTTTGAGATACGAGCGCTTGTTTTTCGCGCCGAAGTTATAGCCGAGGGTAGCGTTGTGGTAGCGCTGCGCGGCGACGGTGTTGCCGCCTTGCGGGCCGGTGTAGAGAACGTTGATGGCGGCGTTGGGATTGCCGAGGTAGTTGGGATCGCCGGGGGAATTGCGCTGCTTGTAGCCGCTCTGATAGGTGGTCGTCCAGGAGGCGCGCCAGTGGCGGCCGCTGGACCAGCTCAGGGTGCCGTTTGCCTTGGCGCGATTCACACCGCCGGAGTTGGGATACTCGAGATACTCGATCGCGGGGAAACCGATCGCGGGCGGAAGTTTGAGGTGATCGGTAATCGTGGTGCGCGCGCGAACGGCGAAGACGCCGAGGCGGGTGGCCTTGCGGTAATCGATGGAAGCATCCCAGCCGTCGGTCATGCCGTCGCCCACATTGTAGAAGGCGAACGTGAAGAGCTCGATTTGGTTGGTGGTGGGATTGCGCGTGACGCTGCCGTCGGGAGCCCGGTCGCCCATGTTGGCGAGCTGCTGGACGTTGTTCACGTTGCGGATGAGATCCATCTTCTCGATGCGCCAGTATTCGAGGTTGAAGCGGAAATCCTTCAGGAAACCATCCGGTTCCCAGATGACGCCATAGGACCAGTTCTTGGAGGTCTCGGGGCCGAGGGCGGGGTTGTTGCCGGCGACGCTCAGCGAGGGGTAGCTGGTTTGGGTGACAGGATCGAAGAAAATGGCGGTGGGATTGGCGGCAGCGAGGCCCTCGGTATTGATGCGCTGGGTGAGCTGGGAGAACGTGGGCGGAAGGAACGCCTCGGCATAGGAGGCCCGGAAGGTGAGCTCGCGGAGCGGCTGATACTTGAGACCGAAGGTGGGCTTGGTGGCCTTGAGCTTGGCGATGTCCTGCCGGCTTTCGGTGGCGCTGCGCGTGATGCGTGGGAACGGCGGGGAATCGGGGAAGATATTCGCGCGACCGTCGGGGTTGGTGTAGACGTCGAAACGCTCCGAGCGAACGGCCGCTTGGAGCTCGAGGCCACGGATGAAAGGTTTTTCGTTCAGTCCGGAGATGATGGGCACGCTGATTTCGGCGTGGCCGGCGTAGGTGGTGATGCGCTGGCCGATGAAGTATGAGTGCTGATTGGTGGGGTTGGCCGTCGCGGGCGGAACGGCGGGGAAGTTGCCGCCCACATAAGCCTGCGGCAGCCGCTCGGTGTATACTTCGGTGCCGAGGGTGAGGACGGGGCGGCCGCCGGGAAGTTTGAAGAGCGGGCCCGATGCGCGGAGGTTGTAATTGAGCATCGTGTTGTAGTTGTAGCCGGTCCACTCGCCGTAGTAGCGATCCCAACCGATCGGGTTAGCGATGGTGTCGACGAAGGGATTGATCGCGCCGGTCCAGAGCAGCGGAGCGAAGCCGCCGAAGTTGTTGGCGTTGGCGAAATTTCCCAGGCCGTAGTGCACTTTCTGTTTGGAGACGGAGTAGTTCACGTCGCCGGCCAGCCGCCATTCGTGCGGCAATTTCACGAGGGCGCCGAAGACGCCGCCGGCGGACTGGTTCATGATGTCGTTGTGCGAGGCCTCGGCCTCGGACATCGGGATGGAGACGAATATATTCTCGCGAAACGGATTGGTGGGCGCGTTGCCTGGGACGGCGAACTGGTAGGCGCCGTTGCCGATCGGCACCCACTTCGCCTCGAGGGTCGTGCTGCGGTTAAACGCGAAATCGGCGAAGAGACTGATCTTCGACGTGAGCTGGTGGTCGATGCGGCCCATCAGCGATTCCTTGCGCGGGACCTGCGTGAGCGTGCTCTCGTAGCCGCGCCAGACGCTGGGAGCGAAGTCGAGATTGTAGCGGCCGGCGTTGGCGAGCAGGCCGGCGTCGCGCGTGGCGACGGACGTGGCGGCGGAGATGCCGTAGGGAATGTGGGAGATGCGCGAGCCGAGCGTCTGGCCGGTGGACTTGAGCGTGAGCGTCTGGGTTTGCGCGTTGGCGAAGCCGTTTACGGCGGCGTTATTGAGGACGATGTTGGGCGTGGCTCCGCTGGTGAAGGTCGCGGTGGTGGTGTAGAAGGAGGCGGGTGCGTTGGCCACGGCGCGATTGAAATAATCGATGAGGAATGGGCGGTCCTTCATGCGGAGGGGCTTCCCGTCGCTGTAGCTGCCGCTGAGCGTGACGTGAGTCTTGGCGCCCAGGGAGAAGCCGTAGATGGCGTTGACGGTGCGGATCGGGGCGTCGGTATCGAAGGTGTTCTGGTAGCTGGTGCTGACTTGGCCGCCGGTATAGCTGCGTTTGAGGATGACATTGACGACGCCGCCGACGGCGGTGCCGCCGTAGATGGCCGAGGCACTGCCGGGAAGCACCTCGACGCGGTCGATGGCGGCGAGCGGGATGCCGTTGACGTCGGGCTGGAAGGTGGCTCCCCGGTTGGCAAAATTGGCGGTGCGCATGCCGTTGATGAGAATCAGCGTCTGCGAGGAACCGAGGCCCCGTAGGTCGATGGAGCTGGTGGCACCCATCTGCGAGGTAAGTGCGCTGGGGTCGACCTGGGAATTGGTTTCCATGACGGAGTTCTGCGTGAGGCTGTCGCGCAGGACGGCGTCGAGGTCGGTCTTGCCGGAGTTTTCGATCTCGTCGGCGCCGATGATGTAGTAGGCTTGGACATCGTTGATGCCGCGCGGGATGTCCATGTTGGCATCGGTGAACGGCACGGGCTTTTTGTCGAAGACCTTGAATTCGTCCATGACGGCGACGTCGGGCTTGTTCGCGCCGGCCGTCGTGGCCGGTGCGGGTGCGACGGTTTGGGCGACTGCGACGAAAGCACTCAGGGACAGGCCACCTCCGAGCACGGCGAGCTGGAGGTGACGGCGAAACGGGGACACGGGGGTCGTTTTCATGTTCTTTGGGGGCAATGGAGCGGGACCGACTAGATGAGGGTGACCACGGGTTGGGGCCGAGGAGAACGAGGCACGGGACTCGGAGGGTGAGGAGGGGACGATCTGAGATTAGC
>JAUYAK010000121.1 GCA_030693515.1 Opitutaceae bacterium
CGACGTCTCTTAAACGGCAGACTGGAATCGCGGAGTAGAAGGTTGATATTTTGTGCGGATGGAAAAGGGTCGGAGGATGCCGGCAAAAAAGCGTGAACAGATTGCAGTGCGCCGGCGTCAGGTGGCGGTCTTGATCGAGACGTCGAACTCCTACGCGCGCGGGCTGCTGCAGGGCGTGGTGCATTACATCCGCGAGCACCAGCCGTGGTCGTTTCATCTCATGGAGCAGGGTCGCGGCGACGATCCGCCGGCGTGGCTCACGGCCTGGAAAGGCGACGGCATCATCGCGCGCATCGAGACGCCCCGCATCGCGCAGGCCGTCGTGCGGACCGGGCTGCCGGCGTAGTGAAAGGCGCGGTCGTATCGGCACCGACCTGGACGCCGTCTTACCGCTGCGAATCAACTCGGTGAGTTGCTCGCGTTACTTCGGCGTCAGCGTGACTTTGTATCGGTTGGCCATGCCCCAGGAACTCCCGGGCATGGTGGGATTTAACGCGAAATAAGCGGTGTTACATGATACTACGGCAGCAACGTCAGGGTGAGGCGGCGCACGTCCATGACCGAGCGGCCGGGGATTTCGAGGGCGCGGAGCGTGAGTGCTCCGGGGCCGCGCGGGAGTGCGATCTCGCCGAGGGCGAGCGGGTGGAATTCCTTCATCTGCGATTCACCGTCGGGGCGCGGCAGCGTATCCTGATTGGTGTAGAGCGGCGGGTCCCAGCCCGGCGCGACTTTGCCAGTGAGGCGGGCACCGTTGAAACTGAGTTCGATGGTCGAGCCGGCGTCGGGCAAGGGGACGGTGTAGTCGATGGTGACGGCGTAGCGGCCCTCCGTCTGCACCTCGACGTTCCAGACGAGTCTGTCGTCGAGGCTGGTCCAGTTTACGAAGTAAGAGCTGTTGGGATAAAAACCGCTGCGCTTGGCGCCGCCCTGTGGTTCACCGTCTCGGGCGGGCAGCATGGTGATGGGAAACGCGCGGTGGCCGACGTCGAGCGGGCGAGGATCGACGGCGTGACGCTCGGGCCGGGGGCGCGGCGCACCGTTGGGCACGGTCGCGAGCACCTCGGCGCGGTAGGCTTGGGCGGCCTGAGTGAGTTGCGCGGTGAGCGCTGGTTCTCGGTCGTTGAGCGGCGTGGTCTGGCCGGGATCAGTGGCGAGGTCGAAGAGTTTGCCCTGGGCATCCAGACGATGGCGCTGCGCCCGCACGCTGACGGCATCGCCCCCCGAATGCACCAAAAGGCGCTCGGGCCAGGCGGTGGCGTCGCCGCCGAGGAGGAGCGGCGAGAGGTCGCGGCCATCGAGCGGCTTGGTGCCGACGCGAGGAATGCCGGCGAGGCTGGTGAGCGTGGGGAGCAGGTCGATGGCGGCGGCGATCTCGGGCACGGTGCGGCCGGGTGCGATGCGCGCGGGCCAGCGGAGAAAACCGGGCGCGCGCACGCCGCCTTCGTCCGTGCTGCCTTTGGCATTTTTCATGCCGCCGTTCCACCGGTGCGTGTTGGGGCCGTTGTCGGAGAAGAAAAACACGATGGTGTTTTCGGCGAGGCCGAGCTCGTTGAGCCGCGCGAGGATGCGGCCGACGTTGCGGTCCTGGTTTTCGATCATCGCGAGGGCGCAGCGGGTCTTGGAAATATCCTCCCGCTTGGCGTCGGTCGCGTGCTGGGCCGGCGTGAGATCCTTGTATCGTGCCCAATCCTCCGCCGGTGCCCCCCATGGCGTGTGCGGCGTGGTGAAGGGCACATAACAGAAAAACGGCTTGGTGCGGTGGCGGGCGATGAAGTCGAGGGCGCGGTCCGTGCAGACATCGACGATGTAGCCTTCCGTGCGGACCATGCGGCCGTTGTGCTCCAGCGGCGCGTCGAAGTATTCGCCCCAGTGGCCGGAGGTGTGGCCGAAGTATTCGTCGAAGCCGCGCGCCATCGGGTGATGGGGCCACTGGCTGCCGTTGTGCCATTTGCCGAAGGCGCCGGTGGCGTAGCCGGCGGCCTGGAAAGCATCGGCGACGGTTTTCTCGTCGAGCTCCATGCGCTCCTGTCCGGTGGAGACGCCGGTCACACCGGCGCGCGGGAAATAGCGACCGGTGAGAAATTCGGCGCGCGTGGGCGCGCAGAGCGGCTGCACGAAAAACCGGTCGAAGATGACGCCGCCTCTCGCGATCGAATCGATGTGCGGGGTGCGGACGGTGGTGTTGCCGTTGGCCCCGTAGTCGCCCCAGCCGGCGTCGTCGGCGAGCAAGACGACGACGTTGGGCCGGCGGGTCTCGGCGGCAACCGCGGTGGGTGCGGCGGCAGTTGAGAAGGAGAGGAAGAGAGACCCCGCTACGCCGAGGCTTCGCCGGGCAAGCAGGGAGACGGAGAGAAAGCGGGCGGAGGCTTTCATGACTCAGAAGCGGCCGTTGACGCCGGCGGTGACGGTGGTGCCGCCGAAGAGCTTGAACTGCATCCGATCGGGGATGCCGCGGTAGGCGGACTGGGGGGCGTTGGTGAGATTGCTCACGTCGAGCGAAAACGTCGCGCCGGGTCGGAACTGCCAGCCGACGCCGGCGTTCACCACCGTGCGCGCGGCGAGGTAGCGGCTGCGCGCGGGCGCTCCCTCGGTGAACTGGGTGATCGATTCGCCGGTGTGATTCACGATCACGCGCGAGGTGAAATTGCGGTGGCGCCAGAACACGCTGGCATTGCCGCCGCGCGGCACGAAGCCCTGGACTTCGCGGCCCTCGCGCCGGCCGCGGCCGCCGTAGTCGCCGTGGGCGCGGAGCGAGGTGAGGTTGGCGGAGACGCCGAGGCCCTTCAGGGGGCCGGGCAGAAACGTGAACTGCTGCACGTAGCTGATTTCCCAGCCTTGCACGAAGGCGGTGCCGGCGTTGGCGCTGCTCAGGCGCGTGAAGCCGCCAAATTCGCCGGCGTAGCCGTTGTCGGTGCCGGTGCCGATGGTGCCGCTCGCGATGCCGGTGACGATAAAGTCGCGAATCTCCTTGTGGAAGAAGCCGACCGTGACGCTGCCGGCGGGCTCGAAGTAATACTCGAGCGCAGCGTCCCAGTTCTTCGCCGTCTGCGGGAGCAGCGAGGGGTTGTTCACAGTGAGCGTCTGCTGGGCCTCGTTGATGATCTCGTTGGGCAGGAGGCTCGTCATCGGCGGGCGGCCGAAGCTGGTGGACCAGCTCAGGCGCGCCTTCCAGTTTTGCGCGAGGTCGTGCGTGAGGTGCACGCTCGGGAAGGACTTAGTGTAGCGGCCGCTCAGCTCGCGGCGGGTGTCGCTGTAGTCGCGCAGTGCCGAGCCGACCGGATCGGCGGCCTGTTGCGCGGCGGTGCTCGGGGTGCGGGCGCGGACCCAGCCCCAGCTGCCGGTCTCGGTCTCCTCGACGCGCACGCCGGCGAGCCAGCCGGTGTTTTGCACGCGGCCCTGCGCCATCGCGTAGCCGGCGGTGACGGTCTCGGTGACGCGCCGCGTGCCGACGAAGCGCTGCATCTGTGCCCAGTAGAGATCTTCGCGCCAGAGCGCAGGATCGATCGGGTTGCGGTCGCGGAAGAACTGCGACGCATACCAGAACGGCGTCACGAGCCCGGTCTTCGTGCTGTTGAGGCTGCGGATCGAGGGATCGGCGGGGAGGGTCGTGCCGAGGTAGCTCCAGCGGCGGTGGCGGTTGAAGTCGTGGGCGAACTGCTCGCGCCAGTGGGCGCCGGCCTTGAACGTCGTGCGCAGCGCGGGCGCGTCGAACTTCACGTTGGCCCGCGCCTCGCGCACCTCGTGGTCGCTATCGACGTTGTTGTTTTGGAAAAATCCGTTGAGCCGGTAGCTGTCGGCGCGCGTGAGGTCCGCTCCGGCCGTCTGCGTGAGGCGCGGGTAGAGATCGGACGAGGTGCGGTCGAGGACCCAGCCGATGTTGGTGACGCGCATGGTGAACTGGCCGCCGTTGTTGCCGAAGCCGTCGTTGATATGCGTGGCGCTGTAGAGCGCGCCGTAGTCGAGCGTCCAGCGGCCGAGCGTGTGCTCGGCGCCGAGGTCGGCGTTGCGGGTGCGGAGGAAGAAGTTGTTCGGACCCTGCGTGAGCACATCGAAGTTCGACGCGGTGGACTGGCGCACGGTCGTGACGCGGTCGGTCCAGCCGGGCATGATACCGGCGGTGGCGTTGGCGCCGGTGAGCGGCAGCGCGGGGTTGAAGACGACCTGGTTGGTGAAGGCGCGCGTGGTGAAGCGCAGTTTGCCGCGCTCATTCGCGTCGTTGTAAATCGAGTTGAACGTGAGCTTGGTCGCGGGCGAGAGGCGATACTCGGCCTTGAGGTTCACGCTGGCCTGCTTGCGGTTGTTGTATTGGTCGAAGGTCTGGTAGTCCCAGAGGAAGGCGGGCGAGTCGGAGGTGTTCTGGAAATCGCGCGTGGTGCTGTGGGCCGCACCGATGTTCTCCGAATAGAACGTGTTCACGGTGACGCCGAGGTTGCGCGCGCCGCCGCCGACATCGAAGACCTCCGCCCAGCCGGCGTTGAGCAGCGGGTGCGCGGTGCGGCCCTCGCGCAGCGGGATCTGCTCGGTGAAGGGCGGCGCCCAGCGCACGGCGAAATTGTAGGTGATGCGGCGTTTCTCCCGCATCGCGAGCGGCGAGCGGCTTTTCAAATTGATCGTGCCGCCGAGGGAATCGACCGGCTTGTCGGGCGTGTGGCCCTTGATCAGCTCGAGCCCTTCGAACATTGCGCCGGTAAGATTATTGATGCGCCCCTGGCGCGCCATCGCGCCCTGGGTGGAGAGCATCCCGCCATCGAGGGTGATGTTGTTCAGCGTGGGGCCCATGCCGCGGACGCTGAAGCCGTCGATGCCGTTCTCGAGGTTGAGCGCGGAGCTGACGCCGGGGAGGAGAATCGCGAGTTCGCTCGCGCTCATGTTGGGCAGGTTGCCGTAGGAATCCATCGCGACCACGTTCTTCACGTTGGCGGCGTTGCGCTGCGCGGTGATGGCGGCCGCGCCGCCCTCGCGCTCGCTCGCGACTTTGAACGCCTCGAGTTTGTAGATTCCGGTTGTAAGTTGGACGTCCTGCGTCGCGCGCTGCCCCACCGCCAGGTCCACCGCCCGCGTGATCGCGTCGAGGCCCGTGTAAGCCACGGTGAGCGTGTGCGAGCCGGCGGGCAAGTTTGGCAACAGGTAGCGCCCGGTCTGGTCGGTGAGGACGGAGACGCGGAGCGCGGGGATTTCCACGCGCGCGCCTTCGAGCAGATCACCCGTGGCGGCGTTCGCGACCTGGCCGGACAGCGAGGCGGTGTCGGCCGCACGAAGGGTGAGGGTGAAACCAGTGGCAACGATGAGCGCGAGAATTGGGCGTAGTTTCATGGGCAAAAGGGAGCGTTAGGGTGTGCGAGCCGGTGATGGGTGACAAACAGTCCGGGATGATGGGTTAAACATCGGTTGTGGATTGAACGCGGATATATCAAGGACTATAGAGAGTTGTTTTGCCTTTGAGGGGGTGTGGGGGGAGCGAAGGGCAGTTTGAATATTTAGACCCGAGCGTCACGAGTGAGCGGGTAGAGGGCGCTCCGGGTTTCATGGAGCAGATCGTGGGTTTGGGGTTAACCGATAGGAAGCTGGATCTCAGGGGGGCGATCCGGGGAGGAGTTTATCGAACGTGTTCTGGCAGGAGGTGCTGATCTGGCCACCGGTGTAGCTGCGTTTGAGGATGCCGTGGACGACGCCACCGAGGGCGGTGTCGCCGTAATCGGTGAACGGCACGGGGTTTTTTCGTAGACATCAAACTCGGACATGACCGCGACGTCCTCCTACCTAGCGCCGACCGAATCGGCTGCGGGCGAGACGGTTTGGGCGACTGCGATGAACGGAATCAGGGACAGGCCACCTCCGAGCCGGGCACGTTGGAGGTGACGGTGAAACGGGGACACGGGGGTCGTTTTCATGTTCTTTGGGGGCAATGGAGCGGGACCGACTAGATGAGGGTGACCACGGGTTGGGGCCGAGGAGAACGAGGCACGGGACTCGGAGGGTGAGGAGGGGACGATCTGAGATTAGC
>JAUYAK010000122.1 GCA_030693515.1 Opitutaceae bacterium
GCGCTCGCGGCCGCGTAGGCGGCGCTTTTCCTTGCCCGCGCCTGAACCTCGCGAACAATCCTTCGCTACTCCGCTCATTCACGTTCCGATTGCCAACGCACCCTTTTGAGACGGTCTCAAAGACCCCGCCCTACTTTGCGAGCCGCGCCCCCCACCTCGGACTGTCCATCCCCGAAGCCGCACACCCTCCGCCGTCGGCCGTTCGTCTCACCGCGCATACCACCTCCCATGCGCCACCCCGCCCGCCTGCTCTTGCTGCTCACCTTCGCTGCGCCCCCGGCTTTCGCCGCCGAGTCCCCCGCGCTCCCGCCGCTGCCGCGTGACTGGATCGATGAGAAAACCGGCCACCGCGTCATCCGCCTCTCGCCCGATGAGGGCGGCGGCACGCTCTATTTCCACCAGCACGCGTTCACGCCCGAGGGCGACAAGGTCGTCCTCCGCACCCGCGCCGGCATCGTGTCCATCGATATCACCAAGCTCGGCACCGAGCCCGTGAAACCCGAGCTCGTCCTCGCCAATGCGGCCCCGATCACGACGGCGTGGCGCACGCGCGAGGCTTACTACACCGACCGCACCGCCGGCGCGATCATGGCGGTGCATCTCGACACCAAGGCCACGCGCGTCGTCGTGAAGCTCCCCTCGCAGGCGCGCGGCGCACAGTTTGCCGTGAATTGCGACGAGACGCTGCTCGTCGGCATCGGCCCCGATCCCGATGGCAAGACGATCCCCCGCACCCCGCCGGCGGGCAGCGGTGGCGGCGGCAGCCTCGAACCGCAATGGGCCGCCGGCACGCCCAAGATGATCTACACGGTCAATATCAAGACCGGCGAATTCAAGGTGCTCCACCGCGAGAATGACTGGACCAATCACCTCCAGGTCTCGCCCACCGATCCGCAGCAGATGCTGTTTTGCCACGAGGGCCCGTGGCACTGGGTCGATCGCACGTGGACGATCCGCGCCGATGGCGGCCCCGCGCGCCTGCTCCACGAGCGCACGATGAACATGGAGATCGAGGGCCACGAGTTCTTCAGCAAGGACGGCAAGATGGTCTGGTATGATCTCCAGACGCCGAAGAGCGGCGTGTTCTGGCTCGCCGGAGTGGACCTCGCGACCGGCAAGCGCACCTGGTATCACCACGAGCGCGCCGAATGGTCGGTGCACTATACCGTCTCCTACGACGGCAAGTTTTTCGCCGGCGACGGCGGCGGGCCGGGCAGCGTCGCTTCGTCGCGCATGGACGGCACCCGCGTGCCCGGCGGCAACGGCATGTGGATGTATCTGTTTCGCCCGGTGCTGGCCCGCGGGAAATCCTTCAGCGACAAACGCGAGCTGATCGACGTGGGCTATTTCGAGTCCGAGCGGCTCGTGGACATGTCTAACCACAACTACTCGAAGGACGGCGGCGTGGAGCCCAACCTGCACTTCACGCGCGACGGCAAATGGCTGATCTTCTCCGGTAACTTCCACTCGCGCCTCCCCAACGGCCGCGGGATCACGCACGCCTACGCCGTGGAGATTGCCAAGGCGGCCCAAAGTAGGGCAGGTCTTTGACCTGCCCTTGGTTCTCGAACACTCATCGCGTGAAAGGGCGGGTCACAGACCCGCCCTACTCGCACGCCATCGGCGTCACCTTTTGCAAAATCCTCGATCATCGAAACTAATCCGGCCCTCATATTTCATCTCAACCTCCCCATGAAACCCCTCCGCTTCGCCATCCTGCTTTCCGTCTTCGCCGCGTCCGCCGCGTCCGCGGCTGACGCGAAACCCGTGGTCCCGCTCTGGCCGCAAGGCGCGCCCGGCTCCGAGGCTCGCAGGGCCGAGCCGGAGAAGCTCAACGCCACCGGCTCCAACGTGAGCAACATCCACCATCCGTCGCTCACGGTCTACCTGCCCGCGCCGGACAAGGCCACCGGCTGCGCCGTGATCGTCGTGCCGGGCGGCGGCCACCGCAACCTCTCGATTAACAACGAGGGCTACGGCGTCGCGCAGTGGCTCGCCGACCACGGTATCGCCGCGTTTGTGCTCAAGCACCGCCTCGGCAACGACGAGGCCAATCCCGCGGGCACGCCCCAGCCCTACAAGTGGGACGTGCACGGCGTGGCCGATGGCCAGCGCGCCGTGCGCCTCGTGCGCAGCCGCGCACAGGAGTGGGGCGTCCGCACGGGCGCCGTCGGTATGGTTGGCTTCTCGGCCGGCGGCGAAATCGTCGCCCAAGCCGCGATGCGCGCCGAGCCCGGCAAGCCCGACGCCACCGATCCCATCGAGCGCCGAGACTCGCGCCCTGATTTCCAGGGCCTGATCTATCCGGGCAAGTCCGGGCTCATCGCGCCCGCGAAGGGCGCGCCGCCGGCCTTCCTCGCGTGCGGCTTCAACGACCGCAAGGACATCGCCGAGGGCCTCGCCAACGTCTACCTGCTCTTCAAGCAGGCTGGCGTGCCCACGGATTTCCACGTCTACGCGAGCGCCGGCCACGGCTTTGGCATCCGCGAGGCCAACAAGCCGGCGCCCCCGCCGGTCGGCGGCTGGGTCCGCCAGTTCCGCGAGTTTCTCGCCGACCAAAAGTTCCTCGCGGGAGCGAAATGATTTTCCGGTAGCCCGGCTCGGCGGAGCCGGGATTGCCGTCGGCCCGCGCGTGCGTCATTCGCTGCGGCATGATGCGTCGTTTCGTTTCCAGTCTCCTCGCTTTGCTCGCAGCCATCAGCTGCGTCCGCGCCCAGTTGCCTGCCGACGCGGCGCTCGACGCTCTCGCGCAGCGCGCGGCGGCGGACACGCTGGCTCATTTTCGCACCCGCGGCCTCAAGCCCGAGCAGCTGGCGATCACCCTCGTCGATCTGCGGGATCCGTCCAGGCCGCGGTGCGGCAGCGTGGGGGGCGACGTGCTCATCTACCCGGCGAGCGTCATCAAGCTCTTCTACCTCGCCGCCACGCACCGCTGGATGGAGGACGGCCGCATCGCGGACACCGCCGAGGTGCGCCGCGCGATGCGCGACATGATTGTCGATTCATCCAACGACGCCACGCACTACCTCATCGACCTGCTCACCGGCACGACGAGTGGCCCCGAACTGCCCGATGCGGAGATCAAGCTGTGGTTCGAAAAGCGAAACGCCGTGACAAACTACTTCGCCGCCCTCGGCTACTCCGGCGTGCTCGCGCACAAGAAACCGTGGGGCGACGGTCCCTACGGCCGCGAGTCGCAGGCGATCCGGCTCTTTGAGCCGAGGCGCAACATGCTCACGACCGACGCCACCGCCCGCCTGTTGACCGAGATCGCGACAGGCCGGTGCGTCTCCGTCGCGCGCAGCGCCGAGATGATGGCGCTCCTCACCCGCGATCCGCAGGTGCAGGATGCCGATCCGGACCATCAGGCGAAATTCACCGGGCCCGCGCTGCCGCCCGGTTCGCGCCTGTGGTCCAAGGCCGGCTGGACGAGCCAGACGCGCCACGACGCCGCCTACATCGAGCTGCCGGGCGGCGCGAAGTTCGTGCTCGTCGCCTTCACCACCGGCCACGCCAGCGAGCGCGAGATTATCCGGACGGCGGCGCGGAGCGTGGTGGCGGGAGTGGGGCCTGGGAACCCGCTGAAACCCTAGCCCGAGGCTGCTGCGGCAAGCCCGTTAATTCGCCGCGGCCCCACTGCGCTCAATCGTTCCCAGCGAGCAAACCTTGGTGGGCATCTAAAAAGGCGGGGCCGGATCTCCGAGCCGGCCTGGGCTCAAGGGTGATGCGCCCCTCAAACTCAGGGCGGCTCGGAGATCCGCCTCCACCTTTCAGACTCTTTCTCAACGCCCTCGGGCCCTTGCCCGCGGCGAGCTGGCGCGGCTCCGCGCCCTGCCGGCTACGGGCGCGCCGGCACGGTGATGTTGGGCCGGGGAAATGTGGTGGTCTCCGCGCCGAGGTAAAAGCCGGTGTGCGGGGGTTGGTTGTAGGCGCTGTTTTGCCACGCGACGCTGAGCCGGTAAACGGGATCGTGCATGAGCGTGTAGCCGCGGTGCGCCGTAGGCAGCGGCGTCGTGAAGATGCGCAGCTCGCGGTTGTCGGTCGTGCGTAGGATCACTTCCTCGCGCCAGTCGCCGAGCAGATCGGCGCAGAGGGCGGGGGTGGACTTGGTGCCGTTGTTCGAGGTGCAGCCTTCGGCGACGAGGAGCGGCTCCTCGGTTTCCTTTTCCCAGTTCCATTTCGTGATGCGGTTGGTGTCGAGGATCTCGCTGAGGAAATCTCCGTCCCACCAGATCTTGAAATTGCAGGAGCGCGGTTTGCGCTCGGAGATCGGCTCGCCCTTGATGTTCCAGAGGCCGCGCAGGCCGGCGCCAGAGGCCCAGGATTCGTAGCCCGGATGGCGCGGGTCGAGGTCCGCGGCGAGGCCGCGGCCGACATCAGGCGAGGGCTTGCTCCACAGTATTTCGCCCGTGCGCGCGTCGCGGAGATTGGTGCCGTGGGGGTGTTTGATGTTCTCGTGGATCGCGAAGACTTCGAGGCCCGGTCGCGCGGGATCGAGATCGGAGACGTGGAGGGCGTCGCCGTGGCCGAGGCCGGTGGAGTAGAGGCCGCGGCCATCGGAGCCGATGGTGCAGGCGCCGTAGATAATGTCGTCGCGGCCGTCGCCATCGACGTCGGCGATGCTGAGGCCGTGGTTGCCCTGGCCGCGGTAGCGCTCGTTGCCGGGCGTGCCGTCGTCGCTGTCAAAGACCCACCGCTGCGTGAGCTGGCCGTCGCGCCAGTCCCAGGCTGCGAGCACGGATCGCGTGTAGTAGCCGCGGCAAAAAACCGCGCTCGGGCGCACGCCGTCGAGGTAGGCGACGGCGGCGTTCATGCGATCGGAGCGGTTGGCGTAGGCGTCGCCCCAGTCGGCGACCGTGCCGCGCGCGGGCACGTAGTCGGTCGTGGCGAGCGCCGCGCCCGTGCGGCCGTCGAACACCGTGAGGTATTCCGGCCCGCGCAGGATGCGGCCCTCGACCGAGGCGCCGCGGCCGCCGCCCTTGGCCTCAGTGCTGCCGGTGCGATCGCGCGAGGGGACGACGGTGCCGGGCGGCTCGCGCCAGTCGGCCGCCGGGTCGCCGAGGATGCGGCCGGTGGCGTCGAGGGTGCCATCGGCGGTTTTGCACATGAGCTCGGCGCGGCCGTCGCCGTCGAAATCGTAGGCGAGGAACTGGGTGTAGTGCGCCCCGGCGCGGATGTTTTGGCCGAGGTCGATGCGCCAGAGGCGGGTGCCGTCGAGTTTGTAGGCGTCGAGGAAGACGTGGCCGGTGTAGCCGGCGAAGGCGTTGTCCTTCGCGTTCGTCGGATCCCACTTCAGGATGATTTCGTAGTCGCCGTCGCCATCGAGGTCGGCGGCGGAGCAGTCGTTGGCCGTGTAGGTGTAGCTGCGTCCATCCGGCGTGGTGCCGCCGGGCGGCGGGGTGAGGGGGATGGAAAGATAGTTTCGCGCCGGCGCGGCCGCAGCGATCGTGAAGCGCGCACTCGGCGCCTGCTCGCGGCCGGCGAGGACGGGGCGCACAAAGTAGGCGTTGGCCAGCGCAGGATCGAAGGTGGTGTCGGTGAAGTTGCTGACGAGCAGCGGCGCGGGCGTGAGCTTTACCGGCGCGGTGTCGCCGGCCACGCGGTAGAGATTGAACGCGAGATCGTCGCGGTCCGTGCCGAGCACGCGCCACGAGACGAAGATTTTTTGGGCTTCCGTCTTCAAGGCGACGACCCCACGCCCGAGCGCTTCCATCTGGCGCGGGGCGGGAGCGGCCGAGGCGAGGGCGGGCAGAGCGAACAGGAGAGCGAGCGGGAGAAGACGTTTCATCGGGGGATGCACGGCCAAACGCAGGGCGGGGTGTTTGGATGCGCGGGACTGACTCGACAGTTTCGGCCACGCTGCTTCCGCCGGCTCCAGTTTCAGCTTCGAGCCGTCAATATCTTGGCGGGAATTGAACACCCGGCTTGTGCGCGGGCGATTCGGCCTGTTACCGTCGTCTTTCTTCCCCCTATGACTCCCCAAGCCATCGCCCGTCTGGTCGGTATCGCGATTCTGATCTTCGCCGCGACCCTCATGGCCGTGTCCGGCACCTACGTCGTCAAGCCTGGCTTCCGCGGCGTCGAGGTCACGTTGGGGCGCGTCTCGCCGGCGTTCAAACCCGAGGGCTTCGGCTTCAAGGCTCCGCTCATCACCGATATTCGCCAAATCTCCGTCCGCCAGCAGACCGCGGAGGACAAGGCGGAGTGCTACTCCTCCGACCTCCAGCAGATCGCCGTGGATATCAAGGTGCTGTTTCGCGTGCCCGAGTCGTCGGTGGTGAAACTCTTCCAGGATTTCTACGGTGATCCGTTCCAGAGCCTCGTCGCGCCGCGCGTGCAGGAGGCGCTGAAGGAAGTCGCCGCGCTCCAGAGCGCCGAGCAGATCGTGAAGAACCGCGAACAGGTGAAAACCCGCTCGCTCGAGATCGCGCGCCGCAAGGTCGGATCCCTCCTCGTGATCGAGGACATCGTGATCCAGAACATCGCGCTCACCAAGGAACTCGAGCACGCCATCGAGGCCAAGATGGTGCAGGAGCAGGAAGCCTCGAAGTCCAAGTATTTCCAGCAGCGCGTGCAGATCGAGGCCGACACCGCCGTCATCCGCGCCAAGGGCGAGGCCGAGTCGATTATGATCCGTGGCGATGCGCTGAGGAAGAACCCTGCCTTCGTCGACCTCCAGATCGTGGACAAGTGGGACGGGATCGCGCCCATCGTAATCGGCGGTGGCGACCAGGTGATGCTCACGCTGGCGGACCTCGAACGCCTCAAAACTCAAAAATCCAATGCCAACCCCGCCCCCGCTGCGCCCAGTCCGGCCCGCCGCTGACGCCATGAATCCCAACCCGATGCCCAAGTTGGTCGCGATGGCGATCGTGCTGTTTCTGGCGCTGATCGCCGCCTCGGCTTCGAGCTACATCATCGAGCCCGGCACGCGCGGCCTCAAGGTCACGCTCGGCAAGACCGCCGAGGATTTCCTGCCCGAAGGCTTTGGGCTCAAGACGCCGTTTGTGACGAGCATCGTCGCCGTCAACGTCCGCCAGCGCACCCAGACTGTGAAGTCGGACTGTTTCTCCTCCGATCTTCAGCAGGTGAAGATCGATCTGCGCGTGCTCTTCCGCGTGCCGGAGGCGTCCGTGGTGCAGATCTACCGCGAGTTTGCCGGCGACCCCTTCGACAGCCTGATCGCGCCGCGCGTGCAGGAGGCGATCAAGGAGGTGACGGCGCTGCTCACCGCCGAGCTGATCGTGAAGAGCCGGGAGGAAATCAAAAAGAAGACCCTCATCGCTGCGAAGCAGAAGATCGGCACACTGCTGGTCGTCGAGGACATCGTGGTGCGGGACATCGTGCTTTCGAACGAACTGGAGAAGGCGATCGAGGGCAAGATGGTCGCGGAGCAGCAGGCCAACCAGGCGCGCTTCACGCAGGTCCAGACGCAGGTGGAGGCCGAGACGGCGGTCATCAGTGCGAAGGGCGAGGCCGAGGCGATCCGCGTGCGCGGCGAAGCGCTGCGGCAGAGTCCGGCCTTTCTCCGCTGGAAAATCGTGGAGCGGTGGAATGGGCGCTCGCCCATGGTCGTGCCGAGCGGACCGGACAACGCCGGCGCGGCGCTGCTTCTGCCCATCGGGCCGGCGGCCCCATGAGTCCGCGCCGCCGTGCGTTCTGGCAGTTTGGCGCGCTCGTCGCCGTGGCGATCGCGCTGATGCTGCTTTTCCCGCGCGCGCTGGCGTTCGTCGAGCTAGCGGCGCGCGAGCTGCGCTATTTCTGGTGGCTCATCTTGCTGCTGGCGCTCGCGGTCTGGCTCATCTGGGGCATCGGCCGCCGGCCGAAACCGTAGCGCGCCGCGGCGCACGAAGTTTTTCCTCTGCTTTTGCGCCTTGCGCGCGCATTGTGAGGTAATGGAAAAGAAACCGTTTGATCAGCTCGGCCTCTCGCCGGACATCCTCAAGGCCGTGGAAAAGATGGGCTTTGAGGAAGCCTCGCCCATCCAGACGGCCGTCATCCCGGTCGCCCTGACCGGCAAGGACGTGATCGGCATGTCCTCGACTGGCTCCGGCAAGACCGCGGCCTTTGCGATCCCCGCCATCGAGCGCGCGGATCCGAAGACGCGCGCCGTGCAGGTGCTCATCCTCTGTCCGACCCGCGAACTCGCGGTGCAGGTGGCGGAGGAGACGGGCAAGCTGGCCTCCTTCAAGCGCGGCATCGCGGGCGTCCCGATCTACGGCGGCCAGAGCTACGAGCGGCAGTTCCGCGCCCTGCACCAAGGCGTGCAGATTGTCATCGGCACGCCGGGCCGCGTGATGGACCACATGGAGCGGGGCACGCTCAAGCTCGACGCGCTCAAGATCGTGATCCTCGACGAGGCCGACCGCATGCTCGACATGGGCTTCCGCGAGGACATCGAAAAAATCCTCACCTCCGTCCCTGAGACGCGGCAGATGCTGTTCTTCTCGGCCACGATGCCGCGCGCCATCCAGGATCTGATCGGCCGCTACGCCAAGGACCCGGCGTGGATCAAGATCGAGTCGGTCGCGCAGAACCGGCCGCAGGTGGAGCAGACCTATTTCGAAGTGGACCGCCGCTCGAAGATCGAGGCGCTCACGCGCCTGATCGACGTGAACGATTTCCGTTACGGGATCATCTTCTGCAGCACCAAGATCATGGTCGATGAGCTCGACGAGCACCTGCACGCGCGCGGTTACGCCACCGACCGGCTGCACGGCGACATCTCGCAGTCGCAGCGCGATCGCGTGATGGCCAAGTTCCGCGAACGGAAGTTCGAGTTCCTCGTCGCCACCGACGTCGCCGCGCGCGGCCTCGACGTGGACGACCTCGAGGTCGTTTTCAACTTCGACCTGCCCAACGACGCCGAGGACTACACGCACCGCATCGGCCGCACCGGCCGCGCCGGGCGCAAGGGGCTGGCCTTCACCTTCGTCTCCGGCCAGGAGATCTACAAACTGCAGAGCATGGTGCGCTGGGCGCGCCTCGACATCCGGCGCGGCCGCATCCCGTCCCTCGACGAAGTCGAGGAGGCGCGCACGAGCGTCTTTTTCGACAAAATCCGCGCCACGCTCGATGATAAGAAGTTCAAGCCTCATGATCGCATGATCGACCGCCTGCTCGACCAGGGCTACGTGAGCACCGACATCTGCTCCGCCCTGATCCACCTGCTGCAAGGCGGCGCCCCGGGCAACCCGACCGCCGCCACGCCGGCGGCAGCGGCGCCGGTGACGGACGCCGCGCCTGCGCCAGCGTCGCCGGCGAGAGCCGAGGCCAAATCAGCCCCCGCCTGGGTCAAATCGCGCGCGGTGCCCAAACCCGCGGCCGATGATGCCTCGCCGTCCGCCGAACCGGTGGACGGAGAAGGGGAGCCAGAGGTCCGCCCGCGCACCGGCCGTGATCCGGGCAAGGCGACGCTCTTCTTCAATGTGGGCCGCAAGGAACTCGTCACCCCCGCCGATCTCGTCGGCAAGATCGCCGGCGTCACGCGCCTTCCGGCTGGCGTGGTGGGTGCCATCGACATCCATCAGCGGCACTCGCTCGTCGATGTCGATGCGCACGAGGCCGACTTTATTCTGAAGAAGATCGCCGGTATCCGGATTAAGGGCGTGACGATCGCCCCGGCGCGCGCGACGGACGGTGCCCCGCGCTGAGCTGGTTCCCGCCCTTGACAGTTCCGCGGGGCGGCGGCTATTGCCGTGGCCCCGTATCCCCCTATGGAAGCCGCGCTCGACCAACCAGTGCTCGTGCTCAACCGCCTCTGGCAGGCGGTCAATGTCATCGGCGCCAAGCGCGCCTTTGGCCTGCTGTCGCGCGGCCATGCGCAGGTCGTCCATCACCACGACGACGACTTCCGCACGTTCTCGATGCTCGATTGGATCGATTTCTCGACGAACAACCCGCCAATCGCCGAGCTTGAGACGGTGCGCACGCCGAGCCGCGTGATCCGCCTGCCGCGCGTGATCCTGCTCACCTTCTTCGACCGCCTGCCGTGCAAGGAGGTGAAGCTGACGCGCATCAACGTCTTCGAGCGCGACCGCAACACCTGCCAGTATTGCTCGCGCGTGCTGCCCCGCGAGCAGCTCAACCTCGACCACGTGATCCCGCGCGACTACGGCGGGAAGACGACGTGGGAGAATATCGTCTGCTCCTGCGTGCGCTGCAACACCCGCAAGTCCAACCGCCTCCCGCACGAGGCGAGCATGCGCCTCATCCGCAAGCCGGTGCGCCCGAAGTGGCGCCCCGTGATCTCGCTCGTGCTCGGCACCAAGCGGCACGAAGGCTGGAAGGACTTCCTCGACGTCGCGTATTGGAACGTGGAACTGGAGGAGTGACGCGCTGGCGCCACGGCTTCGGCGAGGCCGAAGGCACGGCGTGATTGCGCTGGGAGATCGTGCGTCTCATTTTCTAACCATGCTTGCCACCCTCGTCATGACCGTCATCGGCGCTGATCGGCCCGGGCTGGTCCAACTCGTCGCCGCGCGGGTCGCGGATCACGGCGGCAACTGGCTCGAGAGCCGCATGTGCCACCTCGGCGGCCAGTTCGCGGGCATCGTGCGCGTCGAGGTCGCGACGGATCGCGTCGATGCGCTCGTGGGCGCGCTGCACCGGCTCGAGACCAGCGGGCTGCGGGTGATTGTGCACGCCGAGAGCGGCGCGGCGGTGAAGGCTGCGGGCTCGATCGCGACGCTCGAGCTGGTCGGCCAGGATCGGCCGGGGATCCTGCGTGGCGTGTCCGGCGTGCTCGCGGCGCATGGGATCAACGTCGAGGAGCTTTCCTCCGAGCGCGTGAGCGCGCCGATGGGCGGAGGCACGTTGTTTCAGGCCCAGGCCACCGTCGTCGTGCCGCCGTCGGCCAATCTGGCCGCGGTGCGCGCCGACTTGGAGAAAATCGCCGCGGACATGATGGTGGAGCTGCAATTGCGGCCGGGGAAGGGCTGACGCACGGTTCGGCCGTAGGGCGGGTCTGTGACCCGCCTTCGAATACTCAATGTGCGAAAGGGCGGGTCGAAGCCCCGCTCTACTTTGGCGGCGGCCGGAACTTCTGCCGCGCGACGAGCAGCAGTGCGCATCCGGCGACGATATCCGTCAGTCCGACAAGGATGCGCAGCGGAAGCGGCATCCGCGTCACCAAAAACAGCACGGCCGCGCCGCCCACAATCAGCGCGGGGCCGAGGATGAGGAGGAGGCGGCGTTGGCGCGCGCGGGGGTCGAGGCTCATGGGGCGAGAGGGAGGGTGAGGCGCATCGTGGTGCCGGCCGGGCTGGTGGCGTGGAGGATGATATCGCCGTGGTGGCTGATGAGAATGCGTTTTGCGATGGCGAGGCCGAGGCCTGTGCCGCCGGGGCGGCCGGAGAGAAAGGAATCGAAGATGCGCTCGCGGATGGCGGGATCGACGCCCGGGCCGGTGTCGCTGAGGTCGAGGATGGCGCACGGGGCGCCGGCGTGATTGCCGGTCGCCAGCGTGATCGCGACGGTCCCGCCGGCGGGCATCGCGTGGGTGGCGTTGAGCAGGAGGTTGAGCAGCACCTGCTGGAGCTGGCCCTTGTGCGCTTCGACGAAGACGGGGTGCGGGGGCGGGGTGAACTCGACCGCCACCTGCGACTGCGCGAGCTTCAGGCGCACGAGCAGGAGCGTGTCCGCCACGATCTCGGCGAACGACCAGCGCGAGTGCAGGCTCGTCGGGGCCTGTGCAAAGCCGAGCACGCGCGTCACGATGGCCTCGAGCTGATCGAGCTTCTCGCCGATCACGCGCATATCGGTCCAGCGGGGATCGCCCGGGGGGAAATCGAGGCCGAGGCCGCCGTGCAGGAGCTTGAGCACGGTGAGGGGATTGCGGATCTCGTGGGCGATTTCGGCGGCGAGGAGGCCGAGGGTGGTGAGGCGCTCGTTTTTCCGCAGCACATCCTCGCTCTGAAACACGCGGGCGTAGAGGCGCGCGTTCTGCAAGGCCACCGCGCCCAGGCTCGCGAGCGCGGTGGAGAGCCGCAGCTCGTCGTTGTCGAACCGGTGCACCCGGTCCGTGAAGATCACCACGACCCCGAGGACCTCGCGTTCGATGACCAGCGGGGTGGCGAGGGCGGACCGCAGGCCGCGCGCCGCGGGGAGATCGAGCAGCTCGCTGTATTCGGGCGACGCGATGTCGGGAAACCAGATCGCCCGGCGCGTATGGATCGGGGAGGCGACGAGGCACGAGTCCACGGGCAGTTCGCCGGTGGACGCCGGGCCGCCGCCGTCGGAGGAGACGCAGCGCACGCTCGCGGCGGCCGAGTCGTAGAGGTAAAGCGAACAGGCGCGGGCCTCCATGACATGGCGGGCCTCCTTGGTCAGGGTGTCGAACAGCGCCTGCGCTTCGAGCTTGGTGACGAGCGACTGGCCGGCGGTGATGAGTGATTCGAGCTGGCGGGCCTTGTTTTTGAGGTGGCCGACCTGCCAGAGGCGCTGGAGCACGAGGGCGGCTTCGGTCGCGAGCAGTTCCAGCAGCGCAAGATCCGCCGGCGTGAAGCCGCCCGGCCGATCACTCTCAAGATCGATAACGCCGATGATGTTGTCACCTTCCTGCAAGGGCGCCGCCATCTCGCAGCGGGCCGCGGGGCGCACGGCGATGTAGCGGGGTTCGGCGGTGACGTCGGGCACGAGCAGCGAGCGGCGGTGCAGCACGCACCAGCCGGTGACGCCGTGGCCGATTTTCAGCGAGGAGGAGGTGTCGGGCCCGGCTTCCGGGAAGGAACCTGAGAGGACCTGCATCTCGAGTTCGCCGTTGTCCGGGTTGACGAGCCCGATGGCGCCGGCATCGGCGTGAAAGGTGGCGACGAGCGTCGCGAGCATCTCGCGCATGGATGCGAGCGCGTCGTCCGAGTGCGTCGCGAGCGCGGCGAAGCGATAGAGCGCGGGCAAGGCGCGCGGATCGGACGGGAGCGGAGGGCTGGACACGGCCTAGAGGAATGGGCGCGGGTCGCGGTGCGGTCAATCAGAGGCAGGAGCCAACCCGGATGGACCGAGGTGGAGCGTGTTGGCCCAACGCGCTGGGGCTAGGGCGTGGCACCTGAACGCGTGTGGGGGGCAACGCGCTCCACCTTCAGGGCATCACGCCGACTGCGCGGCCTCGACGGGTGCGGGGGCGATGACCTCGGTGAGCGCGGTTTTCAGGGCGTCGAGGCGCTCGGGCGTCTCGACGGGCTCGTTGTTGGCGGGCTCGGCGTGGAAGGTGTCGATGGCGACGCCGCGCTCGGTGCCGATGCGCGCGAAGGTGATGTCGAAGCCGTGATCCGAGATCGTCTTGGCGAGGCGGTAGAGGAGCCCGATCTGATCGCGCGCCTGCACCTCGATGATGGTGCGCTTGAGGCCGAGTTCGGAATAGACGTCGACGGTCGGCGGGAAGGAGCTTTGCAGCACTTCGCCGGTTGAGGTCGTGAGGTAGCGGGTGGCGGCGAGCTTCTTGGCCTGCGCCATGATGTCGGGCAGGAGGTCGCGGTTGGCTACGAGGGCCTCCTCGATGGTCTTGGCGAATTTCTCCTGCGCGCTCACGCTCTGGACGGGGCCGCGGCCCGGCTCGACGACGTAGAAAGTGTCGATGGCGATGTGGTCGTTGCGCGAGATGACTTTCGATCCGAGGATGCTGAGGCCCGCGACGCTGAAGGCGCCGGCGAGCTTGTAGAAGAGGCCGGCGCGATCCCAGGTGACGACGTTGACGACGGTGAGGGAGCGGTTGAGGTCGTCCTTCCACTCGATGACGGGGCGCAGCGTGCCGACGGAGTCAGCGGTCGTGATGGAGCGGAGGAGGCGGTTGACCATCTGGATGTGCAGCGCGATCTCGGCGGAGTCGGTATGCACGAAGTAGCGGTCCGGGAGCTGGCCGAAATGGGCCGCGATTTCATCCGAGCTGATGCCCGGGATGGTTTGGGCGACGAGTTCCTGTTGAGTCATGGCTTTCTGTTCCTTCAAGCGGTCATCGACGGCGGCACCGTGTTGCAGCCGCTCGAAGGTGGCGCGGTAAAGTGTGGTGTGCAACGTGTCCTTGTAACTATTCCACAGATCGGCGGCCGTGGCGCGCGCGTCGCAGAACGTGTGGACATAGAGGTGCCGCAGGTGATCGAGATCGCCCATGTGTTCGGCGAATTTGGCGGCGGTGGCGGGGTCATCCACGTCCCTCGTCTGCCAGAATCGTGCCATCGCGAGGTGATTCTGGATGACGAAAAGGATCAGCTCGCGGTCCGCCGGGCCGACCCCGAAGCGCTCCAGCAGCGGGGCGGCGAGGCGCACGCCGCTCTCGGCGTGGCCCCGGATGCCCTCGGCCTTGCCGATGTCGTGCAGGAGGAGGGTGAGGTAGAGGAGGGAGGCGTCGGCCGTCTCGTGGAGGGCGGCGCGATACTTGAGGGTGATGGGCTCGGCCTCGGTGTAGACGCGGTCGAGCTCACGGATGGCGCTGAGCGTATGCACGTCCGCGGTGTAGCGGTGGTAGTATTCGTGCTGGACGAGGCAGGTGAGGCCGTCGAATTCCGGAATGAAGCGCCCGAGCACGCCGAGATCGTGCATCTTGGAGAGGGCGGGGAAGACGGCACCGGCCTCGGACATGAGGGCGAGGAAGCTCTCGCTGGCGTCCTTGGACTCGGCGACCTGCGGAGTGAGCAGGTGCAGTTCGGCGCGGATCTGTTCGGCGAGGTGGAAGTCCAGCGTGGCCTCGAGGGTCTGCAGGTGGCGGAAGACGCGCACGAGCCGCACCGGGTCGTCGTGGAAGACGGCCGGTTTTTCCGCGGCGAGTTCGCGGCCGCGGAGCAGGAAGCCGTCGAGGCGTTTGGCGCGGGTGAAGCGCGAGGCGAGCAGGGTCTCGCGCAGGGAGAGCTTCCCGCCCTGATGGTTGCGCTTGATGCTGAGCGCGAGCCGGTCCTCCACGAGGCGCGAGACGCGGTAGATCGTCTGTGCGGCGCGGTAGTAGTCCTGCATGAACCGCTCGACGCGCGCGAGCATCTCGACCTCGGTATAGCCGAGGTTTTCGGCGATGCGGGGCTGGAGGTCGAGGGTCATGACGTCGTTGGCCCGGCCCTGGAGAAAATGCAGATCGTTGCGCACGCGCAGGAGGAAGTCGTAGCCGCGCCGAAACGCGGTGAGGTCCTCGGCGCCGACGTAGTTCTGGGTGCCGAGTTCCTCGATGCGGGTGATGTCGAGCTTCACCCGGGCCATCCACACGGTGTTCTGATAGTCGCGCAGGCCGCCGACGCCGTTCTTGATGTCGGGCTCCTGGTTGAAGACGGTGTTGGCGAATTTGGCGCGGCGGCTCGACTGGTCGGCGAGGCGCGCGGAGATGTAGTCGGTGGGATTCTCGCTGGCGTAGTAGCTGCGGTAGGCCTGCGCGAAGGTATCGTAGAGTTTCTCGGAGCCGGCGACGAGGCGGGCCTCAAGCATGGCGGTCTTGGACTGGATCTCGGTCCGGGCCTCGGCAAAGGCCTCGTCGAGGGTGCGCGTGGAATGCCCGACCTTGAGCGCGCAGTCCCAGAGGAGGTAGAGGATTTCGTCGGTGATGTGCTGCTGGAGCGGCTTGGCCTCGGCGGGCTTGGTCTTGGTGGGGAAAAGAAACATCACGTCGATGTCGCTGAACGGCGACAGCTCGCCGCGGCCGTAGCCGCCGAGGGCGACGAGCGCGACCGGCGCGACCGCGCCGCCATCCGGCGCGCGGTAGATGCGCATCGCGTAGTCGAACAGCGCGCCGACCATGGCATCGATGATCCGCGTGCGCTCCTGGCAGATCGCGAGGCCGGGCGAGCCGCCGTTGTGGCGCGACCGTAACGACTCGGTTTCCGTGCGGAGAAACTCCTTGCATGCCGCGAGCCGCTCGGGTCGCGATACGACGCCCGGGAAGGCGAGGCGGCTCTGGGCGCGTTGGGCGATGTGGGCGGGCATGGCGGGTGGTGGCTGAGGATCAGAGATCGCACACGCGGGCGCGGGCTTTCAACGACCAAGTTGCCGCCTGGACCGTCCGCCCCGGGCGCAGGGGGAACTAACCACTTGCCTCGCGCCGGAGCGCGGAGTTTTCTGCGCGTTTCCAATCCAGCAACACCCGATGGCCGAGATCACCAAGAGCTACGAATCGCACGACGTCGAAAAGAAGTGGTATGCCGCCTGGCAGGCCGCCAACGCCTTCGCCGGGAAGCCCACGCGCGGCCGCGAACCCTACGCCATCGTCATCCCGCCGCCCAATGTGACCGGCGTGCTCACGATGGGCCACGTCCTCAACAACACGATTCAGGACATCCTCATCCGCCGCGCCCGCCTCGAGGGCAAGGCCGCCCTCTGGCTCCCCGGCACCGACCATGCGGGCATCGCGACGCAGAACGTCGTCGAAAAGCAGCTTCGCCAGACGGAGAAGAAAACCCGCCGCGATCTCGGCCGCGAAAAATTCCTGGAGAAGGTCTGGGCCTGGCGCGACGAGAAGGGCGGCAAGATCCTCGAGCAGCTCCGCGCGCTCGGCGCCTCGTGCGACTGGGACCGCACGCAGTTCACGATGGACCCGCACTACTCGAAGGCGGTGCTCACGTCGTTCGTCGATCTCTTCGCCAAGGGAAACATCTACCGCGGCAAGCGGATGGTAAACTGGTGCCCCGCGTCGCAGACCGCGCTCAGCGACGAGGAGGTCAACATGAAGCCCGTCAACGGCACGATCTACCGCGTGCGCTACGAGCGGGTCGATGCGCCGGGCCTCTTCGTCGAGGTGAAGACCACGCGTCCCGAGACGATTCCGGGCGACGTCGCCATCGCCGTGCATCCCGAGGATCCGCGCTACGCCGGCTGGATCGGGAAAAAAGTCCGCCGCGCCCTCGGACCCGCCGCGGAGATTCCGATCATCGCCGATGCCTCTGTGGACAAGGAGTTCGGCACCGGCGCGCTCAAGATCACGCCCGCGCACGACAAGACCGATTTCGAAATCGGTGCCAGGCACAAGCTCCCGATCATCGACGTGCTACAGGCCAACGGCGTGCTCAACGAGTTCGCCGGCCCCGAGCTGGCGGGCCTCGAGCGCTTCGCCGGCCGCAAGAAAGCAGCCGAGCTGCTCAAGGCCTCGGGCGCGCTCGTCGCCGAGGAGCCTTACGCCAACAACGTCGGCTACTCCGAGCGCGCCGATGTGCCGATCGAGCCGCGGCTCACGTGGCAGTGGTGGCTGCGCTACCCGCGCGTCGAGGAGGCCAAGGCGGCCGTGCGCGACGGCCACATTCAGTTTCACCCGGAGCGCTGGAGCAAAGTTTACCTCCACTGGCTGGAGAACATCCAGGACTGGTGCATCAGCCGCCAGCTCTGGTGGGGCCACCGCATCCCCGTCTGGTATCGCAAGGGCCTCGACAAGGAGACGCTCACCGAGACCGATCTTCGCGACGCCGCGAAGGTCCACGTCTCGCTCACCGGTCCGGCCGACCCGGAGAACTGGGTGCAGGAGGACGACGTGCTCGACACCTGGGCCTCGTCGTGGCTCTGGCCGTTTGCGACGATGGGCTGGCCCGACGCCGACAAGATGAAGGCGCAGGACCTCGATTATTTCTACCCGACCACGACGCTCGTGACGGGCCCCGACATCATCTTCTTCTGGGTCGCGCGCATGATCATGGCGGGCCTCGAGTTCATGCGGCCCGGCGAATCGATCGAGCGGCGCATTCCGTTCAAGCACGTCTATTTCACCGGCATCATCCGCGACCAGCAGGGCCGCAAGATGTCGAAGTCCCTCGGCAACTCGCCCGATCCGCTCGACCTCATCGCCAAATACGGCGCCGACGGCCTCCGCTTCGGCATCGTCTCGATCGCGCCGCAGGGGCAGGACATCCGCTTCCAGGAGGACCGCATCGAGAGCGGGAAGAATTTCTGCAACAAGCTCTGGAACGCGTGCCGCTTTCGCCAGATGAGCGGTGCGGCCGGCGACAACGCCTCCGTCGTCGCCATCGTGGCGCGCCTCGAGCCCGCAAAGTTCGACGCCGACGATCACGCGATCCTCGATCGCCTGCTCACGGCGACGCGCGAGGTGAACCGCTGCTTCTACGAGTTCGAATTCAGCGCCGCGGTGCAGGTGCTCTACGGATTTTTCTGGAACGACTTTTGCGACTGGTATGTGGAGGTCTCGAAATCGAAGCTCCAGGATCCCGCGACCAAGGCCAACTGCCTCGCCATCCAGGACCTCGTGCTGCGCCAGACGCTGCTGCTGCTGCATCCGTTCATGCCCTTCATCACCGAGGAACTCTGGCACCAGCTCGGCTACGGCCCGGCGGACAAATTCATCGAGGATGTGCAGGTGGAGAACGCCTCGCAAATCGCGACGGTCTCTTTCGCGCAAGGCCTGACGCTCGACCGCGCCGCGGTCGCCTCGGTCGATAAGCTCAAGGCCTTCATCTCGCAGACCCGCACGCTCAAGGCCGAGCACAACGTCGCCAGCCGGCGCGACGTGAAGCTCATGGTCACCGCCGCCGACGCCGAGTGGACGATCCTCGCCGCCAACCTCGCGAAGCTCACGCGCCTCGCCGGCGCCGCCGAGATCACGCGTCAGGATAAAGTGGATGGCGCTCCCGCAGCCGTCACGCCGCTCGGCACCGTCTATCTCGATCTCGCCAGCACCGTCGATGTCGGTGCCGAGAAGGTCCGGCTCACCAAGGAACTCGAACAGATCACGAAGCACATCGCCGGCACCGAGGCGCGGCTCTCGAACGAAGCCTTCGTCAGCAAAGCCCCGCCTGCCGTGCTCGAAGGCGCGCGCAAACAGCTCGCCGATCAAAAGGCGAAGCGCGCTGAACTGGAGCGGTTGCTGAAGGCGCTGGGGTAGGGGCGATTGGTCCCGGGGAGCGCCCGTTTCCCGCGGGCTGCCCTCGGCGTCCCGCCGAGGACGTTCGGAGGTGGCGGCGGGACGCCGCCACCAGCCCGCGGGACGCAGGCGCTCCCCGGGAATCAGGCCGGGGCAGCTTGCAGAGATGGCTCGCGTCTTCATTCTTCCCGTTCATGCCCACTCCTCCCCGCATCCTCGCCTTCTCCGGTAGCGCCCGTCGCGAATCGCTCAACGCCCGCTTGCTCGCCGCCGTCGTGACCGCCGTGCGCGGCGCGGGCGCAGAGGTGACGATCGTCGATCTGCGCGAACTGGCTCTGCCGCTTTACGACGGCGATCTTGAGGACAGCGCGGGTCTGCCGGCCGGCGCACAGAAACTCGTCGATGCGATCAACGCTCATGGCGGACTGCTCATCGCTTCGCCGGAATACAACTCCCAGATCACGCCGCTGCTGAAGAACGCCATCGATTGGTGCACGCGCGCGGACGAGAATCCGTTTCGTGGCAAGGTGGCCGCGGTGGTCTCGGCCTCGCCGGGCGCGTTTGGCGGCATCCGCTCGATGACGCTTGCGCGCCAGCTTCTCACACACCTCGGCTGCCACGTGATTCCTGCGCAGTGCGTGCTGCCGCAAGCGGACAAGGCCTTCGACGAGCACGGCGCGCTCAAGGACGACCGGCCGCGCAAGGCCGCGCAGGCGGTCGCGACGGAGCTGGTGCGCGTGACGACGCGGCTCGCGGGCTGAGTGGCGGCGACGTGTGCGTAGCGGCGGGCGACTGGAAGTGCTCGCAAAGCGAAACGGAAAGCGCGCGGAGTGCGCTTGGGCGTCGAGCAAGCTCGAGCCCTACGAAATGCAGGGTAGGGCCTGAGCTTGCTCAGGCCTGCTTCGAAATCGCGCTTGCCGCTGCGCAGCGACTCGTGACATGCCGCGTTCGTGTCCACGTCCTCCTTCAGCAAAAATCCCCGGCGCCAAACCGCCGAACTGCGCAAGGGCCGGCTCTCGCTCGTGGGCGCTCGATATTTCGTCACGTTTGCGACGGCTCGCCGGGCTTCGGCGCTCGCTTCGCCATCGGCAATCGCAGCCGCACACTTGGTGTGCCAACGGCTCGTGGACGACTGCGACATCACCGCACTCACGGCCACGATCATGCCCGACCATGTGCATCTGCTCTTTGAACTCGGCGGCACGCTCACGCTCGACCGCGTCGTCGCGAAATGGCGGACACTCGTTCGTCGCGCCGTGCCGGGCCTCACGTGGCAGGCAAATTTCTTTGAGCACCGTTTGAGCGCTGACGAGTTGAGCGAGCCCTACGCGTGGTGTGTGTTCATGAACCCGTATCGTGCGGGTTTGATCAGATGCGACGCGCTGTGGCCCGGCTGGTGGACCGACGGTGCGGTGTCACATGAGTTTCTCGCGCTGGCTCGACCGGGGCCGTGTCCGCAGCCGGAGTGGCTGGACCAAGTGGACGAACGGGCGCGGGGATTGATTTTGGGCGAGTGAGGGGAGGGGCGTCGAGCAAGCTCGAGCCCTACGAAATGCAGCGTAGGGCCTGAGCTTGCTCAGGCCTTTGGGCTAATTCGTATAACGGCCTCAGCAAGCTGAGGCCCGCAAACAAATCAGGCTCCCGCGGTCGCCGCCTTTTTCTTCTCCGGCAGCGCGCGCGTCGCGACCTCGTGCTTCAGCTTCGCGAGGTAGGCGTCGGCGCTCATCACGCCTTCGTCGCCGCGGGCGCGGCTGCGGACGGAGACGTTGCCGGCCTCGGCTTCCTTGTGGCCGATGACGAGCGTGTAGGGGATCTTGTCGAGCTCGGCGCGGCGGATCTTGGCGCCGAGTTTGTCGGAGTGCTCGTCAATCGTCGCCCGGAGGCCCTCGGCCTTCAGGCGGGTGAGGTAGGCGCGGGCGTAATCGTTCAGCTTGTCGCTGATGGGGACGAGGCGCACCTGCTCGGGCGCGAGCCACGCGGGGAAGTCGCCGCCGAAATGCTCGATGAGCACGCCGCAGAAACGCTCCATCGAGCCGAAGGGCGCACGGTGGATCATCACGGGGCGGTGCGCCTGGTTGTCGGAGCCGATGTAGCTGAGGTCGAAGCGCACGGGGAGCACGTAGTCCACCTGCACGGTGCCGAGCTGCCACTCGCGGCCGATCACATCCTTGATCACGAAGTCGATCTTCGGGCCGTAGAACGCGGCCTCGCCGGGCTCTTCGGTGAAGGGCACGCCGAGGGTCTTCGCGGCCTCGCGGCACGCGGACTCGGCGGCATCCCACTTCGCGGGATCGCCGGTGAACTTGGTGCTGTCGGGATCGCGCAGGCCGACGCGCACGCGATAGTCGCTCATGCCGAGCGTCGTCAGCACCGTTTTCACGAGCGAGAGGCAGCCGAGCACTTCTTCCGCGACCTGCGCCTCGGTGCAGAAGAGATGCGCGTCGTCCTGCGTGAAGCCACGGACGCGCGTCATGCCGTTGAGCTCGCCGCTCTGCTCCCAGCGATAGACGGTGCCAAACTCCGCGAGCCGCACCGGCAGGTCGCGATACGAGTGCGGCTGCGAGGCGAAGATCTTGATGTGGTGCGGGCAGTTCATCGGCTTCAGCATGAAGCCGTCGAGGAGCTTGGTCGGGTCCATCACCCGGTCCTGCGCGATGACTTCCTTGCCCGCGCGCCGGTTGATCTCGTCGGCGAACTGCTGGGTGACGCCCTCGAGCCGCGCCGTGAGATCGGCGCACGAGCAGCCCTCGGTCGCGGCCTGCGCGAGCGCCTCGGGCTCGGCAAACGCGGTGAACTGCGACTCCTTGTAGTAGGGGAAGTGGCCGCTGGTTTTGTAGAGCGTGAGCTTGCCAATGTGCGGCGTGAAGACCTGCGAGTAGCCCTGCTTGCGCAGCTCGCCGCCGATGAAGTCCTGCAACTCCTGGCGCACGATCGAGCCGTTGGGCGTCCAGAGGATCAGGCCCTGGCCGACATCCTCATCGACGTGGAAAAGCTTCAGCTCCTTGCCGAGCTTGCGGTGATCGCGGGCCTTGGCCTGCTCCATGCGGTCGAGGTGCTGCGCGAGCTCCTCCTTCGTGGGAAACGCCGTGCCGTAGATGCGCTGGAGCTGCTTGTTCTTCTCGTCGCCGCGGTGATACGCGCCAGCGATGGAGAGGAGCTTGAACGCCTTCAGCTTCGACGTATAGCGGACGTGCGTGCCCGCGCAGAGGTCGGTGAATTCGCCGTTGGTGTAGAACGAAATTTTTTCGTCGGCCGGGATGTCCGCGAGGCGGCCCAGCTTGTAGCGCTCCTGCTTCATCTGCGTGATGAGGGCGATGGCCTCGTCGCGGGAGACTTCCTTGCGGTCGAAGCGCTGGTTCTCCTCGGCGATCTTCTTCATCTCGGCCTCGAGCTTCGCGAGATCGTCGAGCGTGAGTTTGTGCTCCAGATCGAGGTCGTAATAGAAGCCGGTGTCCGTGGGCGGGCCGATGTCGAGCTTGGCGTCGGGAAAGACGCGGAGGATGGCGGTCGCCAGCACGTGCGAGCACGAGTGGCGGAGTTCTTCGAGCGGAGTCATCGGCATGGTCGGAAATATTTTTGGGACACAGAGGTCACAGAGGAGGCACGGAGGTCACGGAGCAATGCTTCTGCATCTCTGTGTCCTCTGTGCAATCTCCGTGAACTCGGTGTCGAAAGAATGGTTGTTCGGATTACTTCTTCAACGGTTCGAGTTTGTAGTCGGTCTTGCTGTCGAGCATCGACCAGCCGGCGGCGGCGAGTTCCTTGCGCAGGGCATCGGCGGTGGCGAAATCCTTGGCCTGCTTCGCGGCCCAGCGTTTTTCGGCGAGGGTTGTGATGGCGGGGGGGATTTCGAGTTTGGTTGCGACTTGAGCGTCCAGCTTCAAACCCAAAGCGAAGAGCACCAATCGTAGTTCATCGATGCTATGCTGAAAAGCATCCTGATTGGATTCCCAAGATTCCGGATCGTCGGCATGCTCACCTATCCACTGCCAACCATCTTCCAAGTGAGTGAAAAGTGCTCCGAGCGCCCCAGGGGTATTTAGGTCGTCATAGATACGTCCGAGAAAGTCGTTTAGCAGCGGTCGTCTCTCTGCAGGCATCGACGGTAATTCAGCGCTCCCGAATGTCTTTTCGAAATTTAGCTTTCGAAGTTTGCAGAGATCCTCCGCGTAGCCGCGCAACTTTTCCAGCGCGCTCTCCGCCGCTCGCAGCGAATCCAGCATGAAATTCAGCTGCTTCCGCGGATGCCCCATCAGCAGCGCGTAGCGGACGGCCATGGGCGAGTAGCCTTTCTCCACGAGATCACCGAGCGTGTAGTAGTTGCCCTTGCTCTTGCTCATCGTCGTGCCTTCGACGAGCAGGTGCTCGCTGTGATACCAGTGGCGCGCGAAGGTCGTGCCGTTGCAGCACTGGCTTTGGGCGATTTCGTTTTCGTGATGCGGGAAGAGCAGGTCCACGCCGCCGGTGTGGAGGTCGATGGTGTCGCCGAGATGCTTCTTGCTCATCGCGCTGCACTCGATGTGCCAGCCGGGGCGGCCCTCGCTCGCGCCGCGCGGGCCGGGCCACTTCACGTCGCCGTCCTCCTCGGGCTTGTAGGCTTTCCAAAGCGCGAAGTCGGAGACGGAGTCCTTGTGGTCGCCGTCGGCGACGGTGTTGGTGACCTTGAGTTCGCGTTCCTTGATGCGTGAAAGCGCGCCGTAGCCGGGGAAGGAGCTGATCTTGAAATACACCGAGCCGTCGGCGGCACGGTAGGCGTTACCCTTTTCCATCAGGCACTCGATCATGTCCACCTGCTCGCGGATGTGGCCGGTGGCGGTGGGCTCGACGTGCGGGCGCAGGCAGTTGAGCGCGTCGCAGTCGGCATGAAACTTGTCGGTCCACTTTTGGGTGATCTCGGCGAGCGGGCGTTTCTCCTTCTGCGTCTGGCCGATGGTGCGGTCGTCAACGTCCGTGAGATTGCGCACGTGCTTCACCTTGTCCGGGCCATACTCCAGCTCGAGCAGGCGGCGGAGCACGTCGTTCACCACAAACGTCCGAAAATTCCCGATGTGCGCGGGCGCATAGACCGTGGGGCCGCAGTTGTAGAAGCTGAAGACGTCCTTCGGGTCGGAAGGATCGGGGCGGCGCAGCTCGCGGACCTCGCGGGTGAGCGAATCGAAGAGACGGATGGGCATGGAGCGGAAGTGATCGGCGAAAAACGAAGGGGGAGCGCTATCAGGTTTTCCGCCGCGGCGGAAAGGTGTTTTTGCGGCGTCAACCGAAGGTTTGCCGCGCCCGGCTCCACCGGGCTCGCAATGACAACGAAAAGGGGAGCAGGTCGCCACTCCGAACCGAGGCGGATGAATCATTCAAACCGGCCCGGACGCCCGTGGAGCAAGGCGTGCCTTCAAAAGGCCGAATTTCGCCCTATCGAGTTCGCGTAGGTCAGCTCGCTTGCGAGCGCGGATTGGGCGCGCGCAAGCGCGCTGGCCTACTCAAACGCCATTTTGAAAACACGTCCCGATCACGCCAGCGCGTCGCGGCAGTATTTCACGGCGCGCGCGATCTCGGCCATTCGGGTCGAGGACTCGGGCACTTTATACTCGAATTCGATCGTGGCCTGGATGGCCCACTTGTTGTCGCGGATGAGGCGGAGCACGTCCTTGATTGGGGTGTCGCCCTCGCCGAACGGTGTGTTGGGGCCGTTGCCTTTTTTCCGGTCCTTGATGTGGACGTGCGAGATGCGGGCGTGGTTCTTCTTGATGAAGTCCACGGGCGAGCCGTTGTCGCCGGCGACGTAGTGGCCGATGTCGAGGTTGGAGCCGACGAACTTGCCGTGGGCGTAGGCGCGCTCGTAGTCGGCGCCCGTGGTCGTCGCGTGGCCGTGGAGCGCGAGGAGGATCCGGTGCTTGTCGGCAAACTGGCCGACACGCTGGTGGTCCTCTTCCTTCTTGGAGATTTCGGTCGAGATCGCGCGCGCGCCGAGCGTCTTGGCGATCGTGAAGCTGTAGTCCAGCTCCTCGGGGGTCATGGCGAAGATGCCGTCCACCTTGAGAATCTCGATGGCCACGCCGCCGTTGTCGAACATGCGGCGAAAGTCGGCCACGCGGGCGAGCGGGGCGGTGCGGCGCCATTCGCGGAGCTTCATCGTGTTGTTGTCGGGGGCGTCGCCGGTCTTGGCGGCCTTGGGCGTGCCGGCCTTGGTGGCGCCGACGATGGCGGGCAGGCCGAGAAACGCCTCGACGGGCTGCATGCGCAGCTCGAGGCCGCTCACGTTGAGCTCGCGGCAGTTCTTCAGGATTTCATCCCCGGGCATGGTGCGGCCGCCGAAGCTGTAGGGCACGTTGAGCCCGATCATCACGCCGTTGACCTTGGAATTGGGTTTGCCGGTGGCGGCGCGGAGGGCGGACGGGGCGGAGAGCAGTCCGGCGGCGGGAATCGCCGCGAGGGCGAACTTGGCAAAGTCACGGCGAGTGTAGGGGGTAGTCATGGGAAAGGAATTCGTGGCAGCGGGACGCGTGGCGTCAACTGCGCGCGTGGGGCAGGGTGTCGGTCAGTCAGGGTGCTCGCGGATTATTTTTCCGCGGCGAGTTTCAGGAAGGCCGCGGCATAGCGCCGGCCAAACTCCCGCAGTGAGTCGGAGTCGAAATGCACTTGGTCGCCCTTGTGCTGCAGGCCGTCCGAGCCGACGAAGGCGGTGTGCGCGACGCGGCGCGGCAGCTCGCGATGCGCCTGATCGACCTGGGTGCGAAACTCGTCCCACGGCTTGTCGGCAAACCGGCCGAGCTGGCCGGCGACAAACGGCACGCGCGGCGCGCGCAGCTCAGCCCGCAGGCGCGCGACGAGATCGTCGAGCTTGGCGGCGTAGCCGGGGGCGAGCGCGCGGTTGGAGTCGGACTCGCCTTGGTGCCAGAGGATGCCGTGCAAGGTGCCGGCTTGCAGCGCGAGCTTCGCGCGGCGCAGCGCATCGTCCCACGGATGGCTTTTCGTGGCGTCGTAGAAAACGCCCGGGCGCCAGGTGTCGATCGGCGAACCGCCGACGGCGCATGGAATCAGCCCGATGGTCACGCCGGGGCGAGCGGCCGCGACAACCTCCGCGAAGGAGCGGCCGAGGCCGACGCCGACGACATTGGGTTTGTCGAAGTGCAGCGGATCGACGGCCGGCACCCAGGCGCCGGCTTTGTCGAGCATGAGCACGCGCGCAGTCGGTGTCCGATCCGCGGGCGAGACGACGCCGCGACCGGCCATGTTGGACTGGCCGATGAGGAGGAAGAGATGGAAGTCCTCCTTGTCCGGGAGTGGTTGGGCGGTCGCCGAGCCGGCGAGCAGACAACCAACGATCGCGAGCAATCGAGCGGGCAGTGAGATTGAATTCATGGGGTGGGAGGGCGACGCGGGTGGCGGCCCGGCACCAGTGAGCCCGCCGGCGGCCCGGCGACAACCACGAACGCGGCGTGAAAACATGTCGCGGGCCGGGCGGATGCCTGTTCCATTGCGGCTTCGCTTATGGCCGATTCCCACCCTCTCGACCTCGCGCAGCGTCCGCGCCGCCTCCGCCGCACCGCCAGTCTGCGGGCCATGACGGAGGAGACCGTGCTGCGACCGGCGGATTTCATCGCCCCGCTTTTCGTGGTCGAAGGCCGCGCCGCGCCCGATCCGATTGCGTCGATGCCGGGGGTGTTTCGCCTGAACCTCGCGGACCTCGTGAAAGAGTGCCGCGCGCTGCACAAACTCGGCGTGCCGGCCGTGGCGCTCTTTCCCAAGCTCGATCCGAAACTGAAGGACGACGAAGGCACGCAGGCACTCAACGAAGACACGCTGGTGCTCCGCGCGGTGCGCGCCGTGAAAAAAGCCCTCCCGGAGCTGACCGTCATCACCGATGTCGCGCTCGATCCCTACACCAGCCACGGGCACGACGGCGTGCTCACGCCCGCGCGCGACGATGTGGCGAACGATCGCACGGTCGCGCTCCTGGGCCGCATGGCGGTCCTGCAGGCGCGGGCCGGCGTCGATCTCGTGGCGCCGAGCGACATGATGGACGGCCGCGTGGGCGCGATTCGTCGCGCGCTGGATGCGGCGGGTTTTGCCGGCACGGGGATCCTCGCCTACTCGGCGAAATACAATTCGGCCTACTACGGGCCGTTTCGCGACGCGGTCGGCAGTGCGCAGGCGGCGGGCACGCGGCTGCTCAGCAAGGCGACCTATCAGATGAATCCGGCCAACCGCCGCGAGGCGCTCCACGAGGCTGCGCTGGATGACGCCGAGGGCGCGGACATCCTGATGGTCAAACCCGCCGGCCCGTATCTCGACATCATCCGCGAGCTGCGCGGCGCGACGGCCAAGCCGATCGCGGCCTACCAAGTCTCCGGCGAATACGCCCAGATCCACGCCGCCGCGAAGCTCGGCTGGCTCGACCTCGCCCGCTGCCGGCACGAATCGCTGGTCGCGATCAAGCGCGCGGGCGCGGACTTGATCCTCACTTATTTCGCAAAGGACATGGCCGCAGCGCTGGGCTAGCAGTGAGTGCGAAGCGTGTCGTTGGCGTTCGCGCCACGGGACGAGTGGAAATTCAACGGTCCGGGGCATCCCGCTGCTTCCGAAGCGGACCACCTGATTCGGTTTTTGTGGGAGCGACCTTGGTCGCGACCGTCGCGTGCAAGCACGCTCCCACAGCCGAATCAAGCGAGGAGGGATCGCCGGGGCGCCTGATGAGCACCGGATAAAAAAAGGCCGCCGAATATCGGCGGCCTTTTTGTCAGGCGAGATGGGCAGGAGGCGACGCGGTCTCAGCGCTTACTCTTGGTCTTTTTCTTGGGCTTGTCCTCGTCATCATCATCGGAGTCCTCGTCGTCTTCGTCCTCGTCGTCATCATCATCATCGTCGTCGAGGTCGTCCTCATCGTCGTCGGACTTGGCGGCACTCTTTTCCTTCTTTTTGCCGTCGGCGCCGACTTCGTCGCCGGCGGGCTCCTCGTCCTCGTCCCACTTGAGCGACTCGTCGTTCTTGAGTTTCTCTTCCTCGGCTTCGTCGAGTTCGGGCAGATCGTCGTCACCGCCCTCGTCCTCGGCGCCCTTGGCGGGGGCTTCTTCGTCGGTGTCGTAGCCGGCGGGCATGTAGTCGAGGATGGAGGTGAGTTCCTCGAAGGTGTGGACCGCCTTCCCTTGGATGAAATTGCTGTTCTGGTCCTCGCGGATCTCGTCCTCGACCTCGTCGACGGTGAGCTTGGACTCGAACTTGAAGAGATCGTTGAGCATCTTCACGCGGCAGCGCGTGACGTGGTCAAGCAGATCGGCGTAGGGCCCGTTTTCCTCGTCGAGGATGTCGGGCAGGCCGAAGAGCTTGTCCTCGGATTCGACGAGCGACTCCTTGACGCGCTTGAGGCGGACCGTGCCGTTGCCGAGATCCTTCTCGATGCGGAACGGGATGAACGCCGCATCGAAAATATCCTGATTGAATCCGTAGTCGCGCACCGGATCGAGCAGCTCAATGAGGTGCTGGACCTGGCGGGGGTCGATGATGCTGAGACCATCGACGTCCCAGCGCACGGGGTCGCTGGTCTCGGAGACCCACCAGTTATGATCGTCGCCGATGCGGACGACGCACCAATTGAGTGTGGAAGTAGCTTTGGCCATGAGTGTCAGGTCTGATTTTTGGCGCAGCGTGCGAGTGGGTTTTCAAAAAACAAGCACAAAAGCCGCGAGCCCGAAATCGTGCGTGCGCAAGCGGAGGTCCGGTGGAAAAGCCTCTGGAAACGCGGCTTCGGACGCGCGATTCTTGCCAAGCACCACGGGGGGACGCAGCGTCGCGCGCGATGGATAATTTCTACGAGACCGTCATCCGGCCGCAACTCTTCCGGCGCGATTCGGAGGAGGCCCACGAGCTGGGGGTGGATGCGCTGGCGCTGCTGGGTCGGCTGGCGCCGCTGCGCGCTGCGCTGGAATGGTGGACGCGCCGCGGGACGGCGCGGGCGCGCCCGGTCGAGGTCTTTGGCCTGAAGTTTCCGAACGCTGTGGGCCTCGCCGCCGGCTTCGACAAGAACGCCCGCGCCTGGCCCGCTGCCGCCGCGCTCGGCTTCGGCCACGTCGAGATCGGCACCGTCACCGCGCTCGCGCAGGACGGGAATCCGAAGCCGCGGATGTTTCGCTACCCGGCGGAGGAGGCGGTGATCAACCGGATGGGGTTCAACAACCAGGGCTCCGAGGCGGTCGCCGCCCGGCTGGCCCGGCAGCCCGGACCCGGCGCGCGCCGCATCCCGCTCGGCGTGAATCTTGGCAAGTCCAAGGTCACCGCCATTGAGCACGCGCCGGAGGATTACCTCGCGAGCTTCCATCGGCTCGCGGGCTTCGCCGACTACCTCGTGCTCAATGTCTCGAGCCCCAACACGCCCAACCTCCGCCAGCTGCAGGATGAGTCGCGCCTGCGCGAGCTGCTGGGCGCCGTGACGTCCGCCAACGCCGCGCGCGCCGCGCAGCCCGGCCAGCGCCGCGTGCCGCTCCTCCTCAAGATCGCGCCCGATCTCACCTGGCCGCAGATCGACGCCGTGCTGGGCGTGATCGCGGAATACCGGCTCGACGGCGTGATCGCGACCAACACCACGCTCGCGCGACCGGGCTTCTTCGCGGGCGTCAACGAAGCCGGCGGCCTCAGCGGCGCGCCCGTGCGGCGGCGCTCGACCGAGATCGTCGGCTACATCGCCCGCGCGACCGGCGGACGCCTGCCGATCATCGGGGTGGGGGGCATCACGGATGTCGAAGGCGCGGCCGAGAAACTCGATGCGGGCGCGGCGCTCGTGCAGGTTTACACCGGGATGATTTATCGCGGGCCGTTTTTCGCCGCGGAACTCGCGCGCGGCTTGGTCGAGCGGCAGCGCGCGCGGTGAGCACCGGCGCGCGCGGGCGTTTTCATTTCAGGGCTGGACAAGCCCCGGGCGATCTTCCTTAGTCCGCGTTCCTCGTTTTCCAACTGCTCGGGTGGTGGAATTGGTAGACACACATGTTTGAGGTGCATGTGCCGCAAGGCGTGCAGGTTCGAGTCCTGTCCCGAGCACCAGTTGGAAAAATGAGGCCGACGCAGCGACGCTGCGATTTCTGGCTGAGTAACGGCGGGCCGGGACGGTGTTTCCCGTTGACCGGCCGGAGCATGGCGCGATTCATGGAGCGCATGGCGCCCAGCGTCCTCATCGTCGACGACGAGAAACACACCCGCGAAGGACTCCAGCAGGCTCTCGCCGAGACCTACGATGTCTCCATCGCGGCCAATGCCGAGGAGGCGTTCAACCTGCTCGACAGCCAGCCCTACGACGTGGTGCTCACCGATCTGCGGATGCCCGGCAAGTCGGGCCTCAAGGTCATCGACAAGGCTCTCGCACTCCCGCACCGCCCCGCCGTGCTGATGATGACGGCCTACGGCAGCATCGACAGCGCGGTCGAGGCGATGAAGCGCGGCGCGGTGGATTTCCTCACCAAGCCCGTCAACATCGAGCGGCTCGAGGTGCTCATCCAGCGCGCGCTCAAGACCCGGACCCTCGAGGTCGAGGTGCAGCAGCTGCACGAGCGCCTCGACGAGAAATTCAAGATCGAGGGCATCATCGGCACCTCCTCCAGCCTGAAGGCCGTGATCGACAAGATGAAACTCGTCGCGCCCTCGCGCGCCACGATCCTGATCGAGGGCGAGTCCGGCACCGGCAAGGAGCTGATCGCGCAGGCCATCCACCAGGCGAGCCCGCGGGCGCGCGGGGCCTTTGTGGCGGTGCATTGCGCGGCGCTCTCGGAAAACCTGCTCGAGAGCGAACTCTTCGGCCACGAGCTCGGCTCGTTCACGGGCGCGACGGAGCGCCGCATCGGCCGCTTCGAGTCCGCCGCCGGCGGCACGCTCTTCCTCGACGAGATCGGCGAGATCTCGCAGTCCACCCAGGTGAAGCTCCTGCGCTTCCTCGAGACCAAGGCGATCGAGCGCGTCGGCGGCTCCAAGCCCCTCGAGCTCGACGTGCGCCTCGTCGCCGCGACCAACCGCAACCTCGAGCAGATGGTGCGTGACGGAAAATTCCGCGAGGATCTGTTTTTTCGCCTCAACGTCGTGCGCCTGCTCATGCCGCCGCTGCGGGATCGCATCGACGACATCCCGCTGCTGCTGGCGCATTTCATCCGCGTGTTTTCCGACGAAAACGGCGTGCCGCCGCTCACGGTTGAGGCCGGCGCGCTGCGCACCCTCCAGGCCTACGCGTGGCCGGGCAATATCCGCGAGCTGCGGAATTTCTGCGAAAACGCCGTCGTGCTTCGCCGCGGCGGCAGCCTCACGGAATATGATCTCGAGCCCAAGTTCCGCGGCGAAGGCGAACCGGTGGTCGTCAGCGGCCCGGGCGTAGCGGCGGCGAATGTCGCGGCCGCGACCGCCGCGCCCGCGTCGGCGGGGCCTTCGCTCTCGGTCGAGGAAAACGAGAAACGTCTGCTGCGCGAGGCCCTGCTCAAGGCCCGCGGCAACCGCACCCAGGCCGCCGAGCTGATGGGCGTGAGCCGCCGCACCTTGCACCGCAAGATCGCCCAGTGGCCCGAGCTCGATGTGATCGATCGCTGAGGCGGGGGCCACGGCGGTTTTTTGATTTTTGTGGGAGCGAGCTTGCTCGCGACTTTCCGGATGTCGCGAGCTAGCTCGCTCCCACACGAAGCCATCGCGCGCAATTTATCGGGTGGATAACCAGGCGACGCGCACTGGATTTCTCCGTTCCAAAATAGCAGTTGACGGATGCGAGTGCGGGCCTAGTCCTAGCACCCTGTTTTGCGGGCGTAGCTCAGTTGGTAGAGCACCACCTTGCCAAGGTGGACGTCGAGAGTTCGAGTCTCTTCGCCCGATCCATTTAAGTTAAGGCCCCTTGTTGCGAAACAGGGGGCCTTCTTATGTCTAAGCGCGACAATGGGAGGGCGTTGTGGAGGTTGGCTTGAAGCGACCGACAACGATACGCGCCGACCCGAAAAGGCAGCCTGTGACCGGGGCGTGCGTGTGTTTCTGTGTGTCATTTTCCGGCGAGTGATTGGTCGATCTGGCGGTGAATTTCTTTCGGATCGTAGGCCGCCTTTGCGACGACATGCAGGATCGGCAAACCAGCTGAGGCAAACACCGTGTCAACGAAGGCGTCCCTTGCGATGCGGTCATGTTCGTCGTGAGAGCTGTCGTCTAGCTCGATACCGAGGAGCGGCGCTCCATCGGTCTGGTGCATAAGGAGGAAATCCACGTGCTTCGCGCTGATCCGATTCAAGGCCCGCTGGCGGTCCCCGCGTTCGAGGCCTTTTTTGATGCCGAACACATCGGCGAGCCGAACTTTACTGGCGATGGTCACTCCCTCGTAGTTCAGTGACTCAAGAACCCCAAGAAACGATCTCTCCGCGGGGCTGAAGAGCGATTTCTTCAGATAGTAAACATCCGGCTTCTCGGTGGTTTGTTGGGACGCGCTCTTTGCCTTGAGTGCCATCAGTGCGACAGCGACAGCTACGAGAACAACGACCAAAACGATGGCGACAATAGGGAAGCTCATTGGAGCGCATGTTGAGTTGGCAGTGAGAAAGACGGCAACCCCGTTTCCCCCATGCCCCTCCTCCGCCGTGACGGCAAAACCGGCGCCGTCGTCCTCTCCAAAGACCGCGACCGGGTTCTTGCCGACACACTCACTCCGGACGCGTGGGCCATGCCCGCCATGACGCCATAGAGCGACAGGCTGTGCGGTTGCGAACCGACATTGATCTCGAGGCACGGCAGGCCGGCAACGAACGGCGTGAGGAGGAGGCAGAGGCGGAAGGGCGGCCGAAGTTTCATCCAGCGATGATTTCCTTCCGCCGACCAGCGCGCCAAGGGTCTGGCTACCGGCTCGGCGGTAGGAACGAAGGCAATGAGCTCAAAAAGTCAGATTGGTGGGCATTGGCTCCGAGTGCCCGTCTCGGGAGTTGATCGGTTGGACCCGTGGCCCTAGTGGAGCGGAGGCGCAGGCTGTCCTAAATAAAATGCCTGCCGGCACTCACACTTCACCTCTACCCGCAGCGGCGACCCGCATGCCCTCCCCGCGAAGCTCGAGGCAGGGGTCGAGGGTCATGGCGATTGTGAAATTCACCCGCTTAATTTTGGGGGTTATGCCATTCGATTCGCCGGTTTGCGCACGAAAGAACCGTGGTGCGAGCGGACGATGGCCATCAGCCCCGTTCGCATGGTCGCCTCGAACCTGCT
>JAUYAK010000123.1 GCA_030693515.1 Opitutaceae bacterium
GTGCCGGACCTGCCGGCGCTCTGGGTCGCTTATCATTACCCGCCGCCGCCGAAGACGGAGCCGGAAGCTCCGGTGACGGCCGCGAAGGGGTAAACACTACGGAACCGCCGGATGCGGACCCGCATGTCCGGTGGTGTGGGGGCCGGGGGCTAATTACCCCCGGCTACCCGATTGGGCTCTTTGATCGAATCATAGGGAATAAAACCCCATGGCCGATACTTCAAATAGACGAGCGACAGCGTGACATGGAATCTTCTTCCCGACTCACGCCATGGGCCGGGATCAAAGCCCTGAACTGGTGAATCAGGAATCGAAACCGAGTATTCTTGGCCCGCGAATTCAGACGGAGGCAGAACCTTCACCTTCGAGACATTCGAGGGATACATCTGCGCACAAAGGCTGCCCCACGTAACCGCAAGAAATGAATCGGGAGCGCCCCTCTCGTAGCCCACCACCTCCATATCCACCGTCGCCCACTTCTCCCACGAAAGCGCGACATCCTTCTTTCTTTTCGACTCGGCGGTTTGGCAGCCGGTCAGAGAGCCGATTAGCAGCAGAGTGAGAATTGCAGGGAGCACTTTCATCTTTCTTTGCCCAACAGTGTTATTCGCCCTTACTCGATTGCCTTACTGGGCGGGGGTTCATGGACGGAGCCAAAACCGTAAGTCGAAGCCGGACAAGATCGGACTGCCGGCGGTAAGGCTTTGGCCTGCGACGCAGTGCCGAAAACGCATGGCGGCCCATCGGACATCGGGCGGAAGTCCGAATTTCAAGCGTGGTTGGTCTTGCTCGTTCACCCCCCCGCGCGGCTGAAGCTCCTCTGGGCGGGCTTCACGCTGCGTCGGATGCCGGGGTGGGCGGGCGGAGTTGGGGCCGCACCGGAGCCGGCGCTTTCCGCGGCCTCCGGCGGGGCGCGGGGCGTTACTCGCACTCGCAGTGGTCGAGGCACCGGCAGTCGCCGCAAAAATCCATCAGTTTGGCGCGCAATTCACCCCGGGCGCGGTGCAGCGTGACGCTGGCGTGATTGGGCGTCATGCCGAGCGCCGTCGCGGCTTTCGCCACCGGCTCGCCCTGGAGCTCGACGCGGCGGAGCAGCTCGGCGTGCGTGGGCTTGAGCGCCGGCAGCATCTTCTCGAAGCAGGCGCAAATCTCGCGCTCCGCCTCGGCATCGTCGGCCAAGGCCACGGCGTTGCTCGCCCAGGCGTCGTCGCGCTTCGTGGCGGCATTCCGGCTGCGCACGTGGTCGATGATCACGTTGCGCAGAAGCTGATAGAACCAGGCGACGGCTTTTTCGCCGTCCTTCACTTCATCCGCCCGGTGCAACGCCTTCACGAGTCCGTTTTGCAGCAGATCCTCCGCGTCCGCGGCGTTGCCGATGCGGGAGGCGACGAAGGCCTTGAAGGCGTGCCGGTGCGCGAGGAGCTTCGCCGTTAAGTCGGCGGCGGGGGCGGAATCTGGCATGCCGGCGACGGTAGCCACGATCGCCCGCGCGTAAAGCATCGGATGCCAGGGCGAGGCGCGCCGAGCGCCGGCCAGCGCGCGGCGACCGCCTGGGAACGAGCCGACGCGGGCCGGAGAGCTGTGCTGCGCGGAAATCGCCGTGGCATACCCACGTCCCGTGACAAGCTGTCTATTCCGAGGTGGGGCCGGCGCTCCGGGCGACCGTGGTATCGTTTGAAGCTCGTAGGCCGCCCGCTTGCGGGCGCTCCGGGGGGAAGGATGAGCGCGAGCAAGCGCGCGGCCGTTCGCGGCCTATCTGTCAGTCGTTCGCTTCGAAACGATACCGCGACCGGAATTTCCGGCGGCGGCGGGGCGGCTGAGTTGGCTGTCTGGGAACGCTGGCAACCGGAGAAAACGGCGAGCGCCGTGAGCAGCGCGGTGGAAGCAGTGAAGCGAACAGTGGGTTTCATGACAGGTGGGCGCGGACAAATTGAGATTTTGTGGTCGAACGCCGCGGCTGGAAACGGCGGCGCACCCGATTGAGCTTCACGAGGAATTTTAGACGTAGCGTCGCACCGGTGGAGCGACGTGAAGGAGCGGCGCAGCAGGCGCCGGAAGCGGAAGGATTGCGATGCATAACATCACCGCAGACGGAGTGCCTGAACCAATCTTACAGCCCTCTCATTGGGGGATGGCGCGATCGGCCGACACGATTCGAAACCGGAAGCGGTGGGCTGGGGTAGGGCGGGTCTGTGACCCGCCCATTCGCGCGCCGAACGTTGCGGGGCGGGTCACAGACCCGCCTTACCTCGGACCTCGCCGTCAGGCTGCCGTGGGATGCTCAATAGCACGACATGGCGGTGCGCAAGCGGTGGAGGCAGACGCGGCAGCGGGCCTCTGCCACCCTGGGCTTTCTGCTCGGCGTGGCTGAAAACGCATTGCCCGCGCCGCTGTGCCGTCTTGTGCTCGCCGCCCGTGAAGCGGCTTTCGTCCCACCAGGTTTTTTGCACGTTCCTCCGTGGGTGGACGGCGCTGGTGCTTGCGTTTCTCTGGGGCCCGATCGCGGTGCTGGCGGTTTACTCGTTCAACACCTCGCGGCTGAACATCCTCTGGGAGGGCTTCACACTGCGGTGGTATGCGGAGGTGTGGGGCCATGCGCCGCTGATGGCGGCGGCGCGCAACAGCCTCGTCATTGCCGGCATCACGACCATCGCCTCGGTCGTGCTCGGCACCGCCGGCGCGTGGCTGCTGCACCGCTACCGCTTCCGCGGTGCGCGGGCGGTGCGCACGCTCGTGGGCGTGCCGGTGCTGATGCCCGAAATCGTGATGGGCGCGAGCCTGCTCGTGCTCTTCGCGGCCCTGGCGATGCCGCTGGGCTTCGCGACCGTGGTGATCGCGCACGTGACGTTCTGCTTTCCCTTCGTGCTGCTCGCCGTGCAGGCGCGCCTCGCCGGGCTCGACCCGGGGCTGGAGGAGGCGGCGCTCGATCTGGGGGCGACGCCGCTGCGCGCCTTCTGGCTCGTGATCGTGCCGTGCCTGCGGCCGGCGATCGTGGCGGGCGCGCTGCTGGCCTTTACGCTCTCGATGGACGAGGTGATCGTGACGTATTTCACCGCGAGCCCGGAGGCGACCACGCTGCCTTTGCGCATCTTCGGCCTCGCGAAGGTGGGCCTCAATCCGATGCTCAACGCCCTCTCCGTCCTCTTCATCGCCGCGACGATCGCGGTCGTTGTGATTTCGGAGCGGCTGCAAAAAACGCCCCGCCCGCCCGCCGCATGAAAATCTCCGTTTGATCCTCCAAAAAAAATGAAACCACGGATTTCACGGATGGGCACGGATGATTCCAAACAGGGAAGTCCTTATCCGTGTTCATCCGTGTAATCCGTGGTCCCAATTCTTCCATGCCCACCGTCGTTCGACTCCTCACCCTCGCGCTCGTCGCCGCCATCAGCCCCGCGCCCCGCGCCGCCGAGTCCCTCAATCTCTTCGCGTGGTCCGAATACGTGCCGCAAGCGGTCATCGACGGCTTCAGCCAGGAGACCGGCATCAAGGTCAACTACGCCACCTACGCCTCGGGCGAGGAGATGCTCTCCAAGCTCCTCACCGGCGGCGCGGCCTACGATCTCATCCAACCGCCCGACTACATCGCGGAGGCGATGATTCGGAACAAGCTCCTGCGCCCCCTCGACCGCGCCCGGCTCCCGAACCTCCGCCACCTCGCGCCCGAATTTCTCGCGCTCCCGCACGATCCCGCGTCGGCCTACACCGTGCCCTACATGATCGGCACCGTCGGTATCGTCGTGAACACGGAGCGCGTGAAGGAGCCGATCCGCGGCTACCGCGATCTCTTCCAGAAGAAATACTCCAACCGCATCGTCGTCGTGAACGACAACCGCGAGATCGTGAGCTGGGCGCTCGTCACCCTCGGTCTCAGCCAAAACGACATCACGCGCGCCTCCCTCGCGAAAGCCCGCCCGCTGATCGCCGAATGGCTCAAGCTCGTGAAGGTCTTCGACTCCGACAGCCCGAAAACCCCGCTGCTCAACGGCGACGTCGACCTCGGCGTGGTGTGGAGCGGCGAGGCGGCGAAGCTCATCAAAGGGAATAAAAAATTCGCCTACGTCCTGCCCGCCGAGGGGTATCACTCCTTCGTCGATTTGCTCGCCATCCCGGCGACGGCGAAGAACCCCGCCGCCGCGCACCGCTTCCTCGACTACGTGCTGCGCCCCGAGGTGAGCAAACTGATCTCCGACGAGTTTCCCTACACGAATCCGAACCTTGCCGCGCGGAAGCTGCTTTCGCCCGAACAGCTCGCCAACCCCGCGAGTTATCCGCCGCTCGGGAAGCTCGATACCTTTCGCGACATCGGCAAAGCCGCCGCCGACATCGACAAGCTCATGACCGACCTGAAGACCGCCGCGGCGAAGTGAGCGGCCATCACCCGCGACCTTTTCCCATCGTTGTCATTCTGAGCGCAGCGAAGAATCCATTTTGATCCCCACATCGCAACCGCAGTCGAGAGTCCAACTGGATTCATCGCTCCGCTCAGAATGACAGACCTTGTTCAAGCCTCCCCGGGGACCGCGCGGCTCCCAAGGTTTACCGGCTGGCTGCTGCTCGCGCCGCTGGCGGTGTGGCTGATCGCCTTCGTCGTGGCGCCGGCGCTGATCCTCGTCGTTTACAGCTTCAGCGAGCGCGACGAGCTCGGGCGCGTCGTCTTCACCTTCACGCTGGAGAACTACCGGCGCGCGGCGGATCCCGTTTACCTCGCGGTCTTCGGCCGCTCGGTCGCCTACGCGGCGATCACGACGGCGATCTGCGCGGTGCTGGCCTACCCGGTGGCGTGGACCCTCGCGCGGACGCGCGCGCCATGGCGCGGCCGGCTGCTGCTGCTCGTGATGATTCCGTTTTGGACGAGCTTCCTCATCCGCACCTACGCGTGGATCACGATCCTGAAATCCGAGGGCCTGCTCAACGGCCTGCTGCTTTACACCCACACCATCGCCGCGCCGCTCGAGCTGCTCTACACGCCGGGCGCCGTGGTGCTCGGCCTCGTCTATGCCTATCTGCCGTTTATGATTCTGCCGATCTACGGCAGCGCGGAGAAACTTGATCCCGCGCTCATCGAGGCGGCGCACGATCTGGGCTGCGGGCCGTGGCAGTCGTTTGCGCGTGTGGTGCTCCCGCTCACGCGGCCGGGGCTCGCGGCGGGCGTGATGATGGTCTTCGTGCCCGCGATCGGCATGTTCGCGATCTCCGATCTGATGGGTGGCGCGCGCGTGCCGCTCATCGGCAACGTCATCCAGGATCAGTTTGTCGGCCAGGCGCGCGACAAGCCCTTCGGCGCGGCGCTCGCCGTGATTTTCATGGCGCTGTTTGCGCTCCTCTACTGGCTGTGGCAGCGGCGCACGGAGGGGCGGGTCGCATGAGCGCGTCCGTGGAACTGCGGGGCGTGGCGAAACGCTTCGGCGCCGTCGTGGCGGTCGATGACGTGTCGCTGACGGTGCAGGCCGGGGAGTTTCTCACGTTGCTCGGCCCCTCGGGCTGCGGGAAGACGACCCTGCTCCGGATGATCGCGGGCTTCGAGAGCCCCGACCGCGGCGCCGTGCTGATCGGCGGGGCGGACGTGACGCACCTGCCGCCGCATCGGCGCGACGTGAACCAGGTTTTCCAGAGCTACGCGCTCTTTCCTCACCTGAGCGTGCGCGACAACATCGCCTTCGGCCTCCGCCTGCAGCGCCTCAGCCGCGCCGCGATCGAGCAGCGCGTGGCCGAGATAATCGCGTTGGTGGCGCTCGTCGGCTGCGAGGCGCGGAAGCCGCACGAGCTATCTGGCGGGCAGCGGCAACGCGTGGCGCTGGCCCGCGCCCTCGCGCCGCGACCGGCCGTGCTGCTGCTCGACGAACCGCTCTCCGCCCTCGATGCCGGGCTGCGGCAGACGATGCAGATCGAGCTCAAGCGACTGCAGCGCCGCCTCGGCACGACGTTTGTGCTCGTGACCCACGATCAAGGCGAAGCCCTCGCGCTGAGCGACCGCGTGGCGCTCGTGAACCGCGGCCGCCTCGAGCAGGTGGGCCCGGCGGCTGAAATCTACGCGCGGCCCGCTACGGCGTTTGCGGCGGAATTCATCGGCCAGGCCAATGTGATCGAGGCGGCGATGATCGGGCGTGGGGCGGAGCTGGCGCGGCTGCGCGTCGGCGGAGACTTCGAGCTGAGTGTCCCGGTCGCGTTATGGCCTGGCGAAGCCCCTCGTGCGAAGATCGCGATCCGGGCGGAGAAAATCCGGCTCGTCGCGGCGCCGGTGGCTGCGGCGGAAAATGGGTTTTCTGCGCGGGTGGAGGAGAAGGTTTTCCAAGGCGCCAGCGATCGGCTCTCGCTGGTGACGGCGGGCGGCGTGCGGCTGATCGCGATGGCGCCGAACGTTCGCGCGGGGCAGGGGAGTTTCCGCGCGGGCGACACCGTGTGGTGTGCGGTGCATCCGGAGGATGTCGTGGTGCTGGGCGAAACCTGAGGCGATTTTGTGGGAGCGAGCTTGCTCGCGACTTCGTGGCTCCAAATCGCGAGCACGCTCGCTCCCACAGGTTGGCTCCGTTGCCGTGGTGCAGTGCGGCGTTGCCACTTGCCGCCGCCGCCGCAAGGTCGCCGTGTGATCGCGTCCATTGCGTTTCGGAAGTTCAAGGCCCTGCGCAACACGCGCGTCGCCCTCGCGCCGTTCAACCTCGTGATCGGCCCCAACGGCAGCGGGAAGACGAGCCTCATCGAGTCGGTGATGCGGCTGAAGACGCTCGCGAAGCTGCCGCTCGCGACCGGCGCGGCGTCCCGGCAGCGGGCGGACGGCCCCGCGATTGAGTTTAATTTCGCGCCGCCGCACGAGGGTATCACGGCGCAGCTTGGCTGCGTCTCGGATCTCGTCTGCGACACGCTGCGCATCATTCCGGAGGAGGCGGCCGGCTGGGCGGCCTTGCGGGACGAATTGGCGGACTTGCGCAGCTACACGCTCCAGCCCGAAGCGCTGGCGGGCGCGGCGCAGCGCGCCGACGGTGCCCGGCTCTCGTCGAGCGGCCACAATCTCGCCGCGGTGCTGGCGCACCTGCGCTCCGCGGCGCCGGCGGCATTCGCGGGGATGAGGGCGGAGCTTTTTCGGATCGTGCCGGAGTTTGCGGGGTTGGAGCTGGTGGAGGAGGGCGGGCAGGTGAGCTTCGCGCTGCAATTGACGGAAGGCGGACAGGTGCCGGCCGACGAACTCTCGCAAGGCACGCTGTGCCTGGTGGCCGTGCTGGCGCTGGCGTTTGATCCCGACCCGCCGCGCGTGCTGTGCATCGAGGAGATCGACCGCGGCTTTCACCCGCGCACGCTGCGCGAGGTGCGCGACGCGCTCTACCGCCTGAGCCACCCGCGGTCCGCGGGCCTCGATCGCCGGCCGACGCAGATCATCACGACCACGCACTCGCCCTACTTCATCGATCTGTTTCGCGATCATCCGGACGAGATCATCATCTCCAAAAAACAGGGCCGCGCGGCGCAGTTCTCGCGCCTCTCGGATCGCGCGGATCTCGGTGAGCTGCTGGGCGAAGGTTCGCTCGGCGACATGTGGTTCAGCGGCATTCTCGGCGGCGTGCCGGAGGAGCGATGAAGCTCGCGCTGCTGAGCGAGTCGCCGGCGGACGAAGCCGCGCTGCGGGTGCTCGTGGCCGCGGTCCTGGGCGGCCAGCCGCAGTTCGTCGCGCCCGGCTACCGTGCCCGCGGCTGGCCCAACGTCGCGCAACTCATGCCCGCCGTGCTGCGGCACCTGCATTTCAACACCGACGCCGATGCGCTCGTCGTCGTCGCCGATGCGGACGACACCGTCGTGCATGATGCCAGGCACGAGGCGCCGGGATATTTCCACCCGCAATGCCGGCTCTGCCAGCTTCGAGCCGTGCATCGCCAGACGGTGAAAAAACTGCCCCCGGCCCAGGGCCGCGGCCGCGTGGTGCGCGCCATCGGCATCGCCGTGCCGGCCATCGAGGCCTGGTATCTCTGCGGCCGTGATCCCGGCGTGACCGAGGCCGCCTGGATCGAGGGCCGGGTTGAGGGGCGCGCCCCCTACACGCGGGCGGAGCTGAAGCTCCGCGTCTATGGCACCGATCGTCCGAGCCTTCCGCATGAGATTGCATGCGCCCTGCGCGAGGTCGGGCGCCAGCGCTCCGATGTGCGGCGCCTGGAGAACGATTTCCCGGGCTTCGCCCTGCTCGCCGCCGATCTGCGGGCGTGGACCCCATCGGCCAATAAACGTTGACATATCAACTAATCGGCCGAGAACCGGCCGCATGCAACCCGAGGCCGCCCCCGAGCTGATCGCCGCCGTGATGGCGACGGCGGATGCATTTCTGCGGGCCAGCCAGCGGCTGTTTCGGCCGCTCGGCCTGACGGCGGCGCAATACAATGTCCTCAATGTGCTCGCCGCCGCGCCGGACGGCCTCAGCCAGCGCCAGCTGGGCGATGTGCTCGTGGTTGACCGCTCGAATGTCACCGGACTGCTCGACCGCATGGGCGAGGCCGGCTGGGTGCGCCGCCAGGATGATCCGGCGGATCGCCGGGTGTATCGCGTCACGCTCACGCCGGCCGGCCGCAAGCTCTGGACCCGCGTCGAGCCGCGCTACCGCGCGGTCGTTGCGCAGGTCGTCGGCGGCCTGACCGCCGCCCAACGCGCCCAATGCCTCGCGTCGCTCCAGCGCCTGGAGCAAGCCGCGGCCCACTGGACGCTGCCCAGGGCGTGAGGTCTTCCGGAATTTCTTTGCCCCATCCGCCATCAGCCACGCATAACCCCAACGCTTTCATGTTTCCCCCGCTTCGCCGTCGGCGCACCCACCTGCCGTTTTTCCTCGAGCTGATCGCGAGCTGGATCGCCCGGCTGCTGTATCGGGTGCGCGCGAGCGGGCTGGAGCACTTCCCGCGCGAGGGCGGCGTGCTGCTCATCTCGAACCACATTTCCTACATCGATGTCGTCGTGCTGCAGCTCGCCTGCCCGCGGCCGATCCGGTTTGTCGGGCACAAGGGCCTGCGGCGAAATCCGTTTTTCAACTGGTGCTTTGAAATCACGGGCTGCATCGGGATTTCGGCGGAGCAGCCGCGCGACGGCATGCGCGCCGCGGTGCAGGCCCTGAAGCACGGCGAACTGGTCTGCCTTTGTCCGGAGGGCCACATCTCGCGCACGGGCCAGCTCATGGAGATCCAGCGCGGCTTCGAGGTCATCGCGCGGCAGGCCGGCGTGCCGGTCGTCGCCGCGGCGATCGACGGCGTGTGGGGCTCGGTGTTCTCCTTTGCGGGCAACAAATACCTCTGGAAATCGCCGCGGCTGCTCCCGACACCTGTCTTCATCGCGTTCGGCCGGCCGATGCCCGCGGCGGAGATTTCGACCGCGTGGGCGCGCCGCGAGCTGCTCGATCTGGGCGAGCGGGCCTTCAACGAGCGGCCGGCGCTCAAGCGCCACCTCGGCCGCGAATGCGTCCGGGCGCTCACCAAGCATCCGGGTCGCACCGCCGTGATCGACCGCACCGCGGTGCGGCGCGAGGTGAAGCGCGGCCAGCTCTACGCCGCCGCCGCGCTGCTCTCGCGGCGCATCCGCGCCACGATTCCCGAGCAGCGCGTGGGCATCGTGCTGCCGCCGGGCGCCGGAGCCTTCATCGCCAACCTCGCGATCCTGTGCGCGGGGAAAATCCCGGTGAACCTCAACTTCACCGCGGGCCGCGCCGCGCTGGAGACGAGCCTGCGCATCGGCGGCATCGGCGCCGTGATCTCGGCCGAGGCGATGCGCGCCAAGGTGGCGAATTTCCCCTGGCCGGAGCGGACGCTCGATCTGAAGACCGAAATTGAGGCGGCCGGCGGCAAGCGCGCGATGCTCCCGTGGCTGCTCGCCGCGTGGCTTCTGCCCAACCAGTGGTGCGCCAGCCTGCTCGGCCTGCCGCACACGGGCGATCGGGCCGAGGCGGGGCTGCTCTTCACGAGCGGCAGCTCCGGCGAGCCCAAGGGCGTCGCCCTCACGCACCGCAACATCCTCGCCAACTGCGCGCAGATCTCGTCGCTCTCGATTCTGCCGGAGACGTGCTCGCTGCTGGCGTGCCTGCCGGTCTTCCACAGCTTCGGCTTCACCGTCACGCTCTGGTATCCGATGCTGCGCGGCTGCCATGTCGTGTCCGTGCCGAGCCCGCTCGAGACGCGCAAAATCATCGACGCGATTCGCGACGAGGAAGTGACCACGCTCATCGGGGCGCCGACGTTTGTGCGACCCATCCTGAAGAAAGCCCAGCCGGGTGAACTGCGTTCCCTGAACCTCGTCGTGACGGGCGCGGAAAAGCTGCCCGAGGATATCTACAAGGCTTTCCTCGATAATTTCCACCTCGAGATTCACCAAGGCTATGGCCTCACCGAGACGTCGCCCGCGGCCAACATCAACCAGCCGCATCCGCCGGTGGTCCTCTCGACCAACGAACCGCAGGCCGGCAAACGGCTCGGGTCCGTGGGCCGCATGCTGCCCGGCATGACCGCGCGCATCGTCGATCCCGACACGGGCGCGGATCTGCCGTTCACGTCACAGGGCGTCGTGCTCTTCCGCGGCGCCAACGTCTTCGAGGGTTATCTCGGCGACGAGGAGAAGACGCGCGCGGCGTTCCGCGACGGGTGGTTCGTGACGGGCGATCTCGGGCGTTTCGATGACGACGGGTTTCTCTTTATCGAGGGCCGCCTCTCGCGCTTCTCCAAGATCGGCGGCGAGATGGTGCCGCACGGGACGGTGGAGCAGAAAATTATTGAGCTCTTCGGCTGGGACCAGCTGGAGGCGCCGACGGTGTTTGTGACGGGCGTGCCCGATGCGACCAAGGGCGAGGCACTCGTGCTGCTCACGACGAACGACGTCACCGCCGAGGATCTGCGCGCGAAGCTCAACGAGGCCGGCGTGCCCAACCTGTGGGTGCCGAAGGTCGTCCGCCGCGTGGACAAGATTCCCATGCTGGGCACGGGCAAGACCGATTTGAAGCGCTGCCAAGAACTGGCGTTCGATCCCACGCGGTGAGAATCGACTGTCATCTGCATGTCGTGGGCAACGGCACCGGCGGCACCGGCTGCTGGTATCGGCCGCGCGGCGTCACGCGCTTCGGCGCGCCGCTGATGCTGCGGGGCGTGGGCCTGCCCAAGTCCGCGCTCACCGGTGATCTCGACGGGCTCTACGCGGCGCAGATGCTGCGCTTTGTGCGCGAGTCGTCGCTCGACGCCGCGGTGCTGCTGGCGCAGGACGACGCGTATCAGCCGAACGGCGATAAAATCGAGGACGTGGGCTCGTTCTATGTGCCCAACGATTTCGTGCTCGGCCTGGCGCGCCAGCACCCGGAGTTCCTCGCCGCCGTTTCGATCCATCCGGCGCGGCATGACGCCCTCGACGAATTGGAGCGGGGTCTGGCCGGCGGCGCGGTGCTGCTGAAGTGCCTGCCCAACTGCCAGAACATCGACTGGAACGACCCGCGCTACACGCGCTTTCTCGAGCGCATGGCTGAGAGTGGCCTCATCCTGCTCGCGCACACCGGCAGCGAGCGCACGCTCCCCGTGCTCGACCGGAAGCTCGCCGACCCGCGCGTGCTCACCCGCGCGCTCGAGATCGGCGTCACCTGCATCGCCGCGCACTGCGGCACCGGCCTGATGGTGCTCGATCCGGATTACTTCGATGTGTTCGTCGCGATGACGAAGAAATACCCGCGCCTCTATGGCGACAACAGCGCGCTTGCGGGTTGCAACTTCCGCGCACGGCCCAGCGCCATCCGCCGCATGGCGCAGGATGCGGAGCTGCAGGCGCGCATCCTCCATGGCAGCGACGTGCCGGTGCCCGTGACGGCGGTGCTGGCGTGGCTTTTCGGCCTCGTGACGTGGCGGCAATGGCGCGACACCGCCGCCATCGCCAACCCGATCGAGCGCGACGCGCAGATCAAACGCGCGATGGGCTTCGGCGAGGAGACGTTTACGCGGCTCGCGCCGCTGCTGCGTGGGCCGCCGCGGGGCAAGGTGGCCCCGGCCGGATCGCCGCCGACCGTGGGTTGAATTATTTTTTCTTGTAGACCGTCGCGGGATCGAAGAGCCGATCGGCGGTCAGCGTGAGCTTGTAGCCGGAGGCCGCGGCGCCCTCGAGATCGGTGAGCTTGCGATAGAAACAGGACTTGTAGCCGTTGTGGCAGCTCGCGTTGGCGGCGCCCGTTTGCTCGACCTTGAGCAGCAGCACGTCCTGATCGCAGTCGGTGCGGAGTTCGCGCACGTGCTGGACGTTGCCGGACTCCTCGCCTTTCACCCAGAGTTTGCTGCGCGAGCGGCTCCAGTAGGTCGCCTTTTTCGTGCGCAGGGTGTGGGCGAGCGACTCGGCGTTCATGAAGGCAAACATGAGGACCTCGCCCGATTTGATGTCCTGCGTGATGCAGGGGATCAGGCCATCGGGGCCGAACTTCGGTTGCAGCGTGGCGCCAAGCTCGATCTCGGCGGTCGTCGTGCGGGCGGGGAAGACGTAGGTGCTCATGGTGCCTGCGTGATTGCGCGCAAGGCCGCCCCGAATCAACCCCGCAGTCTGTCACGCCGTGGCAGCGAGGCGGCGCAAATAGTCGAAACTGTAGAGGCCCGTGCGGTGGCCGTCGCTGAAATCGAAACGCAGCGCGTAGTTGCCGACGCGTTCCCAGCCGAGCACCTGCACGCCGGGGAATTTCTTGGCTCCATCGCCGCCGTATTGGTTCCCGAGGATGTCGCGCTCGCCGATGTTGGACGCGCTGGGCGACGCGGCGCGGAGTTTTTCAAACGGATGGTAGGTCTCCAGGCCGTCGTCCCAGGCGATGGCGACCTCCTGGCCGATGAGCTGGATGTTGAGCGGGGCGTGCATGGCGTGATGGCAAAGGAGAATCATCGGGTGCGGAAGGACAGCAAATTTATCGCGCGCGGGCGTTGCCAAGGCGCGGCCCCGCGGCAGTTTCGGCCCCATGGCAGAAACCACCGGCGCCCGCCTTCCGCACATCGTCGTGATCGGCGCGGGGTTCGCCGGGATGAATTTTGTGCGGGAATTCCCTCGCGAGCTGGTGCGGATCACGATCATCGATCGGCAGAATCACCACCTGTTCCAGCCGCTGCTCTATCAAGTGGCGACGGCCGGGCTCTCCGCAGTGGACATCGCGCAGCCCGTCCGCGCGGTGTTTGGCGCGCGGCCCAACCTCGATGTGATCATGGCCGAGGTGACCGCGATCGATTTGGCGGCCAAGCGCGTGACTCATGCGCGCGGCGAGTTGAACTACGACTATCTCGTGATCGCGGCGGGCGGAGCGACGAGCTACTTCGGGCACCCGGAGTGGGAGCAGCATGCGCCGGGTCTGAAGACCCTCGACGACGCGTTGCGCATCCGCCGCATGGTCCTCTGCTCGCTTGAGCGCGCGGAGACCGAGCCCGATCCCGTGAAGCGCGAGGCCGCGATGAACATCGTCGTGATCGGCGGCGGTCCAACCGGCGTGGAAGTCGCGGGCGCGCTCGCCGAACTCACGCGCACCGTGCTTAATCGCGATTTCGATCGCATTGATCCATCCACGGTGCGTGTGCGCCTGATCCAGGGCGGCCCGCGCGTGCTGCCGTCGTTTCCCCCGGAGCTGTCGGAGCGTGCCCGGCTCCAGCTCGAAAGGCTCGGAGTCGAGGTGCTCACCGGCGTGCGGGTGGAGTCGGTCCATGCGGGCGGGCTCGTTGTCGCCGGGGAAACGATACGCGCGGACAATGTCATCTGGGCGGCCGGCGTTGGCGCCGCGCCGATCACGCGGCGGCTCGCGGGCGTCGAGCTTGACCGCGGCGGGAGCATCCGGGTGCTACCCGACCTCAGCGTGCCGGGCCATCCCGCGGTGTTTGCCCTGGGCGACGCTGCGGCGCTCACCGATGTGAACGGCCTGCTCGTGCCGGGGGTCGCGCAGGCGGCGATGCAGATGGGCCGACACGCCGCGCGCACCATCGCCCGCGAACTGAAGGGCGAAATGTTTTCACCCGCCGGGCGCAAGCCCTTTGCCTATCGCGACAAGGGATCGATGGCCACGATCGGCCGATCCGCCGCGGTGGCCGTGGTGGGCGGGCGGCAATTCAGTGGATTTCCCGCGTGGATCGTGTGGCTCCTCGTGCACCTGCTGTTTCTGGTGGGCTTTCGGAGCAAATTCTCGGTTTTGCTGAATTGGGCCTACTCGTATTTCACTTATCGCCGGGGCGCGCGCATCATCACCGGCGTGTCAGGCGAGAGTTCGGCCGGCTCGGCTTAACCGTTCGGTCCTCGAATCGGGCGGGTGGGCGAGGGTGGGAGGTGGGGCCGCCCCGGACGGGAAATTGGGGGCTCCGTGTCACCGCTGGGATGAGAATGTGAACAACTTCCGCAATTACTCGTTGGTCTTCGCTTGACCTATGGGGGGCTAAGTGGGTTGAAATGGGGCGTTGTGGGGCCTTGGGCCTCATCTCCCCATGTCCACGCCAGGCAAAGTCTTTTTCACGGGCAGTTTCCCGCGCACATTGGACGACAAGGGTCGGCTCACGATCCCGTCGGAATGGCGGAGTGCGCACGCGAAGGACGAGCAGTTCATGATCGCGCCGATGGGTGGCTACCTGGCGGTGTTGCCGCCGGCGGAACTCGAGCGGCTGCACGCGAAAATCTCGGCCATGGACCTCGGCGATTCCGACGCGCAGGAGTCGGCCTCGGCGTTGTTCTCCGAGGTGCAGTCGTTCGGCTGGGACACGGTCGGACGCGTGGTCCTGAAGCCGGAGCTGCTGGCCCATGCGGGCATCGCCAAGGACGTCGTGTTCGTCGGCGCCCTCACAAAATTCAACATCTACAGCGCCGAGCGCTGGGCGCAGGTCAAGGGCCGCACCGCTGGTGCGAACTTCGGCGACCTCATGCGCCGCCTCCGAATCTGACGTGCCGCCAAAACGGTCATTTTTTCAACCCCTTTCGCTGTAGCCATGCGTCCCCTTCCCAAAGTCAAAGCCCTTTCCACCCGCGTCCCGCTCCGCAAGGCCGCGATGAGCGCCGCTGCGCTTTCCCGCCGTCCTTTTCCCGCCTGGATCGTGGCCGACGATGGTGGCGTGAGCTTTTCCGCCCGGACAGCGATTTCGCCGCGGGTGCGCGACGCCCTGGTGCTGCGCACCGTCGCCAAGAAGAAAAGCGCTTCCCCGCGCCATCCCGATGTCCACGGCCACCGATGAGATTCCCGCGCGTGCCATGAGCCCCGGCCATCAACCCGTGCTGCTGCGCGAGGTGCTGGAGCACCTCGCCCCGCGCGCGGGCGGCCACTACCTCGACTGCACCTTCGGTGGCGGCGGGCACACCCGTGCGCTGCTCGCCGCGGCGGCCGGCGTGCGCGTGACCGCCCTCGACCGCGATCCCGCGGCCGCGGAGCGGGCGAAGGCGCTGGCGGAGGAATTTTCCGGCCGATTCGAACTGATCGATCGGGACTTTGGCCGGCTGGAGGAACTCCCGCTGGCGGACCTGGACGGCGTGCTGTTCGACCTCGGCGTGTCGTCGTTCCAGCTCGATGAGACGGAGCGGGGCTTCTCGTTCCGCCACGATGCCCCGGCCGACATGCGCATGGACCCGCGCGCCGGCGTGCCGGCGAACCGCTGGATCGAGACCGCGACGGAGGAGATGCTCGCCCGGGCCATCCGTGATTTCGGCGAAGAGCCCAACTGGCGCCGGGTCGTGCGCGCGTTGCTCGCCGCCCGGGGGAGCGGCCAGCTGGCGCGCACCGCCTCGCTGGCAGAGATCATCGCGGGCGCGATCCCGCCGCGGGACCGGCATGCCTCGAAGCTGCATCCGGCCACGCGCTCGTTTCAAGGCCTCCGCATCGCCGTCAACGACGAGATCGGCGCCCTCGAGCGCGCGCTGCCGGCGGCTTTCTCCCGCCTCGCCCCGGGCGGCGTGCTTTGCGTGATCGCCTTCCACTCGCTGGAGGATCGGCCCGTGAAACAATTTTTCCGCCGCATGTGCGGCCAGCCCGAGAGCGCCGCTGATTCCACGCCGCAGGATTTTCGCGTGAAGCTGGCCGACCCGATCACGCGCCGGCCGATCACGCCCGGCGATGAGGAACTCGCCGCCAATCCCCGGAGCCGCTCCGCCAAACTCCGTGCCCTTCGCAAACTCTAGCGCTCGCGCCCCACTTCCTCCGCCCTATGAAACTCAACTCCCGCGCTTTCGTTAACCAGATTGTCGTGTGCCTGCTCGTCACGATCGTGATTGGCGGTTCCGCGGGCCTCACGCTCGTGTGGGTGCGCCACCAGAATTCCTCGCTGGCGAAAACGAACAGCGAACTCGCCGCGCGCATTGTCGCGGTCGAGCGGCGCAACGACGAGATGGCCGGCTTCATCCAGTCGGAAATGCGCCCGGACCTGCTGCGCAAACTCAATCACGAGATGCGCCTCGGGCTCGTGCCCATGAACGAGGTCCCGATCATCCACGTCACTGAAAACGTCGCCGAGCGCATGGCCGATCGCGCCAACCGCGGTTTCCTCCCGCAGGAGCCCGCCGGGCCCGTGCGCGTCAAATTTGCCGGCCGCTGATCCCCGATGTCCAAGGGCTTCGCCTCCAACTACCGCATCGTCCTCCTGGCCACCGTGTGCTTCGGGAGTTTCGGCGCGGTCGCGGCGCGGCTCGTCTGGCTGCAAATCGTCGATCGCGAGAAGCTCGTCGCCTCCATTGCCAGGACCCGCCAGTCCGCCACGCCCATCCCCGAGATCGCGCGGCGCGGCGACATCCTCGACGCCCGCGGCGGCGTGCTCGCGACGAGCAGCCCGCGCCTCGCGGTCGGCCTCGATCCGTGGGCCCTGCTCAAGCGCGACGAGCCCAAGTGGTCCCAACTCGCCGCCCTGCTGCAAATCACCGAGGCGGACATCGCCGCCGCCGCCCGCCGCCGCTTCCGCGACGAGCCGACCGTGACCCGCTCTCCGGTGGTGAAAACGGATCCCAGCACCGGCCGCCTCACCATCAACCTCACGCCCCCGGTGATCGTGGAGGACGACGATGACGACGACGCGACCGACACGCCGGAGGAGTCTGGCCGCAAGCAGGTCCGTTGGACTGTGCTGGCCAAGGAAGTCTCGGAGCAAACCTACGCCGAGATCGTGAAGCTCGGCGTCAAGGGCGTGCGCGGCGAGCGCGCCTACCGCCGCGTCTATCCCAACAACCAGCTCGCCGCCCATCTCCTCGGCTACGTCAACCGCCAGCAGGATGCCGCGGCCGGAGTCGAGGCGCAGTATGATTTCTACCTGCGCGGCCAGCAGGGCTGGCGGGTGAGCGAGCGCGATGGCCGCGGTGGCGAGCTGCCGCAGTTTCTCACGCGGCGGGTGGCGCCCGCCCATGGCTACCACGTGCAGCTCTCGATCGATCTCATCGTGCAGGACATCGTGGAGCAGGAGCTGGCGCATCTCGGCGAAAAATACCGCCCCGCCAAGGCCTCCATCATCGTCAGCGATCCGCAGACCGGCTTCATCCTCGGCCTCGGCAACTACCCGACCTTCGATCTCAACGCCTACAACAAGGTGCCGGCCGCCGAGATGGCGCGCATGAAAAACGTGGCGGTCGCGGACAGCTACGAACCCGGCTCCGTCTTCAAGATTGTGCCCGCCGCCGCCGCGCTCGAGGAGCGGCTCGTCACGGTCGGCCGCGTCTTCGATTGCACGATCGAGCGCGTCGTGCACCGCGGCACGAACGTCTCCCTGCCGGCCGAAGATCACCCCATGGGCGATCTCACGCTGGCGGAGATTATCAGCCGCTCGAGCAACAAGGGCGCGGCGCAGCTCGGGCTGCTGCTCGGGGAGGAAAAGCTCCATCGCTACGCGCAGGCGTTTGGTTTCGGTCGCAAGCTCGGCTTTCCTGTCGGCGGCGAGGTCGCCGGCACCCTCCATCATTGGAAAAAATGGTATCCCATCGACATCACGCGCATCACCATGGGCCATTCGGTCTCCTCGACGGTGCTGCAGATGCACCAGGCGATGTCGGTCATCGCGGCCGATGGCGTGCTGCTGCGTCCTCAGCTCGTGCGGCAGATCCGTGATGCTGCCAATGACGTCGTCCTCCGCTACGACCGCACGGAGATCGGTCGCGCGGTGTCGCCCGAGACGGCGCGGACGGTCGCCGCGATGCTGGTGGGCGTCACCCGCAAGGGCGAGGGGGGGCGGCCCGGCGGCACTGCGCCCGAGGCGGCCATCGAGGGCTTCGATGTCGCGGGCAAGACCGGCACGTCGCAGAAGCTGATCGACGGCGCCTACTCCAAGAAACATCACGTCGCGTCCTTCGTCGGTTTTTTTCCCGCGGGCCGCCCGCAGGTTGTCATCTCCGTGATTGTCGACGACGCCGATCATATGGCGCCCGGCGGAGTGGCCTACGGGTCCAAGGTGGCCGCGCCTTCGTTCAAGCGCATCGGCGAACGCCTCATTCCCATTCTCAACATCCAGGCGGCTAGCCGGCCGGCGCCCCCGCGGCTGCTCGCGGCGCAGACGGGAGGCCGCCGATGATCGGTTACCTCACCCCCGATCATCCGCTCATCGAGGCGTTCGCGCGCGGACCGCGCCGCGCCTCGCCGGTGGCGGATCGCGTGTTTCGCAAGGCACCGAAACTCTCCGACTTTCTTCGTCCCGCCGAGGTGCTCGGGGCCAAAGGCCCGCTCGACCGTCCGATCTCCGGACTCGCGATCGATAGCCGGCGCGTGGCGCCGGGCGCCGTGTTCTTTGCCCTGCCGGGGTTGCGCACGGACGGTGCGACCTTCATCGACGAAGCCGTGAGCCGCGGCGCGGTCGCGGTGGTCGGGCGCACGCTGCCGCTCTATCCGCCCGGCGGGGTCACGTTTGTCCGCGTCGCCGATCCACGCGCGACGCTCGCGGGCGTGGCGCAGCGCTTCTATCAGTCTCCGGATCGCGCTCTCGCGGTGACCGGCATCACGGGTGCGGCGGGCAAGACCGTCACGGCGCATTTGCTGAAGCACCTGCTCGAGACGGAGCGCCGCGTGGGCCTGCTCGGCACGATTTGCTACGATCTCGGCGCGCGCACGGTGCCGGCGCTGCGCACGACGCCCGAGTCGCTCGACACGTTCGGCCTGCTCGCGCAGATGCGCGCCGCCGGCTGCCGCGACGCGATCGTGGAGGTGAGCCCGCAGGGGATCGAGCAGCGCCGCGTGCGCGGGCTGCGCTTCGGCGCGTGCGTGTTCACGAACCTCGCCTCCGAACACATCGACGGAGTCACGACGGCCGAGAGCTACGCCGCCGCCACGATGCGCCTCTTTGCGACCGAGGCCGGCGCGCCGCCCGCGATTTCCGTGGTGAACATCGACGACGCCCACGGCCGCCGCCTCGCCGCGATGCTGGCACTGAATGCCGCGACGCGCCTCGTGACCTTCGGCGAGAATCCCGCGGCCGAGGTGCGGGCGGAAAAAATCTCCGTGGGCGCCCGGCGCGCGGTGTTTCGCCTTGTGTTTCCCGGCGGTGCGCTCGCGGTCGAGTCGCCCCTCGCGGGCCGGGCCAATGTGAGCAACCTCCTCGCCGCGCTCGCGACCCTGTGGGCGCTCGACCGCGACGTGGCGGAAGGCGTGGCGCGGCTGCGCTCCTTTGCCGGTGTGCCCGGCCGCATGGAGCGCATCGCGGCCGGCCAGCCATTTGATGTCGTCGTCGACTACGCGCACACGGCGGGCGCGCTGCGCCGCACCCTTGGCGAACTGCGCGCGGTCACGCGCGGGCGGCTCTTTGCGGTCTTCGGCTGCGGCGGCCACCGGGATCCTGCGCGTCGCGCCGGCATGGTCCGCGCCGCGCAGGAGCTGGCGGATTTCACCCTCGCCACCGCCGACAACCCGCGCAGCGAGGGCGTCGCGCGCATCTTTGCCGACATGCGCGGCGGTGTGACCGCGCCCGATCGGATCGCGTGGATCGAGGGCCGCCGCCGCGCGATCGAGATCGCGTTCAGCCTCGCGCGGCCGGGCGACTGCGTGCTCATCGCCGGGAAGGGCCACGAGAGCTGCCAGGAACTTGCTGACACCGTCGTGCCCTTCGACGACCGGCTTGTCGCGCGCGAACTCCTCCGCTCCGGCGGAGCGGCCAACCCCTGCTGAGCCGTGCCCATGTTTTCCCCCGAGCAACTCGCGACTTGGAGCGGCGGCCGCTGGACGGCGCGGCCGGCGCGGCCGCTCCCGGCCTTCAATTTCGACACGCGCCAGCTGCGTAAGGGCGAGATCTTCGTCGCGCTCAAGACGGAGCAGCGCGATGGCCACGCCTTCCTGGCCGCCGCGCAGGCGGCCGGCGCGGGCGCGGCGATCGTGGCCGCGCCGGATGCGGCGGT
>JAUYAK010000004.1 GCA_030693515.1 Opitutaceae bacterium
TTGGAAGATCACCTCTTCGCCGCCTCACGCGAATGGACCCAACCGGCCAAAGTCGCGGGTCTCATCCACCGCTGGCTCGCCGATCAGGTAAACTCTGGCGCACCAATCTATAGTCTATAAGCTATGGGACGTTGGTATTAATTCTTCGCCGGCAGGCATGCACCGCAGCCGCTGGCGAAAAAATCGTTGCCCTTGTCGTCCACGAGGATGAACGCCGGGAAGTCTTCCACTTCAATCTTCCACACCGCCTCCATGCCGAGTTCGGGATACTCGAGCACCTCGACCTTCTTGATGTTTTCCTTGGCGAGGATCGCGGCCGGGCCGCCAATGCTGCCGAGATAAAAGCCCCCGTGCTTCTTGCACGCCTGCGTCACCGGCAGGCCGCGGTTGCCCTTGGCGAGCATCACCATCGAGCCGCCCTGCGCCTGGAAAAGATCCACGTAGGCGTCCATGCGTCCCGCCGTCGTCGGGCCGAACGATCCCGAGGCGTAGCCGGTGGGCGTCTTGGCTGGCCCGGCGTAATAGACCGGGTGGTCCTTGAAATACTGCGGCAGGCCTTGGCCGGCATCGACGCGTTCCTTGAGTTTGGCGTGCGCGATGTCGCGGGCGACGATCAGCGGGCCGGTGAGCGAGACGCGCGTGGTGACCGGATGCCTGCTCAGCTCGGCCTGGATTTCGGCCATCGGCCGGTTGAGGTCGATGCGCACGATGCGGTCGTCCTTCCAGAGGCGGCTCGCGGCGGGGATGAAACGGCCCGGGTTGGGCTCCATTTTTTCGAGGAAAATCCCGTCCCGCGTGATCTTCGCTCGGATGTTGCGGTCGGCGCTGCACGAGACGCCCATCGCCACCGGACAGCTCGCGCCGTGGCGCGGCAGGCGGACGACGCGCACATCCAGCGCGAAATATTTCCCGCCGAACTGCGCGCCGATGCCGGTGGCGCGTGCGATTTGGAGGACCTTCTCCTCCATCGCCAGATCGCGGAAGGCGCGGCCGTGCTCGTTGCCGGTGGTCGGGAGTGCGTCGAGATACTTGGCGGAGGCGAGCTTCAGGGTCTTCATGCACGCCTCGGCGCTCGTGCCGCCGACGACGAAGACGAGGTGATACGGCGGGCACGCGCTCGTGCCGAGGAGCGGGAGCTTGTCGGCGATGAATTTATCGAAGCTCTTCGGGTTGAGCAGCGCCTTGGTCTCCTGGAACAGAAACATCTTGTTCGCGGAGCCGCCGCCCTTGGCCACGAATAGGAATTCGAATTTCTCACCCTCCGTCGCCAGCACGTCGATCTGTGCGGGGAGGTTCGTGCCGGTGTTCACCTCTTTCCACATGTCGAGCGGAGCGGTCTGCGAGTAGCGGAGATTTTCCTTGGTGAAGCACTCGTAGATGCCGCGTGAGAGCCATTCGGCGTCGTTGGCCCCGGTCCAGACCTGCTGGCCCTTCTTGGCGAAGACCGCCGCGGTGCCCGTGTCCTGGCACATCGGCAAAATGCCCTCGGCCGCGATCTCGGCGTTTTTCAGGAGGGTGAGGGCGACGTAGCGATCGTTGGCCGAGGCCTCGGGATCGTCGAGGATCGCGGCGACTTGCTGCAGGTGCGACGTGCGCAGCATGAACGAGGTGTCGTGAAACGCCTGCCGGGCCACGAAAGCCAGCGCCTCGGGCGCGACCTTGAGGATCTCGCGGCCCTCGAAGGTCGCGGTGCTGATGCCCTCTTGGGAGAGCAGGCGATACTCGGTGTCGTCGCGGCCGAGCGGCAGCGGGTCCTGATAGACGAAGGCGGGCGTGGGCATGGCGGAGAAGGGGAAGGTTCGGGAATTCCTGCGGGAGTAAAGGCGCGGCGTGATTTTCCGCGGGGGCTCAGCGGCCGGCCATGGCCCGCACCACGTCGTGGAACCGCGGCAGATCGGCGGGGGTGGCGAGTTCGCCGGGTGCCCGGCCCCAGCCGTGCTGGCCCGGCCACTCGCCGCGGTTGAGGAAGCTTTCCTGGACGGCGGCGATGTTGGCAACGCTCAGGTAGTCTTTCTGCTCGCGCTCATCGCGCACGGGGCTGACGAGCGACGCGGGGATGGAGGAGATGCAGCCGCTCGAAATGTGCGCGAGGTCGTTGAGCACGACGAAGGGGCGGGAATCCGCGAGCGTGGTCGCCGGGCGAAAGATTTCGCCGCGGAGGTAGCGGAAGTATTCGAGATGATTTTCGAGCAGGGCGTCGAAAGGATCGAGCGCGGCCTTCTCCACGCGGCCGTCGGTCCAGCGAACCTCGCAGGCGCTGCCCACGGTGTAGCGCAGCACCGCTTTTTCGCAGAGCACGGTCTCGCACTGCGAGCCGGCGCCGGCGCAGGCGTGCGAGAGGGCGAAGCGCATCGTGATGCCCGCGGCCGTGTCGGCCTCGACGAAGAACGTGTCGGCCCCTTCGATGGCGTGCGCCCGGTAGAGCTCGGCCCGCACGGCGGCGATGTGCGCCCACGTGAAGAGTTCTGGGCCGCCGGTCCAGAACAGCAGGTTGTGGACGAAGTGCGCCATCGCGTTGCCGAAGCACGAGTCGAGCACCACCTGGTCGCCCATCAGCAGGCGGCCCGCCCAGTCGTTGCGGGCAAAGTAGCTCGCGGGCCGCGGCCAGAGGGAGGCGAGCGTGGCTCCGCGGATGGCGCCAAATTCGCCGTCGAGCAGGCGTTGCTTCAGCGCGAGGCGGGGCTTCTCGACGATGAAGTTGAAGCCCACGTGCGACGCCTTCCGCGCGCGGGCATCGGCGGCGATCATGCGCTCAAGTTCGGCGTGATCGAGGGTGGGGGGCTTTTCCAGAAAGGTCGGCAGGCCGAGCGCGGTCACGGCCGCGTGCATCTCGGCGTGCAGCTGGATCGGCGTGGGGATAATCACCAGATCGAGCTCGCGGTGGCAGGCTTCGAGCATCGCGCGATAGTCGTGGAAGACGCGCACGCCGCGCGCGGCAAAGCGCCAGGTCTGCTGCTCGCCGGCAAAGACGTCGGCCCGCGGGTCGCAGGTGCAGACGAGGCGCACGTTGTGCTTGTCCTCCAGGAGGGCGATCGTGTGGTGGTGGGCGCCGGCAAAGCCCCCCATGCCGATGATGCCGATGCGGATGGTCGGCTTCACACGATCTTGAATTTGGGGAGATCTTGGCTGTCCACGAGACCGACGGGGCGGCCGCGCGTGTCCACCACGATGAGGTCGTCGATCTTGTGGGCCTCGAAGAGCCGCACCGCGTCGACTCCGAGTGCGTCCTCCACAATGGTCTTGGGGCGGCGGGTCATGAAATTTGCGACAGGCTTCTGCAGAAAATCCGGGCCCGTCAGGGCGCCGCGCCGGAAGTCCCCGTCGGTGAGGATGCCCGTGAGGCGGCCGGTCCGCTTGGCGACGAGCGCGATGCTGCCGCTCTTGGCCCGGGTCATCGCGAGGATGGCCTCCTGGGTCGAGACGGTGTCGGGGGCGGTGGGGAGGCGATCGCCGGTGCGCATGATGTCTTTGACGCGCAATAGCAGGACGCGGCCCAGATTGCCCGCCGGATGATATTTGGCGAAATCGTCGCGCGTGAGGCCGCGCGCCTCGAGGAGCACCATGGCGAGGGCGTCGCCCAGCGCCAGGGCCGCGGTGGTGCTGGCGGTCGGGGCGAGGCGCAACGGGCAGGCCTCGGCCGGCACGCGATAGAGCAGGCGCAGGTCGGCGTTGCGCGCGAGGTCCGAAGCGGGGTTGCTGGTGAAGGCCACGATGCGCGCACCGAAACGTTTGATCACCGGGACCAACCGCAGGATTTCCTCGGATTGGCCGCTGTTGCTGAGGAGAAACACCAGGTCGCCCTCATCCACGAGGCCGAGATCGCCGTGCAGCGCCTGCGTGGCGTCGAGAAAACACGACGAGACCCCGGTGCTGTTGAACGTCGCGGCGATTTTTTGGGCGATGGGGGCGTTCTTCCCGACGCCGCTGAAGATGAGTTTGCCACCGGCTCCGGTGGCGTGATCGACGGCCCGCGCCGTGGCGACAAATTCCGCGCCCAAGGCGCGCGCGGTCTCCGCCAGCGCCGCCTGCTCGATGCGGATGCAAGCGCGAGCGCGGGCGAGAGCGGATTTCGGATCGAGGGCCATTTGGTGGTTGAGTCGCCGTTGCGAGGGTCGGAACTTAGGCCGACTTCCTGACCGTTCAATTCCGTTTTCCAGAGTGATGACTGTCCGCTGCCAAATCGCCGCCCTACTCGCGTTCGCCCTGCTGCTTACGGGTTGCAGCGATCGCGGCAGCCAGCCGTTGCTGGCTGAAACCGACGAGCCGTTTTACGCCGAGGGCATGCAGCTCAAGCGCCAGGGCCGGCTGCCCGAGGCGCTCGGCGCCTTTCTCAAGGTCATCGACCGGCGCGGCACCAAGGGCGCGCCGCAGTCCCATCTCGAGGCCGGTGAAATCTACCTCGTGCAGATGAAGGATCCGGTGGAGGCCTATCACCACTTCCGCCGGTTTCTCGTGCTCGAGCCCAAATCGAAGGAGGCGGAGTTGGTGCGCGGCCGCGTGCGGGTCGCGCAGCGCGAATTCGCCCGCTCCATCCCCGCCAACCCGCTCGAGGATCAGTCCGTGCGCCTCCAGGTGGACGATGATCTGGTGCGGTTGCGCCGCGAAAACGAAGAACTGCGCGGCGAACTCGCCACCCTGCGCGGCGGCGGCGCAGTGCCCGTGCCGCGCGCCCCGCGCATGATTTCGCTCCCGGATGAAATTCGCGCCGTGCCGGCCCCGGCCCCGTCGCCCGTGGCGCCACCGGTGGCCAGCCCATCGCCCATCTCGGCCGCGCCCCAGCGCCGTGAGCCGGCCCCGGCCACCACCACGGCCGCTCCGTCGCGGGCCCCGGCGTCACCCCCGACGCGGGCGAGCGGCCGCACCCACATGGTGAGGCCCAAGGAGACGCTCTTTGCCATTTCGCGGCAGTATGGCGTGACGGTGCAGGAGCTGATGGCCGCCAATGGCATCAGCAACCCCAGCGCGATTCCGGTCGGCACCGTGCTGAAGATTCCCAGCGGCCGCTGACGCTGCGGTCCACGCCGCGTTTTCCATGCCCCTCACGTCGCAACGCACGTCCGTCTTCACCGAGTCGCTGATCCGCGAGATGTCTCGCGTCGCCGCACGGCACGGCGCGATCAACCTCGCGCAGGGCTTTCCCGACTGGGATCCGCCCGCGGCGCTCGTGCAGGCCGGGCGCGACGCGATGGACGCGCACCGCCACCAATATGCCGTGACCTGGGGCGCCCCCGAGCTGCGCACCGCGCTTGGTGCCAAGATCGCGCGCTTCACCGGTCTGCCCGTCGATCCCGAGCGCGAACTCGTCGTCACCTGCGGCGCGACCGAGGCGATGATGGTCGCGATGATGACGGTCTGTGATCCGGGCGACAAAGTGGGGCTCTTTTCACCCTTCTACGAAAACTACAACGCCGACGCGATTCTCACGGGCGCGAAGGCCGTGCACGTGCCACTACACCCGCCGCACTACCGCTTCGATCCCGCGGAGCTGCGCGCGGCGTTTGCGGGTGGGCTGAAGGCTTTCGTGCTCTGCAACCCCTCGAATCCGTGCGGCCGCGTCTTTACTCGCGAGGAACTGCTGCAGATCGCGGCGCTCGCAGAGGAGTTCGACACCTGGGTGCTGACCGACGAGGTCTATGAGCACATCGTCTTCGCGCCGCACCGGCACACGTATTTTTCGACGCTGCCCGGCATGGCGCGGCGCACCCTGATGTGCTCCTCGCTCTCAAAAACATTTTCAATCACCGGCTGGCGGCTGGGCTACGTGCACGCCGCGCCCGAAGTGATCGCGCAGGCGCGCAAGGTGCATGACTTCCTCACCGTGGGCGCGGCCGCGCCGCTCCAGCATGCGGTCGTGACGGCGCTGAATTTCCCGCCGAGCTACTACGACGAGCTCGCGGCGGAATACGCCACGTCGCGCGATGTGCTGCTCGGCTACCTCGACCAGACCGGCCTCGCCTACACGCGGCCCGAGGGCGCGTATTTCGTGATGCTCGACATCTCGCCCTTCGGGTATGGGAGCGATGTGGAGTTCGCCCATTGGATGACCAGGGAAATCGGGGTGGCGCCCGTGCCGGGATCGAGCTTCTTCCCGCACGTGGAGAACCGCTATGTGCGGCTCAACTTTGCGAAGAAACCCGCCACGCTCCACGCTGCGGGCGAGCGTTTGCTGAAATTAAAACAGTAGCGGCTCGCTGGCGCCCGCCGCTGCGGGCAAATCAGTGGGCCTTGCCGCCGTTTTTATCGGGCTGATGTTTCACCCCCGACATCATGACCTTGTCCGTCCAGGCGAGCATGATGGCGGAGACCAGGAAAATGGAATGGATGATCACCTGCCACATGATGGCGTCGTTGGGAATTTTGCCCTCAAGTTCGCGCACCTCGATGAAGGTTTTCAGGAGATGGATCGACGAGATGCTCACGAGGGCGGTCCCGAGCTTGATCTTGAGGACGCCCGCATTCACGTGGCTCAGCCATTCGGGCTTGTCTGCTTTGCCGGCGAGGTCGAGCCGCGAGACGAACGTCTCATAGCCGCCGATGACCACCATGATCACAAGATTCGCGACCATGACGACGTCGATGAGCCCGAGCACTCCGATCATGATTTTGGTGCTGACCTCCTCGACCGTGCCAGGCCCGACAAACGTATGCATCAGATGCCAGAGTTCACGGAGGAACTGCAGCACATAGATGATCTGCGCGATGATGAGGCCGGCGTAGAGCGGCGCCTGCAGCCAGCGGCTGGCGAAAATGGAGCCTTCGAGAGTGCGTTCGATGAACGAGGCGCGCTCGCCGGATTCGGGTGCTTGCAACGACATGGTCGAAAAAGCCGCGTTACCAAGCGGCCCCGGACCGCCGAGGCAAGTCCGATTAGACTGCCCGGCGCAGTGCCTGCACCTCGGCGAGCAGCTCGCGGGCCGCCGCGACCGTCTCCGGCGTGGCCGCACCCGCATCCTCCGCCGCCTGCACCGGCTCGTCGGGATCGCCGAGCCCCGTCTCACGGAAACGGCGCAGGCGATTGAGGATGAGGTCGCGAATCTCGGTGGCGTTGTCCACCCCGTGAAACACGGCGGTATGGAGGGAGTCGTCGCCGTCCTTGCCTTCCTGGGTTTGGCCGCCGCCGGCTGATTGCACCCGCACATCCGCGAGCCCGAGCAGGCGCTGGAGCGGCCCTTGCGAAACCTCGACCTGCTGAATGTTGGCAAAGCTGAGGGTGGATTCCTGCACGGCGACGACGCCCGCGCGGATGCGCAGGCTGCGGTCGGTCACGACATACCACCGCAACTCGTAGTCGAGCCGGCGCACGGCATAGGTGAACGGAATCTGGATCAGGTAGAGCGCGATGCCGCCGACCTTCGCAAACCAGATGAGCGGAAAGGCCCACGGCGGCAGCCGCATCGCGAGTTCGACGAGGCCCTGCTTGAAACCCGACCAGCTGAAATCCCGGTTGCGGCGCGGGCGGGCCTTCGCATTGGCCTTGGCCGGAGGCGTCGCAGCAGGTTCGGTTTCGGTGGGCGTGATCGTGACCGTGGCCTCGCGCTCCGCGGCTTCGGTGGCCCGGCGGGTGCCGGCGGCGCGCTCCACCTCAAGCAGCACGACGGTCCAGAAAATGATGCCGGCCAGCGCGGCGAGCTGCGCCGCGCCCCAGGTCCACAGGCGGAGCTTGAGATAGTTTCGCCCCGCGCGAAACACCCGCAGCGACGCGGGTGCGCCGGCCGGTGCGTGCGGTTCGCCGGGCACGCGCATCCAGTGGAGGATCTGCTTGAGGAAAAACGGCGGCATGGCGGGGCGCTTAGGCGCGCGGCCGGCGCGCGAGTTCCTCACGCAGGGCGCGCAGCTCGGCGACGATTTCCCGCATCACGGCGGCCAGCTCGGCGTCGGCGGCGGATGACGTTCCGCCCGGTGTGCCGGGGTGCGGGTGCGCATGGGACTCCGGGTGGTCCTTCACGCCGCGCATCCGCGCGTAGAGGAAGTCGCGCACGGCCTCGAATTCCTGCAGGCCTTCGAGGGTCATCTCGGCGCCGGAGTTGCCGCTCGCGGTCTGGATCTTGACCTTGGCGAGGCCGAGCCAGCGCTCGACAAAATTGGAGTGCAGGTGGATGTCCTGGATGCGCGCGTAGTTCACGATGATCTCGCGGCGGAAGAGGATGCCCCAGCTCATCGAGATGCCCTCCGCCGTGAACTTGTAGCGCATCGTGTGGTAGCGAAACCACGCGGGAAAAATCAGGAGCGGCAGGAGCGGCGGAAAAACCAGCAGCGTCAGCGCGTAATAGGTGAACAGATTCTGGTGCGGCCGCTCGATGGCGAGGATGGCGGCGTCGTTCGGGGGCGGGTTCACGCTGAGGAGCAACGCGGGGCGAGGGCTTGACGGCAAGGATGGAGCGCCGGGGTTTGAGGTAGCGCGAGGCTTCAGCCCGCGCACGAAGGGGAAGAGGTGTTCGCACCGCTGCGCGGGCTAAAGCCTCGCGCTACCGTAGGCGGCCTCGCGTCAACTCTTCACACCGCCCCGATCGCCTCATCCAGCACGGCGAGCAGGAAATCCGCGTCGGCCTTCGTGATGGTCATCGGCGGGGCGAAGCGGATCGTCTGGCCCCAGAGGCCGCCTTTGCCGAGGAGCAGGCCGAGTTCGCGCGCGTTCTCGACCGCTTGCGCGCACTCTTCCTTGCCGGGTGTTTTCGTGGCGCGGTCTTTCACGAATTCGATGCCGAGCATCAGGCCCTTGCCGCGCACATCGCCGATCACCTTGTGCTTGGCCTTCAATTTTTCGAGGCCGGCGAGGATGTAGGCGCCGAGTTCGAGGCAGTTCTGCTGGGTCTTTTCCTGGTCGATGACTTCGAGCACGGCCGTGCCGATAGCACTGACGACGGGGTTGCCGCCGAAGGTGTTGAAATGGACTTTCTGGGTCATCATCGCGGCGATTTTAGGCGTGGTGACGACGGCGGCGAGGGGCGCGCCGTTGCCGATGCCCTTCGCCATGGTGACGATGTCGGGGATGACGCCCTGCGTCTCGAAGCCCCAGAAATGCGTGCCGGTGCGGCCGAAGCCGGTCTGCACTTCGTCGGCGATGCAGACGCCGCCGGCGGCGCGCACGTGTTCGTAGGCGTGCTTGAGGTAGCCTTGCGGGAACTCGACGAAACCGCCGACGCCTTGGATGGACTCGGCGATGAAGGCGGCGACTTTGCCGGGCGTAGCGTAGTTGATCAGGTCTTTGACGTCGTCGGCATATTTGACGCCGGCCTCGGCGTCGTCGTAACCGAAGTGTCCGCGGTAAGGATACGGGGCGACGGCGTGGTGGACGCCGAAGGAATGGGGCGTGTTGAATTTCCAGTTGCTGTGGGCGGTGAGGCCCATGCCGGAGGAGTTGCCGCCGTGGTAGGCGTTGCGGAGGGCGATGGCGTCGTAGTTGCCGGTGGAGAGGCGCGCCATGAGGAGGGCGAGGTCGTTGGCCTCGGAGCCGGAGTTGACGAAGTAGCAGACCTTGAGGTCGCCGGGAAATTTGGAGGCGAGTTTTTCGGCGAAGGCACCGATGTTGGGGTTGAGGTAGATCGTCGTTGAGTGCTGGAGCGTGGCGTTTTGGGCGTTGGCGGCGGCGAGAACGTGCGGGTGGCAGTGACCGACGCTGACGGTCACGATGCCGCCGAGGCCGTCGAGGTAGCGTTTGCCGGTG
>JAUYAK010000007.1 GCA_030693515.1 Opitutaceae bacterium
GCCGGAGGGGGCGGCCGCCGCCGCGCTCGCGGCCGCGTAGGCGGCGCTTTTCCTTGCCCGCGCCTGAACCTCGCGAACAATCCTTCGCTACTCCGCTCATTCACGTTCCGATTGCCAACGCACCCTTTTGAGACGGTCTCAGAGACCCCGCCCTACTTTCGAACCGCGTCACATCGATGCGTTAGTCTCAATCGTGCCACCTCAGCCTCCCGCCGACAGCGCGAATTGCGGGTGCATCTCGACACGTCGCGCGAACGCCGCTTGCTCCGATTCAGCGAGTCCCGCCGGGTATTTCGATCCGCTGCGGCGCCAGCGGGCGAGCCAGTCGGCGCCGAGGAGGCGCGGTGAATCAGGGCCGTCGTTTCGGCCGTCGAGACGCGTGTAGGCCACGGTCGTGGTCGCTTTCGGCGGCGTGCCGACGCCTTCCGCGACGAAGAACCCCGCGAGCAGCAGCGCGACGCGCACGGCCGTGCCGGCGGCGTAGGTGTAAAGTTCCGCTGGCCGCGGCGTGCAGTGGCGATGCAGGCGCGCGAAGACGTCAGTGTGCCACAGCGCGGTGTCGGTCTTGGACGAGAAGGGATCGTAGAAGATCACGTCGGGCGCGGGCGCGGCTTCGAGGTGCTCGAGAAAATCGCCGCGCAGGAGCTGCCAGTCGATGAGGCCGGACGAGTGGCCCCAGCGGCCCTTGTTGAGCAGGCCGTGCGGTGCGCCGTGCCGGAGGTGCGGGAAATGCGACGCGTGGCGCGCAGCGAGGATGAGCGGATCGAGGTCGCGCTCGAAGCTGATGATCTGCAACGGCCGCAGCGCCGCGGGGCCGGCGGTGGCGAGCTCGGCTTCCATGCGATGGATCGCGGCCATGGCGTTGGACGCGGCGCCGAGGCCGACATCCCAGACGACGAGCGGCTGGGCGTCGTCCGGAGAGCGGCGGTGCAGGCGGGCGGCGAGGCGCGATTGCTCGATGTAGAGGCGGTTGGCTTCGTCCTGGGGCGCGGAGACGGAGTGCATGATCTCGCCGGAGCTGAGCTGGCGGATGCTGGAAAAGCCCTGCGGCGCGGTGACAATTTCGTAGTCGCCGCGGCGGAGCGGCGAACGCGTGCGAGCGGGAGCGGGGTGCACGGCGGGGTTGGCCTCGTCCTCGCGCACGAGGGCGACGCGCTGGCGTTCGTAGTAGCTAAGAAATTCGCCGCTCAGGATGGCCGCGCGAATCTCGGTCATCAGTTTCTGGTAGAAGGCGAGGTTGTGAATCGACAGGAGATTCCAGCCGAGGACTTCGTCGGACTTGATAAGATGGTGGAGGTAAGCGCGCGAATAATCGCGGCAGGTGGAGCAGCCGCACTCGGCATCGAGCGGCTGCTCGGAGAATTTGTAAACGGCGCGGCGACAATGCAGGCGCCCGTGGGACGAGAACGCCGTGCCGCGCTGCGCGAGCTGCGTGGGAATGATGCAGTCGAACATGTCCACGCCGCGATGCACGGATTCCAAGATGTCGATCGGCGTGCCCACGCCCATGAGGTAGCGCGGGAGGTGCTTGGGCAGGTGTTCGGTCGTGATGCCTGTGAACTCGTAACGCTGTTCGTGGGTTTCGCCGACGGCCAGGCCGCCGATCGCGAGGCCGTCGAACGGCAACGCGCGCAGAAACTCGGCGCTGCGCAGGCGGAGGTCGCGGTGACACGCGCCCTGCACGATGCCAAAGAGCGCTTGCGGCGAATCGCCGCGCGCGCGCAGCGAGCGCTCCGCCCAGCGGTGTGTGAGGTGCATCGCGGCCTCGGCTTCGGCGTGCGACGCGGTGGACGCGATGCACTGGTCGAGCACCATCATGATGTCGCTGCCGATGGCGCGCTGCATCTCGATGCTCGATTCGGGCGAGAGGAAATGGAGTTCGCCATCCACGTAGCTGCGGAACCGCGCGCCGGCCTCGGTCATGACGCGCGACTCCGGCAGGGAGAAAATCTGGAAGCCGCCCGAATCCGTGAGCACGGGCCGGTCCCAATTCATGAACCGATGGATGCCGCCAAATTTCCGAAAGACATCGGGGCCGGGGCGGAGCAGCAGGTGGTAGGTGTTGGCGAGCAGCACCTGGGCGCCGACGGCCTTGAGGCCCTCGACGTTCATGTTCTTCACGGTCGCCTGCGTGCCCACGGGCATGAAGACGGGCGTGCGCACCTCGCCATGCGCGGTCTGGAAACGAGCCGCGCGGGCCCGGGAGCCGGGAGATTCTTTTTCGAGGCTGAAGGAGAGGCGGGACATGCGTGGTGCGGAGCGGAGGATTCACCTGTGGGCCGGCGCAAATGAAGGCAAGTCGGCACACCGCACGGCCGGCAAAGATTCCGGGATTGCCGCCGGTTGGAGGCGCGGCGCAGTGTGCATCACCTCCTGATCCGCCAATCGCCGATCGCCCCTCGTCCCCCGCGGCATAGCCGGCTTCGCCGCAACGTCCTCTTGCTTTCCCTCCCATGAACCTCCTCCCATCCCCTCGTCTTGTGTTCTCCCTGCTGCTCGCCGCGCTCCTGCCGCTGGGCGCCGCCGATGCCTTCAAACCCGAGCCGGGCTTCGTCTCGCTCTTTAATGGCCGCGATCTCACCGGCTGGTGTTATCGCGATGGGGCCCGGACCGACGAAAAGGTCGCGGTGACCTTCGACGGCAAGGCCGCGGCCAGCGACGGCCGGTTCTCGGCCAAGGACGGCGTGCTCATCGTGCATCCGCGGCTGCCGCGCCTCGCGCAGAAAATCTGGACGACGGCGGAGTTTCCCAAGGACTTCGTGCTGCGACTGGAGTTTCGCGCCGCGGTCGGCGCGGACAGCGGCATCTTCATCCGCAAGCCCCAGCTCCAGTGCCGCGACTACCTCGTCGCCGGTCCCGACAAATACAAGACCCTGAAAAAATACCGCGCGCAGGACTGGAATGAAGTCGAGATCACGGTGAAGGACGGTGTCGCGCATTGCACCGCCAACGGCGAGGTGCTTGAGGCCGCGTTGAAAGTCCCGGCCACCGGCCCCATCGGTCTCGAAGGCGATGTCGGGCAGATGGAATATCGGCGCATCCGGATCAAGGAGCTGCCGTGAAACGCCGCGGTTGCTGGCTCGCGCTGATCTGGGTCGCGGTGGTTGCGCCGATGAGTGCCGCCGACGCCGGGCCGGTGGTCAATGTGTCGTCGCCGATGCCCGCGCCGGAATGGGCACGGCTTCAGCGCCGACTGCTCGCCGAGCAGGTGCCGGCGTGCCTTGAGTTCGCCCGGAAATACTACGACGAGCGCGGCTACGTGCAGTGCTTCGTGCGCTGGGGCGCCAACGACGGGCCGGACGATGCCTTTGAGAATTTTGCCGACTGGCCGCAGCTCCACGCGCTCGGCGCGAGCGACGAGATCATGCGCGTGTTTCTCCACACGTGGAACGGCATGATTCGCCAATACTCAGAGGCCAAGACTGTCGAGACGCCCGCCGGGCGCGACGGCATGTATTTCAAGGAGTTTTCCGCGCAGTCCGATTGGATGCACCACGGCGAGGGACAGCGGACCTTCAATCTCATGGGCCTCTCCGTGCCCACGCTGCCGATTTACCAAGAGCGCGCGCGGCGCTGGGCCGGACTCTACATGGGCGAGGATCCGGCGGCGCCCAATTACGACCCGCAGTTGAAACTGATCCGTTCGATGCTGAACGGCAGCAAAGGCCCGATGCTGCGCCCGGCCACGGCGCTCGACTGGGTCGGCGATCCGTTCGACGTGTCGCAGTTCGTGGCGGGCCACGGCGAGAGCACCTACGCCCAGTTCCTCCAGCACTACGAACCCTACCACGACGTCGCCGGCGATCACTTCATCAATCTCGTCGCGACCACGCTGCCGACCAACGCCTACCTCCTCGCCCACGAGCCGAAATACAAGCGCTGGCTCACCGATTACATGGACGCGTGGCTCGCCCGCGTGAAGGCCAACGGCGGCGTGATTCCGAGCTATGTCGATTACCGCGACGGCAAGATCGGCGGCCCGGAAAACAAATGGTGGGGCAACGCCTACGGGTGGGGTTTTTCCCCGGTGAATCCGGTCACGGGCAAACGCGAAAACCGCAACCGCATCCCGCGCGCGATCGTGGGCTTTCACAACGCGATGCTCGTGACCGGCGATCAGAAATACACCGATGCGTGGCGCGCGATGATCGACGCGGTCAACTCGCACGCGCGCACGACCGCCGACGGCCGCAAGGAATACCCGACGATGCACGGCGCCGAGGGCTGGTATGGCTGGCAGGGCGCGCCGTGGAATGTCGGCGCGCTTGAGGTGTGGTTTTGGTCCCAGCGCGCCGATGACCGCGCGCGGGTGCGCGACAGCGACTGGCTTGAGTATCTCGACGGCCGGCGGCCGCAGTTTCCCGTGGAGGCGCTGCGCCGCGATCTCGCCGCCATGGAGCGGAAGACCGCGGGCTTCCGCCGCGATGACAGCCAGCCCGAGCGCCGGCTCGCCGACAACATGATGAACTTCAACCCCGCCTCGGTCGTTGCGCTCCAGCAGCTCATGTGGGGCGCGATTCCGCCGGGCCGCGCCGGCGAGCTGATGAACGCCCGCCTGCGCTACTTCGACCCCGAGCGCCGCCGCGCCGGCGTGCCCGACGATGTGGGCGCGCTGGTAAGCGAGCTCGGCGACACCCGCACGGTGCTGACCCTCGTGAACGTAAGCTCGACCGCGACGCGCACGGTGATCGTGCAAGGCGGCGCCTACGGCGAGCACCGCTTCGAGTCGGTCGAGCAGGCCGGTCGCACGGAAAAGATCGGCGCGCGGATTTTCACCGTGAAGCTAGCGCCCGGCAGCGGCGCCAAGCTCACGCTCGCGACCAAGCGCTACGCCGAGGCGCCGACGGTCGCGTTTCCCTGGGATCGGAAGTAGGGCGGGTCTGTGACCCGCCTTTGGTGCGAGCACTCAACGCGTGAAAGGGCGGGTCACAGACCCGCCCTACTGCGCCGAGCTGGCGCGCCGACCTTTCGGTTGCGTTCGCCGCCGCGTTCCGCCACGGCTGTGCGCTTCATGAAGGCCTCTGATTTCTTCACGCTGCCCGTGTCGCTCGCGCGCTTCGCCCCGCATTTTTTGGCGGAGGCGCCGCCGTGGGATTGGTTGAAGCACATCGCTGCCGCGTGCGCCGGGATCGAGGACAACAGCGCGTCGCGCCAATGCCCGCCGGGTCTTCATCTCGAGGGCCAGGTCTGGCTGCATCCGAGCGTGAAGCTTCCGGCTTACTGCACGATCATCGGTCCGGTCTGGATCGGGGCGAAGTGCGACCTCCGCCCTGGTGCCTTCATCCGCGGCAACGTGATCGCGGGCGAGGGCTGCGTGCTCGGCAACGCTTGCGAATTCAAGAACTGCCTCCTGATGGACGGCGTGCAGGTGCCCCATTTCAGCTACGTGGGTGACTCGATCCTCGGCAACCGCGCGCATTTCGGGGCCGGCGTGATCTGCTCGAACCTGCGACTCGACCAGCAGCCCATCGTCGTGCGCACGGCCGATGCGACCCACGAGACCGGCTTGCGCAAATTCGGCGCGATCGTCGGCGACGGAGCGGAGGTCGGGTGCAACGTCGTGCTCAATCCCGGCACCGTGCTTGGCCCGCGCGCGCTTGTGACGCCCGCCATCGCCGTCGGCGGCTACATCCCCGCCGCGACCATCGCGCACGCCCGCCCGGCGATTAAACTCATCCCGCGTCGCGACTGAGCCCAGCCCGACGCTTCTGTTTCAATCGTAAATCCCAAATCGTAATTCGTAAATGCCCCGCACTCTCACCGGCATCACGCCCTCCGGCACGCTCCACATCGGCAATTACTTCGGCGCGATGCGACCGGCTATCGACGCGCAGGCGCAGGGCGACTGTTTCTACTTCATCGCGGACTACCACTCGATGACGTCGGTCACCGACGCCGCCGAGCGCCGGAAGAACACCCTCGGCATCGCGCTCGACTGGCTCGCCTGCGGCCTCGATCCCAACGTGAGTGTCTTCTGGCGGCAGAGCGACGTGCCCGAAGTCTGCGAACTCATGTGGATGCTGGGCACGCTGGCGCCGATGGGCCTCATGGAGCGCGCGCACAGCTACAAGGACAAGACCGCCAAGGGCATTTCGCCCAACTTCGGCCTCTTCGCCTATCCAGTGCTGATGGCCGCGGACATCTTGCTCTACGACACGCATCGCGTCCCGGTCGGCAAGGACCAAAAGCAGCACCTCGAGATGACGCGCGACATGGCGATCAAGTTCAACGAGGCCTACGGCGAGACGCTCGTGGTGCCCGAGCCCGTCATCCGCGAGGATGTCGCCGTGATCCCCGGGCTCGACGGCCAGAAAATGTCCAAGAGCTACGGCAACACGATCGAGATTTTCGGCGACGAGAAGGCCCTGCGGAAAAAAATCATGGGCATCGTCATGGACTCGCGCACGCCCGCCGAGCCGAAGCCCGACGCCGACAGGAACCTCGCGATCCAGCTGCTGAAACTCTTCGCGTCCCCCGAGGTTGCGGCCGACTTCGAGCATCGCCTCCGCGCTGGCGGCCTCGGCTACGGCGATCTGAAGAAGGCCCTGTTCGAGCACTATTGGAATCATTTCTCCGCCGCGCGCGCGCGCCGCGCGGAGCTCGCCGCCAGTCTCGACCACGTCGAGGCCGTGCTACGCGACGGTGCGCTGCGCGCCCGGGCTGTGGCTGAGCAGGTGATGGGGCGCGCCCGCCGGGCCTGCGGCTTGCGGTAGGCGGCAAAGAAGTATCACGGAAACGGGGAAGAGCGGAGAGGCGGAAGGAAAGCACGACACAGCCCTTTCCGGGTTTTCGTTCTTCCGCGTTTTCGCGATTTCTTCGATGCCTTCAGGCCATCGCTATCTGTCAGATCACCCGCCCGACCGGTGGCTGGAGGGAGGCGATACGGGCCATGATGCGGTCGCTGGCGATCTGGTAGCGTTCCTTGCCGGCTCCTGGCACATCGTAATCCGCCGGTGTGAGCGGCCGGCCGAACACGACGGTCACGGGCGTGCCGAGCCGGAGGGATCCGCTCCGGCCCAGCGCCTCGAACGATCCGAAAATCCGCACGGGCAGCACCGGCACCTGGGCGCGGCAGGCGAAGAGTCCCACGCCTGGCTTGGCTGCCTGCAATTCCCCGTCGGGCGAGCGGGTGCCCTCGGGAAACATGATGATGGTTTTTTTCTCCTTCAGCGCGTGGAGCACGCGTTTGATGGCGGTCACATCAGACCCTCCGTCGCGATCGACCGGGATGACGCCGACGGTGTTGAGCCACCACGAGGCGAAGCCGGGTTTCCAAAGGGTCTTGCGCGCGAAGAACGTGACCTGTTGCGGCAGCCTCGATCCGACCAGAAATGGATCGAGGTGGCTTGCGTGGTTGGTGGCGATGAGAAAGCCGCCGTTCTTCGGGATGTTCTCCGAGCCAATCGCGGGCCCCCGAAACGCGATGTCGTCGATCAGCGCCGACATGTAATGGCAGAATCCGTAGACCGGCTCCATCTCGACCTGAGGAAATGCCCGGCTCATGGGACGCTGAGCTTTGCCGCGATGGGCGCGGCCATTTTTTCCACGACTTCCGCGAGCGTCAGGTGGGTCGTGTCGATGTAGATCGCGCCGGTGGGGCAGACGAGGGGGGCGGTCTTGCGCGAGGAGTCGAGCCGGTTGCGCTCCTTGATTGAGTCGCTCTGGCCTTGGCGCGCGCGGCGCTGCTCGGCCACGGCCTCGTCCACATGCAGGAAGAAGCGGAAATCCGCGTTGGGGAAAATCACCGAGCCGATGTCGCGTCCGCCGATGACGAGGCCGCGGAAATCGTGGCCGCGAGCAAAATCGGCCAGCCGCCGCTGGTAGTCGAGCAGGGCGGTGCGCACCTCGGGCAAGGCGGCGAAAAGCGAGACGTTGACGTTGACCGCGGGGCTGCGGATTTCGGCCTCGGGCACGACGCGCCCGCCGATCTCCATCTGCGCATCGCGGCTATCGAGTCGGGTGCCCAATTGCAAACTGCCGAGCGCGCGCCGCACCGACGTGAGGTCCGCAGCCGCGACGCCGAGGCGCAGGAACTCCGCGGTCGCGGCACGGTAGAACGAGCCGGTGTCCACATGCAGCAAGTTGAACCGTTCGCTAAGCAGAGTGGCCGACGATGACTTGCCCGTGCCGGCGCCGCCGTCGATGGCGACGATGATGAAGGGGGCGGCTGCAGTCACGGGGCGAGGGAGTTTTTGCGCACGGTTTCCAGCAACTCAAAAAAGTGCGGAAAGGTCTTCGCGCAGCATGCGGGATCTTTGATCGAGAGCCAGGGCCGGCCGTCGCCGTGGAGATCGTGGCAGCCGAGGATGCCGAAGCTCATCGCGAAACGGTGATCGCCGTAGGTCTCGATCTCGACGCCAGACTGGAGCGGCCGCGGCGTGATCGTGAGGGCATCATGCTCCTCGACGACGTGCTGGCCGAGTTTGATCAGCTCGCGCGCCATACCGGCGACGCGGTCGGTCTCCTGCTTGCGCGAGTGAGCGATGCCGGTGATGTGCGTCGGGCCGGAGAGCAGCGGCGCGAGCGCGGCGAGCGTGAGGAAGGTGTCGGAGAACTCGCTGAAGTCCTGCGTGACGCCGCTGAGCTTGGTGCTCGGCAGCACGCTGACATCGACATCACCGCGTGCGGCAACGACGACGGCGCCGATGCGTTGAAGCACGGCGAGGAACTGCGCGTCGCCCTGCAGTCCTTGCGCGGGCGGAAGGAGATTTGAGACGTGAATCGTGCCGCCGACCGCGAGCGGCAGCGCGGTGAAGTAGCTCGAAGCCGTGGCATCGGGCTCGATGGCGTAGCTCGCGGGGGGCGCGTAGCGGCCGGTCGGCACGGCGATGGCTTCGCCTTGGCGCGTGAGCTTCGCGGCGAAACCGAACTGCGTCATCTGGTTGATCGTCATCGCGACGAACGGCCACCGCACGCCGCCGACGAGTGTGATCGTGATCGGCGAGGCGGCGAGGGGCGCGACCATCAGCAGCGCGGAGAGGAGTTGGCTGCTCTCGCTCGCATCAATGCTCACGGCGCCGCCGCGCAGGCCGCGGGCATGAATTTCGAGCGGAAAAAATCCTTCCACGCCGGTGCAGCGGATATCTGCGCCGAGCACTCGCAACGCGTCGATGAGCGGTTTCATCGGCCGCTTCCGCATTTGCGGCACACCGTCGAGGCGATAGACGCCGCGCGGCGCCGTGGCGCAGAGCGCGGTGAGAAAACGTGCCGTCGTGCCCGCGAGCCCAACGAAAAGATCGGCGCTCTCGAGGGTGAAGCCCTTGGCTTGATCCGAGACGCGCAGCGTGTGCGCCGCCTCATCGGCCGCGACGGTGAAGCCGAGTTTCCGCAGCGCCTCGGCCATCAGGTGGGTGTCCTCGCTGAAGAGCGCGCCGGTGAGCGTCACCGGTTGGTCGCACAGGGCGGCGAGCAGCAGGGCGCGGTTCGTGAGGCTCTTCGAGCCGGGCAATGCCACCGCGCCGCGGGCGGGACGCGTGAACGGCTGAATCGGCAGGAGGTCGGGCAGCGGCATGGACGGCGCAGCGTCGCGAACCGCGGCGCGCGCGCCAAGGAGTTTTTCACATGGCCTGAACGGGATGGGACGCCGCAGGATTTATCGCCCTTGCAGCACGCACGGCGCTGGCTCGCGGTCCTGAACACCGGCGCCGGCATTAGACGCAATGCCGGCGCGATAAGGCCGCCCACTGTATCCCTAATGTCACAAAGCCCGGCTTGCTTTTGTCGTTAGCCGCCTAACTATCGGTCCCCTTACCTTTTTTAACGTGCCACACCTATTGCTCAAGGATCTCCCCCGCTACGAGTGCCTGCTGGAGGCGGCGCGCGAGTTTCCGGACCTCGATCCTTCGGCGACGGAGGTGTTTCTCCACCTGCTGCGCGCGGGCGACGAGGCGTTTCGCGTGGTCGAGGAGCACCTGGCGCAGCACGACATCTCGCAGGGCCGCTTCGGCGTGCTCATGGCGCTGTGGGGCAACTGCCAGGACGCGGAGAACAAGAATGAAAAGCCGCTCACGCCCGCCGAGCTCGCGGAGCGCACCGGCGTCACGCGTGCCACCATGACTGGGCTGGTCGACACGCTTGAGCGTGCCGGATTCGTGACCCGCACGGCGCACCCCGACGACCGCCGCATGATGTCCGTCTGCCTCACCAAGCGGGGCGAAAAACTGCTCGCGCGCATTTTGCCCCCGCATTTCCGCCGGATGGCGTGGCTGATGGAGCCGCTCAGCGAACCGGAGCGCCGGACCTTCGTCCGCTTGCTCACTAAAGTTCTGACGCGCGCCACCACCAGCACCCCTCCCTCTGCCCGTGATGAGGAGACTGTCCGCCCGGGTCGCGCCTGATCGTTGTAGTTTCCAGTCCTTCCACACCTAGCATTCCACCTGTCGTCATGTCTAAGAAAGTCATCGTCTACGCCGTCACGATCCTCGGTCTCATCGTTATCGTTGGTGCCTTGGCCGGCACCAAGAAGCTCCAGATTGCCGTGATGGGCGCGGCTGGTGCGGCCATGGTGCCTCCGACGGAGGCCGTCACCGCTGCACCGGTGAAGGAGGCCACCTGGGGAAACGCCATTTTGGCCACCGGCTCGTTTGCGGCGGTGCAGGGCGTGACCGTCGGGGCCGAGGCGCCCGGCCAGGTGGAGCAGATTCATTTCACCGCGGGCGCCAAGGTCGCCGCGGGCGATTTGCTCGTGCAGCTGGATATCAGCACCGAGACCGCCCAGCTCCGTTCGGCCGAGGCCTCGGCCGAACTCGCCAAACTCAACCTCGACCGCGCCCGCGCGCTGCGGGAGAAAAACACCAACGCCGCCTCGGACCTCGACCTCGCCGACGCCCAGGCCAAGCAGGCCTCCGCCTCCGCCGACGCGCTGCGCGCCACCATCGCCAAAAAGTCCATCCGCGCGCCCTTCGCGGGGCGTCTCGGCCTGCGCCTCGTCAACGTCGGCCAGATTCTCAAGGACGGTGAGCCCATCGTCACGCTCCAGACGCTGGACCCCATTTTCGTTAATTTTTCCGTGCCCCAGCAACGGATCAGTCTCCTCGCCGTGGGCGCCACGGTGCGAGTGACGAGCGATGCCGCGCCCGGCGAGACCGTCACCGGCCGGATTAGCGCCATCGCGCCCGAGGTCGATCCGGTGACACGCAATGTCCGCGTGCAAGCCACCCTCGACAACAAGTCCGAGCTTTTCCGCCCCGGCATGTTCGCGACGGTCGCCGTCGTGCTGCCCACAAGTGAAAAGAACCTCGTGATTCCGGCCACGGCCGTGCTCAACGCTCCCTATGGCGATTCCGTTTTTGTCATCGAGGAGAAGAAAAATGAGCAGAACGGGCAGGTGGATAAAGTCCTGCGCCAGCAGTTCATCCGCCTTGGCGCGGCGCGGGGCGATTTCGTGGCGGTCGCGCAGGGCCTCAAGGCGGGTGAACAGATTGTCACCACCGGGGCTTTCAAGCTCCGGCCCGGCACCGTCGTGAAGATCGACAACACGCTCGCGCCCGACGCGCAGCTTGACCCGAAGCCGGAGAACAAGTGAACGCCCTGCGCGCCCATCGCCCATGAAATCGTCGTTCACCGATCTGTTCATCAAGCGCCCGGTCCTCGCGATCGTGGTCAACCTCGTGATCGTGATCGCGGGGTTGCAGGCCTACCGCTCGCTCAACGTCCGCCAATACCCGCGCAGCGACAACGCCACCGTCACCGTCTCTACCGTTTATGTCGGCGCCAGCGCCGAGCTCGTGCGCGGCTTCGTCACGACGCCGCTTGAGCGCGTGATCGCCGCGGCCGATGGCATCGACTACGTCGAGTCCAAGAGCCTGCAGGGCTTCTCCTTCATCAGCGCGCGCCTGAAGCTCAACTACGAGCCGACCAAGGCGCTCGCCGAAATCAGCGCCAAGGTGAACCAGGTCCGCAACGACCTGCCGCCCGAGGCGGAGATTCCCGCCATCAGCATCGTCTCGGCCGACTCCCAGTTTGCCTCGGCCTACATGAGTTTCGCCTCGGACATCCTCAACCAGAGTGAAATCACCGACTACCTCGTGCGCGTCGTGCAGCCCCGGCTCTCCGCCGTGCCTGGCGTGCAGCGTGCGGAGATCCTCGGTGCCCGCACCTTTGCGATGCGCATCTGGCTCAAGCCCGATCGCATGGCCGCGCTCAACATCAGTCCGGCGCAGGTCCGCGCCGCGCTCGCGCAGAACAACTACCTCGCCGCCATCGGCACCACCAAGGGCACCTACGTGCAGGTGAACCTCACGGCCAACACCGACCTGCACTCCGTCGCCGAGTTCAAGCGCCTCGTCGTCCGCCAGGCCAACGACACGATCGTGCGGATCGAGGATATCGCCGATGTCGTGCTCGGCTCCGAGGACTACGACACGCAGGTGCGCTACTCCGGCCAGACCGCCGTGTTCATGGGCATCTTCCCGTTGCCCCAGGCCAACACCGTCGATGTGGTCAAGCGCAGCCGCGCCGAGCTCGAGTCGATCAAGAAGGACCTGCCCTCGGGGCTCGAGGCGCGAGTCGGCTACGACGCCTCGGAATACATCAGCAATGCGATCAAGGAAGTCACCACGACGCTCGTGGACACGCTGCTCATCGTCGTCGTGGTCATCTTCCTCTTCCTCGGCTCCGTGCGTTCCGTGATCGTGCCAATCCTGGCGATCCCGGTTTCTCTCATCGGCAGCATCTTCCTGATGCAGATTTTCGGCTTCACGATCAACCTGCTCACACTGCTGGCGATTGTCCTCTCGGTCGGTCTCGTCGTGGACGACGCGATCGTGGTGGTGGAGAACGTCGAGCGCCACCTGCGCGAGGGCCTCAAGCCATTCGACGCTGCCATCCTCGGCGCGCGCGAGCTGGTCGGGCCTGTGATCGCGATGACGATCACGCTGGCTGCGGTTTACACGCCCATCGCCTTCCAGGGCGGCCTCACCGGCGCGTTGTTCCGTGAGTTCGCGATTACGCTCGCCGGCGCCGTGACGATCTCCGGCATCGTCGCCCTCACGCTCTCGCCGATGATGGCGGCTTTTCTCCTCAAGGGCGGGCACAGCGATCGCGGTTTCGTGGGCTGGGTGAACCGCCGGTTCGATGCGCTGCGCAATTCCTACTCGCGGGTTCTTGATGTTTCCCTGGCGCACCGGCCGGCGGCCTACATCACTTGGTTAGTGCTGAGCGTCCTGACATATTTCATGTATAGTTTTTCGCCCAAGGAACTCGCCCCGCCCGAGGACCAGGGGGTGATCTTCGGCATCCTGACCGGACCGGCCAACGCCACGGTCGAACTGAAGAGCATCTCGGCCAAGGCGGTCGAACAAGCGTTCCTTTCGACCAAGGAAGTCGATCTCAGCTTCCTGCTCATGTTCGGTGGTGCGGCGGGCGCCGTCACAGGTGCCGACGGATTCGGCGGCATGGTCGTGAAGCCTTGGGCCCAGCGCAACCGCACCGTCTTTGAAATCATGCCTGAGGTGCAGGAGCGTCTCAATGCTGTCTCGGGCATGCAGGTGTTTGCGATTACCCCGCCCGCGCTGCCGGGTGGCAGCAACTTCTCGGTTGAGTTCGTCATCGCCTCCACCGCCGATTCCGACCGCCTGCTTGAGTATGCCTACAAGCTCCAGGAGCGCGCCATGATGAGCGGGGTCTTCGCCTTTCCGCCGCTCATCGACCTCAAGGTCGATCAGCCGCAGTCTGAGATCGTCCTCGATCGCGACAAGGTCGCGGCGCTCGGCCTGAATCTCGCGCAGGTGGGGGCCGACCTCGGCTCGGCGCTCGGCGGCAACTTCGTCAACCGCTTCAACATCGACGGCCGCAGCTACAAGGTCATCCCGCAGATCGTGCGTTCAGACCGCCTGAATCCGGAGCAGTTGCAGGACCTCTACGTCACCGGGCCGAACAACCAGCTCGTGCCCCTCAGCACAATCGCGACGATCCAGCACAAGACCGTGCCGCGCTCGCTCAACCGCCTGCAGCAGCTCAACGCCGTGAAAATCTCCGGCGTCACCACGCGCACGCTCGACCAGGCGCTCAAGGTCCTCGAGGACGCCGCGCGCGAGATCCTGCCGCCCGGCACCGTGATCGACTACACCGGTGAATCGCGCCAGCTGCGCACGGAGGGCAACAAGTTCCTGCCGTCGCTGCTCATGGCGGTCGTCCTGATTTATCTCGTGCTCGCGGTGCAGTTCAATTCGTTCCGCGACCCGGCGGTCATCGTGCTTGGCTCCGCGCCGCTCGCGGGGTTTGGCGCGCTCGTGTTCACCGCGCTCAAAATGCCCAATCCTCAGATGCACTTCTGGACCGACGGCTGGACGACCACGATGAACATCTATGCGCAGGTCGGCCTCGTGACGCTCATCGGCCTCATCGCCAAGAACGGCATCCTGATCGTCGAGTGGGCCAACCATCTTCAGGAGCAGGGCAAGTCCAAGGTCGAGGCCGTGCGCGAGGCCACGCTCGTGCGCTTGCGCCCGATTCTCATGACCTCGGTCGCCACGATCGCGGGGCATTTCCCGCTCACGCTCGTCACCGGCGCCGGGGCCGCGGCCCGCAACAGCATCGGCCTCGTCCTCGTCGGCGGCATGGCCATCGGCACCATCCTGACGCTGGTGGTCCTGCCGGCGCTCTACGTGCTCATCGCCCGTGATCACTCGCATGATCGCACCCCGGAACCCGCGACCAAGACCAATGTGCCGCGGACGCCCGTTGCCGTCGCAACCCTCGCCAAGTAATCCCATGCACCTCGCCCGCCATCATTTCACGCCCGTGCGCCCGCTTGCGGCGCTCATTCTTGCGGCGTCGGCCGTCGCGCAGCCGGCGCCGCAGCAGCCCGTGCCTGACGCGCTCGATCTGCCCACGGCCATCGGCTTCGCCATCGAGAACAATTTCTCCATCCGGCAGGCGCGCGAACGCATCCGGCAGCAGGAAGGCGTCGTCGTCGAGGTCTCGGCCCGTTCCATCCCGAACGTCACGGCCGATGCCGCCTACCAGCGCAACGACCGCGACATCTCGAATGGCTTTCCCGCCAGCGACCGCGCCTGGCAGATCAACCTCACCGCCTCGCAGGTGATCTACGCCGGCGGCGGCGTGACCTCGTCGGTGAAGAGCTCGAAGCTTGCGCGCGATGCCGCGCTGCTCGACCTCCAGGCCGTGATCAACGAGGCGTTGCTGCAGGTGCGCACCGGCTTCTACCGCGTGCTCCTCGCCCGCGAGCAGATCAAGGTGCAGGAATCCAACCTCAAGCTGCTCCAGGAGCAGCTCAAGACGACCTCGGATCGTTTTGAGGCGGGCACGATCTCCAGCTTCGAAAAGCTCCGGGCCGAGGTCGCCGTGGCCAATGCGCAGGTGCCGCTCATCACCGCGCGCAACGACTGGCGCCTCGCCATCGAGGCTTTGCGGCAGTCGCTCGGTTTCACGACCAACACGCCGGGCATGGCCACCAAGGTGCCGGATTTTGTCGGCACGCTGGAGTTCACGCCCCAGCAGTTCGATTTGCTGTCCGCCTTCCAGGCCGCGCGCGCCCACCGTCCCGATCTGGAGCGCATCGCCAAGCTCGCCGATGCCCGGGCCGAGGGGGTGACCGTTGCGCGCTCGGGCTATTACCCGAATGTCTCGGCGTTCGGTGGCTGGACGCTGCGCAAGGGGCCGACGGACAGCTTCGGTGATTCCAACAATGGCTGGCTCCTCGGCGTGCAGTCGCAGTGGGCCATCTTCGACGGCCGCGCGACGGCCGGCCGTGTCACGCAGGCCAAGTCCGCCCTTGAGCAAACCCGGCTCACGCTGGCCGAGGCGCAGCTCGCCGTGGACGTCGAGGTGCGCCGCGCGCATTCGCAATGGCAGCAGGCGACGGAGCTGGCGGAGGTTTCGGCGAAAGTGGTGGAGCAGGCGAGCGAAGCCGTGCGCCTCGCCACGGCGCGCTACAATGCCGGCACGAGCACGCAGCTCGATCTGCTGGCGGCGCAAGTGGAGCTGACGACCGCCCGCACGAACCAAATCCAAGCCTTTTTCACCTACAACGTCGCCGTGGCGGCGCTGCGCAAGGCCATGGGCCAGGCGGACGAGTTTGTGAAGAAGTAGGTTGCCCCGTCGCCGGGGTTGGCGCTCGCTCGCGGCACACACGCCGCGGCGGGCCGCGGGTGTTCAAAATTTTTCCTGCGCCATGTCCGCAACCCACCGCGCGTCCGGGTGTCATCCCCCCGGTCCATGAAACGTCTCCGGCTTCTCCTGCTGGCCGCTGGCGCCGGGCTGTTGCTGCTCGTTGCGCTGGGGCTGCTCGCGCTGGCGCCGTGGTTCCAGACCTGGGCGGCGCGGCGTGCGCTGCCCGCGCACGGCGATCTGCAGGCGAGCGTCGGCTCGGTCGCGGCCGGCCTGCAGCGCACGCAGCTGCGCGATCTGCGGCTCGGCTACCGGGGCGCGACCGTCGTGCTGCCGCTCGTGGAACTTGAGGTGCCCATGGCCGAGGCCGGCTGGAATCGCCGCGTGATCGTGGCGCGCCTCGTCGCGCGGGGTTGGACGCTGGCGTTTGCCCCTGCGCCGGCCCCGGGGGCCGCCGGAGCGCCGCCCGTGTCGGTGGCGGA
>JAUYAK010000008.1 GCA_030693515.1 Opitutaceae bacterium
GCCGGAGGGGGCGGCCGCCGCCGCGCTCGCGGCCGCGTAGGCGGCGCTTTTCCTTGCCCGCGCCTGAACCTCGCGAACAATCCTTCGCTACTCCGCTCATTCACGTTCCGATTGCCAACGCACCCTTTTGAGACGGTCTCACAGACCCCGCCCTACTTCAAAACCATTCCGTGCGGCTATCACGCGGGTTGATCTTGGCCGGGCTCGACCTTGGTCGATGCCTCCGTCGTGGACGTCGAGCCGGGGCGCGGACCAAGGTCCGGCCCTACGGGCAAAACCATGGGGCGATTGGCATCACACCTTCCAGCCGGCCCGCGCCGTGATCTCGACGTAGCGGTTGAGCGCTTTGTCGTTGGTGATGCGGCCAGCTTTGCCGTCCCATTCGAGTTTTTTTCCCGTGCGCATCGCGAGCACACCGAGCAGCACCATCTCGGAGAGCGGCACGGAATACTCGAAGTTTGAGCCGGGCAGCGGGCCTTCCTTCGCGATCGCGTTGAGCCACTCCTTCATCGGGCCCCCGATCACACGCGGGATCGTGGGGGCGGGGCGGTTTTGCTTGAACTCCTCCATCACCTTCGTGCCGAGCAGGCGCGGGCTGTCGGGCCGGCCGCCGGGGGCAAAGAGCGTGTGCTTCGCGCCGAGCATCATCATGCCGCGCTCGGGGAGGCCGGACTTCTTCGTGTCGTCCTCCCAGTCGCGCGGCGTGGCGGGCTTCATGCCCGGACCCTCGCCCCAGGTGAGCGTCACCGGCGGGCGTGCGCCGCGCGCGGGAAACCGATATTTGATCCGCGCATGGCGCGGCGAGATCTCGTCGCTCACCTCGCTGACCTCGGGCTCGACCGAAGCCGGCGAACCGAGGTCGAGCGCCCAAAATGGCGCATCCAAGGTGTGGCACGCCCAGTCGCCCAGCATGCCGTTGCCATAGTGCCACCAGCCGCGCCAGCGCATGGGCACGATGGACTCGTGGTAGCCGCGCATCGGCGCCGGCCCGCACCAGAGATCCCAGTCGAGCGTCTCGGGCGGCGTCTGCTTTTCCAAGGGCAGCGCTTCCGGACGGATGAAGTAGGTCTGGGAAAACGCCGGCGACCACGCGTGCACCTCGCGCACGTCGCCGATTACGCCGGCCTGCACCCACTCGCGCATGAGACGGATGCCCTCGGTGGCACGGCCCTGGTTGCCCATCTGCGAGATGATGCCCTTTTTCTTCGCCGCCTCACGCAGCGCCCGTGCCTCGCCGACCGTGTGCGTGAGGGGCTTCTCCACATAGACGTGCTTGCCGTGTTTGATGGCGAGCATCGCCGCCGGGTAGTGGTGATGGTCGGGCGTCGAAACCGTGACCGCATCGAATTTATCCGCGAACGTCGCAAACATTTCCCGGTAGTCGCGAAAAAGCCGCACCGTCGGCAGATCCGCGCACGTGAGCTGCGAGCCGGCCTTCAGCTCCGCGCCGCGCTGGTAGGTTTTCTCCACGAGCGCCTGATCGACGTCGCAGAACGCCACGAGGTTCACCCGCGGATCCTTCATCAGCTCCGAGACGGCATAAAACCCGCGGTTGCCGATGCCGATGCACGCAACGTTGATCTTGGAATTGTGCGAGCCGCCGGCCTGGGCGATGCTGAAGCGCGGTAGCGCAAACGCGGCGGTGGCGAGCGCCGAGGTTTTCAAAAACGCGCGGCGCGTGGGGTGCGAGGAAAGCGTGAGATGCGGGAACGGGGTGTTCATGGGGAAAGTCGTAATGGGGCTGAGATCGAATATTTCAATCGTTGATTCGGCAGGCTCAACTATGCGCTCATCAAGGGCGCCCCCAAAACAAATGAAAACTGTTATCCTCTCACTTGCCGCGCTGTTAGCTTTCTCGGGCACCTTGCAGAGCGCCACGCCCAATCGAGGGAAAGCCTCGCTGACCGGCCTCAAAGGGGTTTTTGTGGTCGTGTCTTCAATTGATCAAGCAGCGCGCAAAGATGGGCTGCTCGAATCGAGAGTGCGCGAAGTCACCGAGGCCGCGTTGCGGGCAGCAAATATCCCAATCAGAACTCAGCCTGAAGCGGCTGATGGAGATGCCAACTTGGTTATCACGATCGATACGATCAAACATCCTCAGGGACCCTATTTGTTTTCTGTGAGCGTTGCTCTTGTGCAAATGGTCCGTCTCACACGCAGTCCGTCCGGCACGCCGATTCCCGCTGAAACGTGGGGCGCAAAAGGGTTGGGGCTCACCAGCCCCGCGCGGATGGACATTATCGAGGAACCGTTGAAGGAAAAGCTCGGTGAATTCATCAGCACTTTCAGGAGCGCCAATCAGCAGTAGCAGGCACGATTGCTCATTGATCGACCTAAGGATCGCTGGAACACCGCCTAGCTTTGCAAGGTATGGTTCGTGCACTCAAAACTCCGCCGCCACCGTCAGCCGCCAGGAGCGCGGTTCGCGGAGGTAGATGCGGCGGGGGCCGGAGAAGTCGGCGTTGTAGCGGGCGAGGCTCACGAGGTCCGCGTTGAAGATGTTGCGGCCGTTGAGCTGCACGCGCATCGCGACCTTGGGCTGCCACGGCAGGCGGAACGGATAGCCGACGAACGCATCGGTGAAGAGCGTGCCCTCGGTGAAATAGTTCCGGCCCGTGCCACCGGCGGTCGCGGCGCGGGTGTCGGTCTGGCTGAACGCGCCCGACTGGTAGCGCACGGCGCCACCGACGAATGCGCCCTTGAGCCGGCCCTCGCTGAACCGGTAGCGCGACGTGACGGTGGCCTTGTGCGGAATGGAGCCGAAGCCCTGCTCCTGCGCGACGGCGCGCCCGTCGAGCTCGTTGTTTTGGATCGCGGTGATGTTGGTTTCGACCGTGGCCAACAGCGCGGCGTTGCCGGCGGCGAGCGCGCGCCACTCCGTGAATTTCTGTGCGAAGAACGTGTAGCCTTCGGCGAAGAAGTTTTCGCGGTCCCGCGACGAGCGCGAGTAGTTGGCGCGGATGGTCCACTGGCGCGTGGGGTTCGCCACCATCTCCACTTCGTAGCCGCGGCTCTTGGTGTCGATGATCGCGGCGTTCCAGTTGAAGCCCGCGGCGTCGGCCTGGGCCTGGGTCATCCGGCCGGCGGCGACGAAGGCGGCGTTGACTGCGAGGGTCTGCGAGCGGCCGAGCGCGGCGGCATTGGTCACGGCGCCGCTCGGTGACACCGCGGCATCACCGATCTGGGCGGTCTCGAAATAGGACGCGCGCAGGAAAAACCGGTCGTCGCCGAAGGGATCGAGCATGAAGCCGATGTCGCGCGTCTCGCCCTCGGGCGGCGGCGGGATGCGGCCGTCCGGCAAAATGCGCCGGTCGAAGCGCGGTGCGCCGTGGTTGGTGGACTGGTTGTAGAAAACGGAGAAGCGCCGGCTGAAGTGCAGCACCCCGCCCGCGGTCAGCGTGTCGGCCGTGAACGTATTTCTTCCGTAGCCGGGGAGCGCCACGACCTCGTTGAGCAGCATCTGGCCCGAAGTGACGCGCGGATCGGTGGCGGAGGTGACGCGGCCGGAGGTGCTGTCGAGGTAAACGATGTCGTCCCGCCGGTAGCCGAGCGTGCTCGTCACGAGCCCGTTGAGCCACGAGCTCTGCGCGGCGAGCATGATGGAGTCAGTCTCCTTCACAGCGAAGAGTTCACCCGTGTTGATCGGGCGGGCGTTGAGCGTGAGGCCGTTGTAGGTGAAGGGTGCGAGCGGGGTGTAGAGGCCGAGCAACGCATAGGTGTCGTAGTCGCCCTCCTTGAGATAGCTGCGGCGCCAGAGGAGATTCTGCGCGTTCTCGGGCGTGGCGTTAGAGACCGGGCGGTTGGCCTGGTCGATCAGGATCTCGCGCTGGGAACCCGTGTGACGATCCTGACGCGCGCGCTCGAACATCCCGGCGAAGCGGTGCAGGCCGGCCATCTTGCCGAGCTTCAGCTCGTAGGCGGCCATGACGCGCTTGATGTCGTTGTCGGTGTCGGTGAAGTCGCGGTTGTTGTTCGACTCCAGGTAGAGCTGGCCGGCGCGCGGATTGGGGATCGTGCCGGTGCCGCTGGGCGCGGGAATGGTGAGATTGGGATCACCGAAGAGGTCCATGGTGTTGCCGCCGCTCGTGTTGAAAACAAACGAGCGGGCTTTCGCGCGCGTCTGGTTCTTCAAGTAGATCGCCTGCACGGTGAAGGTTTCGGTGAAGCGGTGTTCGAGCGAAACCTGCCAGTTGTTGAAGGTGCGCTGGAGGCGCGACGAAGGGCCGGCCCAGTTGATGTCGTAGGGAAAGATCGTGGGAGAAATGAGCGTGTCGGCCGTGCCGGGCAGGATGCTGCTCCGGTTTTCGGTGCGCAGGTTGGAAACGAAGCCGTCGCCGGTGAAGAACGTGAAGCGCTGGTTCGTGCCGAAATTGATGATGCCGCGCGCCGGGTCGGCGACCGTCGCATCCGTGATGGCGCGGCCCGCATTGATCCAGCGCGTGGCCTGATCGGTGGTGTTCCACTTCACGCCGGCGCTGTTCGCCGTGCGGCCGCTCTCGTAATTGGCGGAGAGCGTGGTGCGCGCAAAGGGCTTGTAGGTCACGGCGCCGGTGGCGCGCTGGGTGTCGTTGAACTCGTAGCGCCGCCAGGCCTTGGCGTTGCCGTAGAGGGCGTTGATGCGCACGGCGAGCGTGCGCGGCACGATCACCTGATTGAGGTCGGTGGTGTAGCGTTCGTAATCCCACGAGCCGAACACCGCCTGCGCGGAGTATTTGTTGCGCGCGACGTTGGCGCGCTTGCTCGAAAGCGAGACAAGGCCGCCGGCGTCGCCCGAACCGAAGAGAATGGAGTTGGCGCCGCTCGCGACCTCGGCGCGCTCGATGTTGTAGAGATCCTGGGGCGCGGCGTTTTCGACGTAGTCGGTGGAGACGCCGCCGGGGATGCCGCGGATGCGGAAGGGTTCGCCGCCCGCGGAGTTGAAATCACGGGGATTGTTGAAGCCCGCGCCCTCGGAATCGCCGGCGTTGAGCTCGGCGTTGGCGGCATAGGCGAGCATCTCGGTGATGTTCGTGGCGGCGATGTCGGAAAGAAATTCCGGCGTGAAGGGCGAGATGGCCGCGGCCGTGTCGCGCAGACTCGTGGCGAGCCGGCTGCCCGAGGTGGTGTTCATCGCCTGATAGCCGGTGTCGTCCTCGGCGCGGACCTCGAAGGGCGAGAGGGTGACGGTGCCGTCGGCGGCTTTCGCGGGCGCCGGAGTAATCGTCTGCGCCGAGGCCGACGAAAGCAGCAGCAGCGACAGGAACAACGGGAGGGATTGGGCGGAAGGTAGTCTCATGGGCGGTTTACTTGATGGGAACGGTGTGGCGGTCAGACGGAAAATTGGATTGAGCGGGTTTCCGATTTGCCGCTGGCGAGGAGACGCACGGTCGCGACGGCCGTGTGGAGGCCGGGCGCAAGATTCGGGATCGCGAAAAAATGCGCGTGCTCGTCGCGCAGGCCGTTGGGGCGCATTTTCTCCAGCAGGGTCGGGGTCACGACGGCGCCGTCCACGACGAGGGAAACGAGTTCGGAGAGCGGGGCCTTGAGGAGGCCCTGCGGTGTGTTTTCCCAGGCGCAGCGCACGCGCAGGGCTACGCCGCTTTCGGGCCGGCCCGCCTCGAATTCGTCGCCGGGGCGCAGCGCCTCGAGCGAAACCATCGGCCGGGCGATCACGGGGTTGTCCCACCAGCGCCACGCGGTTTCGCGGGCCCGCACGAAGTCGGCGACTTCGTCGGAGCCGGCGTGCATCCAAGTGCGGCCTTTGGTCCAGACATCGCGACGCACGGCGACGGTCCAGTTGTTTTTCAGCGCCTGCAGCCAGCCGTCCCACGTCGGCTCCGTCGCAAGGAAGAGCGTGCGAAAGCCCGTCGTCTGATCCGCAAACCACCACGGCTCGGGGCCGTGCGCGTCCTGCAGGCCAATGAACGGGATGCGCCCGCGCCAGCGGTTGAGGAACGGCTCCGTGTTCATGAAATCCGGGTTGCCAAAGTGGTAGGTGCTGATCGCGGAAAACCCGCCGCGCTCGACCGAGTCGTCGAGGAACATCCGCACGAGTTCCTCGTTCTCGCCGAACTGCCAGATGAGGCGGCCGCCGCCGCGCTCGAGCGGCACGAGCCGGCGCGTGCGAAAGTCCGGCCACGAAACGGGCGCTGGCGGCGCCGCGCGCGTGCCCAGCGGCGGCCCGATATCGGCTCCGCCCGGCGCCACGAGATCACTCGTATGGCTGTAGGTGCCCAGCCCCGGAATGTGCACCCACGTGCCGTATTCCTCGTCGGCGGTGAAAAACGTCACGGGCACCTGGCGCTCCGCGGCGATCGCGCGCACCCGCGCGGCCCAGGCCGGCTTCGCATTTTTCGCGCCCCAAAGATCGATCTTCAAGGCCCGCGCGAGTTCGACCGCCTCGGCCGGGCTGCCCTGGCCGTGCGCCTCAATCTGGATGGAAAAAATCTTCAGGCCGCCGGGCAACGGGGCGCGCGGCTGCGGCGCGCGGCGCTTCACGGTCGCCAGCGAATCGAGCGCGCCCAGCGCATCAAGGGCATCGAGGGCGCACCAAGTCGCGCCGGCGTTGCTGAGCCAGCCGACGCGGTCAGCGAAACCGCCGTCGGAGTTCGCGAGGGAGTGGATCTGCGCAATGCACGCCTCGCGGTTGGCAGGCGTGGCGCCGAGCAACTTGAGCGCACGCAGCGCCGCACGGGTGTAGGCGATGTCGTCCACGCCGCCGAACATGGGCTCCGGCTGAAAGGTGAATCCGCCGCCGGGCAACTGGCAGGCGCGCAACCACGCGATCAATTCGTCTTTGCGCGCGATCTCGCGGCCGAGCGCGCGCGACGCCTGCAAGGCCCAGAGGGTATTCATCACGTGGCCGTCGCCGCCATCGGCCGCGGGCGTGTTGTTGAAGCTGCCGTTGGCGCGACGCCGCGCGTCAATGTAGCCGCCGAACGCTTCCGCGATGCCCGTCACCGGCAGCCCGAGCAGCGCGTGCGAGAGCACCGCCCCCAGCTCCGACTGCATGACCGGATAGCCGTTGCGCTCGTATTGCTTCAGGTAGGCGAGCGGTTGCGTGAGCGCGGCGACCTTCGGGCGAAACTCCGCGGTATCCGCGCCGAGCCACGCGAGCGCCTGGATCTGCTGCCAGTCGAAGATGCGGCGTTCCTGCTCCAGTTTCTTGAGTTCGCGCGGGTGATTCGCGCGCACCCACGCCGCGAGCGCAGCGTGACGCGGCGGCGTGAGGCCGAGCGCGCGATACGCACCGATCACATGAAACGTCGGCGTCAGGTGGGATAGTTCCTGATCACCCCAGGCATACCCGTGATCCGGGCGTCGGAGCGTCTCAAGGTAGTCCGCTATCTCGCGCACGGTCGGCGGCGGCGGCGGCGTCTGTCCCCGCAAGCCGCGCGGGTATGCCGACGTCGCGGTCGCAAGAGCCAGTGTCTTCAGCCAGTCACGGCGCGTCGGACGGGAAAATTGCCTCGCATGCATATGCGGCGTTTTCCCGGTTTTCCTTCGCAAAGACAAACGCCTTGTTCATCGACGCCATTTTGAAACACTCCCGGCACCCTCCCATGAAACGACACCCGCGCCTGATCGGCCTCCTCTTGCTATCGCTTTTCACTCTGGCTCGCGCAGCCGATCCGGCGGCCAAGCCCAACATCCTCTGGCTCGTCGCCGAGGATGCGGCGGCGATTTTCTACGGCGCCTATGGCGATCCGCTCGCACACACGCCGACCTTTGACCGCATCGCGCGCGAAGGCATCCTCTACGAGCGCGCCTACTCGACCTCCGCCGTCTGCGCCCCCACGCGCGCGAGCATCATCACCGGCATGTATGCGCCCTCGCTCGGCACGCAGCACATGCGCAGCAATGTGCCGATGCCGTCGTGGATGCGCTATTTCCCCGCCTACCTGCGCGATACCGGCTACTACACCACCAACAACAGCAAGACTGACTACAACGCCGCCGTGCTCGACGGCACCTGGGATCAGAACAGCAACCAGGCTCACTACAAAAACCGGAAGCCCGGCCAGCCGTTCTTCGCCATCTTCAACAGCAACGCGAGCCACGAGAGCTCGCTGCACAAGCGCTTTCCGATCAAGGCCGACCCGGCCAAGGTCCGCGTGCCCGCCTACCTGCCCGACACGCTCGAAGTCCGCACCGATATCGCCCAATACTACGAACGCGTCACCGAGGCCGATCGTTTGCTCGGCGAGACCCTCGCGAAGCTTGAGGCCGAAGGCCTGGCCGACGACACGATCGTCTTCTACTATTCGGACCACGGCGGCGTGCTCCCCCGCAGCAAGCGCTTCCTCTACGAGGTCGGCACCCATCCGTGCCTCGCGGTGCGGTTCCCGAAAAATTTCCGCCATCTTGCGCCCGCCGCCGCCGGCTCGCGCTCGCAGGAACTCGTCAACTGGGTGGACCTCGCACCCACGGTGCTGAGCCTAGCCGGCGTGAAAGCGCCCGCGCACCTGCAAGGCCGCGCCATCGCCGGATCCGCGCGCCAGCCAGCGCCTGAGTTCACCTACAATTTCCGCGATCGCATGGACGAGCGCATCGACCTCTGCCGCGCCGTGACCGACGGCCGCTACCGCTACATCCGCAACTACCGCCCCGAGCTGCCGACCATGCAGTTCGTCACCTATCTCTGGCTGCAATCCTCAACCCGGGAATGGGACCGCCTGCGCCGCGAAGGTAAGCTCAACGCCACCCAGGCCTCGTTCTTCGAGCCGACACCCCCCGAGCAGCTCTTCGACCTCTCGAACGACTACGACAACGTGCGCAACCTCGCCGCCGATCCGGCGCACCGCGCGACGCTCGAACGCTTCCGGGCCGCCAACCGGGCGCACCTCCTCCGCACGCGCGACACCGGCTTCATGCCCGAGTCGTTGCTCCGCGAACTGGCCGCGGGCCAATCCCCCGCCCTGCTCGGCCGCGACGACGCCCGCTACCCGCTCGCCCGCATCCTCGACACCATCGATCGCCTGCAGCTCGGCACCGCCCCCGCTTCGGCCGATCTCCAGGCCGCCCTCCGCGATTCGCTCCCCGCGATCCGCTATTGGGCCGCGCTCGCCGCGCTGCGCGCGCCGAAAACGGTGACGGCCGACCTCGCGCCGCTCCTCAAGGATTCCGTGGGCGCCGTGCGCGCCGCCGCCGCCTTCGCCACCGCCCGCCATGGCGGCGGAGCCAGCGCGTGGCCTGTGCTCGCCGCTGAACTCGCCCCGGACCGGAGCGCCGAGCTCCGCCTCGAGGCGCTGAATTTCCTCACGCTGCTGCCTGATCGCCCAGCCAGCTTCCGCCCGCTCTACGAGGCCAACGCGAAGAGCGACGCGCGCGGCGGCGGCGAGAACTACGCCGCCCGCGCCGCGGAGCATCTGCTGAAACCGTAGGGCCGGCAACGCCCCACGCCTACTTCCGGATCAGCTGAGGCGCCTCGTCCGGCGTGCTCACGATCGGAATCTCCTCCGCTCCGAGCAATCGTCGCGCGCTCGCCGCCAAGAGCGGCGCCAGCTCGCGCTCGGCCGCCGCGAGATCCTCGCGGTATTTTTGCACGCGCACCTGCTGGCGCTCGCGCAGGCCGTCGAGATGGTGGCGCGATTCGAGATCACCGGGCCGCGTGACCAGCTGGGCGTTCTTCGCGACGGCCTCCTCCAAACCCGCCAGTTCGGCGCCCAGGCGGCGCACCCGCATCTCGCCACCGAGCTGGAGCAGTTCTCGCACACGGAGGCCGTGAACGCGTTCGGCCACCAATAGGTCCACCGCATCGGACCCCGCGCCGAACGGCTGGCCGAGCACGCGCTTGCGCTCCCGCTCGGCCGCGACCGCGGCACGGATTTCCTGGAAGGCCTCTTCCACGCGACGCCGATGATCGGCATTGGAGCCCGTCGCGATCCGCGCGCGCCAGGAGGCCAGCGCCGCGGGATTTTTGGCCGAGACGGTCTCGTCCAAAGGTCCGCCACAGCCGGCGGCCAACGCCGCCAGCGACAGAGCCCCGACCTGAATGAAAACACGCATGGCTATTTGGCGCGTTTCTCGCGTTTCGCCTTTTTCGCCCCGGCTTCGGCCACACCGCCGGCCACACGCACGGGCCAGTTCTTGTTCACGAGCGCCTTCAGCTCCGCGATCACCGCGGCGTGCCGCGGATCGGCGACGATGTTCTTCATCTCGCCCGGATCGCTCTCGTGATCATAAAGCTCCACGCCCTGCTTGCCGCCGTCCCACTCCGTGTAGCGCCACCGTGGCGTGCGCACGCTGTGGCCCGGAAAATCCCCGCGCTGCACCTGCGTGAACGCCGGCCGGACCCAGGGCGCATCGGGCTGCGTCAGCAGCGGGCGCAGGCTCACGCCCTCGAGATTGGCGGGCGGCTTCAAGCCCGCGAGGTCGGCGAGTGTGGGATAGACATCGACAAACTCCACGAGCCGCGGCGAGGGCGTGCCGGCCTTGATCCCCGGGCCGGCGAAGATCATCGGCACGCGCGCCGAGTCCTCGAAGCAGCTCTGCTTCATCCAGAGGCCGTGCGTGCCGAGCGAGTAGCCGTGGTCGCTCCAGAACACGATGATCGTGTTGTCGCGCAGGCCGAGCCGATCGAGCGCGTCCACCACGCGGCCGATCTGCGCATCGACAAAGGAAATCGCGGCGTAATACGCCTGCTTGCTGCGGCGCGCCTGCTCGTGCGTGACGCCAAAATTGGGCCAGGGGCGGTTCGAGGCCAGCGCCGCCGCCGGCACGGTCTGGGCGTAGTCGGCCGGCATCCGCGGCACGTCGATTTTCTCCAGCGGGTTGAGGTCGAAATATTTCTTCGGCGCGACGTAGGGCGTGTGCGGCCGATAGAAACCGACCGCGAGGAAGAAGGGCTCGGCCTTGTGTTTCTCCAAGAGCGCAATCGCCTGCGTGGCGACCTTGCCGTCGGTGTGGTCCTCGTCGCGGCCTTTCGCATCCGCGAGGTAGGACATGGCGGAGCCGAGGCCGCGCGACGGGGTGTCATTGATGATGTCGGGCTCGAGCGTGGTCTTGTCCGTGCCGGCGGGATTGTAGGACTCCTGCCACGAGGGCGGATCGTCGAGGCCGCTCGTGCCGATATCGCCGGGGTTGCCGTAGTGGTAGATTTTCCCGACGCGCGCGGCGTAGTAGCCGGCGCGAGAGAAGAGCTGCGGGATCGTGACGACATCCGGCAGCCCGGTGCGGAAATGATACTGGAGGTTGAACACCTTGGTCGTGTCCGGCCGCAGGCCGGTCATGATCGAGGAGCGGCTCGGGCTGCACAGCGGAAACTGGCAGTAGGCCCGGTCGAACTTCACGCCACGCGCGGCGAGCTTGTCGATATGCGGCGATTGCACGATCGGGCTGCCATAGCAGCCGAGATCGGCGTTCATGTCATCGACGGCGATGAAGAGGACGTTGGGCCGCGAGGACGCGGCAAAGACGGCCGCACCGGCGGCCAGGAAAAGCATGGCGAGACGGAGCGGAGTTTTCACGGGGTGGTGCGACTACGGCTGCTTCTTCCGGTTCTTCTTCTGCGCCGGCTCGGCGCCGGGTGTGACCGGCTGGTTGCCGTAGAAGTGGGCGGGCGTCTCGGCCGGCACCTTCAGTTCGGTGCGCAGTTGTGCGAGCTGCTTTTCCAACTGCGCCTTGGCGGCCGTGTAGCCGGGCTCGGCGATCACGTTGCGCAGTTCCTGCGGGTCCTTTTCGCGGTCGTAGAGTTCCCAATAGGCGGGGCCGCCGACGGCCTCGAAGTGCACCAGTTTGTAGCGGTCGGTCACGACGCCGTAGTGCGGGCGAACGCGGTGCGGCGCAGGATACTCGTAATACTGGTAGTAGAACGCGGTGCGCCAGTCCGCGGGTTTTTGGCCGCGGAGGATCGGCACGAGGCTGTGGCCCTGCATGTCGGCGGGGGCCGGGGCACCGGCGGCGGCGAGGAATGTCTGGGCAAAATCGACATTGGACACGAGGTCGCGATTCACCGTGCCGGGTTTCGTCACGCCGGGCCAGCGGACGACGAGCGGTGTGCGCACCGACTCCTCGAAGATCCAGCGCTTGTCGAACCAGCCGTGCTCGCCGAGGTAGAAGCCCTGATCGCTCGAGTAGATCACGATGGTGTTTTCCGCGAGGCCCTCCTGGTCGAGGTAGTCGAGCATGCGGCCCACGCTCTCATCGACGGCGCGCACGGTCATCAGGTAGTCGTGCATGTAGCGCTGATAACGCCAGCGCACGAGATCCTTGCCGGTGAGGTTGGCGGCCTTGGCCTTCGCGTTGCGGGGCTCGTAGTAGGCGTTCCACTGCTTGAGTTGCTCCTCGTTGATGCCCGCGGGCGGCACGAATTTGGCGTCCCGATCGGTGAAGGTTTTTTCGAGCGTCATGTCCTGGCCGGCGACGGCAGGGCCGCGGTTCGCGTAGTCGTCGAAGAGCGTGGGCGGCTCCGGGTAAACGCGGTCCTGGTCCGCGCCGAGGTGGCGCAGTGCGGGCGCCCACTCACGGTGCGGGGCCTTGTGCTGCATCATCAGCGTAAAGGGCTTTGTCTTGTCGCGGCGTTTGAGCCACTCGATCGAGCGGTCGGTGATGATGTCGGTGGTGTAGCCGGGCTCGGTGATGCGCTCGCCCATGCGGATCATCGGCGGGTTGTAGTAGATGCCCTGGCCGGGGAGCACCTGCCAGAAGTCGAAGCCGGTCGGGTCGGAGCCGAGGTGCCACTTGCCGACGAGCGCGGTCTGATAGCCGGCTTTTTGCAGGAGCTTGGGGAAGGTGACCTGCTCGCCGTCGAAGCGGGAGTTGGAGTTGTTGGGAAAGCCGTTCAGATGGCTGTATTTTCCCGTGAGGATCGTGGCGCGCGCCGGGCCGCAGATGGAGTTGGTGACGAGGCAGCGGTCGAAGCGCACGCCGGCCTGGGCGAGGCGGTCGATGTGGGGCGTCGCGAGGAGTTTTCGCGAATCGCCGTAGGCGCTGATGGCCTGGTAGGCGTGGTCGTCGGAAAAGATAAAGACGATGTTGGGCGGGCGCGGCGCGGCCGCGGAGGCGACGGCGGAGAGCGAGAGAGCGGCCAGGAAAGAGAGGAGGGTTTTCATCGGGGTTCGGGGGAAAAATTATGGCGGGCTCGCGCCCGCCATGGTGGTGAGGAAAAAAACGGCGCGGCGCGCGCCGGCTTACTTGGCGTTGGCCTTGAAGAAGGCCACGGCGCCCGCGACGAGCTTGGTCGGCTCCTGCGCGTAGGTGGCGTTGTCAGTCTCGATCGCCATCACGCCGGACCATTTCGATTTTTTGATTTCGGCGAAGAGCTCCTTGTAAGCCGCCTGACCGGTGCCGATCTCGACATCGAGCACGACGGGGCCGCCGGCTTTCTTGGCGCCCTTCTTGCCCTCGGGGGCCTCGGCCTTCGGCGCGGTGGCCGCGACGGGAGCGGCGGCCTCGACGCGCTTGTCCTTGAGGTGCATGTCGAACACGCGATCGGCGCCGTAGCTCCGGAAAACCTCGGCGGCATTGAAGCCCGCGGCTGTGACCCAGCCGACATCAAGGCACACGCCGATGCGTGGGTCGCGCGCGGCCAGGATTTTTTTCACCGTCGCCGGGTCGCCATAGACGGTGCCGGTCCCGTGGTTGTGGATCGCGAGCTTGATGTCGTATTCCTTCACGAGCTGCTCGAGGTTGTCCCACTCATCCAGATTGCGCGGCTCGACGATGATGAGCTTCGCCCCGATGAGTTTCGCGAACTCGAAGAGCTTCCGGTTCGCCTCCTTGTCCATCGAGGTGCCGTTGACGCCAAAGGTGTAGGCGGTGAGCCCGTTTTTCTCGAGGATGGCCTTCTTGCGCAACGTCTCCTCCGCCGGCGCCTTCGGGTCCATGTGCTTGCTGATGAGCTGGAGATTGGTGATGCCGTGCTTCACGGCGAAAGCCACGACCTCGTCGAAGCTCATGTTGCGGCACGTCCACGTCTGGAGGCCGAGCTTGGGGCCGGCCATCTGGGCGGGTTTGGGCGCGGCGGCCACCGCGCTCGAGAGCGATGCGGCGACAAACGCGAGGGCGGGCAGGACCAGACGAACGATGGAGCGGAGTTTCATAGGGGGAAAGAGTCGCGACCGTAGAATCGCACCCGCCTGACGCAAGCCCGCGGCAAAGGATGTTTGGGCGCAGGGAGCGCGAGGCTTCGGCCCGCGCCGAGAGTGATGCCGACTTCCGGGCGCGGACTGAAGACTCCGTTCCCCCCGGAAATCCCGCTTGCGGCCTTGCTCTGTGTCTCCGTGTCTTGCTGGAAAAACTTCGCCTGCATCTTACCCGAGTTCATTCCACTGCCCTTCGCTCCATGCCCACCTCGAAAAAGAAATCCCCCGCTCCTGTCCCCGTGGCCGTCGTCACCGGCGCCGGCTCCGGCGTCGGCCGCGCCACTGTGCTGAAATTCGCCGCCGGCGGCTGGCGCGTCGTGCTCGTCGGCCGCCGCCCCGAGGCGCTCGCCGAGACCATCGCGCTCGCACCCAAGGCCCGGCGCAAAGACCTCCTCGCCCTCCCCTGCGACCTCGGTGCGCCCGTCGCCGTCGCGGCGATGGCCCGCGCCGCGCTCCAGCGCTTCGGCCGCATCGATGCGCTCGTCAACGCCGCCGGCACCAACATCCCCCGCCGCGCCCTCAGCGAACTCACGCGCGCCGACTACACCGCCGTGATGGACGCCAACGTGAACGGCGTGCTCACCCTCGTGCAGGCCTTTCTCCCCGCGATGCGCGCGCAGGCCAGCGGCACCATCGTGCTCGTCGGCTCCGAAGCCGGCCTCCAGGCCAGCCCCAAGGCCGGCGCGGCCTACGTCGTCTCCAAATTCGGCATCACCGGCCTCACCCAGACCATCAACGCCGAGGAGCGCCCGCACGGCCTGCGCGCCTGCTGCATCTTCCCCGGCGACATCGACACCCCGCTGCTCAACAAACGCCCCACCCCGCCCCCGCCCGAAGCCCGCGCGCGCATGATGCAGCCCGAGGACATCGCGGACTGCGTGTGGTTCGCCGCGACGCTCCCGCAACGCGCGACCGTCGAGGAAATCCTCGTCCGCCCCTCGCGGCCGTGGACGGGGTGAAGCCCCCGTAGGGCGCGAGCTTGCTCGCCGCCTCGTGCCCACCGCCCCGAAGACCCGATCAACTCGGCCTTGATTCGCGCGCGCGTCGTGTTGTCCTTACTCGAAAGACGAAATCGTGCGGCCGACCTTGGCATGGCTCCCACCACAAATTTACCCCTCGAAATTGGCCAGCACATGAGCCGCGGCGCGCTGCACAAAACTGCGATGAAACGCAGTTCAGCCGAATAACACTGTTGGGCAGAAGATGAAGCTACTCTCTCTATTCCTCCTCGCGGCTAATATTGCCATCGCGTCGGACATTCGAGCGTTCCTGTGGCAAGAGTCACGCGATGAGAAGACACGCGAGCCGCAGTATGGGTTCTTTGTCGCATCTGAAGCCGTCAAAGAAGTAATGGAGGCGGATGCGGCGGGTGATTCGAAGAAAGTCGAAAGGCTGTCCCAGAAGGTGCCGCCGGACGCTTGGCTTTTTGCTGTGATGCTTAAGGGGGAAGCAAAGCAGTATTCCAAAGAAAAGATTTCGATAGCGCGAATCGACGGTCACGAGTCAGTCGTAATTGTTTCCGGCACAATCGAGGCCGAGCGAGCGAAGCGCGTCGTGAAGATCGATTTGAAGATCAAGAGCGACGGGAAAACTGTCAGCTTCCCCGGAAATGGCACTTACACGGTCTCAGTGCTATCGAAGAAATGAAAGCGCCCAACCAGAGCACCACAGCGCAACGCGCGGACGAACCCTTTTGGGTGCTACTCAACGTCCGTCCTCCGCGCGTGGCTGACCGCTGACGTCTGGGGCAAAGATTCTCGCGATTGCTTCGTTATTGAGATTGAGCGTTTTATTTCAACGCGCTTTCTAATCGCCATCCCCTGCGACCGTGCCTCGCGCATCGGTTGCAATTCATCAACCTCCAATCAGCACCTCGGATGACAACCGCTATCGTTTTTCACGAAGTCAAAGACGGACAGGTTTGGGCGAAAGCCTGGCGTTCAGGGCCAGGTAGCCGCCACGAGCTTTTCAGCACGATCGGCGTGAATGCACGCACCTTTCGCGATCCAAAGAATCCGAATTCCGCCGGCCTGATTTTCACCATACCAGACATGTCTGCTTTTGACGCTTTGCTGGCGTCACCCGAGGGGAAGCGCGCGATGGATGAAGACGGCTTGAAGCTCGAGACCCTGCGAGTTTTGACGGAGTTTTCGCCTTAGGCTTCATCCTCCCCAAGGAGCCCAACCCTTGCGACTCAAGAAAGAGGCGGTGACCGAAAGCGCGCCGCATCTCGTCTCACTTCCGATGGCAGAGGGCCGCGTTTGAACCCCAAACTTCATCACACCCTGTTCAACGCGCCTCGTAGTTCCGATTCCGCCCGCGCTCACCAGGAAACATTTCCCCGCAGTCACGCCACCGCGCCGGCGCGCGGCGTCGCGCGGAGGCGCAGGCTCAGGAGCGGCAGCAGCGCGAGCAGCCCCAGCACCGTCAGCCCCAGCACCGCGTAGCCCGCTGCGTCGTGCACGAAGCCCGCGATGGATTCCGGCCCATGGTGCCAGGCCCATGCGGTGAGGAAGAGGCTCCGGCCGAGATTCGTGAGAAACGCCAGCAGTAGCGCCGCGGCGACCAGCGTGATTTTTTTCCAGAGCCGATCGAGGGACACCGCCGCGAGGAAGGAGCCCGCGAAGAGGCAGGCCGTGAGCGAGCGGATGCCGGAGCAGGCGTCCTCCACGCCCACGCTGCCGTGGGGCAGCACCAGCACGTTGCCCTGCTGCTCCAGCGGGAGGCCGAGCAGGTCGAAGACAAACGCGACCACCGTCACGACCTTGTGCAGGAGGAAGAGATTGAGCGGATGCTCGACCGCCGAGACGAGCGGGGCCGACACCACCCAGACCAGCACGGGAAACAAGAACCACGCGACGAGCCGCGCGCGCGCATCCGCGAAGAACCCCGCCGCCACCGGCGCCGGCGATTCCGGCGCGGCGAAAAAAATCAGCGGCAGGACCAGCGCCACCGCGCCGAGCGTCAGCGCCAGCGTCGCCGGCTGCGACGCGCCCGAACTCGCGCGCAGCAGCGCGCCGAGGAGAAACAGCCCCGCCCCGCCCGCGAGCGCCACCGCCGCGGCGG
>JAUYAK010000022.1 GCA_030693515.1 Opitutaceae bacterium
TTGAACGTGATGCGCCAGTTGCTCGTGGGATTGAGCGTGCCCTCGAACTCCCAGCCTTCGGAGACGGTGTCGGCAACGTTGCCGACATTGGGCGGACGGGTGGCGCTCCAGTTGCCGCCATTCGCCGCCTGGGTGAAGTTCCAGGTTTCCGCGAGCAGCGGATCGACGGGCCGGAGCCACTCCTCGCGCGTGCGCTGCCTGAACCACTCGTTGCGGAAGGTGGTTTCGGCGGGTGTGAGCGCGGGGTTCAGATTGTTGGCCTGCGCCGGATTGGTGAGGTTGGACCGGAGCGGCAGGTAGCGCGGGTCGTTCGGGTTGAAGCCGAACCACTTGTTGATCACGACCTCGTTCACGTTCGCCTGGCGCATGCCGTTCATTGCGCGCACGACGTCGTTGCCGGGCCAGAACGTGTTGTAGAACGTCGCGCTGTCGTTGGCCTGCGTGGTGCGGTAGCGGTTGATGCGGAGGACGAGCTTCTGCTCGAACGCCGAGATCGTGACGCCGTAGTCCTTGGTCTTGCCGGAAGGCGGGCTGAAGGGGCGGCCGTAAACATCGGCAACGGTCGAGCTGGGGCGAAAATTTTTCGACTCGTTGTAGGCGAGGCTGAGATCGGTGCCACGCGGGAGCCAGCGTTTCACGGTCTGCGGCGCGTGCAGGACGGCGCTCCAGCTGAGCGTGTCGTCCTTGGCGTAGATGGTGGGCTTGGCGGGCAGCGTCCACGCGGGATTGTAAGGATCGGTCTCGCCGGTGCCGGAGGCGAGGCGCGCGGGACCGGCGTCGCGGAGATCAAACTCGTCCTGGCGCCAGCCGACGAGGCCGACGAGTTTGCCGCCGAATAGATAACTCTGCCACACGGCGGACGAACTCTTGGTGACGTTCTTGTTCTTGTTGGCGCCGGAGTAGAGCTTGGAGATGTCGCGGTCGCTGGCGGTGATCACGCTGACGGGGGCGCGCACCATCTGGTTGATGCGCGCATCGAAGATCAGTGCGGTGCCGCTGGCCTGCGGCGTGTGGTCGGCGGTGATCGCGGAGATGTTGGCGCCCGCGGGCGAGGCGAGGCCCGCGATCGAACCGCCCAGGTAATGGAGGCCGGCGTAGCCCGGGTAGGTGGTGGCGGTGGGGTTGTTGGCGTAGGCGTTCAGCTCGAGGCCGTAGGAGAAGCCGTTGATGCTGCGGGTAAAATTTTCGCTCCGCTGGTCGGTGTAGGTGCCGGTGAAAACGTGGCGGCCGAGGTGGCGCAGCGCGCCGGTCTTCTGGCGGAGATCGAGCGTGGCGTAGGCCGTGGCGCGCAGGGCCTCGCGTCGCGTCTCGACGAGGTTGTTGCCGATGGAATCGGAGGCGACGTAGGGCCGGCCGAAGTTGGGATTCGGCGCGCCGTCGACGAGCTTGCTCTGGATGTCCACGAAGATCGTGTAGGCGTCGAAGCCGAACATGCCGAAGTTGTCGCGGTTGAAGGTCTGCCGGTCGTAGCTCACCTCGAAGCCGACGAGGTCGCGGAAGAACGTCTGGCGCAGCGTGGCGTTGAGCGCGCGAAAGTCGGACTGCTCGCGCTTGTTGGGGCCGTCGAGCAGCTGGTCGTAGAAATTGAAGACGGAGGGATCGCGCAGCTCCTGGTATTTCCAGAGGCCGGCGTAGGCCTGGCCGGCGGGGGCGAACTGGCGGTTGAGGAAGAAATTCGGGTTGTTGCCCTGCGCGGTGTAGGCGCCGACGGCGAACCACTGCGTGAACGGCACACCGCCGCGGCCGATCATGAAGGGCGGCACGCCGTTGCCGCCCTGCGCGGCGCTGTGCGGATCGGTGAAGACGGCGGCGACCTGGCCGAACCAGCGGCCCGGCGCGCCGAGATGGGCGAAAAGAAACGGGTTGCTGGTCACGCTCGTGGGCGCGGTCGGATCGATGGCGACCTTGTTGAGGACGTTGAACCACACGCTGAGACCGTCGTGCGGTGGCGTGGGGCGCGGGCGGTTGGAGCGTTGGTTGCCGCCCTCGTAGTTCACCTGGAGCTGCGTGAGGCCGTCGCGCACGAGGCGCGGCTCAAATTTCAACGCAGCGAAGAGTCGGCGGTCGGCCTCATAGGCGGGCTGCTGGCGGTATTGCTCGCGCTTGTTGAGGCCGATGACGCGCAGCGCGAGGCGATCGCGCACGAGCGGCACGTTGAGATCAAGCACCTCGCGATGCGAATCGAAGCGCCCGAAATTCTGCTGATAGGTGTAGGTGGCCTTCCGGAGATTGGCCGACTTGAGCTGGTTGTTGATGATGCCCGCGGGACTGCCGAGGCCGAAGAGGATGGCGTTGGCGCCGCGCGAGATATCGACGCGCTCGGTGTTGTAGGAATCGAGCGGGATGTTGGTCAGGAAAAAATCCCGCGTGAGATCCGCGCCGGCGAGCCCGCGCACGCGCGTGGATTGGCTCGGGCTCTGAAGCGTGGACTCCGCGCTTGAGAAGCCGTTGCCTGTGCCGACGCCCGAGAAGTTGCCCTCGAAGCCGCCGACCTCGGTGTTCGTCGTATAGATCAGGAGATCGCGGACGTTGGTCGAGGCGGTGTCCGCGAGAAACTGCGCCGTGATGACGGAGATCGCGGCGCCGACATCCTTCAAGTCGGTGCGGAGACGAGTGCCCGCGAGCGTGGAGGTGGCCGCGTAGCCGCGGTCCTCGGTCTCCTCGACGACGAAAGGCGTGAGCTTGACCGGAGCTTCCGCTGCCGGCGGAGGCGGCGCGGAGGAGGTGACGACTTGGGCGGGCAGCGCCGGCGCGGCGAAGGCAAGCGAGGCGACAGAGCAAAGCCGGAGGAGGCGGGATGGGGTTCGCATGGGTGAAGGTCAATTCACGACTGGGATGAGCGCGGCCGCCAATTCTTTTCTGTGGTGAGGTGTGTCGGCACAGAAAAGGGGTCGCTGCGACCGGCGCCAGCTTGCCGCAGTGCGCGCGCCGCGCAGCGTCGGGCCCAGCAATGAACGCCGCGCCGACCACCCGATCCTCCCGCCTGCACTACGCGTGGATCGCGGCGGGGGTGACGTTTTTCACCCTGCTCGTCGCGGCGGGCGCGCGGGCGACGCCGGGTGTGATGCTGCTGCCGGTGGGCAACGAATTCCAGTGGAGCCGCGCGACCGTCTCCTCGATCGTCTCGATCAATATTTTTCTCTACGGGCTGATCGGGCCGTTTGCGGCGGCGCTCTACCAGCGCTTCGGGCTGCGGCGAATGATGATGACGGGGATGCTGCTGCTCGCGGCGGGCTACGGGCTCTCGACGTGGGCGACGCGCTACTGGCAGTTTGTGGTGTTGTGGGGTTTTGTTGTCGGCGCCGGCTCGGGCCTCGCGGCGACAGTCCTGGGCGCCGCGGTCGCGAGCCGCTGGTTCACGGCGCGGCGCGGGCTCGTGATGGGCGTGCTGACCGCGAGCACGGCGACGGGGCAGCTGGTTTTTCTGCCGTGGCTCGCGGCGGCGGTGACGACCAACGGCTGGCGTGCGGCGCCCTGGATCGTGGCCGGCGCCACGCTGGCGGCGGTGCCGGTGATCGGGCTGTTGATGCGCGACAACCCGCGCGACGTGGGCCTGCGGCCCTATGGCGAAACCGGGGCGCCCGACGCCGAGCCGCCGGCGGCGTTCGGCAATCCCGCGCAGCGTGCGCTGGGTGTGCTCTTCGAGGCCGTGCGCGTGCGCGATTTCTGGCTGCTCGCGGGCTCGTTCTTTGTCTGTGGGGCGAGCACCAACGGCCTGATCGGCACGCACCTGATCTCGGCGGCGTTTGACTGCGGCATCCCGGAGGTGCGCGCGGCGGGGCTGCTCGCGATGATGGGGCTCTTCGATCTCGTGGGCACGACCGCGAGCGGCTGGCTGAGCGACCGCTACAACTGCCGGTATCTGCTCTTCGGTTATTACGGGTTGCGCGGGCTGTCGCTGCTGTTTCTGCCGCAGGCGCTGCTCGGGCCGACGGCGGGGCTCGCGGTTTTTGCCGTGTTCTACGGGCTCGACTGGATCGCAACGGTGCCGCCGACAGTGAAGCTGACGGGTGAAGTCTTCGGCCGCGAGAAGGCGGCGATTGTCTTTGGCTGGGTGGCTGCCGCGCACCAAGTGGGCGCGGCGTTCGCGACCTACACGGCGGGGACGGTGCGCACGGCGTTCGGCAGCTACGCGTGGGCCTTCATCGGCGCGGGGGCGCTGTGCCTGATTGCCGCGGTGGCGGTGCTGCCGATCGCGCGGCAGCGGCGGGCAGGGGCGACGTAGGGACTGAGCTTGCTTAGGTCGGTTTGAAAAAAGGCCTCAGCAAGCTGAGGCGCTACAACAAAGCGCTGCGCGCCTAACTCACTTTGGCCGCTGCCACTCGAACTTGTGCTTGTCGATCCAGCGGTAGTGGTCGGCGTAGCGCAGGCCGGCGGCGGAGGTCTCGTCGAGGAGCACAGTGGCGCGCGGGTGCAGTTGCAGCGCGGAGCCGGGGCAGATCGCGGCGAGCGGGCCCTCGATCATGTGCTCGACGGCGCGGACTTTGGCCGGACCGAAGGCGAGCAGCAGGCAGCGGCGCGCATCGAGGATGGTGCCGATGCCCATCGTGATCGCGTGCTTGGGCATCGCCTCGAGCGAGCCGAAGACCTCGCTGTTGTCGCGCAGGGTCTGCTCGGAGAGGATCTTGATCCACGTGCGCGAGCGCAGGGAGCCGGTGGGTTCGTTGAAACCGATGTGGCCGTTGCGGCCCAGGCCGAGGAGCTGGATGTCGATGCCACCGGCGTCCGCGATGCGCGTCTCGTAGGAGCGGCACTCGGCGTGCAGATCGCGGGCGACGCCGTTGGGGACGTGAGTGCGCGCGACGTCGATGTTGATGTGCCGGAATAGATTTTCCTGCATGAAGAACCGGTAGGACTGCGCGTGGTCGCCCGGCAGGCCGACGTATTCGTCGAGGTTAAACGTGGTGACGCGGCTGAAATCGAGGCCTTCGGTGAGGTGCAGGCGGATGAGTTCCTGGTAGAGCCGGAGGGGCGTGCGGCCGGTGGCGAGGCCAAGGACCGCGTCGGGCTTTTCGCGCACGACACTGGCAATAATTTTGGCGCCGAGCAGGCAGCCGATCTCGGCGGAATCACGAATAAGGACTTCCATGGTGAGGTGCGAACAGGCAGCGCGTCCGCGGCGCGGGCGTCAACGTTTCAACTTGTCCGTCGGGCAGCCGCAGTCGCCGCCGCAACCGGGATTGCGGTGCTTGCGCCACGCGCGTGCGATCAGCCAGGTCGCGGCGAGGGCGACGACGACGAGGGCGGCGATGGTCTGGAATTCGGCGGACATTTTTCAGAAGCCGAGCGCGAGGCCGGCTTGGAAGACAATGAACGAAAGAATCCACGCGGTGCCAGTCATGTAGAGCGTTTGGAAAATCGGCCATTTCCAGCCGTTGGTCTCGCGGCGCACGACGGCGATCGTGCTGACGCACTGCATCGCGAAGACGTAGAAAATCATCAGCGTGAAGCACACGAGCGGCGTGAACAGCGGTCGGCCGTCGGGCCACCGGGCGGCGAGCAGCGCCTGGCGGAGCGGCGTCGTGTCCTCGTCGTCGGCCTCGGCGTTGAACACCACGCTCATCGTCGAGACGAAGACCTCGCGCGCGGCGAACGAGGTGATGAGGCCGATGCCGATCTGCCAGTCGAAGCCCAACGGCTTGATCGCGGGCTCCAGCGCGTGTCCGGCGCGGCCGGCGAAGCTCTGCGCGAGTTGCTGCTGCGGCGTGGCGCCCTCGGGGGCCTTGGGATAGGCCGCGAGAAACCACAGCACGATGCTGATCCCGAGGATGACGGTGCCGGCACGACGGAGAAACAACCACGAGCGCTCAAACATGTGCAGCGCGACGTCCTTCAGGCCCGGGAACCGATAAGGCGGCAGCTCCATGATCATCACGGGCGGCGCGCCCTTGAGCAGCGTGCGCTTGAAGAGCCACGCAAAGCCGAACGCCCCGAACGTGCCGAGCGCATACATGAGCAGCATGAGGCCGACCTTCGTCAGCAACGGCACGCGATCGCCGGGCACGAGCGCGGCGATCATGAGCAGATAGACAGGCAGCCGCGCCGAGCAGCTCATGAGCGGGGCGACCAGGATCGTCACGAGCCGATCCTTTGGATCTTCGATCGTGCGCGTGGCCATGATGCCGGGAATCGCGCACGCGTAGGAGCTGAGCAACGGAATGAAGCTTTTGCCGTTCAGGCCGACGCGGCTCATCAGGCGATCCATGATGAACGCGGCGCGCGCCATGTAGCCGGTGCTTTCGAGCAGCCCGATGAAGAAAAAGAGAATCAGGATCTGCGGGAGAAAGACGATTACGCCGCCGACCCCGGCGATCGCGCCATCGGTGATCAGATCGCGGAGGTCGCCGTCGGGCAGGCCGGAACCTTGCTTCACCCAGTCTGCGAGCGACGCGATGGATTGCTCGATGAAGGCCATCGGATATTCGGCGAGCGTGAAGATGCTGAGGAAGAGCAGCGTCATCACCGACCCGAGGAGCAGCCAGCCCCAGAGCGGATGGGTGGCGATGGCGTCGATCTTGTCCGAGGCGGTCGGGCCGGTGTGGCCGGCGTGAGTGACGGCGTCACCCGCGATGCGGCCGATTACTTCGTAGCGGGAGTTGACGAGGGTGCCGGCCCAGTCGGTCCCCTCCCCTGCCCAGCGCTTTTGCCACGAGTGAAGAATCTCCGCGGTGCGCGTGCCGAGCGGCGTCGAGCCCGCGACGCGGACCGAATCCTGATCCGTGAGCAGCAGCAGTGCCTCGGCGCGCGCGATGAGCGGCGATTTCCGATCATGGGCGATGAGCGAGGCCTGCAACTCGGCGACAGCGGGCGCGATCGGCGCGGGGATGTCCCACGCGTGGCGCGAGAGCGGCAGATCGGCGCGGCTCATCGCGAGCTTCAGCTCGATGAGGCCCTTGCCGTTGATGGCTTCGCAGGGGATGACGGGGATGCCGAGTTCGTGCTCGAGGCGTGCGACCCGGATGTTGAGCCCGGCGCGCACGGCGACATCCATCATGTTGAGGACGAGGATCACCGGCCGACCGAGATCGAGGATCTGGTGGACGAGGTAGAGGTTTCGCTCGAGGTTCGTCGCATCGACGATGCAGAGAATGCGGTCGGGCTGCGCGGTGTCGGCGCGGCGGCCGAGCAACACGTCGCGAGTCACGGCTTCGTCGGGCGAGCGGGCCGCGAGCGAATATGCGCCCGGCAAATCGATCACGGTGATCGGCTGGCCGTGCTGCGAATACGCGGTGCCGACTTTCTTTTCGACGGTGACGCCGGGATAGTTGCCGACCTTTTGTTTCAGGCCGGTGAGCGCGTTGAAAAGCGTGCTCTTGCCGCAGTTGGGGTTGCCGACGAGCGCATAGACCGGCGTGCGCGAGTGAGCCGCGTGGGCGCCAGCGGTGATGTGCGCGGGCAGCGTCATGTCAGGCGGCGGGCTCGACGATGATCTCGGCGGCCTCGGTTTTGCGCAGGGTGAGGTGGTAGCCGCGCAGCTTGATCTCCAACGGATCGCCGAGCGGGGCGGTGCGGATCAGCGTGACGCGCGTTCCGGCGACGAGCCCCATTTCGCGGAGGCGCAGGAAAGCAGCGCCGGCCTTGGGATATTCACGGACGACGGCGGAGGCGCCGACGGCCAGTTCGGAGAGCTTCATCGCGACAATGGCCGCGGATTAGCGGCGGCCGAGCTGCTCGACGAGGATGCAACTCGCCGCGGCGTGGCTGAGGGCGATGCGGGTGCCGTTGACCTGGCAGATGAAGGGACCGCGGCCGCCGACCTTGGTGACGAAGGCGGATTCGCCAAAGCCCATCTCGCGCACGCGCTGGCAGAATCCGGCGTCACCCGTCAGCTCGCGCACGCGGCCCATCGCGCCAGCGGGGAGCTGGCAGAGCAGGATGGGCGGGTTGAAGGGCGACGGGGTCATCAGGGACGTGTGACGAGGTAACTGAGACTCGGTTTCAGTCGGGTCGCAAGAAAAAGGCCCAGTGGGAAACACGGGCCTGCGAGCCACGAAAGCGTTGGGGGAAAAATCAGTGGCGACGGCGTTTCAAACCGAGCTGCACGCCCGTGTAGCGCACGAGATTCTGGAGACGCTCGTAGCGGACGGGATCGAGGTCCTTGGCCTCATCAAGCTCCTTCTCCGCGCGCTTGAGGGCTTCCTCAACGGCTTTTTCGTCGATTTTCTCCTCGGTGATGGCGTGTTCCGCGAGGACATGGACACGGTCGCCCTCGACCTCAACAAAGCCGCCGCTCACGGCGAGAAGTTGAGTCTCATTGCCCTTGGTCACGCGCAACTCGCCATGCTCGACCTGCGCAAGCAGCGGGATGTGGCCCGGCAGCACACCGATCTCGCCCTCCACCGTCGGGATGACGACGGTGTCGATCGTGTCGGTGTAGACGCGGGCGTCGGGCGTGACGATCTCGAGCGTGAGCGGCATGGCGATCAGGCCTTCTTGGCGGCGGCGAGCACCTCGTCGATGCCGCCCTTCATGTAGAAATCGCCTTCGGCGACGTCGTCGAGCTGGCCGTCGAGGATCATCTTGAAGCCGCGGACGGTGTCCTTGACCGAGACGTATTTGCCGGGCGAACCGGTGAACACCTCGGCGACGTGGAACGGCTGCGAGAGGAAGCGCTGAATCTTGCGGGCGCGATAAACCATCTGCTTGTCCTCGGGGGAGAGTTCGTCGAGGCCGAGGATGGCGATGATGTCCTGCAGGTCCTTGTAGCGCTGGAGGACGCGCTGCACCTCGCGGGCGACCTTGTAGTGCTCCTCACCCACGATGTCGGCCTGGAGGGCCTTCGAGACGGAGGAGAGCGGATCGACCGCGGGATAGATGCCGAGCTCGGCGATGGAGCGCTCCAGCACGATGGTGGAGTCCAAGTGCGCGAAGGTGTTCGCGGGGGCCGGGTCGGTGAGATCGTCGGCGGGGACGTAAACGGCCTGGAAGGAGGTGATGGAGCCCTTCTTCGTCGAGGTGATGCGCTCCTGGAGGGTGCCCATCTCGTTGGCGAGGGTCGGCTGATAACCGACGGCCGACGGCGAGCGACCAAGAAGCGCGGATACCTCGGAACCGGCCTGGGAGAAACGGAAGATATTATCGACGAAGAGGAGCACGTCCTGGTTTTTTTCGTCGCGGAAATATTCCGTCATCGCGAGCGCGGAGAGCGCGACGCGCATGCGGGCGCCCGGGGGCTCGTTCATCTGGCCATAGACGAGCGCGACCTTGGACTTGCTGAGATCCTTCTGATCGATGACGCCGGCCTCGGACATCTCGTGGTAGAGGTCGTTGCCCTCGCGGGAGCGCTCCCCTACCCCGGCGAACACCGAGTAGCCGCCGTGGGCCTTGGCGATATTGTTGATCAGTTCCATGATCACGACGGTCTTGCCGACGCCGGCGCCGCCGAAGGCGCCGACCTTGCCGCCCTTGGTGAAGGGCGCGATCAGATCGATGACCTTGATGCCGGTCTCGAGGATGTTGGCCTTGGTGTCCTGATCGACGAGCGCGGGGGCGGCGCGATGGATGGGATATTTCTTGTCGAACTTCACCGGGCCCTTGCCGTCGACGGCCGCGCCGGTGACGTCGAAGATGCGGCCGAGCACGCCTTCGCCCACGGGCACGGAGATCGGCGCGCCGGTGTCGAGCACGCTCATGCCGCGCACGAGGCCTTCGGAGGAAGACATCGCGATGGTGCGGGCGATGCCGCCGCCGAGATGCTGCTGCACCTCAAGGGTCAGCAACTGCTTCACGCCTGCGGCGGTGAACTCGACGGTGAGCGCCTGATAGATCGGCGGGATGGAATTGTCGCCGAACTGGACGTCGACGACCGGGCCGATGACTTGGACGATTTTGCCGGTGTTCATTTTCTGGAAAGGCTTGGGACTAGTTTGTTGAAAAAGGGAGCGGAGGTTACGCGGCGAACTGCGCCGCGGCGATCTCGAGGATCTCCTGGGTGATGGCGGCCTGGCGGGCCTTGTTGTATTCGAGCGTGAGTTCGCCGAGGAGCTTCGTGGCGTTGTCCTTCGCGGTTTTCATGGCGACCATGCGGGCGCTGTGCTCGGAGGCTTTGGCGTCGAGCACTTGCTGGTGGATCTCGCGGTTGACGTAGAGCGGCAGCAGGGACTCGAGCACGGTCGAGGGATCAGGTTCGAAGATCATCTGCTGCTCGGTCGTGGCGGGCAGCGTGGTCGCATCGCTGACACCGGCGTCGGACTTCAAGTCCGCGATGACGTCCTTCACGCTGGAGAGCGGAAGCAGCGGGAGGAGCGTGGGCACTTGCACGAGCGTGTTGCGGAAGCGCGGCCAGAGGATCTCGACGGTATCGACGACGCCCTCGAGATACTGCTTCACCATGAACTCGGCCACGACCTTGACCTCGGAGAACGCGACGCGATCGGTGACGGAGAAATCGGCGAGCAGAGCGCGATGTGTGCGGGCGATGAACTGGGCACCCTTGCGGCCAACCGCGACATACTTCACCGGCGTCTTAATCTCGGTGACGATCTTAAAGAGATTGGCGTTGAGCGGACCGGCGAGGCCTTTGTCGGAGGTGACGATGATGATACCGCGCGTCTTGACCTCGCGCTTGACGAGGAACGGATGCTGCGCCTCCTCGACACGATCGGCGATGGCGGCGAGCATGCGGGCCATGAGTTCGGCATAGGGCCGGCCGGCGAGCGCGGCTTGCTGCGCCTTCTTCATCTTGGACGCGGCCACGAGCTCCATCGCCTTGGTGATCTGGCGGGTGTTCTTGACCGACTTGATGCGTCGGCGGATGTCGCGGGTGGAGGCCATGCGGATTTACGAAGGGCGAATTACGATTTACGGAGCGGGTGGCTGGCGTGAGGCGTAATTCGGAAAACTATATTCGTAATGGGAATTAGGCGTTGAAGGAGGCTTTCCACTCTTCGCAAGCGGTCTGGAGCTTGGCCTCGATATCTTTGTCGAGCGCGGCCTTGGTGCGAATCTCGGTGAGCAGCGCGTCTTTCCTGGTGGCGAAGAACTCCTTCATCGACTGGGCGGCGGCGACGACCTTCTTGGTGTCGATGGCGTCGAAGAAGCTCTTTTGCATCGCGAAGAGGATCGCGACCTGCAGCTCGATCGGCACGGGGCTGAACGCGGGCTGCTTGAAAAGCTCGACGATGCGCGCACCGCGCTCGAGCTGGGCCTTGGTCTTGGCGTCGAGGTCGGAGCCGAACTGGGCGAAGGCCGCGAGTTCGCGGAACTGCGCGAGCTCGCCCTTGAGTTTGCCGCCGACCTGCTTGGTGGCCTTGATCTGCGCGGCGGAGCCGACGCGCGAGACGGAGAGGCCGACCGACACGGCGGGACGGATGCCTTGGTTGAAGAGGTCGGTTTCGAGGAAGATCTGGCCGTCGGTGATCGAGATGACGTTGGTCGGGATGTAGGCCGAGACGTCGCCAGCCTGGGTCTCGATGATCGGGAGCGCGGTGAGCGAGCCTTTGCCGTCGAGGCGGGCGGAGCGCTCGAGCAGGCGTGAGTGCAGATAGAATACGTCGCCGGGATAGGCCTCGCGGCCGGAGGGACGCTTGAGGATGAGGGAAATCTGGCGGTAGGCGACGGCGTGCTTCGAGAGATCGTCGTAAACGATCAGGGCATCGAGGCCGTTTTCCATGAACCACTCGCCCATCGCCGCGCCGGAGAAGGGTGCGATGTATTGATTGGCGGGGTTGTCGGCCGCGGGGGCCGCGACGATGATGGTGAACTCCAGGGCGCCGGCGGCCTCAAGGGCGGCCATGGTGCGGACGATGTTGGAGTTTTTTTGGCCGACCGCGACGTAGATGGAATAGACGGGGCGGAACTTCGGATCGCCGGCCGCGAGGCCGACCTTGTTGATCTTCGCCTGGTTGATGATCGTGTCGATCGCGATGGTGGTCTTGCCGGTGCCGCGGTCGCCGATGATGAGTTCGCGCTGGCCGCGGCCGATCGGAATCATGGAGTCGATGGCCATGATGCCGGTGAAGAGCGGCTGGGAGACGGATTTGCGGACGATGATGCCGGGAGCGATCTTCTCGACGGGATAGAATTCCTTCGCGGCGATCGGGCCCTTGCCATCGACGGGATTGCCGAGCGCATCGACGGCGCGGCCGAGGAGTGATTTGCCGACGGGGACGGAGAGGAGCTTGCCGGTGGTCTGGACCTCGTCGCCTTCCTTGAGCTTGGAGATGTCACCCAGGATGACGCAGCCGACCTCGTCCTCCTCGAGGTTGAGCGCGATGCCGATGGCTCCGCCGGGGAACTGCACCATCTCGTTATACATCACCTCGGAGAGGCCCTCAATTTTGGCGACGCCGTCGGCGACCGAGCGGATGTTGCCGGTGTTCTTCTTGACCGCCTTGCTGGAGAGCTTGGCGATCTGTTGTTCGATTTGGGCGAGGACGGTGCTCATCGGGAGAGAGGGGTTCGTAAACGAAAAGAGATGTATCGGATGGTCTTAGACGGCGGCGGCCAGCTGCGCGAGCTGGCTGGAGACGGAGGATTCGTAGACGTCGTCGCCTATGCGGACGCGGAGGCCGGCGAGCAGCGAGGCGTTGGGCTGGGCGATGGGTGTGACCCGGCGGGCGTATTTGCGTGTCATCTCGGCGCCGATCTGGGTGAGGACGGCATCATTGATGGGGCCGGCGTGTTCCACGACGGCCTGGCCGCGGGCGACCTCGGCGGCAATGAGGCGGGCGTAGGTCTTGAGGACCGCGACGGTGTTGGCCGGGCGGTGCTTTTCGATGTATTCCAGGACTCCGGTGACGCGTTCGGCCGACAGGGTGCCGTCGTGGATGCTCAGCTTGAAGAACTGACGGGCGAGCTGCTGAACTTGTTTTTTGCCGGAGGCCATGCGGAGGGAGGAAGCGCGGGTTGGGCTCAGACGTTGGTGAGCTCGCGGCTCGCGGTGTCGGTATAGGCCGCGCGATCGGCGTCGGTGAGTTTCTTGGCGAGGACGCGCTCGGTGGTCGTGACGACGAGGCGGGCGATCTCGGTGCGGGCAGCGGCGAGCATTTTCTTATGCTCAAGCTCGATGGCCTGCTGGGCCTTGGCGAGCAGATCGTTGGCCTTCACGGAGGCTTCCTGCGTCTGTTTGTCGAGGTAGTCTTTGGCTGATTTGCGGGCTTCGTCGACGATGCGAACGGACTCGGCGTTGGCCTTTTTGACGATGGCGGCGCTCTCCTGCTGGGCTGCGGCGAGCTTGGCCTGCATCTCTTCGGCATGCTTGATGCCGGACTCGATCTTGCGCGCGCGCTCTTCCATCGTGGCCGTGACGGGCTTGATGGCGAAGCGGTAAAGGACGAACAGGACGACCAGGAAACTGATCACCTGCATCACGACGTATTTCGGCTCGAGGCCGAAGCGCTCTGGAATGCTGGCTTCGGCGCCTTGGGCGGCAGCGGCGAGAAAGAGGGTGAGCGACATGGCGAATAAAAGGGGGTGGCAGCGCGCGGGGCGCGCTGCCGGAGAACGAGCGGACGAGTTACTTCGTCGCGAGGAACAGGGCGAGGATGCCGAGGCCTTCCGCGAGCGCCATGCCGATGATGGCTTGGACGAGGATCTTGCCGGAAGCGCCGGGGTTGCGGCCGACGGCTTCGGCGGCCTTGAAGCCGATGAGGCCGACGCCGATGGCGGCACCAAGGAGGCCGAAGGCGCTGGTCAGATTGCCGTAGATTTCAGCGAGTGGGAGGGTCATGTGTGATGTGGGTTGTTTTTGGTTGGAATTCCGCCGTGCGCACGAAGGCACGCTCCCGACGGGAAAGGGTTGTTTGGCGAATTAATGGTGCGCGTCTTTTTCACCGTCGCCGTGGGCGTGGTCACCGCCCTCGTGATTGCAGAGCAGACCGATGTAAACAGAGGTCAGGAGCGTGAAGACAAGCGCCTGAATCAGGCCGACGAGCAGCTCCATGAAATAGAAGATGAAAAAGAAGCCGGTCCCATGGAGGAGGTTTTCACCGCCAAAAACATTCCCGAAGAGGCGGACCGATAGCGTGAACGGCCGGATGACGATGGAGAAGACCTCGATCAAGCCGACGGCCAAGAAGACGAGCGAGAGAATCGGATACAGCCAGCCGGGAGTCTCGGCCTTGTCGGCCTTGTTGCCAAAGAGGTCCTTGAAGATCAACGCAGGCCCGGCGAACTTGAAGACGATGATCAGCCAAGCCCCGAAGGAGATCACGGCGAGAGCGATCGTGCCGTTGAAGTCGGCGTTAAAGGGGCGGATGAAGGGGCGAGTGAGATGGAACTGACCGTCGACGTCATGCCCCCACCCCATCGTGCCTACGCCGGGTATGAGGCCCATCCAGTTATGGAACAGGATGAACACAAAAAATGTGACCAGGAGCGGGAAGGCGGCGGGAAACGCGGCTTTTCCGATGATGGGTTCGAAAATCCCGCGCAAGCCTTCCAAGAGCGATTCGAACACGGCCTGGCCCCGAGACGGAATGATGGACGGCCGACCGATGAGCCAGATAATCAGCAAAACAAGCGCAAGTGAGATGGCCCAACCGGTGGCCATGCTGTTGGTGATGGCCCAACCGTTGCCGAAATCGATGAGCTTGGCCGCGCTGGGTGCCACGCCCTCGGCAAGCAGCGGCGATGCGCCGAAGAGAGCGAAGAAGAAGAGGGTGGCGATAGGTGTGACGCGGGACATGCGTGCGCGAAGCGTTGCGACGATGAGAAAGGTTGAGCAAAGGCCACCCCCCTCCCCTCCGTCAACCTTGGAAATGGTTTGGCAGTGTGTGCGCCGCGACAAATAAGACCGCGCAGAAAAATGATACGCGCGGCCTTATGCCGGCGTTGAGCGGAGCTGGGCTGTGAACGAATCGAACCGTGGCGCTCGTCCTTGGAAAACCGTTTCAAATTCAAACGGCCACGGATCGTCGATGATCTCCCAATGGTTTGATTTGGCTACGTTCTCGCAGCCGGCGTCGAAATACGGTCGGTAATCGGTGCGGAAGTGCAGCTGGCAGCGAGGGGATCCCCGGGCGGCGAGAGCCGTCAGAAAGGGGGGCTGTAGCACCCGATGCTTATGGTGGCGCAGTTTCGGCCAAGGATCGGGAAACAGGAGAAAGACGCGGCTAAGCCTAGACCGGGCGGGCATCGCCTGTAGGAACAGCGAGGCCTCGGCCCGAATAAAATGGAGGTTGGGGGCGAGTGAGCGGGCGGCTTTTTTCTGGGCGCGCGCAATCCTGTCGCTGGCAATATCGATTCCGATGCAGGTGGTCTGTGGGTTGGCGGCGGCGAAGGCGGTGAGGAAGTGGCCATGGCCGCAGCCGATTTCTAGGACGAAATCGGTGAAATCCGACGATCGATAGGTCAGGATCGCCTCCAGTTGGTGCGAAAGGGATTCGCGCCTTTGGTTTTGAAGAGCTTGAAAGCTAGGTATCACTGCATAATGATGTTAAAATGATCGATGGGCTACCCTGAGGCCAAGCGCCTTGCTTCCATCCACACCAGCAATAGATTAACATCTGCTGGGGTTACCCCACTGATCCGGCTGGCTTGGGCTAAGGTCATGGGTCGAATGCGGGCGAATTTTTGCCGACTTTCCAGCCGCAAGCCTTTAATGGATAGATAATTAATATCAACTGGAAGATGCACGTGGCTGAGCTTATCTAGTTTCTCGATCTGGCGCTTTTCGCGAGCCAGATATCCTTGATAAGAAACACGATATAAGACTTCAGCTTGAATTTCTTGGGATTCGCTGCTAAATGGAGACGGCAGAAGACGTTTGATCGGATGGCGCCTGATTTGAGCGGCCCAAGTTTCGTTTTCGCCGGGGAGTCGTTCGGTTTCGAATCGATTAACCCATGTTTCTATCCGGGAGCGCTTTTCCTCAATGCGTTGGGATCGATGTTTGGAAATAAGCTTAAGGCGCTGGGAATGATGGCTTAATCTCATTTCTGAGCTGCCGTGATTAAAGAGAAGACGATGCTCCGCTCTACTGGTGAACATTCGATAGGGCTCCTCGGTGCCCTTGGTCACGAGATCGTCGATGAGGACTCCGATATACCCCTCGTGACGACCAATCAATAAAGGGGCCTCCTCCCTCGCCTTCTGCACCGCATTCACACCGGCGACAAGTCCCTGAGCCGCCGCTTCCTCATACCCTGAAGTGCCATTGATCTGACCGGCAAAAAACAGATTCTCAACATGCTTGGATTCCAAGGTGGCATGCAACTGGGTTGGTGGCGCAAAATCATATTCGACAGCGTAGGCGGGCCGGAGAATCAGTGCGCGTTCAAGCCCGGGAATACTATGCACGACATCCATTTGCACATCAAACGGGAGACTGGTTGACAGGCCGTTCACATAATACTCGTTCGTTGCCCTGCCCTCGGGTTCAAGGAAGAGCAAGTGTCGGGGTTTATCGGCGAATCGGACAAATTTATCCTCTAGGCTTGGGCAGTATCTCGGCCCTACCCCTTCGATTTCCCCGCTATACATCGCAGATTTCGTGAGATTGGTTCGAACCAAATCGGCCGTGGCGGCCGTGGTGTAGGTCATCCAGCAGGAAACTTGCTCGCTTCCGGGCCGCCAGCCCAGACGGGTTTCACCGGCTTGTTCCACGTGGAACAAATCATCGCGATCACGAGTGTCGTGAAAGGCGAATAACGTGGGATTGGGGTCGCCCTTCTGTTCCTCCATGGCAGAAAAATCAATACTTCGCCCTAGGAGCCGCGGAGGTGTTCCGGTTTTTAACCGGCGCAAATCGATTCCGCAGTCAAGCAGGCTTTGAGATAGTGATTTGGAGCTAAAGTCCCCTAGCCTGCCGCCCTCGTTCTTGTTGGTGCCGATATGCATCAATCCGCGTAAGAATGTGCCCGTAGTCACAATCACGGTGCGGCCGAAAAAATCCAAATCAAGGCTCGTGTTGCACCCGATCACGCTATGGTTCGCGATTATTAATCCCGTGACCGTGGCCTGAAAGATTCTGAGGTTTATGTGCAGCTCAAGGGTATGCTTGAGGCGAAATTGATAGGCTTTTTTGTCGCACTGCGCCCTCGGGGACTGAACTGCGGGGCCTTTTGATTCGTTCAGAAGCCGAAACTGAATGCCTGTGGTATCGGTGTTGATGGCCATTTCTCCGCCGAGAGCATCGATTTCTCGCACGAGCTGACCCTTGGCTTGGCCACCGATGGCTGGATTACAGCTCATTTGGGCGATGGTATCGATGTTTCCGGTGAGGAGTAGGGTAGATGCCCCCATGCGTGCCGCAGCCAATGCCGCCTCGACGCCGGCGTGGCCGGCGCCGCAGACGATCACATCAAATTGTTCTTTGCTGCCAACCATAGGATTGAGGTCAGTTTGCAACTAGATCTCGACGATGCAAAAATGCTACTTGCCGATGCAAAAGGTCGCGAACAGGCGGTCGAGCATGCGCTCATTGTCCGCATCGCCACAAATCTTGCTGAGTTCGCTTAAAGACGCGCGTAGATCGCTGGCGACGAGTTCGATCCTATGAGTGTCTGGCCCCAACCACGCTTCGGCCGATTCCAGTGCGCGTGCGGCCAAATTCAATGCTTCGGCATGCCGAGCATTTACCGCGACGCCGTCGGTTCCATGGTCTCCGAGCTGATTGAGTCTCGCGGAGAGGGCTGAAATTAAATTATCTGTTCCTTGGCCAAATAGCGCCGAAAGATGCACCACGGTAGTGGCAGGGTAGGGGATAGGCCTAGGGATCGCGGCGGTTGGAAGATCGCATTTGTTCATCACAACGATCACGCGGTCAGTCGTAAGCTTGTCAGTGAGCGATTTTGGCAGGGCAGAGAGATCGGGATCGGCGGCATCGACGACCAATAGCACGACATCGGCTCCCTCAATCACCTCAAGGGTTTTATCTATGCCGAGCGATTCAAGTGTAGACTTCGATTCTCTAACGCCGGCGGTGTCGAATATCCTAACTTTATGTCCTGCAATTATTAATCGTTCTTCAATGAAATCCCGCGTGGTGCCTGGCTCCGAACTCACCAAGGCGCGTTCACGTCCTACCAATCGATTTAACAGACTGCTTTTTCCGGCGTTAGGTGGACCGGCAATGATTACTTTGAAGCCATTGTTCAATAGCGTTCGATAGCGTTCTGTTGAGCGTAAGCTATTGATATCCAGTTTTATAGATAACAGCGAGCGCTGAGCTTTATCGCGATCCTCGGGGGGGAGGTCCTCTTCTGGGAAATCAATGTAGGCTTCGATGCGCGCCAAAAGATCAAGAATGGATCCAATCAGCGCCTCGATGCGTTGCGCCAACCCTCCGTGCAGCTGAGCATTTGCGGCCGCCAAGGCCCGATCGCTTGAGGCGTGGATGAGGTCCATCACCGCTTCGGCTTGGGTGAGGTCCAGCTTGCCGTTTAGAAAGGCGCGCTGCGTAAACTCGCCCGGCTCCGCGGACCGGCACCCCCGGGCGAGCAAATCCTCCAATATCTTATGCGCGATGAAAGGGTTTCCGTGGCACGCAATCTCCAAGACGTCTTCGCCCGTGTAGGAGTGCGGCCCCTTGAACCAGGTCGCAATCACCGTGTCGATGGGCTCGCCGGCTTGGGAGCGATAGTCGGCGCGACGCGCCATCCGCGGCAGGGCAGGGGAGCTGCCCAGCGCCTCGGCCAGTCCGCTGGTATCCGGTCCGCTGGCACGGATCAGCGCGATCGCTGAGGTGCCTTGAGGAGTCGCGAGCGCGACGATGGTATCTTGGTTTCCGGGCATGTGCGGGCGCCACGCTTCGTGGCGCCCGCCTCCAAGTCAAACGCCCGCGCAACTAGCGCACTCCGATGGCGAGCGGCGCCACCCGCGAACCATCGGCCACCTTGTCACCCGGGTAGACAATGACCTGCTCACCTTCTTGCACCCCGCCTGTCACTTCGGTTAGCACGCCGTTCGATCGCCCTGTTTCGACGGGTCGAAGGTGCGCCCGGCCGCCTTCGATGGCATAGACATGCCATCGTCCACTCCGTTCGAAAAGAGCCCCGGCGGGAACGCGAAGCGCGGCGGGTTTCTCCCAGGTGACGATGCGCGCTTCCACGCGAAAGCTGTCGCCCAGGGTGGGGCGCCTTTCCACGGCATCGGCAAAGTCGGCGATCACATAAACCCGCTGTTCTTCCACGCCGAGGGCCGAGATCTTGGTGAAGGCTGACGGCTCAACGTGCCGCACGCGGGCGGTCAGCGCCGCGCCTCCGCCCCACTGCTCAAGCATAACCCGGGCTCCCGGCGCGATCCCCACGGCATCGCGCGAAAGCACCTCGATGCGCACTTCCAGCTCAGTGGGATCGCCGATCTCCATCAGGGCGAAGCCCGCCGGCACCACGCGCGCGCTCTCCTGCAACACGCGCAGGATTCTTCCGCTTACCGGCGAGGTCACAATCAGCGCTGCGGACGCTTGGCTGTCTTCACGCTTGGGGGCGCCAGGGCTGCCGCGCCCGGCCAGCTCGCGAGCTTGTTGCAGTTCGAATTCCGCGACCTTTAGGGCGAAGGCTGCCGCACGCACCTCCTGCGCCGCCGTTTCGGCCCGCATGCGCGACGCGTCGAACTCTTGGACCGAGATCACTTTCTGCTCTCGCAGCGTCTCGGCTCGATGGAGTTCAGCCGCAAACAGCCGCGCGGCCGACTCCGCCCGGGATTGCTGCGCGCCCGACATTTCGCGCGCCGCCTCGGCCGCGCGCACGCGGGCCTCGGCTTGCGCGAGGGCACGCGTGTCGAGAAAATCGGCGGCGCTCGCCTCAATGATGGCGAGCGGCGTCTGGCCGGCCTCGACGACCGCGCCCGCTTTCCAATCGATGCGGCGCAGCTGCCCCGCGACGGGCGCGGTGACGACGTAGCGATGCTTCACACGCGTCATCCCTTCTTCGTCCACGGTCACCACGAGCGGACCACGCGCCGCCGTGGCGGCCTCGACCGGAATCGCGCGCGGCCAGAGGCCAATCACAATCGCCGCGACGAGCACGAGTGCGCCGATCAACGGCAGCCGGCGCCGCCACGCGGGAGAGCCGGGGCGCTTGGCGACACGTGAGGGCGGGGGAGTTGCGTGCATGGAAATGGGGCGTCAGTCCAGCGCCTTGAGTGCGCTGGCCAGGTTAATCTCGGCAATCTTGCGCGCGGCGAACAGCGCGGAGAGCGCCGATGCGACCGCGACCACGAGCACGGCAAACGCATAGTTGGCCGGAGTGAGCACAAGCGGCAGCCGCACAGTCTCGGTGTTCACCGCGGAGAGAATGCCCTTGGCGAAAACGGATCCGAGCGCGAGCCCCAGCGGCAGCGCCGCCAGCGTGAGCAGCACAAGCTCGCTCACGAGCACCGCGCCGACTTCGCCGCGGCTGAAGCCGAGCACGCGCAGGGTCGCCAGCTCGCGCCCGCGCTCCGAGAGCGAGATGCGCGCGCTGTTGTAGATGATGCCAAACGCCACGATGGTCGCGAACAGCATGTAGATTTTCTGCAGGAGCCCGATGCTTTCGGCCGTCGTCTTGCGGAAACCCTCGCGCAGCGAGTCCTTGATGATGCAGCCCGCGATGCGCGGAGTCTCCTTCACGGCGGCGAGAAATTCGTGCCAGCGTCCGCGCTCCACCACCACGTGCGCGCCGCTGATGCGATCGCCCTCGAGCAGCAGGCGATTGAGCGCGCCCAGCTCCATGTAGGCGGCGGTGCCCGCGAAATCTTCCGCGAGCCCCACGAGCGGCACGGTGATTTCCCGTCCGCGGCCCTCGAGCACGCGCGCCGTCACGGAATCTCCCGGACGGAGCTGCAGCACCGCGGCCAGCTTCGCGGACATCACGATGCCGCGTTCGGGCAGCGCGATCTGCCGCGGGGTCGCATCGATCACACGACTCAACGTGCCTTGCGCCGGCAGGCCTTGCAGCGCCAGCCGGCGCGTGATGGGCCCGGCCCGCAGCTCCACGGGCACAAAGCGGAACGGCTCCGCCCACACGACGCCGGGCATGTGCTTGAAATCGGCGAGGGCCCGGGCCGGGCCCGGCTCCACGAGCGAAAGCGTCACGGTCTGCCGCTGCACGACGTCCCATTGAAAATCGATCACATGGGCGATGCCGTCTCGAAATGAGTTGGGCACGATCAGGATGGCGGTGGCGAGCGCGAGCGCGAGGCACGTGAGCGCGCTGCGGATCGGGCGGCGCTGGATGTTGCGCAGCGCCATCCGGAACGAGGTGCTGAACCACCGGCCCACTCCCCAGCGCTCCACGAGCGACGGCCGGTAATTCGCCGGAGCCTCGGGGCGCATCGCCTCCGCCGGCGACAGCCGCACCGCGCGTCGCACCGTCCCCGCCACACCGACAAAGGCGGCGAGTGCGCTCACGAGGGTGGCGGCGACGAGCACGCGGACATCGAGCACGAAATCCAGCTGGGGAAAACGGAAGAAAAGATGATACATCTCCACCAGCCGGTGGCCCAGAACCACGCCGCCCACCACGCCGACGCCCACACCCACCGCCACGATGGCCAGCGAGAATTTGAAGTAGTGCGCGCCGATCTGCCGGTTGGCGAAGCCGCACGCCTTCAACATCGCGATCTGCTCGCGCTGGAGCGCGATTTGCCGGCTCATCACCGAGTTGGTCATGAACGCCGCGACGCCGAGAAACACGATCGGAAACGCGACCGCCAGGCCTTGCAGCACGCGGATCTCGTCGTCGACGCGGCGATGCGAGGGATGGTCGATGCGCCCAAAGGCGCCCCGGCCCCCGTAGGGCGCGAGCACGCGGTTGACCGCTTCGATCACGGCGCGCTCCGAGGCGCCCGGAGCCAGGGTGAGCGCCACGTGGTTAAACGCACCGTAAAGTTGAAACGCCGTCGCGAGCTCGCGGTAGGGCATCCAGAAAACACCGTAGGTCCGGTGATCCGGCAGCGCGGCGCCGGGCGGGGCCTCGAACACATACTCCGGCGAGAGCACGATGCCCGAGAGTCGAAAGGGCACCTTGGCGCCGTTGAGGATGGCGGAGAGCGTGTCGCCGGGCTTCAGCCCGTGTGCCTCGGCGAAGGCTTCGCCGGCGGCGAGTTCGCCGGTGGTTGTGCGCCCGGCGGGCAGACGACCGCTGCGCACGTGCAGTTTGTTGAGGACCTGCTCACCGCGCTCGGGCAGAGAGTTGATCAGGCCGACGGCGGGCTCGCGGAGGCCCGGCACGTCGAGTGTTACCTGGATCGAGATGCCGGTCTGCACGCGGGCCACCCCGGGGATCGCGGCGAGCTCGGTGCGCGCGGAGTCGGGCGCGCGTTTGAGCCGCGCAAAAACTTCGGCGAAACGGTGGCCTTCATAATAGGCGTCCCGCGTCGTCTCCAGCGAGAGCATGAGCGAGCGCGTCATGATCATCATGGCGAGGCCGCAGGCCATCACGAGCGCGACCGCGAGCGCCTGCGACTTGAGCGCGCGCAGATCGCGGAGGAGCTTGCGGTCGAGGAGGCTCATGGCGGGGCGCCGCTACCACGCGAGATCGCGCACGGAGCCGCGGCGACTGTTTTCCCGCGTGTCCACGATCCGGCCGTCGGAGAGCGTGAAGACGCGGTCCGCCATGTCGGCGAGGATGGCGTTGTGCGTGATGATGACCGCGAGCGTGCCGAGTTCGCGGTTGAGGCGCTCGATGGCTTCGAGGACGGTGATGCCGGTCTTCACGTCGAGCGCGCCGGTGGGTTCGTCGCAGAGCAGCACCTCGGGGCGTTTCGCGATCGCGCGCGCGATCGCGACGCGCTGTTGCTCACCACCGGAGAGCTGCGCGGGAAAATGATCCATGCGCTCCGCGAGGCCGACGAGCGCGAGCGCTTCCTCGGGGGCCATCGGGTCGCGGCAAATCTCGGTGATCAGCGCGACGTTCTCCCGTGCCGTGAGGCTTGGGATCAGGTTGTAGGCCTGGAAAACGAAGCCCACGGCATCGCGCCGGAAATGAGTGAGCTCCGCCTCGTCGGCCGCGGCGAGGTCCTGGCCGCGGTAGAGCAGGGTGCCGTGCGTGGGCGAATCGAGACCGCCGAGTTGATTGAGCAGCGTGGATTTGCCGCTGCCCGAGGCGCCGAGAAGCACGATGAGTTCGCCCGCCATCAGGTCCAGATCGACTCCGGCGAGCGCGGTGACGGCGGCAGTGCCCTCGCCATAGATGCGCGCGAGTCCGCGCACGTGATAGATGGCTGCACCGGTGCCGGACTGGCGGCCTGAATCAGCGGAAGGAGGCGGGGCGGCGGCGGGCATGACAGCGGTGGTCCGGGAAGAAACCGCGGTGGTGGCGCGCCGGCAACCGGCAACGGACAGGTATCCGCGCCGCTTCAACGGCGCATTAGGGTGCGCGTGTCAGGGCTTCGATGCGGACGCGGCGCGCACGAGCGGGGCGGGCGGGGGAAGCAGGTCGGTTACTTTCTTGTCCTTCAGCTCGAGGATAATTTCCTTGGCCCGGCGTTCACCGGTGGCGATCCACGAGGCCCGCGACTTGATTTGCTCCCGCAGGCGAGCCTCGGTGTCGCCGCCCGCGCCGCGCTCGCGCGCGAGGATGAGCCAGGCCAGCGCCTCGGAGTAGCTGCGCTTGACGCCGCGGGCTCCGGCGTAGGCCGCGCCAATATTGAAGAACGCCTCGGCCTCGCCGCCCGCCGCCGCCGCGCGGAAATATTCGATCGAACGGGCTTGGTTCTGCGTGACGCCGGACTCCCCGTCGGAGAGCAGCATGCCGATGCGGAAGGCCGCGGCGGAATTCCCCGCGCGCGCGGCCTTCTCGATGAGCGCGACGCCGCGCGCCTCGTCTTTCTTAATGCCTTCGCCGCGCAGCAGCATCTCGCCGAATGCGGCCTCGGCCTTGGGGTTGCCCGCCGTCACGGCTTGCTGCATCTCCTTCAGGTCCGCCCAGGTCGAGCCGCCGGCGGTGCGCGACATCAAGACGGGCGCGGCGTCCTGCGCGCCGAGCATAGTGATGCCGATCAGCAGCAGGGTGAAAAACAGGCTCAAGCGGGACATGAGGCGTGAACGAGGGGTTGTGGGCATGGCATAGTCCTTTCTACCGCCCAACATGGCGCAAGTTCAGGTTTGGCGCAACGGCGAAGCCTCGGCTGCGCGGGACCGCGCAGCCCCTGATGCCATTTCGTGACAACCGCAACTAGCGGCGCCCGCCGTGCGGTCGCCTCACACTTCCGCTTCGCCCGTCACCGTCGCGCCGCCCACGACGGTTACCTTCTCGAGGATCGCCTTGTGGATTTTTTCGGCGAGCTCGGGCTTTTCCTTGAGTGCCTGTTTGGCGGCGTCGCGGCCTTGGCCGACGAGGTTGCCTTCGTAGGCGATCCAGGCGCCTTTTTTCTCGAGGATCTTGTGCTCGAGGCCGAGGTCGAGGAGCGAGCCCATCTTGGAGATGCCCTCGTCATACATGATGTCGAACTCCACCTCGGTGAACGGCGGGGCGACCTTGTTTTTCACGATTTTGATCTTGGTGCGGTTGCCGACGACTTTGCCCTCGGGCGTCTTGATCTGGTCCTTGCGGCGGATGTCGATACGCACAGAGGAGAAGAATTTCAACGCGCGGCCGCCGGAGGTCGTCTCGGGGTTGCCGAACATGACGCCGATCTTTTCGCGAATCTGGTTAGTGAAGATGCACACGCACTGGGTCTTGCTGACGACGGCGGTGAGCCGGCGCATCGCCTGTGACATGAGGCGGGCCTGCGCGCCCATCGTCATGTCGCCCATCTGGCCGTCGAGCTCGGCGCGGGTGGTGAGGGCGGCGACCGAGTCGAGCACGATGACGTCGATCGAGTTGGAGCGGATGAGCGTCTCCATGATGTTGAGGGCGTCTTCGCCGCTGTCGGGCTGGGAGACGAGGAGGTCGTCGAGCTTCACGCCGACGATGCGCGCGTATTTCGGGTCGAGCGCGTGCTCGACGTCGATGAAGGCGGCGAGCCCGCCCAATTTCTGAGCCTCGGCGATGACGCTGAGACAGAAGGTCGTCTTGCCCGAGGATTCCGGCCCGTAGATCTCGACGATGCGGCCCTTGGGCAGACCGCCCACGCCGAGGGCGAGGTCCACGGCGAGGGAGCCGGTGGTGAGCGTCTCGACCTTCATCTTGGAGTTGGAGCCGAGGCGCATGATCGAGCCTTCGCCGAACTGCTTGGTGATGGAGGAGAGCGCGAGCTCGATGTTCTTGTCGCGCGCCACGCTGGCGGCGGCGACAGCGGCACTGGCGGCGGACTTGGCGGCGGGGGCGGAGGAGGCTTTGGACATGGCGGGCGAGGGGGAGGCGAGGATTGCGATGTGGTTTGAAAAAGGGACGAGCGGCTCAGCGTGGGCGGCGCGCCAAGGCCGAAGCAAGCGCCGAGCGGCAGGGCAGGGGAGTGACGTGTTCACTTGAACACGTCAAGGCGGATCCGCTCAGTGTCCGCTCGGTGAACCTGGTTTCACCCCCACCGCGAAATAGACGGCCCCCAGAATCATGGCGAAGCTGACGGCGTAGTTCCACGTGAGCTTTTCGCCGAGGACGACCCACGCGAAGCCCACGAACACCACGAGCGTGATCACCTCCTGGATGATCTTGAGCTGGTAGCCGGTCAGGCCGTTGGCGTAGCCGATGCGGTTGGCGGGCACCATCAGCGCATACTCAAAGAACGCGATGCCCCACGACATGAGGATGATGAGCCAGAGCGCCTTGCCCTCGAAAATCTTCCACTTGAGCTGACCATACCACGCGCAGGTCATGAAGATGTTGGAGACGAAGAGGAGCAGGATGGTTTTCATGGGGGAGGGTGTGGGTCGGGGTTTATCCCCGACGTGTCGGGCGTAAAGCCCGACACTACATCCGATAATACTTGCGGAACCACGCGACGAAGCGCCGCAGGCCCTCCTCAAGCGGCACCTTGGGCGCGAACTGGATCGCGGCCTGGATGCGTGTGAGATCGGCGCAGGTCTCGAACATGTCGCCGGGTTGCGGCGGGAGGAGTTCGACGACGGCTTTTTTGCCGAGGAGCTGCTCGAGCATTTGGACGAAGAGCAGCGTCTCGACCGGGCGGTGGTGGCCGAGATTGAAGATGCTGAGTGCGCTCGGCGCGTGGTTCGATTTTTCAGCCATCAATCCCGCCGCACGCGTCGTGGCGGTCGCCACGGCCGGCTGCGCGCGGTCGGCGGGTGGGTAGAGGAGGACTTTCACCACGCCGTCCACGATGTCGTCCACATAGGTGAAATCGCGGAGGTTTTTCCCGGCATTGAAGAGTTTCAGCGGCTTGCCCTCGCAGATCGCGCGGGCGAAGAGCGTCGGCGCCATGTCGGGCCGGCCCCACGGGCCATAGACGGTGAAGAAGCGCAGGCCCGTGACGTGCAGGCCATGGTTGTGCGCGTAGCTGTGGGCCATGAGTTCGTTGGCCTTCTTCGTCGCGCCATAGTAGGAGATGGGCTGGTCGGTGTTGTCGTCCTCGCGAAACGGTGCCCGCGCCCCCGCGCCGTAAACGCTGCTGCTCGAGGCGAACACGAGGTGCTTGGGCGGGGTGCGGCGGCAGGCTTCCAGCACGCTGGCGAAGCCGTCGAGGTTGTTGCGCGTGTAGGCGGCTGGCTGCTCCATGCTGAAGCGCACTCCGGGCTGCGCGCCGAGGTGGACGACGTAGGCGGGTTTGAAATGGGCGACGAGCCCCGCGAATTTCTCCGCGTCGGCAAAGTCGGCCTGCAGGAAGCGAAACTCCTCCGTCATCGTGCGCGCCGCGAGCTCCGCGAGGCGCGCGCGCTTGAGGCCGACATCGTAGTAGTCGCTCACGTTGTCCACGCCGAGGACCTCGCACCGCTTCGTCTCGGCGAGACGAAGCGCGACATGGTGGCCGATGAACCCGGCGGCGCCGGTCACGAGGACTTTCATCCGCGCGTGATAGGGGAGGGCGCGCGGTGCGGCTAGCGGAAAGATAACTGCCCTCGCGCCGGCCGCTCGCGCCGGCGGCACAGTGGATCGCCAATCTATGACAACATTGTGCGCAGATTCCCGAAAACGACGCTTGATCGGCGAAATCCCCGGCCTTTACCTTGCGCCGCCTCTGTCCACGCACACGTTCACTGCATGATCATTAAAGCCTACCTCAAGCCGTCCTGCGGCTGGTCCCAAGGCGTCCGCGCCATCATGCGGAAGCACAGCCTCGCGTTTGAGGACATCGACATCATCAACAACCGCGCCAACTACGCGGAGATGGTCGCCAAGTCCGGCCAGCCCCTCTCCCCCTGCGTCGAGATCGACGGCGTCATGCTCGCCGATATCTCCGGTGAGGAGGTCGAGAATTACCTGCTCAGCAACGATCTGGTGAAACCGACCGACGTCCGCCCGGACGTCGCCACCAACGCGGGTTGCTCCGACGAAGAGCACGCCAAAATGGCCACGAAAACGATCCGCTTCTTCTAACCCCCCTCGCTGAGAGCACTCCGCACTTCAAAAATCCCCGGGCCGCTCTCGCTGAAGACGAGAACGGCCCTTTTTTTGCTCTAAGCCTCCCGCGCCCCGTCCGCCTCAGAACTCCCTCCCACTTTCCGATTTCGACATGAACCACCGCACCGCCAGCGACAGCCCGACCCCGCCCGCCTCCGTCCAGCCCGTTCGCTCCCCCGGTCTGCCGCCCAAGCAGGGCCTCTACGATCCGGCCTTCGAGCACGAGGCCTGCGGCGTCGGCTTCATCGTCGATATGCACGGCCGCAAGTCCCAGCAGATCGTCGCCGACGGCCTGCAGATCCTGCGCAACCTTGACCACCGCGGAGCCTCGGGCGCAGAAATCAACACCGGTGACGGTGCCGGCATCCTGATTCAGCTCCCGCACAAGTTTTTCGCCGAAGTCTGCAAGACCTCGCGCATCACGCTCCCCGAAGCCGGCCAATACGGTGTCGGTCTCGTGTTTCTCCCGCGCAACGCGGCGGTGCGGCGCAACATCGAGGAAAAGTTCGAGCAGGTCGTCCAGGCCGAGGGCCAGACTTTCCTCGGCTGGCGCACCGTCCCCACCAAGAACGCCACCCTCGGCGACACCGCCAAGTCTGCGGAGCCGTTCATGCGCCAGGCCTTCATCGGCCGCAGCGCCGACCTCGCCGATGACCTCGCGTTCGAGCGCAAGCTCTACGTCATCCGCAAGCACGCCTACAGCGTCATCCGCACCTCGACGATCGCCGGTGCGGAATACTGGTATGTCGCCTCCCTCTCGATGCGCACCCTCGTTTACAAGGGCATGCTCACGACCAACCAGGTCGACGAATACTTCCCGGACCTGAAGCACCCTGCGATGGAGTCGGCGCTCGCCCTCGTCCACTCGCGTTTCTCGACCAACACCTTTCCCAGCTGGGAGCGCGCGCATCCCTACCGCTACCTCGCGCACAACGGCGAAATCAACACGCTCCGCGGCAATATGAATTGGATGCACGCCCGCCAGGCGCTCTTCGAGAGCGAGGCGTTCGGCGACGACATCAAGAAGATACTCCCGATCATCAACCCGAACGGCTCGGACTCGGCGATGTTCGACAACACGCTCGAACTCCTCGTCCTCGCCGGCCGCCCGCTCGCGCACGCGATGATGATGATGATCCCCGAGCCGTGGTCCTATCACGAGTCGATGGACGACACCCGCCGTGCCTTCTATCAATACCACTCCTGCCTCATGGAGCCGTGGGACGGCCCCGCCTCGATCGGCTTCACCGATGGCAAGCAGATCGGTGCCATCCTTGATCGCAACGGCCTCCGCCCCTCGCGCTACTACGTCACCAAGGACGGCCGCGTCATCATGGCCTCGGAGGCCGGCGTGCTCGACATCCCCGCCGATCAGATCGTGCAAAAAGGCCGGCTCCAGCCCGGCCGAATGTTCCTCGTCGACACCGAGCAGGGTCGCATCATCGAGGACGAAGAAATCAAGCGCGAGATCTCGAGCGCCCAGCCGTATCGCGAGTGGCTCAACCAGCACCTCGTCCATCTCAGTGACTTGCCCGAGGCGCCGCCGATCGAGCCGCCGGATCACGAGACGCTCCTCCAGCGCCAGATCGCGTTTGGCTACACCTTTGAGGACGAGCGCGTGATCATCACCCCGATGGCCAAGGATGGCGTCGAGGCCATCGGCTCGATGGGCAACGACGCCGCCCTTGCGGTGCTCTCCAACAAGCCGCGCCTGCTCTACGATTATTTCAAGCAGCTCTTCGCGCAGGTCACCAACCCCCCGATCGATTCAATCCGCGAGGAGATCGTCACCTCCGCCGAGTCGCGCCTCGGCTCCGAAGGCAATCTGCTCAACCCGCAGCCGACCGCCTGCCGCCGCGTCGAGCTGAAGTGGCCCGTCCTCACGAACGAAGAGTTTGCGAAGATCCGCCGCACCAACCTGCCCGGCCTCAAGATCGGTGTGCTGCCGATCCTCTTCCGCGTCGCCCGCGGCAAGGTCGGCCTCGAGAAATCGATGGAGGAGCTCTCCGTCCTCGCCCGCCGCATGATCGAGGAGGACGAGGTCAACGTCATCATCATTTCGGATCGTGGCGTCACCAAGGACTTCGCGCCCATCCCGTCGCTCCTCGCCGTCGCCGGCCTGCACCACTATCTGATCCGCGAAGGCCTCCGCACCAAGGTCTCGCTCGTCCTTGAGACGGGCGAGGCGCGCGAGGTCCACCACTTCGCGTTGCTGATCGGCTACGGTGTCACGGCGATCAACCCCTACGTCGCCTTCGAAACGATCGACGACATGATCCGCGAGGGCATGCTGCCCGGCGTCGATCACAAGAAGGGCTGCGCGAATTTCGTGAAGGCCGCCTCGAAGGGCGTGGTCAAGGTCATGTCCAAGATGGGCATCTCCGCCATTCAGTCTTATCGCGGGGCGCAGGTGTTCGAGGCGCTCGGCCTCCGGCAGGACGTCATCGAGCACTACTTCACCTGGACGCCCTCGCGCGTCGGCGGCATCGGCCTCGACGTGATCGCGCAGGAGGTCCTGCTGCGCCACCGCGCCGCGTATCCTGATCGCCAGGTCGATGGCCACGTGCTCCCGGTGGGCGGCCTCTACCAGTGGCGCTCCAGCGGCGAGGCCCACCTCTTCACGCCCGAATCGGTGCACGCGCTGCAAAAGGCTGTCCGCCAGAACAGCAAGCCCGCCTACCAGTCCTACGCCAAGCTCGTGAACGAGCAGGGCAAGGCGCTCTGCACGCTGCGCTCGCTGCTCGACTTCAAGGGCGGCAGCGCCTCGATCCCGCTCGAGGAAGTCGAGCCCGCCGAAAAGATCATGAAGCGCTTCAAGACCGGTGCCATGTCCTACGGCTCCATCTCGAGCGAGGCGCACGAGACACTCGCCATCGCGATGAACCGCATCGGCGGCAAATCCAACACCGGCGAGGGCGGCGAGGATCCCGCGCGCTTCACCTGGACCAACGAACTCGGCGACTCAAAGAACTCCGCGATCAAGCAGGTCGCGTCCGGCCGCTTCGGCGTCACGAGCGAATACCTCGTCAACGCCAAGGAGCTCCAAATCAAGATGGCGCAGGGCGCCAAGCCCGGCGAGGGCGGCCAGTTGCCCGGCTCCAAGGTTTACCCGTGGGTCGCCAAGACCCGCGGCACCACCGCGGGCGTCGGCCTCATCTCCCCGCCGCCGCACCACGACATCTACTCCATCGAGGATCTCGCGGAGCTGATCCACGATCTCAAGAACGCCAACAAGGACGCGCGCGTCTCCGTGAAGCTCGTCTCCGAAGTCGGCGTCGGCACCATCGCCGCCGGCGTCGCCAAGGCTCACGCCGATGTCGTCCTCATCTCTGGCTACGACGGCGGCACCGGCGCCTCGCCGCAGACCTCGCTCCAGCACGCGGGCCTGCCGTGGGAACTCGGCCTCGCGGAAACGCACCAGACGCTCGTCCTCAACAATCTCCGCTCGCGCATCGCGGTCGAGACCGACGGGCAGCTAAAGACCGGCCGCGACGTGATCATCGCCGCGCTGCTCGGCGCCGAGGAGTTCGGCTTCGCCACCGCGCCGCTCGTCGCCACCGGCTGCATCATGATGCGCGTGTGCCATCTGAATACGTGTCCCGCGGGCGTCGCCACGCAGGACCCGCAGCTCCGCGCGAAGTTTGCCGGCAAGCCCGAGCACGTTGTGAACTTCATGAAGTTCATCGCGGAGGACATGCGCGAGATCATGGCTGTGCTCGGCTTCCGCACCATCGAGGAAATGATCGGCCGCACCGATCGCCTTGAGGCCAGGAAGGCCGTCGATCACTGGAAGGCCAAGGGCCTCGATTTCTCGAGCATCCTCTATCAACCCGACGCGGGTCCCGAGATCGGCCGCTTCTGCTCGATGAAGCAGGACCACGGCATTGACCGTTCCATGGATGTCACCCGGCTCCTGGAAATCTGCAAACCCGCGATCGAGCGCGGCGAGAAAGTCATCGCCGAGCTGCCGATCCGCAACGTCAACCGCGTCACCGGCACGATCACCAGCGGCGAGATCACCAAGAAGCACGGCGCGAAGGGCCTGCCCGAAGACACGATCAAGCTGAAGTTCACCGGCTCCGCCGGCCAGAGCTTCGGCGCGTTCGTCACCCGCGGCATGACGCTCGCGATCGAGGGCGACGCCAACGACTACTTCGGCAAGGGCCTCTCCGGCGGCAAGCTGATCATCTATCCCGACGCCAAGGCCACGTTCAAGGCCGAGGAAAACATGATCGTCGGCAACGTCGCCTTCTACGGCGCGAGCGCCGGCGAGGCCTACATCCGCGGCCTGGGCGGCGAGCGCTTCGCGGTCCGCAACTCCGGCGTCACCGTCGTGGTCGAGGGCATCGGCGACAACGGCTGCGAATACATGACCGGCGGTCACGTCGTCGTGCTCGGCCGCGCCGGGCGCAACTTCGGCGCCGGCATGTCCGGCGGCATCGGCTACGTGCTCGACGAGGTCGGGGACTTCCCCAAGCGCGTCAACACCCAGATGGTCGGCATCGAGAAACTCGAAGACGCGAAGGAGATCGCGACCGTGCGCGCGATGATCCAAAAGCACTTCGACTACACGAAGAGCGAACGCGCCAAGGCCATTTTGGCGGACTGGGACAAGTTCGTGCCGCAGTTCGTCAAGATCATGCCCAAGGACTACAAGCGCATGCTCGCCTGCATCGAGCGCGCGCGGGCCTCCGGGCTCACCGGCGACGAGGCCATCATGGCCGCCTTCGAGGAAAACGCCCGCGACACCTCGCGCGTCGGCGGCAATTAAGACCCTTCAATCCATCACCACGGATAAGCACTCATCCACGGCCATGATTGGGAATGAAAACAACCTAGTCTGAATTCCGCCTTATTCCCCTTCATTAGTGTGCATTAGTGGTTAACTCCGACTCCTTCGACTTTCGACTCTCCTCCCATGGGCAAACCTACCGGCTTCATCGAATACCTCCGCGAGCTTCCCGTCGATCGCACGCCCTCCGAGCGGGTGAAAGACTGGAAGGAGTTCCACCACCACATGGAGGACAAGAAACTCCGCACGCAGGGCGCGCGCTGCATGGATTGCGGCATCCCGTTCTGCCACACGGGCAAATTGATCAGCGGCATGGCCAGCGGCTGCCCGATCAACAACCTCATCCCGGAGTGGAACGATCTCGTCTATCGCGGGCTCTGGCAGGAGGCGCTCCACCGGCTGCACAAGACGAACAATTTCCCGGAGTTCACCGGCCGCGTGTGCCCGGCGCCCTGCGAGGGCTCGTGCGTCCTCGGCATCAACGCCCCGCCCGTCACGATCAAGAACATCGAGGCCGCGATCATCGACAAGGGTTGGGAAGAGGGCTGGGTCCTCCCCGAGCCGCCCAAGGTCCGCACCGGGAAAAAAGTCGCCATCATCGGCTCCGGCCCCGCCGGCCTCTCCGCCGCCGCGCAGCTCAACAAGGCCGGCCACACCGTCACCGTCTTTGAGCGCGCCGATCGCCCGGGCGGCCTGCTGATGTATGGCATCCCGAACATGAAGCTGGACAAGAAGGAAGTCGTGCTGCGCCGTATCCAGCTTATGGAGCAGGAAGGCATCAAGTTCATCTGCAACGCCAACGTCGGCGAGAATGTGGACTCCGAGATTTTCCTGAAGGAATTCGACGCGACCGTCATCTGCACCGGCGCCACGCAGCCCCGCGATCTACCGATCGAGGGCCGCGCGCTCAAGGGCGTGCACTTCGCGATGGAGTTTCTCACCGAGAACACCAAGGCCGTCCTCAACGGCGGGGCCGAGCACTGCCCGATCCACGCCAAGGGCAAGGATGTCGTCGTCATCGGCGGCGGCGACACCGGCACCGATTGCGTCGGCACCTCCATGCGCCACGGCTGCAAGAGCCTCGTCCAGATCGAGATTCTCCCCAAGCCGCCGACCGAGCGCGCGGTCGACAATCCGTGGCCGGAGTGGCCCAAGACCTACAAGATGGACTACGGCCAGGAAGAGGCCGCCGCGAAGTTCGGCGCCGATCCGCGCGTCTATCTCACCACGGTGAAGAAGTTCATCGGCGACGCCGAGGGCCGCGTGAAGGAGCTCGTCACCGTCGAGATTAAGTGGGGCAAGAACGACAAGGGCCAGTTCGTGCCGCAGGAAGTTCCCGGCACGGAGAAGACGCGCCCCGCGCAGCTCGTGCTCCTCGCCATGGGCTTCCTCGGGCCCGAGCAGGCGATCCTGAAGGATCTCAAGCTCGAGACCGACCCGCGCTCGAACATCAAGGCCGAGCACGAGAAGTATCGCACCAACCTTCCGAACATCTTCGCCGCCGGCGACTGCCGCCGCGGCCAGAGCCTGATCGTCTGGGCGATCAACGAAGGCCGGGGCGCCGCGCGCGAGTGCGACCGCTTCCTGATGGGCAGCACGGATCTGCCCTGATCCCGTTTGGCCAATCTCGCCATAGCCCGAAGGGCGACGGCGGATGATGGGCTCGACCGATCTGCCCTGAGTGCGTCGAACGGGTCTGCCATGAGGCGGTTTTTCCGGTGCGCGTAGCGGCGGGCGCTTTTCAAGCGCCCGGAATCGCCCTGATGGCGGTGGCAAACCGTCGCTCCTCCGCCACTGGAAAATTGCGTGATGCCCGCTTCGCCCGGGAAGTGGACACTATGCTTGTCGTCCGCCGCGCGCGTCCTTCATCGTCGCCCGATGGTGGTTTCGGTCACACTCACGCAGCTCAGTCTCCTCTTGGGGCGGGACTTTTTGAGCCTGCCAGAAAATGAGCGCCTGCAGAGTGTCGGCGACGTCTTTCGTTTCCTCGGCAAAGTGACGGGCGTCGAGATTCGTGACAACGTCGTGGTCGTCCACGCCGAGGAGGCGCCCGCCGCGAAAGCCACCGAGGCCAGCCGCCTCGCCGACCGCGCCGCCCGCCGCGCCCGCGAAGGCGATTACGCCCGCGCCGTCGAGCAGTTGCGTCGTGCCCTCGAACTCAACCCCGGTCTCCAGCCCGCCCACCGCGAACTCGCCATGTGTCTCATGGAGCTGGGCCAGCACGCCGCGGCGAAGGATGCGCTCATCGACGCGCTCAAGCTCGACGCCACCGATGCGTGGAGCTTCGTCGTCCTCGGCAACCTCTACGCAAAGCACGAAAAAGATTTCGCCCGCGCCCGCGCCTTCTTTGAGCGCGCCCTCCAGCTGAAACCCGGCGACGCCTGGGCGCTCAACGCCCTCGCCACCGCGCTCGCCGAGTCGGGCGACCCCGCGGCGGCGCTGCTTCGGTTCGATGAAGCCATCGCAGCCAACGCGGATTTTCCCAACGCGTGGCTCGGCAAAGCCGTGCTGCTCCAGCGCACCGGCCACCCCGCCGAGGCCGCCGCTACCGCCCGCGCGTTGTTCGCCCGCGCCCAGCCCGCCGATGCGCGTGCCGAGCCCGTGTTTGCCGAGGCCGCGAAACTTTTCCTCTCCGCCACCGGGGAACTCGCGCACGCCGCCGAGTCCGATGCCTTCAAAGCCGTCGAGGATTACCGCCGCACCGTCGAGCGCGAATCCGGTTATCCCGTCGAGGTGGTCGAGGGCGAGTTGCCCGCGCATCTCGCCGCCCAGGTGCAGGCCGCGTGGAAACACGGCCGCGATCGCTCCGTGATCGTGGTCCGTAAGTCCCCCCCCCCCCAACCATCTGCGCCGCCGCTCACGTCGCACCTGGTTGCGCACGAGCTGACGCACCTGCGGCTCGAAGCCGCCGCGCGCTCCGCCGGGCGCAATCGCTTCTTCGCCACCACGGCCGCGACGCACGCCGCCGCCCTCCGCTCGCTCGGCCACGACCTCCGCCGGCTGGAGTCGCGCGGCCTCCGCCCCGACGCCGTCGCCCGCCTCGCGCGCCAGTTGATCGCGGGCGTCTGCGAACTCCTCTTCAACTGCCCGCTCGACCTCCTCATCGAGCGCCGGCTCGACACCGAGCTGCCCGCGCTGCGCCCGCTCCAGTTGCTCTCGCTCGCGCGGCTCGCCGCCGAGGCGCGCACCTCGACGCTCCACCCCGAGGTCCGTCGCATCACGCCGCCGCGCATCCTCCGCGCCGCCAGCGCGCTCAACGGCGCCCACGCTCTCCTCCTCGACTCCCTCAGCGGCGGCGCCACGCGCTGCTGGCCCGCCTACCGCGTGCTCGAAACCGCCGCGCTCTCGGAAAAACTCTGGCGCCACTGGTCGCAACGCGCGCCCGGCCTCACGCCCGGCGGTGAATACGATCTCGTCGACGAATTCGCCGACCTCGTGGGCCTGCGCGGCTGGTATGAATGGCAAACCGATCCCGGCGATCAAGCGACCCGCGCCACGGCCACCGGGTCCGACCCCACGCCCGAAGGCACGACGAATCCCGAGCTGCTGCGCGCGAAGCACCCCGCCGCCGTGTGGTTCCTGCTAGACGCGCTGCAACGCTACGCGCGCCTCCCCGCCGACGACGTGCGGAAAATCGCCCTCGAGATCGCCGTGCTCGGCCGCGAAGGCCTGGATTACGCCGACCCCGAGAAGAAATATTCTCTCCATTCGCTGCCCGGCGAAAATTTTTCCGGCCTCCAGGCGATGTGCCTGATGTTCGCCGCCTTCAAACAGGTGGCCCCTGAGCACGCCGTCGGCATGGAGCTTGAGGAGCCGTTTTTGACGGCGCTGGAGTTGTTCCAGCAGAAGGAGGAGAGCGCATGAAGCTGAGCTTGGAGTCTGCGATCGCGGCATTTGGCGCCGCTGCGAAAAAGAAACTCTCCAACGCCTCCGCCACCGGCCAGCCCGAGGATCAACTGCGCGCACCGTTTGAAACGCTGCTCTACGATCTTGCCGAGCTGGCCGGAATTCCCCGCAAGAAAATCGCCGCCGTCGGCGAGACTTCGTTGAGCGAACTCAAAACGCGCCCGGACTACGCGGTCACGGTTCACGGCGCGCTCGTGGGCTTCGTCGAAATCAAAGCCCCCGGCAAAGGCGCCGATCCGCGCAAATTCCGCGATCCGCACGACAAGGCGCAGTGGGAAAAACTGCGTTCATTGCCCAACGTTCTCTACACCGACGGCAACGCCTTCAGCCTCTGGCAGGACGGCGAATTGGTCGATGCCGTCATCCCGCTCGTCGGCGACATCGAATCGTCGGGCGACAAACTGAGCGCCCCACCGACGTTGCTCGTTTTGTTCGAAAGTTTCCTGCGGTGGGAGCCGATCCCGCCGCGCAGCGCGAAGGAACTCGCCCACGTGAGCGCCCGCCTTTGCCGCTTTCTGCGCGACGAGGTCACCGAGCAACTCGGCCTCGGCAGCGCCGCGCTCACCGCGCTCGCGACCGACTGGCGCAAACTTCTCTTCCCCGACGCCACCGACGAACGCTTCGCCGACGGCTACGCGCAGGCCGTCACGTTCGGCCTGCTCATGGCGCGCGCGAAGGAAATCCCGCTCGGCACGGGCCTGCAACGCGTCGCCGCCGAACTCACCAAAACCAATTCGCTCATCGGCGCCGCGCTCCGCCTGCTCACCGACAACGCCGAGAACCAGGCCACCCTCAAAACCTCGCTCGACACGCTCACCCGCGTGCTTGACGCCGTAAATTGGTCCAAGGTCAGCAAAGGCCGCCCCGACGCGTGGCTCTATTTCTACGAGGACTTCCTCGAAATCTACGACAACGACCTCCGCAAACTCACCGGCTCCTACTACACGCCGCCCGAGGTCGTCAGCGCGATGGTCCGCCTCGTCGATGACCTGCTGCGCACCGACCGATTCAAGCTCCACGCCGGCCTCGCCTCGCCCGCCGTCACGCTGGCCGATCCCGCCACGGGCACCGGCACCTACCTGCTCGGCGTGCTGCGCAAAATCGCCGAGACCGTCGCGGCAGACGAAGGCGCGGGGGCCGTGCCCGGCGCGATCAACGCCGCCGCGAAACGGCTCATCGCTTTTGAGATGCAGCTCGGGCCGTTCGCCGTCGCGCAGCTCCGCATCCTCGCCGAAATCGTCGAGCTGACCGGCGAGACCCCGAAGGAATCGGTCCGCATGTTCGTGACCAACACGCTGGGCAACCCGCAGGACGACGAAGGCTATCTCCCGCTCATCGTGCAGGCCATCGCCCAGTCGCGAAAGGATGCCAATAAGATCAAGCGCGACGAACCCGTCACCGTCGTGCTCGGCAATCCGCCCTACAAAAACAACGCCAATGGCCAAGGCGGCTGGATCGAAGGAGAAAACGCCGCCGCGGAAAAATCTGCGCCGCTCGCCGACTGGATGCCGCCGCGCGAGTGGGGCGTGGGCGCACACAGCAAGCACCTGCGGAATCTTTACGTCTATTTCTGGCGCTGGGCGACATGGAAGGTCTTCGACCATCACCCGGAGAGCCACTCCGGCGTCGTCTGCTACATCACCGTCGCAGGATTTCTCGGCGGGCCGGGTTTTCAAAAGATGCGCGATTACCTGCGCCACACCTGCGACGACATCTGGGTGATCGACTGCTCACCCGAGGGCCACCAACCCGAGGTGAACACCCGTATTTTTCAAGGTGTGCAACAACCCATCTGCATCGTGCTCGCCTCGCGGTCTGCGAAAAGCGATCCGAGCAAGCCGGCGAAGGTGCGCTTCCACGCGCTGCCCTCAGGCCACCGCACGGAGAAATTCAAGGCACTCGAAAAACTGCGGCTCAAGGCCAGCACGTGGACAGACTGCCCGACCGAGTGGCGCGCGCCGTTCCTCCCTGCTTCGACCGGTGCCTGGGCCACATTTCCGAAACTCGAAGACCTTTTCATCTACAACGGCTCCGGCGTCATGCCTGGACGCACCTGGATTATTGCGCCGGATGCAGAATCGCTCACACGGCGCTGGCAGAAACTCATCCACGCTCCCGCGGCTGAGAAAGAGACCTTGTTTCATCCACATCTGCGCGGAGGAAAGGTCGGAGACAAACACAGCAAGAAAATCGTCGCAAAAGGACTCGCGGGATTCGATTCGAGGGAGAAGTCGGTCGCCGACGACCTTGCGGACTGCATACCACCCACTCGCTACGGTTTTCGTTCGTTTGATCGGCAATGGATTGTTCCGGACAGTCGAGTGATCAACCAGGCTAACCCAGAACTGTGGAAATTGCGTTCGGATGAGCAGATTTACCTAACCGCATTCACCGAGGAATCTCCGACAAGCGGCCCGGCACTCACTATCACTGGGCTCGTTCCCGATCTACATCACTACAAAGGTTCATTCGGCGGTCGCGTTTTTCCGCTTTGGAACGACGCAGGCGCCACCAGCGCAAACTTCCCACCGAAGTTGCTCACCACGCTCACGCAGCGCCTCGGCCGCGCCGTGAGCGCGGAAGATTTTGTCGCCTACCTCGCCGCGATAGCCGCGCACCCGGCGTTCACCGCGCGTTTCCAGGAAGACCTTTCGACCCCCGGGCTGCGCATTCCGATCACCGCCGACGCCGCGACGTTTGCCGAAGCCGCCGCCCTCGGTCGCACCGTCATCTGGTTGCACACCTTTGGCGAGCGCATGACCGATCCCGCCAACGGCCGTCCTGCGCAACCGCCCCGCCTGCCCTCGGCGCGACGTCCGAACATCCCCAAAGACGGCGCGATTTCCAATGCCCCCGACGCCATGCCCAATGAGATCAGCTACGATTCGACCAAGCAGCGGTTGCTCGTCGGCTCGGGTTTCATCGACCACGTCCCACCGGCGGTTTGGAATTACGAGGTGTCGGGCAAGCAGGTGCTTTTGCAGTGGTTCAGCTACCGGAAGAAAAACCGCGAGCGCCCGATCATCGGCGACCGCCGCCCGCCCTCGCCGTTGGGTAATATTCAACCGGACCATTGGTTGGCCGAATACACGACCGAGCTGCTGAACCTCCTCAACGTGCTCGGCTCGCTGGTGGAACTTGAACCGGCGCAGGCCGCGTTGCTGGAAAAACTCTGCTCTGGTCCGACGATCACCGAAAACGAGCTGCGTGCCGCGGGGGCCTTGGAAGTTCCGGCCAAAACGAAACGCCCGACAATTCAGACCGACCAACCCGAACTCTTCGCCACTGACGGATCATGACTTGATGCGACAGCCTGCCTGTGCACCCGGCGCTTCAAATAACGTTTCGCTCATGTCCAACCCACCGCCCCCGCCATCGCTGGACGCGCTGCTCTCGCGCGCCGAGGACTTCGCGCTTTGCTCCATGCGCAGCGAGTGAACCTCCACCACTGCGGGGTTGATTTTCCCCGACCGGCTGCGATGAGCAAGGCGGCGAAAGTATGAGCACCAAGACCTCCAGCGTCGTCGTCCGCAAGCGGGTCGCGCCTCCGGCGGCGGCCCCCCGGAATTTGCTCGGCGATGTGCGGGAGTTGATCCGCGGCGCCCGGGCCAGCGTGGCGCGCGCGGTGGATTCCGGCCTCGTGGGGCTCTACTGGCACGTCGGGTGCCGCATCCGGCAGGACATCCTGCGGGAGAAGCGGGCGGATTACGGAGAGCGGATTGTCGCCGCACTGGGGCGACAATTGGAGCGGGAGTTTGGCCGGGGCTTCGGCGAGAAAAACCTGCACCGGATGATCCAGTTTGCGGAGGTTTTTCCCGACGAAAACATTGTCGCCGCATTGCGGCGACAATTGGGCTGGACGCATTTCAAGGCCATCATCCCGCTCGACGATCCACTCCAGCGCGAATTCTACGCGGAGATGTGCCGCCTCGAAAACTGGAACACGCGCACGCTGGGAAAGAAAATCGGTTCGATGCTTTATGAGCGCACGGCGTTGTCGCGGAAGCCGGACCAGCTCATCCGGCGTGAACTCGCGGCCTTGCGGACGAAAGACCAGGTCACGCCCGACCTCGTGTTCCGCGATCCGTATGTCCTGGATTTCCTCGGCCTCAAGGACACCTATGCAGAGAAGGACATCGAGGCGGCGATCTTGCGGGAGATGGAGTCGTTCATTCTGGAACTGGGCGCGGGCTTTTGTTTCGTGGCGCGGCAGAAACGGATGCAGATCGACGATCAGGACTACCATCTCGACCTGCTGTTTTATCACCGGAAGCTGCGGCGGCTGGTGGCGATTGACCTGAAGCTCCGGAATTTTGAAGCCGGGGACAAGGGGCAGATGGAATTGTATCTGAACTGGCTGAAGCGTCACGAGTGCGAGCCGGGTGAGGCCGATCCGCTGGGCATCATCCTGTGTGCGGGCAAGCGGGCGCAACACGTCGAGTTGTTGGAGCTGGAAAAGAGCGGCATCCACGTGGCGAGCTACTGGACCAAGGTGCTGCCAAGGAAATTGCTGGAGCGGAAGCTGCAGGACGCGGTGCGGCTCGCGCGAGCGCGGCTGGACGGATCGCGACGAAAAGGCGACGGCGACTGACGGGCGCTTACGCGACACGGCAGCCATGTCCAACCCACTGTCCCCTCAATCGCTGGACGCTCTGCTTGCGCGCGCCGAGGACTTCGCGCTTTTCTCCATGCGCAGCGGGGGCAAGGTGCCGCCGACGCTGCTCGCCGACACTCCCGGCGGGCCGCTCTTCTTCGTGCCGTCCACGCTGCGCGACGAACGCGCCAAGGACAACTTCGCCCACACCGCCCGGCTCATCTGCATCGCCCACGCCGCGACGGCGGCGGTGATGATTCTCGAAGCCTGGATGAAGCTCGCGTCGCCCGACGGCACGCTCGATCTCTCTCTGCCGCCCTCCGAATCGCTCCACCGGAAGGAAGTCGTGATGCTCACCGGCGAGTCGCGCGACGGCTGCAAACAGAAGATTCTGCCGATCATCCGCACCGGTGCCGGCGGCTTTTTCACCTTCGGCGAATTTACGGGGCCGGAAGGCACGAGTTTTCAGGGCCGCTTTGCCCAAATCCTCCCGCCGAAAGTGCCGTCGCCTGAAATGGTGGCCAAGGCGCGCATGGTCCTCGCGGCAATGGGCGTGACCGCCGAGGCGCTGCGCCGCGACTGGTCAGGGAATTGAAAGCGGTTCGGCACCGTTGAAACTCGAGCGGCCCACTGAGCAAATTGGCCGCGTCCGGGCAGTTGAACCACGAATGGACACGAACAAACACGAATGAAAACAGAACGAAGTCCGGATGATCGGAAAGTCACCGAAAGGTGACCATTGATTTTTCTCACAAGCAGGAGCCAGGTTCTTCTGAAATTAGTGTCTCTTCGTGTCCGTTGGTGGTTTCCGCATGAATTGATCCGGATTAGGTTTATTGAGATCCGGCTTCCGCCGCCACCGCGAGCTGGCCGCAGCCGGCGGCGATGTCGATGCCGCGGCGCTGGCGCACGGTGCTGGGCAGTTTGAATTCGTCGGCGAGGATTTTTTGGAAACGCTTCGCGGCCTCGTTGTGCGTGGGCGCGCCGTCGTAGCCGGTGGTGGGATTGAGCGGGATAAGGTTCACTTGAGCGGGCAGGCTGCGGAGCAGTTCGCCGACGGCGCGGGCGTGGGCGGGCGAATCGTTTTTCCCCTCGATGAGCGTCCACTCGTCGAAGATGCGGCGGCCGGTCGCCTCGCTGTAGGTGCGACAGGCGGCCATGAGTTCGTCGAGCGGCCATTTTTTCGCGGCAGGCACGAGCGCGGCGCGCTCCGCCTGGGTGGCGGCATGCAGCGAGACGGCGAGATGCAGCGGGCGCATTTCCTGCGCGAGCCGCAGGATACCCGGCACGACGCCGACGGTGCTGAGCGTGATCCGTTCGGCGGCGATCGCGAGGCCGGCCTCGTCGCGCAAGATGTCGATCGCGTGCATCACGGCGTCGTAGTTGTGCAGCGGTTCGCCCATGCCCATGAGCACGATGTTGCGGAGGCGAGCACAAGGGTAGGGCGAGGCGTCCTCGCCGAGCCGCGGCTCACCGGGGACGGTTCGCCCTACCCGTAGCGCGCGCGCGACATGGACGGCCTGCGCGACGATTTCTCCCGGCGTGAGGTGGCGGGTGTAGCCCATCTGGCCGGTCGCGCAAAAGACGCAGCCCATCGCACAGCCGACCTGCGAGCTGATGCACGCCGTCACGCGGCCGGTGAAACGCATCAGCACCGTCTCGATGCGTTCACCGTCGGCGAGCGTGAGAAGATACTTGCGCGTGAAGCCATCGCTCGAATCCGTCTCCAGCGCGGTCGGCAGGTGGCCGAGCGAGGCTTCAGCACGGAGCCGCGCCCGGACTTTCTCCGGCAGATCGGGCATCGCCTCGGCGGAAAACGAATCGGCGAGCGCGAGGTAGAGATAGTTCCACAACCGCGCCGCGTGCACCGGCGAAAAACCCCAGCGCACAAACTGCGCGCTCAGCTCGGGACGCGTGAGATCGTAGAGGTTGATCGGTGCGGCTGTTTTCATGGACGTGGAAATAAAAACGCCGCCCGGCGGAAACGCGAGCGGCGTGGAGGGCGCGGACGAAGAGCGCGGCTCAGAAGAACGTGTAGTATTTCCCCTCGGCGAGGCGCGAGATGAGGAGGGCGAGTTCGACGGCGTGGTAGTCGCCCCACATGCAGGCTTCGCCGCAGGGGACCTTCTGGCCCTTGGGCACGTGGTCCCAGCCGTTGGGGCGGTGATAGACGCTGTGCAGCAGGAGGCCCTGGTGCTTCTTGTCGGCGGAGAGATAGGGTTCGTCGAAGAGCGTGTCGGTGATGGTGAGGCCCGCTTGGAAATATTTTTTGCCGGCGACCTTCTCGCCCTTGGCGGTGAGGTAGGTGCCGAGGCGGAGGAAACCCTGCGCGGCGATCGCGGCAGCGGAGCTGTCCACGGGTTCGTGGGCGTTGAAGGGATCGGCGTTCTTTTTCGTATAGTCGCCGAGCTTGTGGCTGTTGAGCGCCATCGAATCCCAGTAGGGCACGCCGTCCTTCGCGGAGTAGCCGTCGATGTAGTAGTCGCTCGTGGCGCGGGCGGTCTCCAAAAACAAATCCGTCACGGCGCGGCGGCCGCCGACGGCGTCGAGGTCGGAGCCTTTCACGGTATCGAGAAACTCGAGCTGCTCGGCGTAGCCGGCGATGATCCAGGCGGCGCCGCGCGTCCACGTCGTGAAGGGCGAGTAGCCCTGCTGCGAGCTGGGGCAGCGGAACTGGCCGTCGTTGCGGTTGAACACGCTCTCGTGCGCCACGCGGCCGCGCACATCGTAGCTGTCGCGGCCGGTGCCGAAGAAGACGTTGAAGCGCGCGGTCGTGGCGGCGTGCTCGATGGCGCGGTGCAGCAGGTTGATCGGTTTGTCGCCCTCGCCCATCAGCACGTGACCAAGCTGGTGCGCCACGACGAGCGAGCGCATCGAGCGGATGGTGTCGGCAAAGAGCGACTGCGGGCCGTTGAAGGAATAGACGTAGCCGCTGGGTGCGACGCCCGCGCCGCGGCCGGTGGGCGACCACGGCTGCTTGTAAGCGGTGGGCACGTGGCGCGCCGCCTGCACGGCGCCGGAGGTCTTCAGTGCGATCTCGGTGTAGTCGAGCTCGCCTTGGTCCTTGGCGATTTTGCCCTCAAGAATGAGGCGGCGGAGGTTGCCGTAGGTGGAGACGTTGTTGAAGCCGTGGTCATGCACGCCGACGTGCGAGACATGCGAGGCCATGTATTTCACGGTCTTCTCGCGGCCGAGCTTGAGCATCGCGGTGTCGCCCGTGGCGTCGAAGTGCAGGAACGCCATGCCGAATTGAAAACCCTGCGTCCACTCGGTCCAGCCGCGCGAGGTGTATTTCCCTTTCCAAGTGAAGACGGGCGTGCCCTTGGACGGATCCCACGCGGCGTCGATGGCGCGGATCTTCTGGCCGGCGAGGTCGAACACACGGGCGGTCTTTTTGCGCAGCTTCTGCGGGGTGAGGGTGGCGTTGATTTTCATGCGTGGGAAAAAGGCGGATGGGATTGCATGACCCAAGGACGGGAGGATGAAAAGAAAAAGGCCGCGCGAGGATCGCGCGGCCTGGGGGAGGGGGCGGGCAGGGCCGGCGGAATTATTGGGCGGAGGCCCAGGGCTTCCAATTCCAGCCGCTCTTCCAGTTTTGGCCGGCGGGCGCCTGCGGGTTGTAGCGGGCCCAGGCGAGATAGCCGAGGACCAGCACGACGATGAGCGTGATGATCCTCCGGCGGCGGGCGACGGCGGCCTTGTCCTCGTAGGGATCCTCGAGGGAGCGGATGGCGCCGGGGGGCAGGACGGCGCGCGCGGTGAGCGCGGTGCCGAAGGGGATGTTGATCTTCACGCGGCCGTTGATGGCCCAGCCGTTGGCGTCGAGGATCGGTCCGATGTTGCGCTGGCGGAGCTTGAGGAACGCGATGATCACCGCGGGCAGCGAGATGGCGAGGATGAGGCCGATGAAGATGAGCGGGAACTGCCACCATGCCATGGTCACGAGTTTCGCGCCGACGGTGGCGAGCGCCCCACCGATGGCGCCGACGGCGACACCCAAGGCGGCGACCACGCCCACATCCAGTTTCTTCGGCAGCTCGGGGGCCGTGGGCTGGGTGTTGGCAATGGCCTGTTTGGTGGCGGCGTTGGCGGCGGCATCGACCGTCTTGTCCGCGATTTTGCCGAGCCGGTCATTGGACGCAGCGTCGGCGGCGGCGGCGCGCTTCGCCGCCATTTGATCGATCATGCGGATGAATTTTTTGTAGGGCGACCAGAAGGCCTGCCGCAGGCTGATGGGGCTTTCGACGAGACTGGTGATGACGGCGTCCCAGTCGCGGCCCTTGCGGTCGTAGAAGACGCCATGGCGGCCGACGAAGAGGTAGTCGCCGTCGCCTTGGGTGAAGCAGCAGGCGACGGTCATCGCGGCGCCACCGGCGCGGGTGCAGTTGACGTAGGCGATGTAGGCCTTGCTCATCGCGGCGAGCGGCTGCGGGGCATCGACGCGGATGCAGAGATCGCAGGAACGGCTGTCGAGGTAGAGCGTGCCGGCTTGGAAGGTGGCCCCGCCGTTTTTGCGGGCGTAGAAATCCGCGAAGTTGACGAAGTTGTGGAGCAGGGTGCGGAGGTCGCGCGTGCAGCGCAGGAGCTTCTCAAGGTTGCCGATGGCTGCGGCCTCGGGGGCGAGGGCGGCATCCTGCGCGACGAGGGCCGTGAGGGTTTCCTTGCCCTGGCCGGCGAGGATGGCCTTCACGCGATCGAGGCCGAGGGCCTCGACGGAGCCGCCGGCTTTGCCGGTGGTCCAGGCCTCGTAGGCGGCGAGTTTGCCGTTGAGGTCGGACCACTCGCTGGCGGTGAGCGAGATCTTGCCGGCGCCGTAGGTGGGAGTGACGGCGGCGGCATGCAGCGCGGCGATGGCGTCGGCCCAGGCGGGATTGACGCCGTCGGACAGCGGGAGCGCCCGGCCGGGCTCGATGCGGGCGAGCGGGAACTGCGCGATCTCGGCCGAGGCGGTGGCGAGGTCCTTGGCGGAGAGGGCCACGAAGTCGGCTTCGGCGCGGTTGACGGCGGCGGTGGCGCGGGCGTCGAAGGCGGCGAGGCGGCAGCGGGCGAAGAAATCCTCGACCTTGGCCCGCACGGCTTTCACGGCGGTGAGCGCGGCGGCGGACTTGTCGCCGAGAGGGGCGCCGTTGGCGGCAGCCCAGGTGGCGTAGGCGGTGCAGTCGGCGAAGAAGTCGTCGATGTGTTTCTGGTTCACGCCGGGCACACCGCTGCGATCGGGGGCCGAGCGCTTGGTGGCCATGATGTCCGCGACGAGCTGGGCGGCGGCCGCGTCGCCGGCGGAGGCGGCGGTGATGACGCCGTCGCCGTTGAACTTGGTGCCGGCGAAAATTTTCGCGGTGTCGGAGACGTCGGCGAGTGAGATGGCGTCGGATTTCTTCCCGAGGTTGGAGAGGATGCGCGTGGCGGAGGCGAGGACGGCTTTGCCCTCGGGCGTGGCCTCGTTGAGCGCGGCGAGCGGCAGGGTGTCGGTCTCCTTGAGGAGATCGCCGGCGTCCTTCAGGTGGGCGGCGGCCCACTTGATGATGGCGAGCAACTCAGGCACACGGATGCGGCCGTCGCCATCGGTGTCGATGAGGGCGAGGGTTTTTTCATCGAGTTCGAGGCCCTTGACCGGGCAGCTCAGGGCGACCCAGAGCTTTTGGTCGAGCTGCTCAAGCGCGAGGAGATCGGCACCGGTCGCGAGGGTGACTTGGTCGAGGCCGCCGGTGCGAAAAAATTTCCACGTGTGGCGGGAGGAGGCAGCGGGAGCGGAGGGCATGGTTGAGGATGGCTGGATTCGGGACGATGGGAACCCCGCTGCCACAGGCAACGCCGGAACACCGTGGAACATCAGTCGGCGCAGCGCGCCTCAGGGCACTTCGAAGACCTCGACGAGAGCGATGCCGGTGGTGCCGCCGACGCCGGAGACTTGGGCGGAGTAGGCGGCGGGGGTGAGGGTGACGAGGAGCGCGGCGTCGGCGGAGGAGACCGGGAGAGAGAAGGCGCCGGCCTGGACGAAGGTGTTGGCGAGGGTGGGGGAACCGCCCCAGCCGGCATTGGCGGCGACGAGGGTATCGACGTTGTTGACGACGGTGCGCAGTTCGAGGCGGGGGTTGGCGAGGGTGCCGGTGACGCCAAACTGATTGAGGCCGGGGCCGATGCCGCGAATGAGGAGGGTCTTGGGGACGTTGCCGGAGAGGACAAAGCCCGCGATGAGGGCCTGGGCGCCGGTGCCGGCGACGGTGCGGGCGGAGAGGTTGATGAAGCGGGAGGAGCTCGCGGCCGAATCGGAGTCGTAGGCCTCAATGAGGGCGACCCCGGTGGCACCCGCCGCCGAGACGACCTGGGCGGAGTAGTTGCCCGGGGCCAGGGTGGAGAGCAGCGCGGCGTCGCGTGCGGTGGCGCCGAGGGGAAAGGCGCCGACCGCGGCAAAGGCGTTGTTCAGTTGGATCGTGTTACCCCAGCCGGAGTTGGTGGCGAGCTGGACGCTGGTGGCGTTGAAGAGCGAGAGCTGCGGATCAGCCAGCACGCCGGGCACGCCAAAGACACCGAGGGTCGGGCCGATGCCGCGGACGAGCACTTGTTTCGAGCCCGCGCCGCCGATGACGAAGCCGGCGATGAGCGCCTGCGCGCCGGTGCCGGCATTCGTCCGCACGGAGAGATTGATTAGCCGGCCCGGATTCGGCGTCGCGACGAGCAGCACCGCGCCGTCGCTCGTCACGCTGTCGGTCGCGTTGGAGGCCACGACGGTGTAGGTGGCGTTGGCGGCCGTCGTGAGGTTGTTGAGCGTGTAGGCGGCGGCGGTGGCGCCGGCGATGTTGGTGGTGTTGCGGCGCCATTGGTAGGCCGTTGCACCGGGCGCCGTGACGCTGAACGTGACGCTGCCGCCCGCGGCCAGTGTCTGGCTGCGCGGTTGCTCGGTGATTTCCAAGCCCGGGGCCTCGACCACGCGGATGATGGTGCGTTCGGTCGTGGCGTAGAGGGCACCGTCGAGCCCTTGGATCAGGCCGCCGACATATGGGGCGCGGGCGACTGAGAAATTGGCGAGGACCCGATAGCCGCTGCCATCGGTGCGGACCTTGTAGATCACGCCGAAATTGCTCGTCCCGCCGACATTGGTCCGGCCATAGAGCGAGCCATCTCGGCCCTGGAAAAAGGCCCCGGTCGGTTCACGGGCTGCAGTGGTGGGCGAGAAAGGGAAGGAATGAACGAGCTGAAAAGCAGAGCCATCAGGCAAGAGGCGGTAGATGGCGCCGCCTCCGCCTGCTCCGCCACCGGAGCGCACCGTGCCGTAGAGATAGCCGTCGAGCGCGTGAACGAGTGGCGACTGCAGATCCTGCATGGAGACGGGCGTGGACAGATTGCCGAAGGCCTTCAACACGGCGAAATCAGTGCCATCGGTCCGCAGCCTGAAGACCGTGCCACCGGTGCTTCCGCCGGCGGCCGGTCCGCCTTGCGCGGTGCCGTAAAGCAGGCCATCGCGGCCGATGATGAGGCTGAGGGGGCCGCTGCCCGTGGCGCTGCCGATGCCACCGGCGAAGGAAAAGATGATGCGATAGCCAGAGCCGTCGGGCGCGACGCGGTAGATGACCCCCGCGCGATCCGCGATGGTGGTGCCCGTGGCGGTGCCGGTGGTGGCACAGCCGTAGAGAAAGCCGTCGTCCGCGTGCACGAGGCCGCCTTTCGGCGCACCGGCATCGAGCACGAGGTTGGGACCTCCGGCGGTAAAGGAGCGCACGAGGCCGAAGCCCGTGCCATCGGCGCCGATCCGGTAAAGTGTCCCGTAGCTGGCGGCGCCGCCAAACTCGGAGGTGCCGTAGAACACCCCGTCGCGTCCGAGCAGGAAGGTGTGGGCGGGCACAGCCGGGGCAGCGGCTCCGGTGGCGAAGGAATGCACCACCTGGAAGCCGGTGCCGTCGGGCTGGAGCTTGAAGACCGTGCCGTTGTTGTTGGCGCCGCCTTGGTCGGTGACGCCGTAGATCGTGCCATCGGCGAGCTGCACCAAATTGGTGCTGGGCCTCCCGCTGGCCAAGGTTTGAAGCGTGGTGATCGTCTGCGCGAACGCCGCCGGGAGCAAAACGAGTCCGGCGGTGAGCAGTGCGCAGATGCGGATGGATTTGATCGTCATCATGATAAAGTGCGTGCGGGGTGCCCCCATTGCGCCGGCGCAATGCGGGCGTGGCAAGCGAACGCATCCCGAAAACGACAGCGGGACCGGAAATTTTTCTACAAGGTCAGCGTCAGCACGCACTCCAGGTGCCGCGTCTGCGGGAAGAGATCGAACGGCTGCGCGGCCGTGAGCGTGTAGCCGGCGGCGAGGAAACTTTTCAGGTCGCGCATCTGCGTCGCCGGATCGCACGAGACATAGACGACCGTGCGGGTGCAACGCAGGACATACCTCACCGTATCACCCGATTACTCGGGAGTCTCGTAAACCTCGACGAGGGCCACACCGGTCTCGTCGTTGACGCCACTGACCTGCACGGAATACGCGCCGGGAGTCAGGGTGAGGAGGACGGCCGCATCGCGGCTGCCTGCCCCCAGCGGAAAGGCGCCCACGCTGGCCGCTGTGTCGGAGATCCGGCTCGCCGTAGCGGCCCCACCTCCGCCCCAATCGTCGTTCTCGCCGATAAGATCGTTGCCGCGGAAGATGCGCAGGCGCGGATTGGTCAGCGCGCCGCCCACACCGAAGGGCGTTAATGCGGGGCCGATCGCGCGGATGAGCACGGTCTTGGACGCGCTACCATGCACGACCATTCCAGCGATGAGAAGATCGCCGCCGGTGCCGACAAAGGCGCGCGTGGCGATGTTCATCAGCCGGCTTGAGCCGATGTTGACCTGCGTGTCATAGACCTTCACCAGTGCGACTCCCGACGTGTCACCAACGCCGCGGACTTGGACGGTGTAGGCACCTGGACTGAGGGTGAGCAAAGCAGCGGAGTCTCGGCTTCCCGGCAGGAACGAAAATGCGCCTACTTGTGTGGCCGCTTTGTTCGCGGCGCTCAGATTTGTTGCCACGGACCAATTGTCATTGGCAGCCACGATCGTGCTGCTGCGATAGATTGTGAAAGAAGGATCCGCGAGCGCCCCTCCGACGCCAAAACCGGTCAAGGCCGGGCCGGCGACACGCACAAGCACGGTTTTCGATTCGTTGCCCGAGATAACGAAGCCGGGGATCATGATTTGATCCCCGCGACCGACCACGGCGCGCGCTGAGAGATTGGCGAGTCGCTTGGGAGCCCCACCAAAATCGGTGCTGATGATTTCGAGGTCTTGGCTGAGGACATTGAAGTAGACGAGACCCTGATGGCTGGTGACCGCGAGCAGGCGATGGTCGGGGATTTCAAACAGGCGCATGAGCCGGCCTGGCAACGAGGCGGTGCGCTCCAGCGTGTAGATGCTTCCGTCCCAGCGCTGAAACTCGATGCCACTCGGCACAGCGCGGCCGGTGTAGATCCGCGCGCCGCTCCATGTGGCCTCGTCGATGGAGTTGGCCAGTGAGTTTTTCTCCACAAGGCTCGTGCCGTCGAAAATCTTGCCTGAACCGATCAGAACAGCGTCGCCGTTGGGCGAAACCCGAATCGGGTAGCGGGTCACCAGTTCGCCATGATAGGGAGAGTCTTTGGGCACGCCTGCTACCCCTGCGGTATCGACTTCTGTATAGAGTAGGTCGTTCGGATATAGGTTGTCGCGGAAATGATAGATTCTGCGGGTGGCTGAGTTCCAAACATAGTCGTAGGAGAATTGTCCGGACCGCTGGTGTGAGATCATGCGCCCGTCTTGAGAAAACAGATAGAACGATCTCAATCTCCGATCGCAAAGCAGGACGAACTCGCCGACCGCCGCGAGACCAACGATTCGCTCGGGCGCAGTGCAGAACGGTTCCTCGGTGATCTTGCCGGCATCGAGTTTGATCTGCGTGACGCGACTGTCGGAGTATCCGAAATAGAGGCGATGCTGAGTCGGGGAGTAAGTCACGAAGTTCGGCCATCCTTGAAGGGGAATGGAATCCAAGTAGCGGCGTTGTGCCGTCGACCAACGGAAGATGTTTCGGTGAACCTTGCTGTAGAGGAGGACTACGGCATCGCGGTCAAGGAAGACGGCGTCGGGTGCAAAGCCTAAGCCAGTCGGATCCACGATTGCACCGGCTGCACGAGCTTGGATGGCTGAAATGGCGAGGCGTGTCTTCGGGATGGTGCCGATTGCGTTGGTGGATGGATGACCGAATACAAAGGCATCGTTGCCTTTCACGAAAAGGCGGACGGCGGAGATATCCGCGGCGAGCCTGCCGGTCTCATTGAAGTTGGCGTCGTAGGCATGGAGCAAACCGGCACGCAGGACAATCGGGTTGCCCGAAGGCGAAAATGCCAAGTCATCAAATGGCAGTCCGATACTTCCGCCGAACGTCATGTCCGATGTGCGATAAACAACGCCGCTGTCGTCCGCGAAGTGGAGTTCGTTGGGAAAAACGATCGAACGCCCTCCGATTCGGTAGTCGCCGTGATAGCGGCTGTCGGCGATAGGCGATAGTTGTCCTCCTGCTTGGATAGTTGCCATCGTGATATCGGCGGGCGTGATGCCGCCGCTTGTGCGACTGAAGATTTGGCCGGTGCTTTGCACCACAGCCATCGATCCGGACCATTGGTAAGTGGACGACACCGTAGCCACGCGTGCTCCGTCGATAAGCCGGACCGAAGAAAGCCGATCACCCTTTTCCGCAACCAACAAGAAGCCGTTCCACGAGCTCAGCCCGATGATATCGGCGCCAAAATTCGCGAGCGGTGTGCCATCGCGCGAGCCATCGGCTGAATGGCGAAAGACAGATCGACCGAGAGCGACGTAGAGCGAGTTGTTAGCCACGGTGAAGGCCGTTGGCGCCTGTGAAAGCGCGATCGGGGGCAGCCACGCATCGGCGCCCAAATCGAAGCGCTCGATACGGGCGGGATTGGCGAATGCAAAATAAACGACATCGCCCGCGCGCTCCGCCGACAGCCAAGCCGTGTTCTGTGCGGCCGCAGTTACGCTGACCTCCGAGGCCTGGCTTGTCGTCGAGCCGGCGGAATTGGTCACGACGGCAAAATATGTCCCAGCGGACTCACGCGTGGCTGGTCCGATGGTGTAGGACGAGTCGGTTGCACCAAGTATGGCGACGCCGTCTTTGTGCCACTGGTAAGTCGATGGCGTGGTGCTGAAGCCGAGGACGTTGAGCGAGCGTGTCGCGCCCAACGAAATCGAAACGTTGTCGAGTAGGTCCGGTCGGGGCAGCGGTGCCGGTTCCACGGAGACAATCGCCGCCGGGCTGATAACGGCACCCGCAGGATTGGTCGCGAGGACAGTATAGATGCCGGCGTTATCCAGGGTGGCCGCGAAAACTGTAAGTGCACTGCTGGTTGCGCCGGATATCGCGACCCCGTCTTTTCTCCACTGCAGTGCGATGGGTGGGCTGCCAGTCGCCGCGACGTGGAGGCTAAAGCCCTGCCCCTCAGGCAAGGACGCGCTTCGCGGCACCGACGAAAACGCAATCGGACTCGGTGGAACGATCGTTACCACGGCCGTCCGACTTGTGGCTGAGCCAGCGACGTTGGATACGACAACTGAGTAGCGGCCCGCGTCGGCGGGGGTGATCGCTGAAAAGACGATTTGGAAATCAGTGGCCCCGGGAACCGGGGTGCCATTCTTGAACCACTGAAAGGTGAAGGGAGGCGAGCCCCCGAAGAATCGGATGGGAAGCACGGCCGGCTGACTCTCGGAAAAAGCCATATCGTCCGGAAAAAATCCGACCAGTGTCGGTGGCGAGGCGGAACTGATGGTGAGTGCCGCAGGTGAGGTGGTCGTCGAACCAAACGCGTTGCCGACGACTACCGTGTAGCTGCCCGCGTCGGCCAAGGAGAGACCGGAGCGAGTGAAAGTGGCCGCGGTGGCGCCGGGAATATCGGTGCCGTCCTTGCGCCATTGGTGTGTGCGGGGAAAGCTGCCAGTTGCGGCGAAATTGAGAGTGACAGCCTGTCCAACCAATGCCGACTGGCTTCGCGGTTGAATGGTGACGAAGGGTGCGGCGGGTTGTCGCACAGTCACGGTGACCGAAGCTGCACTCGCCCCGGCATCGTTTGCCGCTACGACAGAATAGCTGCCAGTGTCGCGGGCCGTGGCCTCATCTATGACCAGCGTGCTCGCCGTTTGACCCGGCAAATCGGAGCCGTCTTTCCGCCATTGAATCACCAGTGTCGTCACCGCGGTGTTGCCGTATTGTGGAGACAGCACGATTCGTTGACCCAAGTCGACTGCGCCGCCACCGAGCACTGCACCCAAACGTGGCGGTGTTGAAATCTGAGCTGACAAGCCAGGGACTAATCCAAGCCCAACAACGAAACCGAGGAGGCGGGTTGGGGTGCGCATCGGGCCGCTTTGATGGCGGCTCGCACCGGATCGATCAAGCTTCGGGAGGCTCAGTTTGGCTCACCAGCGTCAGCACGCACTCTAGGTGCCGCGTCTGCGGAAAGAGATCGAAGGGCTGCGCGGCGGTGAGCGTGTAGCCGGCGGCGAGGAAACTTTTCAGGTCGCGCATCTGCGTCGCCGGATCGCAGGAGACATAGACGACCGTGCGCGGGCCGAAGGCGAAGAGTTGCGCGAGGAAGGACTCGTCGCAGCCCTTGCGCGGCGGATCGATTACGACCGCGGTGTCGGCGGGGGCGAAGGCCGGGGCGTGCGCGGCGAGGCCCGCAAAGATCGCCGACGCGTCGCCGGCGGCGAAGGTGGCGTTGGCGATGCCGTTGGCGGAGGCGTTTTCGCGCGCGAAGCGCACGCTGCTCTCGCTGATCTCGATGCCGGCGACGCGCTCGAAGGCCGGGGCCGCGCTGAGCGCGAAGAGCCCGCTGCCGCAGTAGGCGTCGACGAGGAAGCGCGCCCCGCTCGCCGCCGCCTGCGCGCGCACGTAGCCGGTAAACGCGGGCAAGATGAACGGGTTGTTCTGGAAAAAATCCCGGGCGAGGAAACGCAGCTTCAGCTCGCCGACGGTCTCCGTGACGATCGCGTCGTAGTCGGTCGTCACTGCGCCGCTGGCCTCGCGGAGGAGCAGCGTGGCGGCGCGTTCATATTCGCCGGCAGCCGCACGAGCGTGGACACGCGCCCGAACCTCCGTGAGCTTTGCGTTGATCGCCTCGGTGGCGATGGGGCAGTGCGGCACATCGACGATGTCGAAGCGCGTGCCCTGCCGGAGAAACCCGATCGGCGGCGGCACCGCGAGGTCGCGCGGCGGATTGAAATGCGGCGTGATTTTCGAGCGGTAGTGGAATTCGCGCGGCGAGCCCACGACCGGGGCGACGGGGAAATCCGCGACGCCTGCCATGTGCTGGAGCAGCTCGGCGACCTGCCGGCGTTTCCAGGCGAGCTGCGCGGGATAGGCCAAGTGCTGGTATTGGCAGCCGCCGCAGCGGCCGAAGAGACCGCAGCGCGGCGACACCCGATCCGGCGAGGGCACGAGCACCTCGACGAGATCGGCCTCGGAGAAATTCTTCTGGTTGCGAAACACCCGCGCGCGGACGCGTTCGCCGGGCAGGGTAAACGGCACCATGACGACCCACTTCGCTTCCGTTTCGCCGGGCAGGGCCACACGGCCCAGCCCGGAGCCGAGATTCGTAAGCGTGGTGATCTGAAGCTCGATTTCCTGATGATAGGCAAACGGCTGGTCGTTGAATCGCTTCCTTTTGCCAACAGAACTCACGGAAAGTGATTGGTTCAATCGTGTCGGAGGCCGATTACGACTTGAAAACGGAGCACCGCAGGCAGAGTCGGTGGCTGCGCCAAAGGATGAGCGCCGCAGCAAGAGCCATGAGAAGGAAGTTTTCGCCTAGCTTCCGGCAGATCAGCACTTCGCCAGCGCCGCAGCCGCAATCGAACTTTATGGCGCAGAAAGGAAGTCCGCTCGTTTCGCGAAGCGCCAGCGCTCGAAGCAGCACGGCCGCGGTGAAAGACCCGAGCATAACCAGGATCAGCACGGCCGCACCGCGCACGGCCACGCCCAGCAGGAGCAGCAATCCGCAGAAAATCTCAATCCATGGGAGCATCGCCGTCACGAGGTTCAAGAGAACGTGATGGTGGAGCACGTCGTATTGCCGCACGAGTTTCAAAAACTCGAGCGGCTCAATCGCCTTGTTCAGGCCCAGGGTGACGAACACGGCGCCGAGCAGCCAACGCATGAGGATCGCAAACAGGTCAGCGGCGCCAACGCGACCCGTGACCAAAGCGGCGGCTGCTTTCATGGCTTGGGCGCGAGGAACACCCCGCTCCGGCGCGATCCGGTTTCAACGGGCAGTCCGTGGGTCGTCCAATCGGTGATGCCGCCAGCATAAACGAAGAGGCTCTCGGCCGGCACACCGGCGTCGCGCAGCATGATGGCGGCAAATTCGCTGTCCTCGCACTCGCCTCCCGCGCAATACACCACGACTTGCAGCGCCGTCAGACAGACAGGCAGGATCGCGGGCAGGTAGTTTTCGGCGCGGTAGTGATAAAACTGCCAGGCGCCCGGGATGTGGCCCGTCGTGTAGTGCTGATCATCGCGGGCGTCGACGAATACTACCAGCCCCTGCTCATAGCGCAGATCACGGAAGAGTGTGACGACCTCGCTGCGCGAGACGAGTTGCAGGCCGCGTTGCCGGAGGCGCTTGAGGGCGGGGTTAGAAGGATTGACGGAGTCCCTGGTCGCCGGTGGGGCGACGGAGGGAGTGTCAGACGGCATGAGAACCGGCGGTTTGGCGGCTCCAGGAAAATAGTCTTGGCGCAGATTAATTCCTCGCTGGGAGAGAGCATTGGCCGTGACTGCCAACAACATACCGAGCGCGGCGACGAGCAGCGTCTCCAAGAAGACCGCCTTGGCGTTTGGCATACTTATGAGTGATCACCCGCGGTTTCGCGGCTACTTCGAGCCTGCCGGCGCTGGCGCCGACGGCGCGGTCGCCTGCTCAATGGGCACTACAATCACCCGATGCTTCGGATTTGACGTGTGAATGGTCAGCGCGAGGGGTTGGCCGGGCCCAGCCTGAAAGTTGGGCGGAAAGTCTATCTTTATGCTGAATACTTTTCCCGGCCGGGCTTCTGTGATCTCGACCGCGACACCTTCGGCATTGACGGTGGCAGCAGTCAGTTGAATCGGCACGCTGCTGCTGTTGGAAATCATCTGGAAATGTTGGTGGCCAGCGCTCAATTGAGCCGGCGTGAGGGTGATTTGCGGCGGAATCGCGGCCAATGCCGGCTGAGGCATCACGGTAGCGGAAAATTTGATCGCGGGTAGTTCTGGGGATGAGGTCTTTATCTCAACCGCGGTCTGTAAAGTCACGTTACTGACGAGGCCGGCGTAGGTGACGTGCAGTTCAAACTCCTTGCCGGGTTTCACTGTCTTCACCTCCAATTTGAAGGCAGGGTTGGAGGACTGCGGCAGCTCTAGGGTCAACGGCTGATCGAGGTTGCTGGTGATGCGCACGACTTTGGTATCGTTGGTTGCTTCACCTTCAATCGGCGTGAAATGGACATTGGCCGGTTGCACCGCGATGGGGTGCCAGATAGAGGCCTGGATTTGCAAGGTGGGGGTTGCCTGCGCGGGGTCATTGCAGGTCACTGTGATGGATTTGGTAACCGTCCCATCGAAATTAGCCGGACTGAACTGAATGGGAATCCTGCCGGTCTCCCCGGGTTGAATCTGGCGATCCCAGCTGCCGGCCAAGGTGCAACCGCAGGCGGGCGTGACATTGCTGATTTCCAGCAGTGCATTGCCGGTGTTGGTCACGATGAAATCGTGCCGGAGCACGTCCGAAGATTTGACTTTGCCAAAATCAAAGACCGTTTCGGAAAACGTGATTCGCGGTCCGCCGGCTTTCGCCGCGACCGTCGGCGCGGCCTGCGCCAGCGCAGGCAGGGCGCCTGCAAGTGGAGCCACCGTGAAGAGCACTGCGGCAATTTTGACTAGGGGGTTCATGGCGGGTAAAGATTAGCAGAAAACGGGTGGTGAGCACCACTCATTATGTCAGAAAGCCTTAGCCGCCAGCCAAGCATTGGACCTTATTGGCGCGTAGGTTGACCCTATTGAACGCATCTCATCAACGAAATCGTGCGCTCCGCATGGACGCTGACACTCCTGGCCCGTCGCTGCCTCGGGGGCGATTAGCGGGGAACGTGAAGCGCCGGAGTGGAGTGTAAAAGCAAAAAAATCTGCCCCCGTCGGCCGAGGGCAGATTCAAATCGGATTCCAATCGCGGTCTCGCGGTGCCGGATGGGGCGAGCGCGAGACCTGACGTATTCCGACTGCGCTACGAAACAGACAAACTAGTTGCAGTGAGCGGGTCCACCGGGGGCCTTGCCGTTGTTATAGGCATCCAGGATGCCAGCCACTCCGCTCGTAGTGTTGGTAGGCACGGAGGCGCCCCCAACCGGCGGAATGATTGCATTCCCAATTAATACATCCGCGGCGGCGATTGCAGCGAGCACACCCTGAGGCGCACATGCCCCACGCAGGATGTTGAGTTTGGCGGCAATGAGTTGATGCGCCAATGAGACCAGCCCGTTCCCCTTGGTTGGCTGTGAAAGGATAGCATCCAATTGGGCCGCAGTATAAGTGACACCAGGACCTGTTCCCAGCTTTACCTGTGGGGCCAAGGCCGCCCACTCACTCTCGTGATTCTTGAAGTATCCGTGCGACCGCACACAGACGGTGCATGGGTTGGGGATGGTGGGGTTGAAAGCGACGTTATCGAACTCAAACGTTGTAACACCACTTGTTGCGACCACGCGATCAAACGGAGTAGTCGACGTGATATTAACATACAACGTTCCGTTCACGCCCTGATTACCGTTAGGAGCTGCCGCTACGTTAGCGCCCGTAACTGTCCCGACGAGATTCGCAGGATTACTTGGATCCCCGTTGTAAAACGCGAGTGAGTTGGTGGCGTCGACGGATCCCCACAGCAGCCCCATATAAAGCTGGGGGCCGGGGAAAACCAAAGTGACCGAATTGCCAGAGCCGCCAGCTCCGGTGATCAAGTAAGGTGTGTTGTCCTCACCGTTCGGTTGATCTAGGCCGCCAGGCGCAAAGCCAAGGCCATTGCCACCTGACAAGAAAGGCTTGGCGGCGTTGACCCCGTCTTCGCCGATCACGACCCCGCCACCATTGGTGCGGGTTACAGTTACACCAGCGCCACCAGAGGGTTGGATAGCCAACCCTCCGGCCGCTGGGGCGAGGGGAGCGCCGGCAACAAGATCATCGAAATTGACTTTGCTTACTCCGACGGGTGCTCCGCCCACCGACCCAACGGGGGTGAGCACGCCAACGGCAGCATTCGCTATGGGGGCTACGACCAAACTTAGTATGGCCGCTGCAACTACCAGTTTCACATTTGTTTTCATAAACGGATTTGAATCCTTATTTTTGCAGACGAGGTGACCGGTCCGCGTTAACTAACGGATAGAATTTGACAATTAATTGCAGCATTGGCCATACCAGCAGATATCTTCCTTAAGAGACTCCTCTTTGATATTATGCAATATATTATTAAACAATATTTTATATAAATATATTCGTATTCAAAATTCTGTGCTTATTTTTCCCGTGAATGTTCGCGAGCTGAAAAGTGTAAAGTTTTACGACACATTGACGGAAATTCTTACAGATCCAAACGATACGAATACGGTGTAAAATCGCCAAAAGGGAATGGTTTTTTGCCCCATTCACGATGAGCAAGTCAACCTCGGCCCTGAGGTGGACCCCGTCCGTTGGACAGCGGCCCGCCATCCTGCCGAGTCACTGATGGGACTGCCTCACGCTAATGGAAGTCCGGCAGAGTGCTGGAAAAGGTTTTTGTCTTTTCCGTGATTTCCGTGATTTCCGTGTGTTCCGTGGTCGGTCCCGAAAAAATCACCAGTCTCCAGAATCCGCGAGTGAAGCAGCTCGTGAAGCTGCGCGACCGGCGGCCGCGCGACGAGGCGGGGGTGTTTCTCGTCGAGGGTTACCGCGAGATCCGGCGGGCGCTGGAGAAACGGGTCGCGTTGACGGAACTCTACTTTTCCCCGGACTGGTTTCTCGGCGAAAACGAACCGGCCCTTCTCGCGCAGGCGGAGGCCGCGGGCGCCCAGTTGTTTGAACTCACCAAGGAGGCCTTTGCCAAGGTCGCCTACCGGGAGCGGCCCGACGGCCTGCTCGCCGTCGCCCCGCAGTGGAAGCGTGCGCTGGCCGACCTCGCACTGCCGCCTGCGCCGTTTATCCTCGTCGTCGAGGCGATCGAGAAGCCGGGCAATCTCGGCACCATCCTGCGCAGCGCCGACGCCGCGGGATGCGACGCCGTGATCGTGTGCGATCCGGTGACGGATATTTTCAACCCGAACGTCGTGCGTGCCTCGACGGGCGTCCTGTTTTCCGTGCCGCTCGTCGTCGAGGAGAGCGGGCGCGTCCTGGCGTGGTTGAAGGAAAAAGGCGTGCGCACGATCGCGACGACGCCGGCGGCGGAAAAAATCTACAGTGACGCCGACCTGCGCGGGCCGCTCGCGGTGGTGATGGGGAGCGAGCAGTATGGGCTGAGCGAGTTCTGGCTGAAAAACGCCGATCTGCCCGTGCGCATCCCGATGGCCGGCCAGGCCGATTCGCTCAACGTCGCGATGGCGACGATCATCACGCTGTTCGAGGCGGTGCGACAGCGCTCGGTGTGAGCACCGCGGCGTTGCTACCACGGCACCTCGTAGATTTCGACGAGCGCGATACCGCGCCCGTTGCTCTTTCCAGCGACACGAGCAGAATAGGCGCCGGGCGGCACAGTGATCAAAAGGCAGGCGTCACGGCTGCCACCGGGCAGAGCAAACGCGCCGACGGACACGGCGGCCTCCGCGATTTCCTGCGAGGTGCTGGCGCTGGAGTCCCAGTCGTCGTTTTCCAGCACCACGGCGCCGTCGCGGAACAGCGTCACCACCGGATCGGCGAGCACGCCACCGACGCCGAAATTTCCCAAGGCCGGGCCGATGCCACGCACGAGGAGGCGCTTCGGAGCGTTGCCGGTGACGACGAAGCCGGCGAACAGCGCGCCTTCCCCGGGATCGACGCGCCCCCGGGTCGAGAGGTTGAGCAACCGCGGTGAAGTCGGCGTGTATTCGCCGATCGTGCCGTCGTAGATCTCGACCAATGCAATGCCCGGCGGGCCGTTGGCGGGCTCGACGGTCACGGAATAGTTACCGGCGCCGACGCTGACGTTCGCCGCCGCGTCGCGGCTGTTCCGGAGCGGAAATGCGCCGCGGTTCTGCGCGGTCACTGCGACACTGGCGGCGCCGGATTCGAGGCACCAGTCGTCGCTGCCGTTCCCGCCGCTCACCAAACCATCGACGATGGAGTTCACTCTGAACAACGGATCGCCCAGCGCGTTGGCGATGCCGAAACCGGCCAGTGAAGGCCCGATGGCTCGCATGAGCACGGTGCGCGTGCCGAGCAGGCCTTCTCTTGACGGGCCGGTTGAAACGAACCCGGCAATCAGCGCCTCCTCGCCTGTCCCGGCCCAGGCGCGGGTGGCCAAGTTGACCAGCCGGTCCGTGCGCGGCAGATCGTCGCGGAGGCCGGCGAAGACTTGCCCTGCAAACACGCCGCGATCAACCGAGGCGGAAACGGAACCATCGACACCGAAGCTGCCAGCGAGGACAGGGCCGGAAGAAAGCGGCACCGTGAAACGCCCCGCGGTGTCCACCGTGCCCTCGCCGCTATCGGTCGAACCGCGGCCGCGCAGAACGGCGAAGACCCGGCCGGCACCAGCAGCGACCACATGGGCCTCTGCGCTTCCGGCCAGGACTGCACGGAGATGATAATAGCCGCCAAAGGGCGAGGCTGGATTTTGGCTCGGCACGATGGCCGCGGAGAACGGCAGGCTGGGCGCGGTGATTTGTCCCGTCGCGCCTGCCACCGGGCTCACGGTGCCGCTCGCGGTCCGGGCAACGGAGCCTTGGGACGAGCTTTCCAAGCCGGTGGCGTTGAAACTGCCATCGGCCTCGACGCGATCGGCCTTTGCCACCAAGATGGATCCGGTAGCGTGCAGCCGCGAAAGCAGGACTAGGCTGCGATCCGCCTTGGTCACAAGGGCGATGTCGCCGGCAGTGCCGTTGGAGCCCAGCGTGCCCATCCAGACGCCGGTGAGAGGGTTGAGCACCATCAGCGCGGCCGGCCCGGTGGTGGTTGCTCCACTGCCGAAGACCGACACCATGACCGAATAGCTGCCGGTGTGGGTCGGCTGCGCGTTGGGGATTCGGAGGATCGCATCGTTTGCGCCTGGAATGGGCACGCTGTGCAAACTCCATTGATAGATGGGTGACGGACTGCCGCTGGCCTCCACGGACAAGACGGCGGTGTCTCCGGCCCGCACGGCATGCGAGGACGGCGGTTGCACGATCGTGACGGAGCGCCGATTGGAATCGACGTTTACGCGCATCGGATTCGAGACGACGGCGCCATGGGCGTTGGTGGCGGCGAGGGTGTAGTCGCCGGCGGAAGCGGCTGTGACACTCGGCAGGCGAAACACTGTCGCCGTGGCGCCCGAGATCGGTGCGCCGTTGAGGCGCCATTCATAGCTGAGGGGAAAGAGGCCGCCGGGCTGGGCGGATAGTTGCTGGCCGGGAAATCCTAGCGCGAGATTGAAGGTGGAAGTTGCCGATTGGGCCGCCATCACCGGCTTGGGATCGAAGCTAGCGCCCCCGCCGCTGGCGCGCACGTAGACTGCGGAGGTGCCGAAGTGTAGCCGCCCGGCTGAACTTAGCGCCAGACGGAGCCGGTATATCTCCGACGCGGCACGGTTCCTAAACAAGGGCTGATCGATCGTCACCACGTCCGGGGCGCCGGCTTCGCGCAGCAGGTCGAGGAGCACGCCCGCGACGACGAACTCCTCCTGGCCGTCGTAAGGGAGCGGGGCATAGTGCGCAAAATCGACCTCGCCGGTCGGCTTCATGCGCAACAGACGAAGGTGCGACGGCACAAAGATGCCGCCCGGCTCATCCGGCGGGCCTTCGCGGCCACAAATGAAGGCGCGTCCGTCGGCGAGCGGGACGATGGCCACGATGTCGCGAAACGGAAAGTGCCGCACATCCGGGATGAAATCCACGTCCGTGCTCCCGTCGCGCAGCAGGCGAATCAGGCGCGGTTCGCGGCCCCCGGGAGACATACGGGGCGCCACGAGGAGGCTGCCGTCGGCGAGCGGTGCGGCCACCAGCCATTCCGTAGCGAGGCGCGCGGCTCTGAAAGAGTCGTCGGGCTGTCCGTTTGCCAAAAAACGCTGGTTACCGTCGAAGAAACCACCCTCCGAGCCTCGCAGCATGTGGAGTGAGTTCGAGAATTGCCTCACATATGAAAACGTCGCGTCCCGCCGCCCGGTGGCATCGAGCCGGATGGATGACGATCGCAGGTTTCCGTCCGAGAGAAACAGACCCGAGGCCAGAATCCTGCCACCGGTCTGATAAACGAGTTGGCTGACTCTCTCGTTGGCACCGAGCGGAGATGCGAACGACGAATCGCGCATGCCGTCGAGCCCGAGGCGCACGATCTCCGTGGGTAGCGCGGCGACGATTTTTCCGTCGGGCTGCAAGGCGGCCACATCGGACCGGATGGCCAATGCGAAGGTGTTGTCATGGGTCCAAAACGCGGGTTGCGCCGGCGAAGACGTGAAACCGAGGGCGAAAACCAGCATCCAGACCGCGCCAAGCAAGGGTGTTCTCATGGGGATTGTCGGAGGTGTTTCACCAAGTTTTCGGTCCCAGTCGCCATCGAAATTCGCGGCTCGTAGCCGAGGTCGCGCCGGGCGGCGGTGAGGTCGAACCAGTGGTCCTTGGCCAGCTCGGCGGCGATGAAGCGCGTCATCGGCGGCTCGGCGCTCACGGGCAGCACGCGCCACAGGGTTTCGCAGATCGCGCCCATCGCGGAGGCGGCGCGGAGGGAGATTCGCTTCGTCACCGGCGGCTCGCCGAGCGCGCGGAGCAGATCGTTGATCCAGTCCCAGAGCGCGATCGGTTCGCCGTTGGTGATGAAGTAGGCGCGGCCGACAGCGGGGGCAGCGGGGTGGGAGAGGGCGGCTTCGGCAAGGAGGTGGGCATCGACGGCGTTATTGATGTGGACCATATCGACCACGTTTTTGCCGTCGCCGACGATCCGCAGCCGTCCGGCGCGGGCGCGCGCGAGCACGCGCGGCACGAGATGCGGGTCGCCGACGCCCCAGATGAGGTGCGGGCGGAGGGCGACGGTGCGGAGCGCGGTGGAGTTGGCGGCGAGGACTTCGCGCTCGGCGATGGCTTTGGTCAGCGGGTAGGGACTCGGGCAGTCGGTCGTAAGCGGGAGGGATTCGTCGGCGCCGGCGAGCGACTGGCCGTTGTAAACGACGCTCGGCGTGCTCGTGTGCACGAAGGCGCGGACACCGTGGGCGTGGCAGCCGGCGAGCAGCGCGCGGGTGCCGAGGACGTTGGTGCGGAAGAAATCCGCGTAGCGGCCCCAGACGCCGACCTTGGCGGCGGTGTGGAAAACCGTGCCGATGCCCGCGCACGCCGCGGCGACGGCGGGAGCATCGTCGAGCGAGGCGCGGATTAAGCGCACGCCGCGTTTTTCGAGATCGGGTGCGGGCCTGCGGCCGAGCACGGTCACGCTGCGGCCCTCGGCGAGCAGGCGCTCGACGAGCCGCCGGCCGAGGAATCCGGTGCCGCCGGTGACGAGGACGGAGGACTTGAGAGATTCAACCACCATGAGGACTAGGTGTCACAGGCTCACGACAAACGAACGAAGCAAGCGAGTTTTTGCGGCGAGAGATGGCCGCTTGAACAAACGTTGCGACCCCAACAAAACGTATGAACGTGAAAATCCTTGGTTTCGCCGAGCAATCGCCGCGTGGATCTCTTTTTGAAAAAATCCACAGAGTATTTGCGTTCATAGCGACTGATTTTCAGCTCACGGAGGTCTCGCAATTGCACAAGGATGAGAACTGCGTCGCAATCTATCGCAATCAGCATGTGCAGCTGGAGTGCGCTGCGTCGGAAATTTATTTTCATGCCGAAATCCGGCGTATGATCAACGGTGTGCCTGCGCCCTATGAAAACGAGAGAGACTCAATTGGATTCGAAGATCTGGCCATACTCGAGAGCGGACACGACTATGACCACTTCATGTATTTTGCCGCCGGGGCAACGGGGATTGATGGCGTGATGCGCAATACGGCAGCCCTCTTCAAACGACATCCCGAAGTGTTTCTAACGGAACGATGGATTGATGCCGAGCGATTGCGCGAACTTAAGGCAGCCGATTTCAACAAGAAATTTGGCAAATCTGGCTTGGTCTACGGAGCTGGAAAACCGTTTATCGACATTTTCGATTCCATCGCTGCGGCTTGGCTAAGAAAAGCCGGCCTGAGAAAGCGAAACGATCATAGGCAATTGGCTCCGTATGACCAAGAACGTGTCTGCCAGCATATCATCTACGAGAACGCGCGCGGTCGCTTGAAAATATCCCAACTGGATTGGCGCGACGACTACACCACCTATTACGCTGACTTTGATGGTAAACACCTGACTTCCGTGGACACAGGGAAATATCCAACCTTCGAAGAGGCAGCAAGAGCGCTGCTGAACGCGATTATGGCCCACGTTCGTTGACGCATCACGCTTCGAAATGGGTTTCGTAGCCCTTTGCCGTCGCGGCCCACTGCGCGAGGGTGAGGCGGTGGATCTTGGCGTTGTGCCGGACGTCGACGGGGAATTTTTCGCGGAAGAAAAAGGTCGCGATGCGCGCGGTGTGCTCGTTTGTGCGCGCGAGGGCGCGGAGTTCGGTGGCGAGGGCGCGGGCTTCGGCGTCGCCACGGATCGCGGTTTCCACGACGAGCGCGGGCGTCTGCGTGCCGCGCGGGCCCAGACCGATGAGCGCGCAGCGAGCGGCGCGCGGGTGCGAGCGGAAGACTTGTTCGCAGGGCTCGGTGTGCAGCGTGCCGGCCGCGGTCTCGACGCGCTCGGCTTTGCGCCCGACGAACCAAAGGCGGCCTTCGTCGTCGAAGTAGCCGCAGTCGCCCATGCGGTGCCAGAGACCGGAGGCGCCGGGGATTTTGGCGAGCTTGGTGGCGACAGGGTTGAGATCGTAGGCCTTGGTCACGACGGGGCCGCCCACCACGATCTCGCCGATGGTGCGAGGGGGGAGGACGTGGGCCTCGACGAGGTTGGCGAGCGGCTCGTCGGAGAGCGCGATGATCTTGGCGTCGATTTCCGGGACGGGGCGGCCGACGCAGGCTCCGCTCACCGAGGCGGGATCGATTTCATCGGCGGAGACGCTTGCGACGGGGAGCGCCTCGGTGGCGCCGTAAGGGCTGTGGAGCTGGCCGTGGGGCAGAAAGGTGCGCGACTGCTCCCACAGCGTGGCGGGCACGGCCGCGCCGGCGCAGAGCACGCGGCGCAACGACGGCAGCGTGACATGATGCGCGGCGCAGTGATCGCCGATTTTTCGCCAGAGCGTGGGCGAGCCGAACGAATTGGTGACGCCCTCCTGCTGGATCGCCTGCACGATTTTCGCGGGGTCGAGCGTGGCGGGGCGGCTCGGGTCGAGCTCGGGCACGATGGTCGTCAGGCCGAGCGCGGGGTTGAAGAGTGCAAAAATGGGCAGCAGCGGCAGATCGATTTCTCCGGGCTCGATGCCGTAGGTCGCGCGGATGAGGCGCACCTGCGCGTCGAACATCCCGTGCTCGTAGCACACGCCCTTGGGCGAGCCGGTCGAACCGCTGGTGAAAAGTATCGCCGCGAGATCGGACGCGGTGGAGCAGGCCGGAGCGACCGCTTGAGGCGTGGCATGGGAAGTGGGATGAGTGAGTCGTCCGGTGAGGGAGCCGCTGGCGGCGACGCGCACTGCGACGGAGCGAAAAGCGTCCCGGAAAATCCGGCTGAGGAGGCGCGCGAAAAAAATGCCCACGAGTGCGCGCGGCTGAGTGCGGCGCACGCAGGCGAGGAAGTTCTCCCGGCCCATCCCGGGATCGATCACGACGGGCACCGCGCCGATCCGGAAGAGCGCGAAGACGGAGGCGATGAGTGGCAGGCCCTGCCGCACCAGCACGAGCGTGCGGTCGCCGCGACGCACGCCCGCGGCGGCGAGGCGGGCGCTCCACGCGGCGACCTCGGCGTCGAGTTCGGCAAAGGAGAGCGTGAGGTAGTCGATGCGGCCGCGGCTGCGGCCGCGGGGGATTTTCAATGCGGCCAGCTTCGGGTGCGCGGCGGCCATGAGCGCGAGGTGCCGCGCGATATTGGCGTTGGCGGCGGAGTCGGTCATGGGGCGCCGAGCGTGCCGAGGCGGTGCAGACGGGCAACAAAAACGCCGCGGCAAGGACCGCGGCGGAAAGTTTTGCCGAAGCCGGCGGCGCAGGCCGCGCGGCTCAGTAGTCGCGCAGGGTGATGAGGCCCCAGAGGATCGAGACTTTGCCGCCGGAGGGGCCGTTCTTGCCGATGAGCTTGGAGGTGTCGGTGTCGACGGTCGCCGGGGTGGGGGGCTGGAAGGACGCGGTCGCGACCGTGACGGCGCCGCCGAGGATGGTGGTTTCCTTGCCGCCGCTCGAGGTGTTGCGCGTGGCGCAGCCGGAGGAGACGAGGGCAAGGAGGAGGACGGCGGCGAGCGGAAGACGGGATTTCATGGGGAAGAGGGGGAGAGGGACGTTGGGCGGCGGGGGAAAGTTTCGCAAGGCTGGGGAGTGGCGGAGGGGGGGCTCGCGGTGGGTGAACTTCGCTGGTGCTTTCAGCGCGCCGCCTTCAGCGCCGGCTCCTTGCGCAACAGATCCGCCTGCCAGGGGAGCAGAATCTGGCCGATGCCAGCGGGGTCGCGGGCCAGCCGGGCGAGCTGGGCGCGGTTGGCGATGAGGGTGGCCTCGATTTTGAGTTTCTTGGCGACGCGATCGCGATCAGCGCGGATGCGCTCCTGAAACTCCACCTCGGCCTGGCTGAGCGAGAGATGGTTGGCATCGCGGCCCGGGCGGCGGGGCAAGGTGGCGGGATCGCGTTCGAGGCCTTCGTGCAGGGCCTTGGCGAGGGAGGGAAAGATGCGGTCGTGCCGGCGACCGAGGTGGACCTGCCCGAGGATCGTGGAGGCCGAGTCGCCGGCTTCGGCGGCCTCGGCGATCTTCAGGAGCAGGGCGTTGCCGCAGACCTTGAAGGGTGGGGTGTCGAGGCGCTGCGCCTGCGCTTCGCGCCAGTGCCAGATGGCGTGGAGCACGGCGAGACCGGGGCCGCGGAGCCGGTCGCTGCGGCCGATGCGCCAGTCGTGCTCGGTGGGCGGCGCAAAGCCTTCCTTGCCCGCCGCGATCTGGGCGCGGCACTGCTGGTCGAGCCAGTCGAGGCGGCCGAGTTTCTTGAGTTCGCGGCGGAGGATGTCGCGCAGGGCGGGCAGGTGCCAGACATCGAGCGCGGCGTAGTTGAGCAGCTTCGGCGTGATCGGGCGCTGGGACCAGTTGGCCTTCTGGCCAGACTTGTCGACGGCGACGGCGAAGTGCTGCTCGAGCAGCGAGGCGAGGCCGATGCGCTCCACGCCGAGCAGTTGCCCGGCGAGCATGGTGTCGAAGAGGCTGTGCGGCGTGAATTCGCAGAGGTCGTGCAGCAGGCGCACATCGAAATCGCTGCCGTGCATGATGAGGTGCTTCTTGGCGAGCACCCGCCAAAGCGGATCGAGCTTCAGGCCGGGCGCGAGCACATCGACCAGGAAAACATCGCCGGCCACGAGGAACTGCAGGAGGCAGACCCGCGTCTTGTAGTGGAACATGTTGTCCGCCTCGGTATCGAGGGCGACCTCGTCCACCTGCTCGAGCGCGTCGAGGAGCGGGCCCAGCGAGTCGGGCTGGTCAAGGAGCAGGGAGGATGGCGGGCGGGTGGACACTTTGACGCCGAGCATTCGGCGCAAGCGTGTCGGGAGGAAGCGGGAAATCATGCTGGGACTAGGCGGGCATATTCCACGCCGTGAGGAACGCATCAATAAGCAAAGGCAGGTCGTCGTGATATCCGCCCTCCAGCAGCGCGGCCGCGGGGAGGCCGTGGCGGGCGCGGACCTCGGCCAGCCATTGGCCGAGGTCCGCAAAGTCTTCAGCCTCAAGCGTCATCGAGGTGATCGGGTCGCGGGCATAGGCGTCGAAGCCGGCCGAGACCAGAATCAAGTCCGGGCGAAACGCGATCACGGCATCAAGCGAGGCGCGCAGCGCGGCCATGTGCTGCGGGCGGGGCGTGCGGGGAGCGACGGGCCAGTTGCGGGTGTGCGGGCCGAGGTCCTGCGTGCCGGTGCCGGGATAGCCGGGATGCTGGTGGACCGAAGCGAAGCACACGCCCTCGCGCCCGTGCAGGATGGCTTCGGTGCCGTTGCCGTGATGCGCGTCGAAATCCCACACCGCCACGCGGGCCGCGCCGAGGTAGCGCTGCGCGAAGAGCGCCGCGAGCGCGATTTGGTTGAGGTAGCAAAAGCCCATCGCCTGCGTCGCCGTGGCGTGATGGCCGGGCGGGCGCATAAGGGAGAAGACCGGGGTTTTCTTCTCGACCGCGTGCCGCGCCGCCTCGAGGGCGGCGGCGACCGCACGGCGCGCATGGGCGCCGATGTCCGGGAAAAAGGGCGTGTCGGCGTCGAAGTCGCGCGGCTGCGCGAGGCGCTTCAGGTGCGCGGGGGTGTGGGCGAGCAGCAGGGCCTCGTCGGTTGCCCGCGTGGCGTCGGGCGCGCGCCACGTCCAATCCGGGTGGGCGGCGCGGAGGTGTTTTTCCGAGCGGACCACCCGGGCCGGCTGCTCCGGCCGCAGCGACGAGCCGTAGTCGGCGCAACGCGGATCGTGGAGGATGAGCATGCGGCATGGCGGCAAAAAGCCGGCGCTGGCGCAAGCAGCCAGCGCGCGCCGGATTGGTTTTGCGCTTGCGCCGGCTTTTTGCGGCCATTCCCCGGATGAAGGTTGTTGTGCTCTGTTCCGGCGGGATGGATTCCGTGACCGCGCTCCACTGGGCGCGGGCCGGGCACGACGTCGCCGCGGCCGTGAGCTTCGACTACGGCGCCAAGCACAACCACCGCGAGATCCCCTTCGCCGCCGGGCACGCGCGCCAGCTGGGCGTGCGGCACGAGGTCATCGCGCTCGATTTTGTGGACCGGCTGTTCGCGTCCGACTTGCTGAAAAGCGGCGGCGCGATTCCCGAGGGCCACTACGAGGCGGCCAACATGAAGCAAACGGTCGTCCCCTTCCGCAACGCCATCATGCTCTCCATCGCGTGCGGCTTTGCGGAGAGTGCTGGCGCCGAGGGGCTGGTGATCGCGGCGCACGGTGGCGACCACGCGATCTATCCGGATTGCCGCGAGGACTTCATGCGCGCGATGGGCGAGGCGATGCGCCTCGGCACCTACGCGGGCGTCGCGCTGCTGCGGCCCTTCATCGCGATGAGCAAAGGCGAAATCGCCGCCGCCGGCGCGCGCCTCGGCGTGGATTTCTCCCGCACTTGGTCGTGCTACGTCGGCGGCGAGATGCACTGCGGCCGGTGCGGCACCTGCGTGGAGCGCCGCGAGGCCTTTGCCCAAGCCGGCCTGGTCGATCCGACGGCTTATGCCTCGCACGCGGCGCTGCCGGCCAAACCCTGACTTTGACCACGAATTACACGGATGAACCCGGATAAAGGCGGTTTGCATCCGTGATAATCCGTGTAATCCGTGGTCCACTGGCATCGATGCTGATATCTGAGATCTTCTATTCGCTCCAAGGCGAAGGCGAGCTGACGGGCGTGCCCTCGGTCTTCGTGCGCACGAGCGGCTGCAACCTTCGCTGCGCCTGGTGCGACACGCCCTACGCCTCCTGGGACCCCGAGGGCGAGCTGCGCACGATCCCGGAGATCGTCTCGGCCGTGGAGGCGTTTCCCGCCGCCCGGCACGTCGTCCTCACGGGCGGCGAGCCGATGATCGCGAAGGACGTCCGTGCGCTCGCCGCTGAACTGAAAAAGACCGCCCGGCACCTCACGATCGAGACCGCCGCGACGGTGGTGCCGGAGGGCATCGCCTGCGACCTCGCCTCGCTCTCGCCCAAGCTCCTCAACTCCGCGCCCGATCCGCGCGAGCACGCGGCGTGGCGCAAGAAGCACGAGGCCACGCGCTGGCAACCCGAGGTCGTGCGGGCGTGGATCGACCGCTATCCGTTCCAGTTCAAATTCGTGGTCTCTCGGCCGGCCGACATCGAGGAGATGGAGCACATGCTGGCCGCCCTGCAGCGCGACATCCCGCGCCACAAGGTGCTGCTCATGCCCGAGGCGACCTCCCTGGAGCAGATGCGCGAGCGCGCGGCGTGGCTCGGCGAACTCTGCAAAGCCCGCGGCTACCGCTACGCCCACCGCCTGCACATCGAGCTCTATGGCCACCGGCGGGGCACCTGAGACCCCGAGCCCGCACCCGGCGCCGAATGGCACCCCGACGCCCGGGGTATCCGTGATCGCGCAGGCTGATCCCACGCAGCTGCGGAAGCTCTCGGAGGAGTTCGCGCTGATCCTGAAAGAATTCGAGGTGGAGACGGTGACGTTGCGCGAGGTGCTGGCTCTGCTGCACGGCCGCGGCTACGTGCTGCTCGTGATGCTGCTGTCCCTCCCTTTCTGCCAGCCGATCCCCTTGCCCGGGCTTTCCACCCCGCTCGGTTTGATCATCGCGATCATCGGCGCGCGGCTCGCGATGGGCTGGAAACCGTGGCTGCCGCAACGGCTGCTCGACACCCGGCTGCCGCCGAAGCTGTTCGCGAAGGTGTTTCAGCTGACGCAGAAAATTGTGCTGTGGTTCGAGCGCCTGCTCCGGCCGCGGTTGCTCTGGGTCACCTCGTCCCCGCGGCGCGAGCAGGTGCACGCCGTGCCGATCGTCATCTGCGCCCTCCTGCTGCTGCTCCCGCTCCCGCTGCCGTTCAGCAACGTGATTCCCGCGTGGGGCGTGCTGTTGATCGCGGGCGGCCTGCTGGAGCGCGACGGCAAATTTATCATCGCCGGTTACCTCGCCACGCTCGCCTCGCTGGTGTATTTCACCCTGTCCGGTTCCGCCATGTGGTATGCGGCGCAGAAGGCCTATGAAAAGGTGCTGGGCTGGTTCCAGTAGGACCCGGGGGCGCTCGCGGGCGCGCGATCACCGTTGAATTTTCGATCGCGCACCGCCGCAGGCGCAGCGTAGCTTGGCGGTCTTGTTTTCCGCTGCCACGGATTTGCCCCCGCGCAAATGAGCTCCGCCCCGCCCGCCCTCTCCGAAATCGGCCAGATCGCCCTCGTCGTGCGCGATGTGGCCGAAGCCACGACTTTCTACCGCGACGTGCTCGGGCTGAAGTTTCTTTTCGCCGCGGGCCCCCACCTCGCGTTCTTCGCCGCCGGTAGCGTGCGCCTGATGCTCACCCCTCCGCAGGGCCACGGCGAAGCGGGCAATAACTCCATCCTCTACTTCAAGGTTGAGGGCGACCTCGTTGCCGCTCACGCCGCCATCGTGGCGCGCGGCGCGAAAAACGAGCGCGCCCCGCAACTCACCGCCAAGCTCCCCGATCACGAGCTGTGGATCGGCTTCGTGCGCGATCTGGACGGGAATCTCGTCGGATTGATGGAAGAAAAGCGGTGAGACGTCGGCCTGACGGCCATTGCTCTCTGCGCTCAAATCGGCCGCGCCGGGGCGGCCGGGACGACGGCTTTGGACGGGGTCGGCAGGAAATTCATCGCGAGGAAACCGAGCGCGGATCGGGCGTCGGCGTAGATCGCGCCGAATTCGCGTTGCAGCGGGTTGTCGGCGACGAGGGCGCCGGTGGACGGGATCACGTGCTCCACAAAACCGCGCGAGGCACGGCCGACGGCCTCGGCGACCAGCACCGCGTCGGCGGCCGTCGCTCGGCCCGCCGGGGCGGCCGCGGGGCGGAACAACGCCACCGCGATCGCGGCGGTGAGCGCGGTGGCCGCCATCCAGCCAAAGTGCGCGAGGCGAGAGCGCTTCGGTTGGACGGGCGGGCGCACGGCGTTGAGCAGGCGCTGCTCAAAGCCGGTCGAGGGCGCGGGGGTCGTCGCCGCTGACCACGCGGAGGCGTCGCGGCGCAGGGTCCGCTCCAGGGCTCCGATTGCCGCGAAATAAGCCTGGCAGCCGGCGCAGGTCTCGAGGTGGCGCGCGCCGCCGCCGGTGACGGTATTCCACGGGCGGACGATGCGGCAGATCAGGCGGGTGGGGGATGCGGGGGCGGTCTTCATGGCGGGCATTCTCCTTTTAGCAGGCGGTGGCGGGCGCGGTGGATGATTACCTTCACGTGAATCTGGTTGAGGCGGACGGTGCGCGCGAGATCCGCGATGGACATCTCCTCGGCGAAGCGCAGCCACAGCACTTCGAACTCGCGCGGCGTGAGGAGGCGGCGGGCTTTGGCCCAGAGTTGGTCGAGGTGATCGCGATCTTCGGCGCGGCGCGCGGGCGAGGCGGTGTCGCTCGCGATCTCGGCGGGCAGCTCCGACCAGCGCGGGCCATCGCGGAAATGGTTCAGCGCTGTGTTGCGCGCGATGGTGAGCAGCCAGTGGATGACCGGGCGATCCGGGTCCACGCGGTCGAGGTGGCGGAGCGCCTTGATGAAGGTCTGCTGGGTGAGATCCTCGGCGTCTTCGCGATGGCGCGTCATTTGGTGGAGGTAGGCGTAAACACGGCGGTGATGCCGGCGCACGATCTCCTCGCGGGCCGGCAGGTCGCCCGCGATCGCGGCGCGGAGGATGGCGGGCTCGTCGGTGCCGGCGGGCGCCGGGTCCGCGCCGGGGTCGGCCTCCAGCGCCAGCGTGGACGGGGCGGAGATCATTGCTTGGCCGAAGCAGGGGCCCGCGGATCGCGCACGCTCACAGCGTAGGCGACTTTGCCTTCGGGATCGTTGGCGTAGATGACGTTGAGGGTGTAGGTGCCGTCGGCACCGGGAAAAGAGAATCGCGCGGTGGCCGCGCCGCGCCCGCCGCCCGCCTGCATCATGTCGCCGCGGAAGACGAGCGGTGCGCCGCCCTGCGCCGGGGTGATCTCGACCCGCTGGTAGCGCACGGCTTTGCCGCCATTGAGCCGAGAGCCGAGCGTAATCGTGGCGCCGTTTTGCAGCTCGACGTTTTCAATCGTGCGGGTGGCGGCGGCGTTGGCGGGATCGTTGGCGGGCGCGGTGGAGGCGGTGGCGGTCCACTCGGCGATCGTGCGGCCGCTGGTGATCGGCGCGGGCTTGGGCGGCGCGGGCGGCTGCATGCTCTGGCGCAGGCTTTGCACCATCGTGGCGAGGCGCGCGCTGGAGTAGGCGAGGTCGAGCTTTACGGAATCGCCCGAGCGCGTGACGGAAGTCGCGTTGATGAATTCGGCGAGCTGCTTGTCGGTCGTCTCGGCGAGCGAGAGCGCGGCCGTCATGCCTTGGAGAATTTTCGTGAGCTTGTCGGCATTGGAGCCGGAGGAGGCGAGCAGCTCGGCGCGCGCGAAGGTGTTTTCGCCCCGTTCACCGAGCGCGATCGCGCCGGCGCTGGCGAGGCGGAGCATGCGGGTCTGAGGGGCATTCTCGGGCAAGACCGCCTCCGTGGGCACGACCGAGGCCGCGAAAAGATACGCGCCCGCCGCGCCGGCGGCGAAGCGGCCAAGGGGCGAGCCAGCGGCCTGCGCGAGCGACGGGGCCGCGCCGCGCGCCACCTCGCGCGCCTTGAGGAGCTGAGCCTTGGATTTGCCGATGATGATGACGGGCTCGGGCGGGAAGGCGACGATCACCGCGATTTTTTCCTCGGGCTTGGCCTTGGGATCGGGATTGGAGATGATGTAGGCGGGGAAGGGAAAACTGGGATCCTCGGCAAACATCTTGGGCTCCGCGAGCGTGCCCTGCAGCAGGAGGCTCTCGGCGATCTTGCGCAGGTCGGGCGTGCCCTGCGCGATCAGCGCGCCGTCGAGGGCCTTCGGATCAGCCGTGAGGTTGGTGCCGTAGGCGGTGATGGTGCCGATGGTCTTGAGCACCTTGGCGACATCGAGGCCGATGGTGCCGCCGGTCGCTCCGGTCTGGGCTTTTTCGATGGCGGCGATGAGCTCCTGCCCGAGCGCGGTGGTGCGGAGGGCATCGAGATCGGCGTGGACGATCCAGCGGGCATCGGCGGAGACGAGGGCCGGGTTGAACGCGGCGTGCGCGAGGCCGGCAGCGAACAGACCGGTGGCGAGCAAGAGTGGGCGAAGCAGTGGTTTCATGCGATGGTGAGTTGCCCAAGATACCCCGGGGCACGGGGCGAAGTTACAGCGATCATTCACCGCCGAATTCGCGGCGCCGAAACAGGGTGGCCGCGGCGGTGAGCGCGAGGGCGGTGAAGAGGAGCATCACCGCGCCTGTGCCGAGCACCGCGGTGGCGGAGACGATCTCTCCGGTGGACGCGAAGAGGTTGTGCGCCTGGCGGGTCAGGGAAAGCCGGCTGATTTGCGTGGGGATTTGTCCGAGCCCGGCCTCGATCACCCCGGCATAGACGATGCCGATCACGAGGTAGCGGGAGGTGAGGACGGCGGCCAGAAACCCGAGCGCGGCAAACGCCGTGATGAGCAGGACCTGCGCGACCAGAAACCCGGGCGTCAGGGCCACGAGCCCGGGGAATCCGCGGGCGGAGCCGACCGCGACGATCGTCACCAGCGCGAGGAGAAAATCGAGCTGCTGAAATACTGTGTGGGTGACAAAACGAGCCACCACGTAGGCCGGCCGAGGCATGGGTCGCGTGAGCACATAGTCGACCGTGCCGGTCTTCAGGTCGTCGCGCATCGCACCGGCGGCGGAGATGAAGGCGAAGGCGGGCACCAAAAACGCGACGTAGAAATCGACGATCCAACCGGCGTAGTGATCCGCGCGACGGTCGTGACTGGCCGCGAAGGCCAGCAGCCCCAGCGCCGCGAGACCCGCGAGCAGCATCACCCACCGGCCCGGCGCCAAGTGGCGCCGCAACGTGAGCCGCCACACGCCACCGAAAGCGTGGCGCAGATTGGGCGCGACCGGCGCGGGCAGTGTGAACAGAGGCGGCGGAGCGTTCATGACGAGGCCGCGGGATCGGCGGCTTTTTCGAGAAAGGACGTCGTGGCCTGCACCTCAAAGACGCGCACGCCGCTCTCGAGCAGCAGGTCGTGAAAATTGCCCGCGCCGTAAAAACGGGCCGGCTCACGCCACCGGACGTGGAGGATGCCGTCCTCCGGCGCGATGTCGCAGCCGCGCACGAGGTCGCGATCGAAGAGAAAGCGCGCGAGCCGGTCCGGCGCCTCGCAGCGGAAGGTCGTCGCCTCGGGCCAGCGCGCGCGGGCCGCGGGCGAGGCCGCGTCGTTGAGCGAGCGCGGCACGCGGCCCCAGCGCAGCAGCAGGAAATCCGCGCAGAGCGCCTCGAGGTCGTGGAGGATGTGGCTGGAGATGAGGACGCTGGTGCCCGTGGCGGAAAGTTCGCGCAGGATTTGGGCGATGTCCTCGCGGCCCACGGGATCAAGGCCGTTCATGGGTTCGTCGAGGATGATGAGGCGCGGTCCGTGGAGGAGGCACTGGGCGAGCTTCACGCGCTGCTTCATGCCCTTGGAGTAGGCCGTCACGCGCTTGGACCAATGCTCAGGAGCGAGCTTCACCCGCGTGAGCGCGGCGCGGGCGCGGATCTCGGCCTCGCGGGCGGAGAGCCCCGAGATCATGCCGAGGCCCACGAGCCACTCGAGCGGACGCAGGCTCGCGGGCACGGTCTCGCTCTCCGGACAATAGGCGAGGCGGGCGTGGACGGAAGGGTTGTTCCACGGCTCCTCGCCGAAGACCGTGAGCCGGCCCGAGCTCGGGCGGATTTGGCCCAGGAGGAGGCGGAAGAGCGTGGTCTTGCCCGCGCCGTTGGGCCCGACGATGCCAGTGATGCCGGGGCGAAGGGTGAACGAGACGTTGTTCAACCCGAGAATCATCCCGTAGAAGCGGCTGAGGTTTTCGGCCTGGACGACGGCGTTCATTCGGGTCGGAGGCGGCGCAGAAACACAAAGGACGAGCCGACCACGAACACGCCCAGGGCCGCGAGCGCACCCGTGAAGTCCGTGGCCTCGGCTTTTTTCCCGGCGGCGGCGAGGTTACCCATGAAACGCTGGTCGAAAATCGGCAGCTCGGCGCTCGCCGTGGCGAGGACGGCATCAAGGCGAAACACCTCCTGCCGCACTTGCCCGAGATCGTGCGTGAAGCTCGCCCGGGCGAACCACGCCGGCGTGCGCGGACCGGAGGCAAACGCGCCGAGCACGGCCCAGAGCCCAATCCACACCATGACCGTGACGCGCGAACTCCGTCCCAGCGCCGACACGCCCAGCGCGATCGCCGCGAGGGCAACGAGCGCGATGCCGTTGAAGGCCAGCGCGCGCAGCAGCGGACCGAACGAATAGACCACGAAGTCGCGGTCCGTCGCGAAGAGCATGCTCAGCAGCCAGCCGAAGAGCAGCGGCCCCGTCCACACGAGGAGCAGCACGCCCACAATCGTGCCGAGTTTGCCGAGCAGGTAGTCCACAGAAGTGAGTGGGCGGGAAAGATAGACCACGAGGGCGTGGCTCGCGCGATCACGCGTGATGAGGCTGGGCACCAGGGTCGTCAGCGCGAGCAGGCTGAGCCAGAGCCCGAAGAAGGAATGCGCCCAGAAAAGCAGCGTGAAGACCCCGCGCACGCAGATGTCGGGGTAGAGCGTCACGAGCCCGCCGATGGCCGCGACCACGGCCTCGGCGCGCGGGCCGAACTTTACCGCCAGCGTTTCCAGCCAGCCACCGGTCGCGATCGACTGGCTGAAAACGAAACCACCCGCCGCAATCAATGCACCCCCGGACCACGCGAGCCCGAGCAGGATGCGGAAGAAGCGCGTGCGCAGCAATTGCCGCAGTCCGGCCATGGCGATCACGCGCCGGCGGTAGCCGACACCCTGAGGCGCCTCGCGCCAGCGGCTCAGGTCAAGACTGGGGCTGGCTTCCATGGTTATCGGCGATGGATTTCAGGAACAGCTCGTGCAGCGCGTCCGGGTTGGCGACGATCTCCGCGGGCGGGAGGCGCTGCGCGCGCATGAGCTGGAGAATCCACTCGATGGAGTCGGACGCGGATTCGACGCGGAGCCGGCCGTTGGGGAGCGTCACGACCTGGGCGCCCGTGGAGGCCAGCGCGGCGACGAACCGCTCCCTTTCCCCGGCCGGCGCGATCTCGACGACGCGGCGGTGGCGGTTCTTCAGGTTCGCGATCGTGTCGTGCTCCAGCAGCCGGCCGTGGCCGATGATGATGACGCGGTCGCACACGCGCTCGATGTCGCGCAGCAGGTGCGAACACATGACCACGCTGATGCCGAGATCGCGCCGCAGGGAGCCGATGAGCTTCAGGATGTGCTCGCGCCCCGAGGGATCGAGGCCGTTGGTCGGCTCGTCGAGAAACACGACCTGCGGATCATGCACGAGGGCTTGCGCGAGTTTCACGCGCTGTTTCATGCCGGTGGAGTAGGTATCGACCGGCCGGTAGCGCTCCTGCCCCATGCCCACGAGATCGAGGATCTCGTGCGTGCGTTGGCGGGCGAGGCGCATGGGCATGCCGGAAAGCTGGCCGCAATAGGCCACATATTCGCAGCCCGCCAGGCCCGCGATGTGGCAGTCCCGCTCCGGGCTGTAGCCGATGCGCTCGCGCGAGGCGCGTGGCTCCGTGCGGATGTCGCGTCCGAGCACGCGCGCTGATCCCGTCGTGGGCGTCTCGAGGTTGAGCAGACATTTGATAAAGGTGCTCTTCCCCGCGCCGTTGGGTCCGAGGAGGCCGATGGTGCCGGACGGCACGCGCACGGTCACATCCGCGAGGGCGCGTTGGGTGCCGTAGGTTTTGCCCAGCCGGTCAGTCTCGATGATGAAATCGGTTTCGACCCGGCCCGGGAGAGGGGGCGGCGAGGAGACTGGAACGGGAGTGGGCGACACGCGGCGCGGACATTACACGCGGCGGCGGGCGGGAGTTACAAGTTTCGCCTCACGGGGAGGACCGGGGAAATTTTCCGTGTCTTCCGTCCTGGCCACCGGCACACTCCACAACCTGTGACACCCGCCGACTTCATCGATCGCCATCCGGGTGAGCTGCTCGGCCGCCTGCAGCAGCTCGTCGGTGTCTCCACCGTGAACCCGCCCGGAGAAAACTACGCGCCGATCACGGCATGGCTGGTGCATGAGCTGGAGTCGCTCGGGCTTAAGACGCGGCGCTACGCGATTCCGGCGGCGCTGCTCCGGCGACACCTGCCGCCCGAGCAGCATGGCTACCCGCGCTACAACGTCTTCGCCAAACTCGCCGTGCCCGGCGCGAAGCGGACGATTCATTTCAACGCCCACTACGATGTCGTGCCCGTTTCCGGCCAATGGAAGCACGGCAGCCCGTTCAGCGGCGCGATCGAGCGCGGGTGGATTTTCGGCCGCGGCACCGCCGACATGAAAGGCTCCATCGCGAGCCTGCTCCTGGCCGTCCGCGCACTCCGCGCGGCGAAAGTCGCGCCCAAGATGAACGTCGAGATCTCGTTCACTGCCGACGAGGAGACTGACTCGGCGCTTGGCACCGGCTGGCTCGTGCAGCATGCGCCGATCAAGCCCGACTACGCGGTCGTGATGGAGGGCGGCGAGGGCCGCAACGTCTGCTGCGGCCACAACGGCACGCTCTGGCTCGAAGTCATCGTTCATGGCCGCGCCGCGCACGGCTCAACGCCGCACAAAGGCGTCAACGCGCTGGAGCAGATGGCTGCGCTCGTGCGCGCCTTCGACGCCTACAAGCGCACGCTCGCGGCGCGCCCGTGGAAAACGCCTGAAGGGAAAATCCACCGGCCGACCGTGAACCTCGGCGGCGTCTTCCACTGCGGCGAAGGCGCGAAGATCAACACCGTGCCCGCGCACGCGAGCTTCACCATCGACCGCCGCGTGCTGCCGCTTGAGCGCCACGCCGACGCGGAGCGCGAACTGCGCGCCTTCCTCGCCGCGGCCGCGCGGAAAATTCCACGGTGCAAGATCACGGTGCGAAAAATCTCGGAGAACTTCCCGTGCTTTTCAGAGCCGACGCATCCGTTCTTCGCCGCGATGGCCGGCTGCGTGACGCGCGCTCGCCGGCAGAAGGCGCGTTTCAGCGTCTCGACCGGCTTCAACGACATGCACTTTTTCTCGCATCACCTGAAGATCCCGACGCTCGGCTACGGCCCCGGCGGCGAGGATTGCCACGGCGTGGACGAACGTGCGAAGGTGCAGGAATTGCTCGCGAGCGCGAAAATCTACGCGGACCTGCTGACGAGTTTCGCGGGGTAGCAACGGCGGACGTCCCTGCCCGCCGGTTCAGGGCTTTCGTCAAACCACGGCGGGCAGGGACGCCCGCCGCTACCGCTGTTCAATCCACTCGATCGCCGAATACTGCTCGGTCAGCCCCTCGACTTCCTCGTCGTTGAATTCCGGCCACGGGGTGGGCAGGGGCGCGGAGTCCAAGGTGGCTGCTAGCCGGGCGATGAAAGTCTCGCCAAATCCGTCCCAGTCGATCGCCACGCCCGTCGCGGCTTTGGCGATCGAGCCCTGGAAGAGCAGGCCGTGCTTGTTTCTTTTCTGCGCGGCGCCGGCGATCTTCGCGCCGTTGCCGCCGTGCACGACATCGGCGATCTCGGCGCGCTCGAAGCAGATGCCAACGGCACTGGTCTCGGCTTCGGCCTTCGGCTCGCTCAGCCTGGCGGGCACGCCCTGCGTCCGGAGCGCCCCGGCCAGCGCCTCATGCACCGCGCGGTAGCTTTGCGACGCGCGCAGCTCCTCGAGCGGGTGGTCGCGCGGAAGCACGAGCGCGTAGGTCCAGTCGTCGCGATGATCGACGAGGCCGCCGCCGGTCGGCCGCCGGCAGAGATCAAAGGGCCCCTCGGGCGGCAGTTGCGCGCGCACGAACGCGATTTTCTGCGCATAGCCGAACGTGAACGCCGGCCGCCGCCACCCGTAGTGGCGGAACCGCGGGACGGCGGCGTGCGGGTAGCGCTGCAACAGCAGGAAATCGACCGCCATGTTCTCGGCGGCGGAGCCGGTGCGTTCAGGGAGGATTTCCAAATTCATCGGATGGGCCAGAGAGGACACCGAGGTCGCACAGAGATCACGGAGAAAAACCCGGTCGCTCTCTCAGTCGAGAATTTAGAGCCCGTGATACCACGCCCGCGCCGGCGGCGGCACGTTGAGCTCCGCGAGCTGTTCGGCGATCGATTGCGGGCGGGTTTTCAGTTTCCCGGCGAGCGACGAGAGATCGAGGGCGAGGCACGCTTGTCGCTTGCGCGCGATCTCGGGCGCGGCGGGGCGCGTTGCCTCGGCGATCGGGGCTTGCGCGGGCGTGAGTTTGAAGTGCTCGCGGATGCGCAGGCCGAGCGCGTGGCGCGAGAGCAGATCGGCGCCGGCCCAGTGGAAAATGCCGACCGGGTCGCGTCGCTCGCAGAGCTCGACCATCACTTCGGCGAGATTCTCCGCCGTGCAGGTTTGGCGAAATTCATCCGTGAACAGCCGCGGCGTGCGGCCCGCCGCCCAGTCGGCAAAGAGCCGTTCGTGGTTGCTGCGCCGGCCAACGAGGCTGTTGCCCATCAGGAGCGGCGCGCGGAGCGTCACCGCCCACTCGGGGGCCGCAGCGTGCACGGCGCGCTCGCTCTCCACTTTCTGCCGGCCGTAGAGGTTAATCGGCGAGACGGGATCGGTCGCGGCGTAGGGCGTGGAACGCGCGCCGTCGAACACCTGCTCCGACGACAGGTGCACTAGCCGCGCGCCCACGTGATGCGCGAGCCGCGCGAACGTGGCGGGCAGCGCGACGTTGAGCGCCTGCGCGAGCGCCGGGTCCGCGTCGCACTGCTCGGGGACCGAGACGGCGGCGCAGTTCACGATCGCCTGGGGAAACACGTCGAGCACGGCGGCCGTCACGTCGCCTTCGCGGGTGAGATCGACCGCGCGCTGGACGGCGAGGCCTTCGATGGCGCCGGCAAACGTGCCGACGAGGCCGGTCACGCGGTGGCCGCGGCGCGCCGCGGCGCGCGCAAAAGCCGCGCCGACCAGCCCCGAGGCGCCGGTGAGAAAAATGGTCATGCGATGATCTCCGGCGAGACGTGCCAGCGCACGCGCCAGTGCGTGCCTTCGCGTTCGAGCGCGAGTGCGGCGCATTTTTTCATCACAAACGCCACCGGCTCCGCGCGCCCGGTGATGAGCAGGCTGGCGACGGCGCTGAGCTGCGGTTCGTGGCCGATGATCGCGAAGGAGCCTTGGGCCGCCTCAATCTTCTTCACGGTCAGCCGCGGATCGTCTTCGGGCTTAAGGCCGGCGGTGAGCTTCAGTTTGGCTGCCAGGCGCAGATGGCTCGCGAGCAACTCGGCGCTCTCGCGCGAACGCACGAGGGAGCTGTGCCAGAGTTCGTCGGGGGTGAAAGCGCCGGTCGGCGCGAGAAACGTGGCTAGCTCCCGCACTTGATCGCGGCCCTTGGCGCTGAGCGGCCGCGCCGCATCCGTCGCGGCCTCGACCGCGTGGGCATGGCGAATCAGGAAGACGCGCATGGCCATCACACCGCGGGCAGCAGCACCTCGAAGGTGGAGCCCGCGCCCGGCGCGCTGACCACGTGGACCGTGCCGCCGCTCTCCTCCACTACACCCCACACGACGGCGAGGCCGAGACCGGTGCCCTTGCCCTCGGGCTTGGTGGTGAAAAAAGGCTCGAAGAGATGCCGCTGCGTCTCCGCGTCCATGCCGCCGCCGTTATCGGCGACGCGCAGCACCACGTAGCGGCCCGGCGGCCGGTCGGTGAAGCGGCGGTTGCGGCCCGGCCGGATCGTGCGCACGGCGGTGGCAATCGTGATTCGGCCGGCGGCGCCGAGGGCATCGCGGGCGTTGAGCACGAGGTTGAGGAGCACCTGCTGGAACTGCGCCGGATCGGTGCGGACGCGCGGCGCGCGCTCCGCGAGCTCGAGCTCGACACGGCCGGCGGGGCCGACGAGGCGGTGAAGCACGGGCGCATTTTCCCGCACGAGGGCGTTGAGGTCGATCGGCCGGGCGTCGAAGGGCCGGCGGCGGCCGAAGGCGAGGAGCTGCTGCGTGAGCGCCGCCGCCCGGCCGCCCGCATGGCGAATCTCGGTGGCTTCGCGGCGCGCGGCGGGTTGGGAGGCGAGACGCGCGGCGAGCGACTCGGAGTAGGTGTTGATGATCGCGAGGAGATTGCTGAAGTCGTGCGCCAGGCCGCCGGCGAGCCGGCCCAACGCATCGAGCCGTTGCGCGCGCACGAGCGTCTCCTGGAGCCGGCGCTTCTCCGTCTGATCGCGGTAGCTGGCGACGACGTGCGTGAGCCGGCCGCGTCGGTCGAACAACGGATCGAAGGTCCAGGCCGCGGCCACCGTCCGGCCCTCCCGGTGGATGAGGAAACCCTCGCCGGCGAGCGACTGGCCTGGCCGGGCGCGGATGAGCCAGCGGCGCAGGTTTGTAATCTCGGTGCGATCCGTGTGAAAATCGCCCGGGGCCTGGCCCGCGAGATCGCCGGCGGCGGCACCGATCAGGGTGGCGAGGCTTTCGTTGGCGAAGACCAGCCGCAGCGCGCGGTCCGCGATGAACACGCCTTCGCTCTGCGCGCGCAGTGCCGCGGCCAGGAGCGCCGCGGGCATCGGCTTCCGCGGGGAGATTTTTTTTTCGTCGCGGGAACGGCTCACGGCGCGAGGCGCTCGACCGTCCATCCGTCCGCCTGCCGGCGGTAACGCAGCCGATCGTGGAGACGGCTGCGGCGGCCCTGCCAGAACTCCACCGTCTCGGGCACGAGGCGCCAGCCGCCCCAGTGCGGCGGGAGCGGCACCGCCTGGCCGGCGTGTTTGGCCTCCAGCGTCTTCATGCTCTCCTCGAGCACGCTGCGCCCGGCGATCACGGAGCTCTGCTGCGACACCCAGGCGCCGAGCTGGCTCGCGCGCGGCCGCGAGTGGAAATAAGCCTCGCTCTCTTCGCGGGTCACGCGGGTCACCGTGCCCTCCGCGATCACTTGCCGCTCGAGCGCGACCCAGGGAAACACGATCGCGGCGCGCGGGTTTTCGTGCAGTTCGCGGCCCTTGCGGCTCTCGTAGTTGGAGTAGAAGACGAAGCCGCGCCCATCGAGTCCCTTGAGCAGCACGGTGCGCGCGGAGGGCCGGCCGTCGCGCGTGGCGGTGCAGAGCGTCATCGCGTTCACCTCGGTGAGCTTCGCGGCCTCGGCCTCCTGGAACCATTTCTCGAATTGGCGGAACGGATCGCGGGCCAAGTCCTGCTCGGCGAGGCCGGTGAGCGAGTAGTCTTTGCGGAGGTCGGCGAGCGTCACTCGCGCCAACGTGGGCCGCGCGCGCGGTGCTGTCAAAAATCATCTCGCCTGCGCCGCGGCGTGAAAGCGTAGCGGGGATTATTTGATCTGTGTCATGGCCGCGCGCTCGCCTGCCGTGAGCGTGGAGGCGAGCACCACGGTGAAGCCGGCCCGGCTGTCGATCGTCGCGGTTTGGGCCGCGGTCAGCTTCTGTTCGATCTTGTCCGGTTCGATATTCCACATGGAGCCCGTGACCGGATCGACGGCGATCATGCCGATGAGGCCGCCGAAAAGGATGTTGCCGAAAAACCAGCCCGAGACCGCGGGTTGCAGCTGGAGCTCCACGGTCTTGTGCCCACCGAGCTCCAGTTTCAGGACGAAAGCCTGGCCTTTGAAGTAGCCGCGCTTCGGATCGAGCGAAACGGTGCAGGGCGTCCTGTTCACAGTCACGACATCACCGCCCGCCTTGGTGACCGTGGCCTTTGCCCCGGCCGGCTCCGTGCTGATGGTGATCGTGCGATTGCCGCCGTGGACGATGGAGGCGCAGCCGCCGGAGAACAAGGCGGCGCAGGGCAGGACGACGGCAAGAAGGACGGTAGCGAAGCGGTGGATGATCATGGGGGTGGGTGGGGGGAAGAAGGCGCCGCCATGGTTTTAGACCACCGCGTCGTCGCGCAAGACGTGCTTGTGTCATGGGCGCAGACTATCCTTTGACGCGACCGCGGGATCGCGTTTGTTCACTCCATCATGACCGCCGCCATCGCCGCCGATGAAATCGAAGCCGAGGCCGACCGCCTGCTGCGGGCGCTCCTGCACGTCGATTGTGACCCGCGTGGGAAGACCTGGAACTACGAGGCCTGCCGCGCCATCGCGCCGCTCACCCTCGAGATCAACCGGCTGAAAAAGGAGAAGGACGCCGTCATCCTCGCGCACTCCTACGTCGAGCCCGAGATCATCTATGGGGTGGGCGACTTCAAGGGCGACTCCTACTTCCTCAGCCTCGCCGCCAAACAGGCGCGGGCCAAAGTGATCGTGTTTGCCGGCGTCGTCTTCATGGCCGAGACGGCGAAAATCCTCTCGCCCGACGCCACCGTCGTCGTGCCCGATCGTGGCTCCGGCTGCTCGCTCGCCGACTCGATCGATGGGGACGGCGTGCGGAAACTCAAAGCGCTCTATCCCGACGCCACGGTCGTGTGCTACATCAACAGCACGGCCGACGTGAAGGCCGAGTCCGACGTGTGCGTCACCTCGGGCAACGTTTACCACATCATCGAAAACCTCCCGGCGCGCCGCATCCTCTTCGTGCCCGATCGCCTGATGGGGCAGAACGTGCGCGACGAACTCCGCCGCCGCGGTGTGGACAAGGAAATCATCACCTCGGACGGCACCTGCCTAGTGCATGATCAGTTCAGCGTGGCGGACATCGCGGCGGCGCGCGCGCAGTTCCCTGGGCTCAAGGTCGTGTCGCACCCCGAGTGCACGCCGGAGGTCGCCGCGGTCTCGGACTTCGTCGGCAGCACGGGCGCGATGATGAAATACGTGAAGACCACGGGCGCACCCTATTACCTGATGCTCACGGAGTGCGGGCTGGTCGGCCGCCTGCAAGTCGAGGCGCCGGAGAAAAACTTCATCGGCGGCTGCCGCCTCTGCCCCTACATGAAGCTCAACTCGCTCGAGAAGGTGCGCGACGCCCTCAAGTCCCCCCGCCCCGATCAGATCATCACCCTCGATGAAGATGTGCGCCGCCGGGCCGCGCGCTGCATCGAGCGGATGTTTGAGCTGTCACCGGCGGACTGATGGCTTTTCGGCGGGTAGGGCGCGGACTCCGCTCCGCGCCGGCTCGAAGGACGACGACGGCGGCGAGCGGAGTCGCCGCCCTACCCCATGGCTTCAAAAAGTTGTTCACACGCGTGCGGTCCGGGTTCGATCGTGGATCGAGTTCGTGTGCCGATGCTGCCCGCCCGCCGCAATCGCGCCTCCGGATGAAGACGATCCGGTCGCGATTCCGGTCCGGGTCTTTCGGGAGCGCCGGGTCACGCCGGCCCGGCGCTCTCGTCCTCGCCGCGGCTTGTCATCGGCCGCCTTCCTCGTTCCCCTCGGCGCCCATGATCTCACCGCGCACCGACCACCTGATCGATCTCGCGCTGGACGAGGATGCCGGCCTGGGCGACGTCACCAGCCGGGCGATTTTTCCCGCGGCGCACCGCTCGCGGGCGTTCATCGACGCGAAGCAGGACCTCGTGGTCTGCGGCCTGGAGGTCGCGGCGCGAGTCTTTGCCCGCGTCGATCCGGCGCTGAAAACCAAGCTCCTCGCGCGCGACGGCGACTGCGTAAAGCCCGGCGCGCGCGTGCTCGCGGTCGCGGGGCCGACCGCCGCGCTCCTCACGGCGGAGCGCACCGCGCTCAATTTCATGCAGCGGCTCTCGGGCATCGCGACGAAGGCGCGCGCCTTCGCGGATGCCGTGGCGGGCACGGGCGTGCGCGTGGTGGACACGCGTAAGACCACGCCCGGCTGGCGCGCCCTCGAAAAATACGCGGTGCGCTGCGGCGGCTGCTTCAACCACCGCTCGTCGCTCGGCGAGCACGTGCTCATCAAGGACAACCACATCGCCGCCGCCGGCTCGCTCGCCCGCGCGGTCGAGAAATGCCGCGCCGCCGCGCCACACGCCGCGAAGATCGAGGTGGAGGCCAAGACGCTTACCGAGGTGAAGGCGGCGCTGCGCGCCAGTGCCGAAGTCATCCTCCTCGACAATATGCCGCCCGAACTGATCCGTCGCGCCGTCGCGCTCATCGCCGGGGCCGCGGTCGTGGAGGTATCCGGCGGCGTGCGCCTCGAGACGATCCGCGATTACGCGCTGCCGGGTGTCGACGTGATCAGCATCGGCGCGCTTACGCATTCGGCCGTGGCGGTGGATTTGAGTTTGGATCTGGAGCCAGGGCACGGATAGCTCGATAGCGAACGAACCTTGCGCTTGCGGATGCGAATCGCTCCATCCATCTTGGAATCATGAGCACGCAACTGTCCTTTGACCAAGTAAGCGGGCACGGTCTCACGGAGAGGGACTTCGGCCCGGTAAAAGACCTGATCGACGAGGTGCGCCGTCGGGAAAGCGTGGTGAACGCCGTTGTTACGTGGCAAAACGCATTCACGATTTTCCGCCGTCTTGAACAGCGCCTCGGTTTGCCCGAATCGAGCCGCGAGCAAACAGTCTACCTCGCGATAGTCTCAGATCTGCGCTGTGCGGGCTACTGGTTGCTTGAGTTTTTGGCGACCCAGTCCACGCCGTTCAATTCGACCGAGGCAGGTATCAGTCTTGCGGCGTTGCGCGCATGCCTTACCCAACTTGAGGTGGATGATCGCGCGGTCTTTCTCCCTGAAGATCAGGGTGCCATGGACCGGTTGAAGGCCCATTTTGCCTGATGTCTCCGGGGCTGGAAGCACTGGTGAAGCTCTATGCGGAGATGCATCAGGCGGCGGCCGACCAGCAGGATGTTTATCTCTCGCGATTGAAGACCGAGTGCGAGATCCACGCGAAGGCCACGGGGCTTTATTGGAAGGATGTAGAAGCTTTTGTGAAGCGAACGTATTTTGCCGGACTTGCGGGCGAAAGTCGCCGGCAGGGGCGGCCTAAAGAGTCATGATCCAGTTTGGTGGTGGGTTGCTCATGCAACCCTGATTTTGGAATCATGCAGACTCATCGCACCGACTGCCTTGTGATCGGAGCCGGACTCGCCGGCTCGGCGTATGCCCTGCAAGCGGCGAAGCTTGGGCTTTCGGTTGAGCTGCTTTCGCTCTCCGAGCCGCTGGCCGCCAACAGCGACTGGGCCCAGGGCGGCATCATCTACGACACCGCGCCCGATCCGGCGGCGCTCGCACGCGACATCATGGCGGCGAGCGACGGCACGGCCAACCCCGGGGCGGTCGAGCACCTCGTGCGCGAGGGGCCGCGCGCGGTGGAGGAGTTTTTGATCGAGGCGCTCAACGTCGGCTTCGATCGCGACGCGGCGGGCGCGCTCGATTTCACGCGCGAGGGCGGCCACAGCGCGCGCCGGATCATCCATGCGAAGGACGCCACGGGCCATGCCATCCTCTCGGCGGTGGCGGCGCGGGTGGACGCCACGCCGAAGATCACGCGCCGAGCCGGCTGCGTCGCCATCGATCTGCTGACGCTCTCGCACAACTCGGTCGATCTCGCCGACCGCTACGAGCCGCTCACCTGCTTCGGCGCCTACGTGCTCGACACGCGCACGGGCGAGACGATCGCGATCGTGGCGAAGAAGACCATTCTCGCGACGGGCGGGCTCGGGCAGATTTTCCTGCACACGACCAACCAGCCGGGCAGCGTCGGCCACGGCGTGGCGATGGCCTACCGCGTGGGCGCGCGGCTCATCGACCTGGAATACGTGCAGTTTCACCCGACGGTCTTCGCGAAGAAAAACGCGCCGCGCTTCCTCGTGACCGAGGCGCTGCGCGGCGAGGGCGGCGTGCTGCGCAACGTCCGCGGCGAACCCTTCATGGACAAGATCGACGCCCGCGGCTCGCTGGCGTCGCGCGATGTCGTGGCCCGCGCGATCAAGCAGGAGCTGGCCGCGAGCGGCGAGCCGCACGCGCTGCTCGATCTCACGGCGATGGCGCCGGACTTCATCCGCGACCGGTTTCCGACGATCTTCGAGCGCTGCCTCGCGCATGGCGTGGACATCACGCGCGAGCCGATCCCGGTCGTGCCGGCCGCGCACTTCGCCTGCGGCGGTGTGCATGCGGATCTGCACGGGCGCACAAGCGTGCGGCACCTCAACGCCATCGGCGAGACGGGCTGCACGGGGCTGCACGGGGCGAACCGCCTCGCGAGCACCTCGCTGCTGGAGTGCCTCGTGAGCGCGAAGTTCGCGGCGCTGGCCGACGGCACGGACATCGTGCGCGAAACCTTCCGCCTGCCCGCGCCGCGCGAATGGGAGAGCCCGGTGCGCGAGGCCGATCCGGTCTTGATCCGGCAGGACATGCTGCAAATCCAGCACACGATGTGGAACTACGCGGGCGTGGTCCGCTCGCCCAAGCGCCTCACGCGCGCGCGCCGCATCCTGATCGAGCTGCGCGAGGAGGTGCAGAGCTTTTACCGCGGCTGCCGCCTCACGCGCGACCTCATCGAGCTGCGCAACGCGATCCAGACGGCGCTGCTCATCGTGCACGCGGCCGCGCTCAACCCGCGGAGCAAAGGCTGCCACTACGTGGTCGAGGAGGAGTAGTCGCGGGAAGGCGACGGCGCCTCTTGCCGGTTTGCGCCAAAAACAGGAAGCGCGCCCAGGGCAGCCTACGCCTCACTCCGCCCTTGCTGCGCGCTGGGCTTTCGCATTCGGTGCGTTCAGTCGCGATGCCACCCCACACGGATCAGGCGAAATGGTTTGCCGCTGAAGTCCATCCCCACGATGCGCAGCTGAAGGCGTATCTGCGCGGCGCGTTTCCCACTGTGCGCGACGTGGACGACGTGGTGCAGGAGTCGTATTTACGCATGTGGCGCGTGCGCGCCGAAGGGCCCATCCGTTCCGCGCGGGCCTTCCTGTTCACCGTTGCGCGGCGGCTGGCGATAGACGGGGCGCGGCGCTCCATCGCCTCGCCCATCGATGTGGTGGAGGATTTGGCCGGACTGCCTGTGGCCGATGAGACGGCGGATGTCGCGGGAGAAACGGAGAACCGCGAGCGCGTGGCGCTGCTCGCTGAGGCGATCGGTCGGCTGCCGAACCGCTGCCGCGAGGTTTTTCTCCTCCACAAGATCCATAGCCTTTCGCGCCGCGAAACGGCGGAGCGTCTTGGGCTCGCCGAGAAAACCGTCGAGGTCCAAACCGCGCGGGCGATGGATCGTTGTGGTGAGTATTTGCGGCGGCGTGGCGTTACGGGGCTTTTTTCCGATGAGCGCGCCTGACCAGCAACCGGAGAACACCCGTGCCGCGGAGGAGGCGCTGCGCTGGATGCGTGGCGCGCAGGCCGAGGCGGCGCTGGTGGCGGAGGTGGGCCGGGCTGTGCGGGTCCGGCGGCGGCGTTTAACCAGGCTGGCTGGCGCGATCGCGGTGGCGATGGGACTCGGGCTTTTCGTTGGCCTAAACCGGGACCCGGGGGCGCCAGGCGCCCCGACGGCCATCGTCACCGAACCGCGTCGCCAGATTTTGCCGGACGGATCGGTTGTGGTCCTGCGCGACGGGGCGGAGATTGCGGCCGATTTCTCGCCGCTGGCGCGGCGTGTGGCGCTGCGGCGGGGGGAAGCGCACTTCGATGTGGTGAAGGATCGGGCGCGGCCTTTTGTCGTGACGGCCCAGGGGGTGGAGGTGCGGGCGGTGGGCACGGCATTCTCCGTCGGTCTGGGCGGAGGCGCCGCCGTGGAGGTGCTGGTGACGCATGGGCGCGTGGCGGTGGAGCCCGAGGCCAAGGCTGCGGCGCTCGTCGATGCGGGGCAGCGCGCCCTCGTGCCTTCGGCCGGGGCGGCGGCCGAGGTGAGTGTGCTTTCCGCCGCGGAAATGGCCGAGGCATCCGCTTGGCGCGTCCCGCAGATCGAGTTTTCCCGCACGCCGCTCACGGAGGCGGTTGCCCTGATCAACGCTCGCCTCACCACCGCGGGCCAGCGCCGCATCGTCGCCGATTCGGCGGACGCGGGGCTGCGCGAGCTGCGTTTGAGCGGCTATCTGGCGGCCGACAACACCGAGGGTTTCCTGCTGCTGCTCGAGAGCAACTTTGGCATCCGCGCTGATCGCGGCGGGAACGGAGCGATTGTCCTGCGTTCGCAGCGCTGAGGTTTTCTGCGCGAAACAAAGGATTCTTGTAAGGCGGGCGCGGGCCTTGGTCCGTCTACCTATTATGCCCCCGTCGATTCGACCCGGCGCTCCTTGGCGCTGGGCGTTTACCCTGCTTGTGGCTGGCTTGTGCGCCTCGGTGCTGTCGGCGGCGGTCCCGCTGCGGCGGAATTTTGACCTGCCGGCGGGCCGGGCGGAGCCGGCGCTTAAGCGCCTCTCGCAGCAGGCCGGGGTGCAGCTGGTGTTTGACAGTCGGCTCGTCGACGACGTGACCGTCAATGCGGTGCGGGGTGAATTCACGCCCTTGGAGGCGGCGCAGCGGCTGCTGGCCGGCACGGTGCTGCGGGCCCGGCGCGACGAACAAAGCGGCATCCTCAGCGTGGAGCGGGAGCCGACGCCACCATCCGAAAAAAAAGCCCCGGCGCGCGCTGATTCTCCGCCGGCCACGCGCGCCGCGACCGAGGCCGGTAATCTTTCGCCCGAACCCAACCAACCCCCCAACCCCTCGCCCATGAAATCCCCCCGCACCCTGCTTGCCGCCTTGGCCGGCTGGCTTGCCACATCGAGCGCCGCCGTGGCCCAGACGACACCCCCCGCTGCTCCGGCTAGAGACGACTTGGTCCAGTTGTCGCCCTTCGAGGTGGCTTCGGACAAGGACAACGGCTACGCCGCGAGCGGCACCCTGGCCGGCACGCGTTTGCGCACCGAACTGCGCGATGTCGCTGCCTCGATCTCCGTCGTGACGAAGCAATTTATGGATGACATCGGCGCGACCAAACTTGATGACCTCCTGACTTACACCCTCGGCACCGAGGCGGCCGGCTTGGGCGGCAACTTCAGCAACCACGGTTTGGACGGCAACTTCACCGACGTCATTTCCGGCCTGCGCGGCGCGCAAGGGGCGACGCGCGTCCGCGGCATCGGCAGCGCGGACCAAACGCGCGACTTCTTCATCACGAGCACGGCGATGGACGGCTACAACACCGAGCGCGTCGAAATCAACCGCGGCCCCAATGCCATCCTCTTCGGCCTCGGCAACGCCGCCGGCATCATCAACACCGGCCTCATCAAGGCGCAGACCAACCAAACCAAGACCAAGGTGGACGCCCAATACGGACAGCACGAGACACACCGCCTCTCCCTCGACCACAACCAGGTCCTGATCAAGGATCGCCTGGCCCTGCGCATCGCGACGCTCTACGGCGACAAACGCTATCAACTCAAGCCGGCCTATGTTCGCGACGAGCGAGTCTTTGCGACCGCCACCGCGCGGCCCTGGAAGGGCGCCGCGCTCCGGGCCAACGTCGAACATGCGAAGCAGTTTTCCAACAAAGCCTACAACTCCACGCCCACCGACAACATCACCTGGTGGTGGGCGCTCGGAAAACCAGTCTACGATCCCACCACCGGCGTGGCGACCTACTTGGGGACGATGCCCTCGGATCCCAACCTCCGGCCGATCACGGCCACGGGTGGCTTGAACACTGGCCTCATCGCCGGATTCTCGCAGAAGCCGCTCTTGATTCAGGAGAATCCGGACGTCACGCGTTTCGGTATCACCGGCCTGAGTCCCTCTGTTCAGGCGATCGAAGGCTTCAACAATCGCGTCCGCCTGAACGCCGCCGGCAACGCCTATGTGAATGACGGCCTGCGGATGCTCCAGTCTTCCAAGAACTATGTCCAACGCCTCTATCAGTCGAGCAGCCCGGCTTCTTTCAACTTCTGGAAGGACGAGAAGCTGACCGATCCCTCGATCTTCAACTTCTACGATCAGATGCTCGAGGGCCCCAACAAACGGGAATGGGCGTTCTTCAAATCCTACAATGCCAGCTTTGAGCAGCGCCTCGGTGCGAATGCCGGCGTCGAGGTCTCGTTCTTCAAGGAGTCGTTGCGCAACGGCCACGTTCAGCCCTTTCAATTTCGTAATCACGCCATCAACATCGATATCAACACCAAGTTGCCGAACGGACTCCCGAACCCGAACCTGGGTCGCCCCTTCATCACCTCGGCCGACGGCTTTGACAATTCCCCTGAATCCGAGCGCGAAGCGTTCCGGGCGACGGCCTACTACGATCTCAATTTCGCTCGCACCAAGAAGGACGGCTGGCTGTGGAAAGCGCTCGGCCGGCATGTCTTCACCGGTTCGTTCACGAACCAGAAGGCGGAGAGCGCCAGCTATGGCGGGCGCAATCATGCCCTCGGGCTCGACTACTGGAACGCGGAGTCGGTCAATGAACCCAGGACGATTGCGTTGGATAGCGGCAACCGGTTCCTCCAGCGGACTTCCTACATCGGGCCCAGCCTGCTCACCGCGGCCAGCCCCCAGAACGGCGGCCTCCGGGGCGTCACCGCCAACAACAGCCTCGATGGAGCGAACAGCGTCAACGTGCTCTATTTTCAAGCACCCGCCGCCACTCCGGTGTCCCAGGCCCAGATACCGCAGTTTCAGAACCGCTCTTTCAGCCTCATTCCGAAGGACAAATATAATTTCAGCAACGTCACGATTTTCCCCAATCGGAGCGCCGACAAGGTCGAGTCGTCCGTCTTCGTCGCCAACAGCTACTGGTGGGACAACACCCTAGTGAGCACGCTCGGCTGGCGCAAGGACGCCTTCAAGACCTTCACGGCCCCCGCGTCCCTCACCGATCCCGCCACGGGGCTGAAGATCGTCGATAAGAGCGTTTGGAAATGGACCGCTCCGGCGCTCGATAGCTCCGAGTCGTCTTTCTCCTACGGCCTGGTGTTGCACCAGCCGTCGTTTCTCCGGGGCAAGCTGCCGCTGGGCGCCGACGTGTCGCTGACCTACAACGTGTCCGACAACTTCCGGCCAAGCTCGCCGCGCTTTGATTTCTTCGGCAATCCGATCGCGGCGCCGACCGGATCAACCAAGGAATGGGGTGCGCTGATCTCGTTGTTCAACCGGAAGCTCGAGCTGCGTTTCACCAAGTATGAGACCATCGCGTCGCTCGCCACCGCCACGGCCCTGCGCGAGCCGCAAAACGTGATTGTGCGCCGCCTTGATTCCCAAATCGAACTCAATTCCGATCCCGTTTATCGGGCCGCGGCTTCGCCGGCGGCCCTCGCCGCGTGGAATACGTGGCAGCAGGGCGCGGACGCGCAGCGGCTCTTCAAGACCTTCGACTTCCGCTTCTCTCCGGGACCGAACGGCACGACGATCGTCGATCGCGACGACCGGATCGGCACCGTGGTGGGCACCACCGACATCGTCGGCACGGGCTACGAATTCGACGTCACTTACAATCCCCTCCGGCAATGGCGCATCTCCTTCAACGCCGCCCGCCAGGACGCGGTCTCAGGCAACACCGGCGCCGCGTTTGTGCGGATGCTCGCTGCGCTTCAGCCGATCTGGGGCGGCTCCGCTGCTGCGCTTCCGGACTCGGCGACCTCTGGCAATACCCTCGGCCAGGCCTTTGCTCAAGTGAAGGCCGACGTGGACAAGGCCGTGCTGCTGGACGGATCGCCTTCGCCCGAGCTGCGCCGTTGGCGATTCAACGCCGTCACCAACTACTCGTTCACCGAGGGACGGCTCAAAGGCTGGCGCGTCGGCGGCTCCGTGCGCTGGCAGGATCGCGCGGCGATCGGCTACCCGGTGAGAATCCTGCCCGATGGCTCCGGCGTGTTTGACGTCACGAAACCCTACTTCGGTCCCAAGGAGACCAACGTCGACGGTTGGATCGGCTACAGCCGCAAGCTGACCGACAAAATCCGCTGGAGCGCGCAGCTCAACGTGCGCAACATCGGCGTCGGCAACCGTCTGATCCCGGTGAACGCCCAGCCCGACGGCACCTACAACACGATGCGAATCGCCGAGCCGCAGACTTGGCTGCTCACGAACTCGTTTGAGTTCTAAGCCAACGCGGATCAGGTGGCGGCGGGCCTCCGGGCCCGCCCGTTTTTCGTAGGGGCGCACCTCGTGCGCGCCCTTCATTCGTCCGCGCACCCAACTCGCATTGCCCTGCGCGCTCCGAATCGTGAATCTCCACGCACCTCCCCGCCCATGAAACGTCCCCACCCTACCCGGCGCGATTTTATCCGTGCTTCCGCCGTCGCCACGCTCGGCTTCCACATCCTCCCCGCTTCGGCGCGCGGCGCCAACGGTCGCATCCAAGTCGGTTGCATCGGGGTCGGCGGCAAGGGGTATGTCGATATGATGGCCACCGCCGAAGCCGGCGCTGAAATCGTCGCGCTTTGCGACGTGGCCAACCCGCGCAATCCCGAGCTGGGTCGCCGCAAGAAATCCAAGGGCGCCGGCGACACCGTGCTCGACCGGTTTCCCGCCGCGAAGTTCTTCACCGACTACCGCGAGATGATCGCCACGGTGGACGGCATCGACGCCGTCACCGTTTCGACGCCCGACCACCACCACTTCCACGCGTCGATGCTCGCGATGCGGAAGGGCAAACACGTTTACTGCCAGAAACCGATCTCACACTCGATCTGGGAGGCGCGGCGCCTCGCCGAGGTCGCCGTGCAGACCAAGGTGCAAACGCAGATGGGCAACCAGGCCCACGCCGGCGAACCCATCCGGCGCGGCGTCGAGCTCATCCGCGCGGGTGTGCTCGGGCGCGTCACCGAAGTCCACGCGTGGACCAATCGTCCTATCTGGCCGCAGGGCATGAAAGAGTGGCCCCAGGCCGAGCCGGTGCCGAAGGGCCTCGACTGGAACCAGTGGATCGGGCCCGCGCCGTTTCGCGACTACAGCCCCGCGATCACGCCGTTCAACTGGCGCGGCTATTGGGATTTTGGTGCCGGCGCCCTCGGCGACATGGGCTGCCACATCATGGACATGCCCTACTGGGCCCTCGGCCTCACGTCGCCCACCTCCGTCGATAGTTGGCACGAGGGCGGCACCGCGATCGCCGCCCCGCATCGCTCGACGATCACCTATCAGTTTCCCACGAGCATCCTCGGCGGGCCGGTGAAATTCATGTGGTATGACGGCGTCGTCGCCAAGGAAGGCCGCTACCTCAACGCCCCGCCCGAGGCCTTGTGGAAAGATGATTTTCCCACGGCCGATCACGTGTTCCGCCGCTTCGACCTCGTGCTGGTCGGCGAAAAGGGCCGCATGTTTTTCGGGCGCTCGCGGCAGGACTGGGTCTTCAAACCGGAATCGATCGGCACCGGGTTCCCTGCGCCGCCGAAGACCATCGCGCGCGTCCCGGGCGGCACGCAGGACGGCAAAGGCGAAGACGGTGGCGGCCCCTACGTCGAGTGGCTCGGCGCGATCAAGACGGGCACGCCCGCGCTCTCGAACTTCGCCGCGTCGGGCCCGTTCAGCGAAACCGTGCTTCTCGGCAACCTCGCCCTGCGCCTCGGCCAACGCGTGGAGTGGGACGCGAAAAATCTCGTGGCGAAAGGCGCCCCCGAGGCCGCGCCCCTCATCCGCCGCGCCTACCGCAAAGGCTGGGAACTGGCCTAGGCCGCCGGCCAAATCGTGCCTTGCCCCGAAGTCTAGAGACGCAGCCTCCGGGCTTTTGGGTTATCGTCGGCGGAAAATAGTTTTCGCTCGGGGGTTTGGCCGAAAATCCCCTCGACACACTGCGTCGGCAGACGGATGCCTTTGCCTCGCATCGCCCCATGCCCCCGTCCGAACAAGCCCGTTGGTTTACCGAGGAAGTGCAGCCCCATGAACCGGCGCTGCGGGCTTACTTGCAGGCGCGTTTCCCGACGCTCTGCGATCACGACGACCTGGTGCAGGAAACTTACACGCGCCTGCTCCGGGCGCAGGCCGCGGGCGGGGTGCGCTACCCGAAGGCGTTTCTCTTCACCGCCGCGCGCAACGCCGCCTTCGATCTTTTCCGACGCCGCGGGGCGAAGCCGACCGAGACGGTGACGGACTTGGTCGAGCTTACGGTCTTGGAAGACCGGCCCGGGGTGGGGGAGCAGCTCGACCAAAGCTACGAACTCGAAGTGCTCGCCGACGCCGTGCGTGCGCTGCCCGATCGCTGCCGCCAAGTCATCATGCTCCGCTACCTCGACGGACTCGCCTACAAAGAAATCGCCGTGCAACTCGGCATCTCGGCCGAGACCGTGAAGGTGCACATGGCAAAAGGTATGCGGCGCTGCGCCGCGTTTTTCGCGGACCGCGGGCTGTTGGAGATCGCGCCGCCGACGGCAGGGGAGGCTACGCCATGAGCGACTCGCTCGACCACGACGATCCGATCGAGGAAGTCGCTTCGAACTGGTTGACCGAGCGCGCCGAGGGTTTTTCGGCCGCGCAGAAGCGCGAGTTCGAGCGCTGGTGCCGCGCCGATTCGCGCCACGCCGCCGCGGTCACGCGCTTGGAGGCCGCGTGTGTCCTGCTCGAAAAAATGCCGCTCGTGCGCGCGGAGTTGCAGCCCGTGGTGGAGTTTCCGGTGAAGCCGCGCGTGATTGCAGCGGGGAAGAAGTTTCCGATCATTCGAATCGCCTTGGGCCTCGCCGCTGCGGTGGTGCTCGCCTCCCTCGGTTGGTGGCAATGGGCGCGTCCGCAACCGTCCGCGCAGGTCTACGCGACCTCGGCCGGCGGCTATGAGCGCGTCGTGCTTGCCGACGGCTCGCTCGTGGAACTAAACGCCAATTCCGAAGTGCGCGTCGAGCTGTTGCCGAACGAGCGCCGCGTTGCCCTCGTGCGCGGCGAGGCGCACTTCACCGTGGCGCACGACACGGCGCGGCTGTTCATCGTGTCGGCCGGCGGCGTGGCCGTGCGCGCGGTCGGCACGGCATTCAACGTGCGCCTCGCGACCTTCGCCGTCGAGGTGCTCGTCGCGGAGGGAAAGGTGGCCGTGTCCGAGGTAGGGCCGGCCCCCGCCGTCGGGCCGTCGCGCGGCGCGCCTGACCTTCGCAGCGGCCGGCCGACGAGCGGCGGGCCGACATTTTTGGTCGCCAACGAGCGCGCGCTCATCGCCACCGCACCGCCAAAATCCCCGTCCGCCGCGCCCGCGCCCGTCGTGGAAAAAATCGCGCCCGAGGTCCTGCGCGAGGCGCTCGCGTGGCAGGAGCGCAAACTCGTGTTTGCCGAGACGCCGCTGCGTGAGGTCGTGGCGCAGTTCAACCGCCGCAACCGCCTCCAGCTTCTCCTCGGCGATCCGGCCCTCGCCGAGCGGCCGGTGGGCGGCACGTTCGCGGTGGATAACGTCGAGGGTTTCATCCGCCTGCTCGAGGGCAGCGGCACGATTTCGGTCGATCGCCGCGGTGATTTTACCGTTGTGCTGCGGGCGGCGCGCTGACCCGCCCCGCGCGGCCGGCGAAAAAACATGCGCGCGACGATAACCCATTTCGTCCGCCGCCTCGTCTCAGGAGCGCTCCCACTGCTCTTGTTGATGAACCCCCTTATCCCCACCGGTGCGGTCGCGGTCGCGACCGTCTGTTGTTTGGCCGGCGCCACCGCGTCCGTCCAAGCCGGTGAAGCCGCGCGCAAACGCTTCGACATCGCGCGCGGGGATGCGGCCGGCACGCTGAAACGTTTCGCCGAAGAATCGGGTCAACAGGTGGTCTATCTGGTCGATGCCGTCCGCGGCATCACGACCAACCCAGTGCGGGGCGATTACACCGTGCGGGAGGCGCTGCGTCGCCTCGTCGCCGATACCGGACTGGTCGTCGTGGAGGACGTGAAGTCGGGGGCTTTGCTGGTGAACCGTCTCGTTCCCGAGGCGCCGCCGCCAAAACCCAACCCACCGACCACCATGCTCGTCCCCATGAAAAAATCCCTGCCTGCCCGTCTCACCGCCTTTTTTGCCGCTCTCGCCGCGTCTTCGCTCGCCGCCCAAACGACCCCGGCTGAATCCGAAACGATCAAGCTCTCCCCCTTCGAGGTCAGCACCAGCCAGGACCGCGGCTATCGCGCCAGCAACTCCATCGGCGGCACCCGCGTGAACACCCCGCTGAAGGAAGTGCCGATGAACATCCAGGTCGTCACCGAGGAGTTCATGCGCGACATCGCGGCGTTCGATGCCTCGGAGTCGTTGAAGTTTCAGGCCGGCGTGGAGGTCGGCTCGCGCGACGGCGACCGCGACACCGCCGTGACCATCCGCGGCTTCGGCACGACGTGGCAGATGCGCGAGGGCTTCCGCCGCTACGACACCTCCGACAGCATCAACATCGCGCGCCAGGAGGTCGTCGCCGGGCCCGCCGCCGTGCTCTACGGCATCAGCCAGCCGGGCGGCATCATCAACTACATCACCAAGCGCCCCACGCGCGGCACCGGCGTCGAGCTGCGCCAGGTCGTCGGCTCAGATGGCCTGTTCCGCTCGGAGGTCGATGTGAATTACGCGCCCGCGGGCCCCCTCGCGCTCCGCCTCCTCGGGGCGCACACCAAGGCGGATGGTTTCCGGGATTATGAGCGCGTGAAGCGCACGTTTGTCGCGCCCATCGCCGTTTACCGCCTCGATGCGGCCACCACCTTCACGGTCGATATCGAATACATGAAGCAGGACCGCGGCTTCACCCATAACAAGCTGCGAGACGTCTCGCTCACCGCGACCGGCGGCACCGTCAACCTCCCGAGCTTCCTCAGTGTTCCGCGCGAGCAGCAATGGACCGGCCCCGACACCGTCCATACGAACGACGTGACCAACCTGCTCTTCGTCGCCGACCATAAGTTCTCGGAAAATTTCTCGGTCAACGCCGCGTTCAATTCGCTCGAACGCACCCAGCAGCGCACGACCCAGACCCACCGCGGCCTCGCGCTCGCCGCCCTGCGTGATCGCAACGGCGCGCTCGTCCTCGATGCCAACGGCGCCCCGATCAAGGCGCTCCGCACCCTCTGGGCCAGTGACAACAATCAGAATTGGATGTGGCAGGCGCGCGTGGACGGGGTGTTGAAATTTGATGTCGCCCAAGTCCCGCAGACCCTGCTCACCGGCTTCAATTTTGCGAAGGACACCAACTACCGCATCCTCTTCGAGGACCGGAATCCGGACCTGCGCAACGGCGTGGACAACCTCGCCCAAAATTTCCGCTACTACACCGTCGGCACGCGCCGCCCCAATCTCCGCATCGGCAATGCCGACTACAATCCCGTGAACTGGGCGCGCCCTCAGCTCCACTACCGCGATCCGATCGAGCTCACTTCCTACTACGCGAACCATCAGGCCAAACTCCTCGGCGATTCGCTCTTCACGCTCGCGGGCATTCGCTTCGATAAAAACGACTATTCGCGCAAGTGGCAGACGCGCCGCACCGGCCAGAACGATGTCGTCAACTCCGTCACCGACAAGTGGAGCCCCAACTACGGTCTCCTCTACCGCCCGATCCCGTGGGTCTCCGTGTATGCGCTCAGTTCCGAATCGCTCGAGCCGCGCAACGGCTCGACCAACAGCTTCGGCGTCAACCTCACGCCCTCGTTTGGCAAGAGCATCGAGGCCGGCCTGAAACTCGAGGCGTTCGACGGGCGCGTGTCGGCGACCTTCAGCGCCTACCGCATCAAAAACAAAAACCTCCCCGTCACCGATCCCACGATCCCGAATGCCAACGGCGGCCTCGGCGACGTGATCCAAGTCGGCGAGCAGACCTCCGAAGGCTACGACTTCACCGCGTTTTTCTTTCCGGTGAAGGACTGGCAGATCACCGGCGGCTGGTCCTACGTGGACACGTTTATCAGCAGCGACACGAACCGCGCGAACCTCGGCCGCAATTTCTCCAACCTGCCCTACAACCGCTTCACGCTGTTCACCAGCTATCGTCTGCCCGGCGGCTGGACGATCGGCGGCGGCGCGCTCCACACGGGCGAGATCGACCGCGGGTGGAACGACCCGATCACGAATCTTCCCGTGCAAAACGACCGCTACACGACCTTCGACGCCTTCGCGCGCTACGAGTTCAAGCTGTCCGCCAACCACCGCTGCGCGCTGTCGCTCAACGTGCTGAACTTCTCCGACCAACAGGATCGCGGCGGCGGCGAGTGGATCGTCGGCCGCACCTACCGGCTCACCGCGGGCGTGCGGTTTTGAGCGGCGGGCCAGGTTGACGGCTCTCCCGCCCGGGCTCCGGCATCGCCGCAGATGCGCGGCGGCGGATTGCGCGGGCGTAGCCTCGCTCTGTCGTAAGCGGTAACTCGAGCACAGGCTAGCCGCGGGAATCGCGGCCGCTATATTGGAGAGATGAAAGAGCCGGCGAGTGGCGGAGGTGAGCAATCAGCGGGGGAGTTGAGCGAAGCGCTGGGGCGTGAACTCGTGGGCGGTGTGATTGGTGGCGGCGGCCAGGCGGGGCAGGGCCCAGGTGAGGTAGCTCCATTCGTTGAGACCGAGGAGCTTGCAGGTGCCAAGAATCGAATAGAGGACGGCGGAACGCCAACCGGCGTCGGGATGGCCGATGAAGAGATAATTTTTTTTGCCGACTGCGCAGACGCGGATGGCGTTCTCGACGGCGTTGGAATCGATGTGCACATGCCCGTGATCGGGCTCGGCGAAGCGCGTCAATTCCGGCCAGCGTTGGAGGGCATAGTGGACGGCCTTGGCCAGTGCACTGTGCGGCAGGATCGCCGGATCGACGGCCGCTTTCATCAGGGCTTGGTGCATCGGCACGAGCCAGGCGGTCGAGCGGGTGCCGCGCGTCGCAGCCCGGAGTTGCGGGGTGGCGTCGCGCAGTTCCGCTTCGATGCGGTAGAGGGCGCCGAGATAAGCCAGAAACGGCGCGGCCCGTTCGTCGCCGGCTTCGAGGGCCTCGACAAACCCGCGGCGGCCATGCGCCAGGCAATTGGCGTGGACAATCTGTTGGCGTCGGTCGGCGGGCAACAACCGCAGCGCCTTGAGGTAGCCGGCGTAGCCATCGCTCTGGAACACGCCGGCAAACTGGCGCAGGAACGCGAGCGCCGGCTCATGACTGCGCGTCAGTTGAAAGTCGAAGACCACGACCTTGGCCCCCGGCGCCAGGAACGTCCACAGCCACGCTTCCCGCGCGGCCCCGGGCCGGGCCGGATCCAACACCCGGATCGGCGTCTCATCGCCGATGGCATAGGCGCTCTGCTGCACCGCTCTTTGCAGTTGGGCATACACCGGCCGAAACAAATTGGCCGCGTGCTCGACCCACTGGCCCATGGCCTGGCGGGTAAACGCCGGCCCGAGGCGCTCGAGCATTGCCTCCTGGCGATAAAGCGGGATCGCATCGACATACTTCGAGAGCACGACGTGGGCGATCAGGCCAGGACCGACCTGGCCGCCGGGGATCACGCGCGCCGGCAAGTCCGCCACCTGCGGTGCGCAGCCATGCGCGGGGCTGGCATATACCGGCCGGATGATCTGACGGCGGAACAATTTGCCAGGCTGATAATCGACCTCGTCGGTGATCTCCTCCCTGATCTTGACCAGCGGCGTGCCATCCGGGGCGAGCTTGGCGGCGGCGGGCAGATCGAGCGTGATGGTCTCAAGGACGGGCAGATCCTCCAGGCGCTGGGCGCGGCGCACCGAGGGCGCCCGCGGGCCGCGCGCCACCGGCGGTGGCGCCGGTGGCGGTGGCGGCACGCTCGCCTGGTCGGCCACGACCGACTCCCAGGCCAGCGCGAGCTGGTTGGGATCGATTTTCTCCGACGAGCGCCCGAAGTAGCGCTTGAGCAGGGCCTGCAGTTTGGCCTTCGCCGCGTCGCGCTCCAAGGCGGTCTGCTCCAGCAAGCCCCGCGTCGCGGCATGGGCTGCGCGCTCCGCCCGCAGGAGCTTTTGCAGCTCAGCGGGATTGGCGGGCAGGACCTCGTTCATATCCATAAGGTGGATACTAAAGGCCGCCGCCGCGCGAGCTTTTTCCGCCAGATAATCAGCGCCGCCAGTGCTTTTTCCAGCCGCTCACTTCCAGCCCTGCGACCATTGCCCACAGCTGCGCCGCGGTGAGCGGATCGGCCGCACCGCTCACCGGCCAACTCAGCGTGCCGGCGTCCAGCCGCTTGCTGCACAGCCACCAGCCCGTGCCATCATGCGTCAACAACTTGAGCCGCGTGCGACTTTGATTGCAGAACGCGAACACCCGCCCGCCCAGTAGCTCCGCGCTCAACTGCGTCCGCGCCAATTGCGTCAGGCCTTCGTAGCCCAGCCGCAGATCGGTCGCTCCCGGCCGCAGGAAGACCCTGGTCGTCGCGCCGATACTCAGCATCGGTTCAACTCCCGGATCAACTCCGCCGCCCACACCGGTGACGCCGGCGCCAAGAATCGCACCGCGCCGCCGCGCGTCATCACCTCCGCCACGCCCGCTCCGCTGACTGGCGCCGGCACCTCCACCAGTGCCGGCTCCGCCGCCGCATTCACCGCGCTCGCCCGCGTGCCCTGTTTCCAGCGCGCAAGGCTTTGCCGCGATATCCCGAGTTCTCGCGCCACCTCCCTGGTGCTGCGTCCGCTCTGCATCCACAGCGCCACGGCACGCTCGCGCTCCTCCGGTTTCAAATGCGGCCGACGCGGCCGCACGTTCACCACTGTCTTGTCGTCGTTCATCCCCGCCACTCTATACCGTCGGCCTTCGGCCGACTATGCTGTGGCCGAGTTACCGCTTACCTTCATGCAGAGCACTTGAGCAGTTTCTTTCGCACCCCGCGGCAGATCGCACGTTATCTCGCCTCGTTGCCGTTCAGTCTGCACCAGCATTTGCACGGAGAGTCTCTGGAGATCAATCCGGTCGATGTCGCGGCGCTTGAGGTTCTCCGACTGATGGAGCCGGCGGTGTTTGAGCGAATGGCCACTCGGTCAGTCGTCTTTGAGGAAAGTTTTCTAGGGCTACCGCCACACGGACCGGATGACGAAAGCCGGGAGGAAAAATTGCTCGACTGGGTTGTGTCGGTGGCGACCGAGAGTCGAAAAGACGCAGTGCGAAATCTCATCTTGGGCTTGGTGCCGCAACTCAATCGAGGTCGGAATATCTCAGACGCAGTGCGCGATGACTGGGACCGCACAAAGCGGGTTTGTCACGGTAATCACTATGACCGTTATTTTCAGCTCGTCTTGCCCGCTGGCTACGTGACGACCTCGGAAATCGATCAGCTGCGAGATGCCGCCGCAAAGGGGCGCGAGGCCATCTACAAGGAGCTATGTGCGTTTGAGGGCCAAGGGAGGCTGCGAAATGTCCTTTCGCGCTCACATGTCATCTTGCACGACTTGGCGGATCCCGCTCGCGAGAATGTGTTTTACGCGCTGTGCGTGTTGGGTGATCGATTGCCTGAGCTGCGCGGTTACGGGGAGGATGATGATTTCAAGTGGACCGCGGGGAATGTCGCAATCAGGCTGTTGTGGGACATTAGTCCGGAATTACGTGCGAGTTGGATCGAAAAAGCACTGAAGTCGGAAGCCGGCTTGGATTTTCCCGTGACATTCGCGCAACGACTTAATCGTAAAACAGAGTCGGGAACTGTCACCCTCCAAGTCGCTCCGACCGCGGCAGTGCAAATCGCTCGTAGCGCAATGGAGCGAATCCAACAGGCGGCGAAAGATGGCAGCCTGTGGCAAAGTCCTTGGTTGGGCTGGCATCTCAATTTCTGGGCCGAGCAGCAAGGGCTCGCAGCCGCTCAGGAATGGCTGGCCGGAGAGGTGAAGTCTTCCGAAAAGGCGCTGCTGCTTGTCAAAAACTTGGTCTCTGTCGCGACCAGCAATCGCGGCTACTATCCTCGTCTCTCCGCAGCAAAGCTTGATAGCTACATGAGCTTGGAAGCGCTGCTGGCTTTGCTGCCGCCGCCTCGGCCGGAAAGCCCACGGGAACGCGACGCCGTGATTATGCTGGAGAAGGCGGTTGGCTTGAAATCGGCCGGAGCACTCCCCGGAGAGGTGAAACTCAATGATAGCGGTTTTTGAACATAACCGAGTGGCCAGAACGCCATCAGGGCGCTCGGGATTTCGATCGTGATGCAGCCTGCGTCGGCACCAACCGCGTGTGAAATCCCATCTCGCGTTTTTCCGATGGTGAAGCGGGTGCGAGCAATTGCCGAATGGCCGCAAACAATTCACGGATCGCGCCATCGTGGGTGGAGAGCTTGCGTTCCAGTTCAGTGACTTTGGCCGCCAGCTCGCGATTGCCGGTCAACAGCTCCCGCAGGCGCACAAAAGCACGGACAATCGCCACGCTGACAGTAACCGCGCGCGGGCTCCGCAGCACGCTCGCCAGCATGGCGACACCTTGCTCGGTGAAAACGGTGGCCGGTTTGCGCGTGCCGCCGCGCCCGGATTTCTTTGATGTGCCAAGTTGGAACATCAAAGCCTGGGTTTCGGCGAGGGTGAGCTTGAATGCGAAATCCTCGGGGAACCGGTCCATGTTGCGCGTTACGGCGCGATTGAGTTCGCGTGTGCCGACCCCGTAGAAGCCGGCCAAGTCTGCGTCGAGCAACACGCGCTTGCCGCGAACGATGAGGATGCGCTGCTGGATGGCCTCGGCTGGGATGAGATCGTGCATGGGGCAGATGCGGTGTAACCGGAAAATACCGTTTGCAGGTTCTACGACAAGAATCGTGAGCGTAGCTGCAGCGGGAGATTGGAAGGAGGAGAAACTCCGGCGAAACATCGTCCGGGGCATGGCGTCTAAGGCTGCCATGACCCCCCGATTCTGCCGTCGTCATGTGATCGCGCCCGGTGTGGCGCTGTTGATTTTTTCCACCGTGAGCGGGCACGCCGCGAGCGCCATCGCCAACGCGCCCACGGTGGCGCCGGCGCCGATGGTCGATGCACCCCTTGCGCCGGCGGTGGGCGACAGCCCTGGCGAGTCGCCCTCGCCGCAGCATCAGTGGGTGCCGGGGCATTGGCGCTGGAGCGAGGGCGCCTACGTCTGGGAAACCGGGCGTTGGGAAATTCCGCCGACGGCCGGTGTGGTGTGGCAGGCGCCGCAGTGGCGCCGGGAGGCCAACGGCTTTGTGTTGCTCGAGGGTCGCTGGGCCGAGGCGCCACCGCCGGTCGGAGCCAGCCCCGCATCGCCCTCGACTGTCGTGCGTCCGACCCCCGCACCACCTGTGGTCGTCACCGCGCCGCCGGCGGTGCCGAGTGCGCAGATTATCGTGGTGGAAGCGCCCCCGCGGCCACGAGTCGAAGTGGTGTATGCGCGGCCATCGCCGCGGCACATCTGGGTGCCGGGCTACTGGGCGTGGCACGGGCGGCGTCATGTCTGGATCGCCGGCCACTACGAGATTCCGCCCCGCGGCCACCACGGGTGGATCGAACCGCGCTGGGAACGCCGCGGCGGCACCCACATCTTCATCGAGGGGCGCTGGCGGTTGTGACCCGAGAGTGACCAAAGAAAAAGCCGGGCGATTCACGCCCGGCTTTCGTAGCAACAAGGGCCTCAGCTGGCTGAGGCCGTCTCGCGAAAGGCCCGAGCAAGCTCGGGCCCTACGAAGGAGACTGGGTCAGAATTTCTTCGTGAGCTCGAGATACGCGAAGCGCGGGAGGAAGTTGCTCGCGCGCTCGGCGTAGCCGGTGGAGAAGCTCGTCGCGGGGGCCTTGCGGTCGAAGACGTTGTTTACGCCGACATTTGCGCGCAGACCCCACGGGAGCGCGTGGCCGATTTGCACATCGGTCGTGAGCTGTTGTTTCACAAGGAGCGGGCTCGGCGAAGTGTCCTGGAAGCCGCCGATGTAGTTCACGTTGACCGCGGCGGAGAGCTTCTCCCGGGTCCAGTGCACGGAGGCGTCGCCGCGCCAGCGCGGGATCTCGTAGAGGCCCACGGTCTCGACCTGCGCGAGGTCGGGACGGGTGCGGAGCGTCTGCGAATTGATGAGCGTCGCGGCGGCGCGGGTGGTGAAGCGGCCGAGGTTATGGAGGGTGAAGCGATACTCGGCGGCGAAGTCCACGCCCTCGGCCTTGGTGCGGCCGAAGTTGCCGAGCACGGTGCGGATTTCGCGCAGCTCGCCGGGGAGATTGTTGGCGGTGTCGGACGCGGTGGGCGTCGCGCGCACGACGGCATCGCCGAAGAGCGCGGGGTTGGCCAAAATGATCGCGGGCGTGGCGGCGGTGCCGATGCGGTTCTTCACCTCGACGGTGTAGAAATCGACGCTGAGCGTGAGGCCCTTGATCGCACTGGGCGTGAGCTGCACGCCGAGGTTGGTGGATTCGGATTTCTCCGGGGCGAGCAGCGGGTTGCCGCCCGAGCGGATGAGGCGCTGACCGGTGCCGGTGTCGTTGGCGTTGGAGCCGGGGCGTCCGGTGCGGAGCGGATCGGGGAGGTTGAAGACGATGTTGGTCGTCTGCGGCAGGTAGAGTTCGGCGAGCGCGGGGGCGCGGAAGCCGCGGCCCCAGGAGGCGCGGAAGGTGATCTCCTTCGCGACGGGCTGCCAGCGGAGGCCGACGCGCGGCACGGTGGTGTGGCCCACGCCGTCATCCGAAAAAGATTCGATGCGGCCGGCGGCGTTGAGTTCGAGGGTGTGGAGCCCGGGGATATTCTGCGCGGCGGAGGTCAGCGGGGCGGAGGCCTCGACATAGGCGGCGCTCACGCGACGCTGGCCGCTGGCCGGCGCGACGGGTGTGCCCTGGTTGAGCAGCTGGAGCTGCGTGCGCCGGTCGGAGAATTTCTCCTCGCGCCACTGGCCGCCGATCGCGACGGCGACCTTGCCGGCGGGGAGGGTGAAGGCCGAGCCCGTGGTGCGCGCATCGAAGGCGAGCAGCTCGGTCTTGGCATCGCGCGTCACGCCGCTGTCGAGGCCGGCGAGGGTGGCGGGGTTGTTGCGGATGGTCGTGCCGTTGGCGAAGAGGTTGAGGGCGGTGGCGCGGTTGGTGTCGGCGAGCGCGGCGTTGACCTTGTCCTGGGCGGGGAAGTTTTTCAGGTCGAGGTGCGAGGTGGACTTATTCCACGTGGCGGCGGCGTCCCAGAGCCAGCCCTGCGCGAGCTTGCCGTCGAGGCCGGCGACGAGGCGCTCCATCTTGCTGCGCGTGGTCGTGAGACGGTCGCCGAGTTCGAGGAAGCGGAAGAACATCGTCTGCGGATTGCTGGAGACGAGCGCGACGCCGAAGGGGTTGAAGGGGTTGTTGGCCGGCAGCGTGATGCTGTTGAGATTGGAGATCGGCGCGGGCGAGAGCCCCTCGGTGTTCTTGTTTTTCTGCCAGCCGATTTCAACGAAGCCGGAGATGTCGCTGGACAGCTCGTGGCGGAGGATGGCCACGACGCCCTTGCGCTCGGCATCGGTCTGCGGGCGGATGGCGGCGTTGGCGTCGAAGGTATTCTGGGTCTGGAGCTGGCGGGTGAACGTGGCGTTGGGCCCCGCGGCGTTGCGATCGCTGGTGAACGTGCGCGCGGCTTGGGCGGTGCCGGCCGGGATGACCTGCCCGGTGATCGGATCGGTGGCGCCCACGGGGGCCACGAACGAACCCGGGGTGTTGCTCGCGAGCAGGAGCTGGCGTTTCACGGGCTGGGGCAGTTCGCCGAACTTGAACTCCTTGCGCTCATACCAGTCGGCGATGAGGGAGAGGGAGGTCTTGTTTTCCTTGGTGCCGGTGAAGAACGAGCCGCGGATGATCGGGGCGTTGATGCCGCCGGTGTAGTCGCCGTAGCTGAGGGCGAGGACGCCTTCGGTGATGTCCTTCTTCAGGATGATGTTCACGACACCCGCGACGGCATCGGCGCCATAGACGGCGGAGGCGCCGTCCTTCAGCACCTCGATGCGCTGGATCGCGGCGACCGGGATCATGTTTACATCGACAAACTGCTCGGTGCCGAGGCCCGCGGCGCTGCCGCCCTGGCCGAGCGGCGCGAGCGTGACGCGCCGGCCGTTGAGGAGGACGAGCGTGGAATTGACGCCGAGCCCGCGCATCGAGACGCCGGCGGTGCCGGGCGAAGAGGTGTTGACGCGGTTTTCCGCAAACCCCTGCGCGCCGATCTCGGGGATCTTGCGCAGGAGGCCGGCGAGGTTGGTCTGGCCGGAGGCCTCGATTTCGGCGGGCGTGAGCACGCGGAGATTGGCGGCGCCGGCGGACTCGCCGATGCGGAGGTTGGAGCCGGTGACGGTGAACGCCTCAAGGGCGATGGGCTGGCTGATGGCGGGCGCTTGCGCGCCGTTGAGCGCAGTCAGCGCGGTGGCCGTGAAGGCCAGGAGGAGATGGGCGGGTCTTAGGTGCATGGTGTGGTGGAAAAACGGAGCGGTGGACAGAATCTCACTTCAGGCCGGCGGCAAGCGCCGCGTTGATGCGGCGGGTGATGGCGCGCATGTGGGTGCGCACCTCGGCGGTGTCAATGGTGAGCAGTTTTCGATCCTCCATCACCACGCGGCCGTGGATAATCGTCGTGCGCACGTCGCGGGGGCTGGCGGCATAGACGAGCGCGGAATAGACGTCGAAGAGCGGAACCATCGCCGTGCTCTCGTGATCGACGATGATCACGTCGGCGAGCTTGCCGGGTTCGAGCGAGCCGAGGTCGGCCTCGCGGTGGATCGCGCGCGCGCCGCCCATCGTGGCCATTTCCACGACCTTGATCGCGGGCATCACGTTGCGGTCCTTGCGGTCGAGCTTGTGGACCTTGGCGACGTAGCCGAGCTGGCCGATGAGATCGAGGGTGTTGCCGCTCATCGGGCCATCGGTGCCGAGGCCGACGCGCAGGCCGTCGTCGAACATCTTGAGGGCGGGCGCGACGCCCTTGGCCGACTTGATGTTGGCGACCATGTTGTGCGCGATGCCGGCATCGCGGGCCTTGAGCAGCGCGATGTCGGAGTCGGTGACGAAGATGCAGTGCGCGGCGACGAGGCGGCGGTTGAGCAGGCCGACCGAGTCGAGAAACTCGACGGGGGTCATATTGTGCTCCTTGCGCAGCAGCGTCATCTCCTCGGTCATCTCGGCGAGGTGGATGAGCACGGGCACGTCGAGCTCGGCGGAGAGTTTCGCGATCAGGCGCAGGTGCGCGACGTCGACCGTGTAGGGCGCGTGCGGCGAGATCGCGGGCGTGATGAGCGGATCGCCGCGCCAGGCGGTCGCGAATTTCCTCGCGAGGGCGAGTCCGCCGTAGGGCTCGGGCGCGTCGGGCGCGGGAAAATTAATCACGGTCTGGCCGAGCACGGCGCGCATGCCGGCCTGCTTCACTACGGCGGCGAATTCCTCCTCAAAATAATAGCTGTTCACCATCGTGGTGACGCCGCCCTCGATCATCTCGACGATGCCGTGCAGCCCGCCCCAGTGGACGAATTCGCGGTTCATCAGGTTTTTCTCGAGGGGGAAGATGAACCGCCGCAGCCGATCCGGCACATCGTCGCCGAGGCCGCGGAACACGGTCATCGGCGCATGCGTGTGCGTGTTGATCATGCCCGGGAGCACGAGCGCGCCGCGGGCGTCGATGGTCTTCTTGGCCGCATAACCGGCGGCGATGGCGGCGGGGCCCACGGCGATGATGCGTTCACCGCGGATGACGACGGCGCCATCCTCGATCACGTCCTTTGCCGCGTTCATCGTCACGACATGGGCGCGCGTGATGACGAGGTCCGCGGGCTCGGGCGTCTGGGCTTTTATGAGCGAAACGCCAAGCCAGGGGGCTAGGAAAAGGATGAGGCGGGCGCGCATGAGAGGAGACGGTCGGGCAAAAGCACTGCGAGTGCCAGCCCTGAGCAACGGGCTTACCGCGAGCAGAGCGCCGTGAAGGCCGCGAAGAAGCGCGCCGGGTCGATGCGCTGCTGCACGCGGGCGCGGACTTCGCCGAGGCCGGGCTCGGTGCCCGGGACCCAGCTCAGCATGTCGCCATGGCCCGCGCCCCGGTCGAGGTTCACGTCGATGAAACGATCGTCGTGGTGCGTGACGAGCGAGGCGTCGAGCCAGGTGGCGGCGGCGATCTCGTCCCACATCGGGCGACCGCGGGGGCCGAATTGGTCGAGATAGTGGGCGAGGGGAGTGCCGGCGCGCGCCACCGCGGCGAAAAGCCCGGGTGTCGAATGCGTAGCGTTGGAGACGTCGATCGGGGAGCACGTGACGCTCGGCCATGGCGCGCGGAAGACGATGCGCGCCGCCTCGGGATCGAAGCGGACGTTGAACTCGCGGCGCGGCGTGTGGCGGAACTCGCGCGCCTGCGTGCCGGGCCGGAATGACCCGCCCATGAAGTGCAGCTCGCGCACCAGCGTGGGAAACTCCGGGTCGAGCCGGCAGGCGAGCGCGACGTTGGTGAGCGGGCCGGCGCACCAGAGCGAAATCTCGCCCGGGTGGGCGCGGGCGAGGCGCACGTAGGCGCTCGCGGCGACCTCGGCCGAGGGCGCGGTCGTCGGATTGCCCTCGGGCAGATCGCGCGTCTCACGCGGGTGGGCCCATTTGCCGGGCCGGGCGAGATCCCAGGCCCCGTTGTAGATGAGTTTGCCGTGGCGCTGCTCCCAGGCGGCCGTCGTCGCGGGCGTGCGCAGGAGAGGCTGCTCGGCGCCGGGAAAGACCGGCACACCGGTGCGGCCCATGATCTCCAGGAGGCGCAGGGCGTGGCGCACCTGCTGGTCGCGCCAGTGATCGCCGGTCACGACGCCGATGCCCAGCACCTCGGTGTCGGGCGCGTTGAGCAGGAGGGCGACCGACTGGAGATTGGTCGAGGCGGGGCCGAGGGTGTCCTGATCGATGAGGAGCTTGCGGCGGCCGGCCATGCGGGTGGTGGAGCGGGTGGGAGGAAAAGTTGGCGTTGCGTCGCGCGCCGGGCGGCGGCTCAACGGGAGCGTGGACTATCTGCGCCTCATCGACCGGAGCAAGCTGCACTACAAGCGCAGCGATGTGACGCCCATCTTTGCGGAGCCCGCGGCCTTCGCCGCGCTCGTGGACGATCTGGTGGCGCCGTGGCGCGGGGACAAGATCGAGCGCGTGGTCGGCACCGATGCCCTCGGTTTCATCGTCGGCACCGCGATCGCGCTGCGGCTCGGCGTGGGCTTCGTGCCGGTGCGCAAGGGCGGAAAGCTGCCGGTGAAAAACGAGCGCGTGAGCTTCCTGGACTACTCGGGCGGGGAAAAAACCTTCGAGCTGCGCGCCCAGCCGTGGCCGGCGGGCACGCGTGTGCTGCTGACCGACGAGTGGATCGAGACGGGCGCGACCGCGCGGGCCGCCGTGGAGCTGATCGAGCGGGCCGGCGGCGTGGTCGCGGGCATCGCGGCGATCGCTTTTCGGAAAAATGAGAAGACCGCGCCACTCTGGGCCCAGTATCGCTGCCACGGTGTCTGGCCGGAGCAGGCTTGAGCGCGGGCTTTTTTTCGGGCTCGTTCGTCTTTGCTCCACCCAACCCTTCCCCCATGCACAAAACCCTCCTCGCCCTCCCGCTGGTCGTCCTCGCCGCCGTCGCGTTTGCCGCGCAGGCCGAAAAGAAACAGATCGTCTACCCGCTCGGCTACGACGACACCCCGCCGATTTTCCCCGGCAGCAAGTGGAAGGTCCACGACATCGCCCGTCCCGCCCCGCCGGCCGTGAAGCCCGGCGACAAGCCCGGCGCCGCGCCCGCCGACGCCATCGTGCTTTTCGACGGCAAGAACACCGACACCCTCGTCGCCAAGGACGGCGCCCCGTGCAAATGGAAGATCGAGAACGGTGAGCTGATCGTCGACGGCGGCGACTCGTGGACGAAGCAGAGCTTCGGCAGCTGCCAGCTCCACGTGGAGTGGAAGAGCGACCCGAAAACCGAGGGCAACTCCCAGAAGAAGGGCAACGGCGGCGTCTTCCTCATGGATCGCTACGAGATCCAGATGGTCGACAATTCCCCGAACAACCCGACCTACGCCGACGGCATGTCGGGCGCGATCTACGGCCAGACGCCGCCGCTCGTGAACGCCACACGGCCCGCGGGCGAGTGGCAGACCTATGACATCATCTTCACGGCCCCCAAGGTGGTCGCCGGCAAGGTGACGGAGCCGGCGCACGTGACCGTCTTCATCAACGGCGTGCTCGTGCAAAACCACACCGCGCTGCTCGGCCCCACGCTGCACAAGAAAGCCACGAGCTGGGATGTGAAGCTGCCCGAGAAAGCCCCCTTCCGTTTCCAAGACCACAAGAACAGCGTCCCGAATCGCATGCGGAATATCTGGGTGCGGCCGCTGTAATAGCGCGTCGAAGGGTCGGAAGGTAGGAGCCCGCTTGCGGGCGATTTCGTAGGGGCGCGCCTTTTCAGCAGGGCGCCGACAAGCGACGCCCCTACAGGAAATCGTCGGCGCTACGGCTCCAGCCACACGTCCTTGTAGTTGTGGAAACCGAGCGGGGAGTTTTTCCAGCCGCGCACGGATGAGGCGACGAGCGTCGTGCGCGAGCCCCAGTAAATCGGGGCGATGGGCGTGCGTTCGAGCAAGTGGGTCTCGGCGCGCTGGAGCGCGGCGAGACGGGCGGCGGGCGTGGGTTCGCGCGCGGCGGCGGCGATCAGTGCATCGTAGGCGGGGTCGGCGAAGCCGGTGCCGTTGACGCCGTTGCCGGCGGTGAAGATTGAGAGGTAGGTGAGGGGATCAGGGTATTCCGCGATCCAGCGGCCGCGCACGATCGCGAAGTCCAGCACGGCATTGTCGATCGCTTGGAGGAGAACCTTGAACTCCTTCTGGATGATCGTGATTTCGATCCCGAGGTCGCGGCGCCACATTTGTTGCACGGCTTCGGCGATGCGCTGGTTGATTTCAGAGGAGATGGTCGTGAGTTCGGTGCGGGGGAAGCCGCGGCCGCCGGGGAAGCCGGCCTCGGCGAGGAGCTTTTTTGCCGCGGCGAGATCGGAGGCAAGCGCGACGGGCGGCGTGTAGCTGGCGAGGCCGGGCGGGGTGAGGGCGTGGGCGGGCGTCTGGCCGCCCCGCAGGATGTTTTTCACGATGGCGTCGCGGTCGATCGCGAGCGCGAGGGCGCGGCGCACGCGGGCGTCGGTGAACGGCGCGCGGGTGGTGTTGAAGCGGAAAAAATAGCTTTCGAAATACGGCTCCACGCGCAGCAGCGCAGGGGTCTCCTTGCGGTAGGCGTCGAGCTTGGAGAGCGGCACGTCCCACGTGGTGTGGAGCTGGCCGGCGCGGAAGGAGAGTTCCTGGTTTTGCGTGGATTCACTCGGGTAGTAGACGACTTCGCGCAACCGCACGCGGGCGGCATCCCAGTAGTGGGGATTTTTCTCGGCGGCGATGTGCCGGTGATCGCGCCACTCGCGAAGGCGAAAGGGCCCGTTGCTGACAAGCGGCGCGGCGCGCGACCACTTGGCCGTGCGATCGTCGAGGCGCGCGCCGCCCCGCTCGACCGAGGGGGCGTGGACCGGGAAGCAGACGTTGGTGCGCAGCACCGTGAGGAAATAGGCCGTGGGCTGCGCGAGCTCGATCTCGAGGGTGAAGTCATCGGGCGCGCGGAAACCCACCTGGGCAAAGTCCGTTACGCGCCCGCGCGCGAAGGCCTCGGCATTCTTCACGGGAAAGAGCGCGTCCTTGTATTCCGAACCCAGGGCGGGCGAGAGCGCCCGGCGGAACGAGAACATCCAGTCGCGCGCCGTGAGCGGATCGCCGTTGGACCACTGCGCGTCGCGGCGCAGGTGAAACGTATACGTGAGCCCGTCTGGCGAAACTTCCCAGCGCTCGGCCGCGCCGGCCCCGGGCGCAAACGTCTCCTCGTCGAGTGTGACGAGCCCCTCGTAGAGCGCGGAGAGGACATTGTGATCGACGGTGCCGCCCGCGAGGTGCGGATCAAGGGACTGGGGCTCGGCGCCGTTGCCGACGTGCAGGATGCCGGTGCGGTTGCCGTGAGCGACGGTGGTCTCGCGCTTCGCGCACGAGGGCAGGGCGAGGGACGCGAGCGACAGAAGGAGAACGACGATAAAATGACGGGAGCGCGAGAGCACGGAGCCGAGCGTTGCAGGTCGCGGGCCGGGAGGGCAACGTGGGTGCGCATGAAAAATATCCCCATGCTTGGTCGCGTCGTTCTGCTGGCCAGCTTCGCACTGATGTTCGCACCATTCGCCCGTGCCGCCGAGGGCTGGCGCGAACTTTTCAACGGCAAGGACCTCACAGGTTGGAGGGCCAACGCCTATCCGGATTCGTGGTCCGTGGTCGACGGCACGATTCGCGCGCACGCCACGAAGGAGAGCTCGCACCTGTTCTTCGTTGGCGACGGCAAGAACGACAAGAACGACTTCGTGCGCTTCAAGAACTTCGAGCTCGAATTCACCACGCGCGGCGAGCCCAACGCCAACAGCGGCGTCTTCATCCACACTGATCTTGCGGCGGGAGGCGCGGCGCTGCGGCTTTCCAACGGCTACGAGATCCAGCTCAACAGCACGGAAAAGGAGAAGCGCAAGACCGGCAGCCTATACGATGTCGTCGATCTCGCGACCTCGCCGGTCGATGAGACGAAGTGGTTTGCGGTGCGAATCACAGTGAAGGACCGACGCATCACGATCCAAGTGGGAGGAAAAACAACCGTCGACTACACCGAGCCGGACAACGTGCAGCGTGCGCCCGCCCGCAAGGGCCGCCGGCTGAATCCGCTCGGCGGCGCCATCGCGCTCCAAGCGCACGATCCGAAGAGCGTATTTTATTTCAAGAGTGTGCGGATTCGGGAGCTGAACTAGGAAGTTCGCGTTCTGCTTGGAAACCCAAGCTCGCTGGAATGCTCTACAACTTGGCCACCGCCTCCGCGATGGCTCGGCCGACGTCGTTCGTGCCTGCGGTGCCGCCGAGGTCGCGGGTGCGCGGCCCCCGTTGCACGACCGCTTCGATCGCGCGGACCACGGTGGCGGCCGCCTCGAGCTGACCGAGGTGTTCGAGCATCATGGCGCCGGACCAGATCTGGCCGATGGGATTGGCGATGCCCCGGCCCGCGATGTCCGGCGCCGAGCCGTGCACGGGCTCAAACATGGAAGGAAAATTGCGCTCGGGATTAAGGTTCGCCGAAGGCGCGATCGCGATCGTCCCGGTGCAAGCGGGCCCAAGGTCGGAAAGAATATCGCCGAAGAGATTTGAGCCGACGACCACATCGAACCAGTCGGGATGCTGCACGAAATGCGCGGTCAGGATGTCGATGTGATACTGGTCGGTGCGCACGTCGGGATACTCGGCGGCCATGGTTTTGAAGCGCTCGTCCCAAAACGGCATCGTGACCGTGATGCCGTTGGACTTGGTGGCCGAGGTGAGGTGCTTTTTCGGCCGGCTGCGCGCCAGTTCAAACGCGTAGCGAAGGATGCGGTCGACGCCGTGGCGCGTGAACACGACCTGCTGCATCGCAATCTCATCGTCGCTGCCCGTGTAGAGGCGGCCGCCAATTTCCGTATATTCGCCCTCATTGTTCTCGCGGACCACGTAGAAATCGATGTCGCCGGGATTGCGGTGCCGCAGCGGCGACTCGATCCCGGGCATGAGCCGGACCGGTCGCACGTTGGCATACTGGCGAAACTCGCGGCGGATCGGGATGAGCAGGCCCCAGAGCGACACGTGGTCCGGCACGCCCGGAAAGCCAACCGCGCCGAGGTAGATCGCGTCGTGATGGCGAATCTGCGCAAGGCCGTCCGGCGGCATCATGCGCCCGGTCTCTTTGTAGTAGGCGCAGCTCCACGGAAGGTGATCCCACGTGAAACGGAAGCCGTGTTTCTTGGCGGCCGCTTCGAGCACGAGCATGCCCGGAGGGACCACTTCTTGGCCGATGCCGTCGCCCGGAATGGTCGCGATGCGATAATTTTTCATGGGAAATCTTGTGCGCGATAGATGAACGGTTTCGTTTCGCCTGCCGCACGTTCACTCTAGCGAAACCGCGCAGGGTTCACCATAAGTGAAACCGCCTGAATCGCGGTCCCGGTTCCGCGCTGACTCAGCGGAGCATTCGCGCCAATTCGGTCCGGCCCCGCACGCCCAACTTGCGGTAGATCGCGTTGAGCTGGAAATCGACCGTGCGCGGCGACTTCCCCAGCCGGCGCGCGACGTCCTGGTTGCGCAGGCCCTCCACCACCAGCAGAGCCACCCGGCGCTCGCTCGGCGTCAGAAACTGCAGCTGATGGATCGCCTCGGCCTTGAGCTCGGAATCCGCGCCGTCGAGGTTGCGTTCGCCGAAGAGCGTCACCCAGAAACCGGGGCGCACGAGCGAGCCCTTGTAGGGTTGGCTCACATCGACCTTGGCCACCAGACCGCCGATTTCGCGGTGGGTGACACGGGCGCTCTCGAGCCCCACGGCGAGGCCGTCGCTCGCGGCGCGGTCCCAAATATCCGCGAGCCGGGCGCAGGCGTCGTCGATGGGCTCCGGCACGCGGAAACACCGGCGGGTATTCATCACGCGGGCCTCCTTGTAGCCGTAGTTCCACACGGCGCAGAGATCGTAGGCCTCTTGCGTCGCAAACTGCAGCGCGCGATCCGGGCCCAAAAACAGCACGGGGAGCGGGAGCCCCGAGATGAAACGCTCCATGCTCAGGCGACGCCCCCGTTCGCCCTCGAAGGCGCGCAGCCGCCGCAGCCCGGCGTCGATCACCGGATGCAGCGACGCCAGAAACTCCCGTTCCTCGGCGAGGAATTCGCCCTGTTCCTCGCTGCGGCGAATACTCAGCACGGCCTCCGGGTGCGAACCGTCCCAAAAGGCGAGATGGACGAATTCATCCCAGCCGCGAAAGTGTCGCTCGCGTTCGACGCGCCGCTGCCGGGCCCGGGGATCCTCGCGTAGGATCTCGGTGTAAGTATACATTTTCACCTGGGGATGGGCGGCGAGAAACGGACGCGAAATACTCAGGCTCGTGAGGGGTTGATTCGCACCGCCTTTGTCGCGCGCGACAAAATGCCGACCCTCCTGCGGTTCAAAATCGACGATACCCAGCATCAGGCTGCACGAGTGATGCGGCAGCACGCTCTGGAGCAGCTGCAGGTTCGCCCGCCAAAAACTCTCCAAGTCCAGCGCGCTCTGCAGGTCCGACATCGGACGCGCCACCACGCGTTGGGCGGATGCAGGGAGAAAGGTTGAGACCATGGGGCGGGGCGCTCGACGAGTCGGGCACGAAGGAATTGCTAGGCCGGCCGGCACTCGCGGGCAAGGCAAAGCCTGGGAGAAACTCGGCAGCGGCGGAACGCGGGCGGGCGGCGTTTCAGGTGGTTCCACCGATAGCGCGTTCCACGATATGGGCCTATTCTTCCGCTTTGGAAACGACCACTTCGCGGCCGCCCCCAGCGGCGGGCCGCGTCCCTTCGCCGTCGCGAAAAAAAACCATTCCCACGCACCCCCATCCGCTCCCATGACCTCCCCATTCGTCCTAAAAACCCTGCGTCTGCCGACGATGTTGGCGCTCATCGCCACAACCCTGCCGGCCCAGATTGCGCCCGCACCCTCCGCTACCGCGGCGAAGGACGAAAGCGTCAAACTGGAAGCTTTCACCGTCACCGGCTCGAATATCCGGCGCATCGAACAGGAGAACGCTCTCCCCATGACCACGGTGAAGGCGGAGCAGCTCGAGATTTACGATCCGGGCCAGCCCTCCGATCTGCTCGCCTCGCTGCCGATGGCCGCCGGTCTGCCGGGCAATGAGGCGGCGCTCGCGACCCAGAACGCCCGCGGCGACAACGCCAACATCTCGTTCCGCGGCCTATCGTCCGGCAACACCCTCATTCTGCTCAATGGCCGGCGCATCGCGCCGCATCCGATCTCGTGGAACGAGCAGGGCGTGCCGGCGCTGTCGGTAAACGTGAACCAGCTGCCCAACCGCGGCATCGAACGCGTGGATGTCCTGCGCGACGGCGCCTCGTCGATCTATGGCGCCGATGCGGTCGCGGGCGTGGTGAACTACGTGATGCACCGGCGCTTTCGCGGCACGGAGCTGTCGCTCCGCTGGGGCACCACGGACTACGGCGACGGGACGGAATATCGCGCCTCGCTCACCCACGGGCTCGATTTTTCCAACCGCAAAGGCCGGCTCATCTTCACCGCCGACTGGTATGATCGCGAGGGCACTTTTCTGCGTGACCGCCCGTTTGCCGCCGACGGCGACAACGTCGCCCGCGCCCCTGCCCCTTGGAATGTTTACACCCAGACCTCGTTCAACCGGCGCACGACCACGAGCGCCTACGGCCAGTTCAACACGGTCGTGTCCACGGGCCGCGACCAGTATGGCGCGTTTCTGGTCACCAACCAGCGGCCGACGGGAATTCCCACCACTTACTTCACCACGACCGGCGGATTCTTTTTGGTCCCCACCACGGGCTCCGGGCAGCCAGGCATCGCCACGGCTGCTCCCGCGCGCGCCGCCAGCGGACCGGGCAAGGACTACTACTGGAATCTCAACGACGCCCGCTCGCTCCAGCCGCAGTCCAAGCGGGGCAACGTCTTCCTCGGCGGCGAATACGACCTGAGCCCGCGCATCACGGCGTTCGCCGACTTAAACTACTACCACGCCCGCTCCCTCGTGCTGCGGGACCCCGATATCTACCAGAGCAGCGTGAACGGTCCTCTGTTCATTCCGGCCTCCAATCCCTATAATCCCTTCGGCGAACGCTTCTGGAGCCCGACCGGCACGCCCAATTCCGATGGCACCCCGCGCCTCACCGGCACGCCGAGCGCGGTCAACGTCGTCAACCACCGCTTCTGGGACTTCGGCTCGCGCGAGGATACCGTAACCAACTACGCCTATCGCGTCCTGCTCGGTGCGCGCGGCAAGCTCGCCGACACCTGGACGTGGGAAAGCGCGGTCGTGCATGCCGAGGGCCGCGCCAACGAATACGAGCCCATCCAACGCACCAGCCTCACGCAGGCCGCCGCATTGCTGACCGACCCGGCCCGCGCGCTCAACGCCTTCGGCCGCAGCTACGCCGTGCAGGGCGGGGCGCTCGTGGACACCGGTCCGTTCCGCCATTCCGCCGCGGTGAAGCAGTCCACCTACGGTGTCTTCGAACGCGACGGCATGACCCGTTTCCGCAGCATTGATTTCAACGCCAGCGGCGAGGTCTGGCCGCTGTGGGGCGGCAACAAAATCAGCCTCGCTCTCGGCGGGGAAGTCCGCCGCGAGGATTTCTCCGACGTGCGTGCGCCCTTCGCCGGGCTCAATCCGGCCGGCTCCGGTCTCGATCCCACGCGTTCGGATGTCGTGAGCGCGTCTTCGGTGCCGGACACCTTTGCTCACCGTGACGCCGTTTCCGGCTACGCGGAGGTCCTCCTGCCGCTCGCCGGTCGAGATTTCAAGCTGCCGTTGGTGCAGGCCCTTGAGCTGAGCGCCGCCGCACGCACCGAACACTACAGCGATTTCGGCAACACCGTGAGCCCGAAGTTCGGGCTCACTTGGAAGCCCGCCAATTGGCTCATGGTCCGCGCCTCGCACAGCCAGGGCTTCCGGCCGCCCTCGCTGCCGGCGCTCTATCGCGGCAGCTTCATCGGCACGGCGCTGAACAGCCAGGATACTTATCGCGCCACCGTCACCCAGCTGCTGACCGACCAAGGCCTGAACCGCATCAACCGCGTGGAGGGCAACCCGAAGCTGCAGCCGGAAAAATCGAAGGGCATTTCAACCGGCATCGTCGTCGATGTGCCGGGAGTGCGCGGCCTCTCGCTCACGGTCGATTACTATGAAATCCGCCACAAAGATATCATGGGCTCCAGCGGCACGGTGAACGATGACCGCGACGCGCTGGTCGCCGCCACGCAGGCCGCGCTCGCCGCCGGCCAGTCCATCAACTCGATCGACCTCGGTTCCGGCACCTCGCGCTATCAGGGCGACGGGGCCGTCGTGCGCCTGCCCGTCACGCAGGAAGACCGCAATTTCTTCGCCGCCTACAATGCCACCCGCGCCCCGAGCGCCCAGCGTGCCGTCGTCGGCTCCATCGACTACCTGCGCACGACCTACTTCAACAAATCCCAGCAGTTCGTAAACGGCTTCGACTTCGGCCTCAATTACCGGCTCCGCCCGCTCGCCCTTGGCAATTTCACCTTTGAGACCAACTGGACCAAGGTGAACTCGTTCTACATCTACACCACGCGGGGTGCGCCGCGCACCGAGTTGTTGGAAACCAACCTCGCGGCCACCTCAGGCGCGTCGCCCAAGTGGCGTGGCAACGTGCAGCTCAACTGGCGGCGCAACCAGTGGAGCGGAGGCCTGGGCATGTTCTACACCGGCGACTTCACGCTCGCCGGCGTCACCACCAGCCAGGCGGTTTACGAGTCGCTCGGCCGTCCCTCCTACATCCGCCCGGTGTTCACCAATGGCAGCACGATCTACCGCATGGTCCATCGCGATACGCAGACCTATAATGCGTTTCTCTCCTGCCGCACCGGAAAAACCACCACCCGCAGCTGGCTGCGCGACACGAGCATCCGCGTCGGCGTGAACAATCTGCTCAACACCGCGCCGCCGCTCTCCGACGACAACAACACCTACGAGTCCGCGCTCTTCAACACGATGGCCAAGGGCCGCATGTATTCTCTGACGTTGACGAAGAAACTCTGAGTGCTCCAGGAAGCAGCCCCGCCATGAAGATCAAGTCCCCTTGTTCGGTTTCGCGAATCGTCCCCACGTTTGCGCTCGCGCTGGCCCTCGTCGGCGCGGCGCTCAGCGCCCAGCCGTCGCCCAAGGCGGCGCCGCGTGCCACCGACTCCGCGGCGCCCGCCCTCAAGCCGATGGGCAGCGTGCTCTTCATCGGCAACAGCTTCCTCTTCGGGACGGGCTCCGCCGTTCGCTTCTATCGGGCGCAGACGGTGACCGATTTGAACGGCGGGGGCGTCGGGGGCGTGCCCGCGTTGTTCAAGGCCTTCACCACCCAGGCGGGTTTGGACTTCATGGTGAGCCTCGAGACGGCCTCGGGCCAGGGCCTCGACTACCACATCGCCGAAAAAGCCGACGTCATCGGCCGGCCGTGGGATCGCGTGGTGATGCTCGGCTACAGCCTGCTGAATCGCAACAAACCCGGTGATCCGGCGCTGTTGATTCAATCGGCCCGGCAGGTTGCGGAGTTGCTGCACAGCAAGAATCCGCAGGTCGACATCCGCCTGATCGCCACGTGGTCGCGCGCCGATCAGGTTTACCCGAAGGCCGGCCACTGGCACGGGAAGCCGATCGAGCAGATGGCGAAGGATGTCCGCGCCGCCTACGATTTGGCGGCGGCGGGCACGCCGCACATCCGCGGGGTGATTCCGGTCGGCGAAGCATGGAACCGCGCTTTCCGGACCGGGGTGGCCGATCCGAATCCCTACGACGGCATCGCCTACGGCCAGCTCGATCTCTGGACCTACGATCATTACCATCCCAGCACCTACGGCTACTACCTCGAGGCGCTGATGATCTTCGGCGACCTCACCGGGCTCGACCCCCGCGCACTCGGGAAAAACGAACGCGCGGGGTTTGAACTGGGCCTCTCCCCGGACCAGGCCACGGCGTTGCAACAGGTTGCGTTCGACGAGTTGTCGGCGCAGCAGCCGAACCGGAAGTTGGAGACGTTCGCCCCCATCGGCCTCGGCAAGAAGGGCTGATCCTTCCCGGCCCGGTTCGCTCTTGTCACCCCCCGAGCCGTGTCGTCCCACCCCCATCTTGTCGCGGACGCCAAGGCCGCCGCCACGGATGCGATCGAACATCCGGCCAACTTCGGACTCCGCCAATGGTCCGGCTGGGTTCTGGGGCCGGGCGCATTACTGATTACGTTGTTGGTCCCGCCGCCCGACGGCCTGAGTGCCGAGGGCTGGCGCACGGCCGGCGTCGCGCTGTTGATGGCGGTTTTTTGGATCTGCGAATCGGTGCCGATCCCTGTGACCGCGCTGCTGCCGCTCGGTTTGTTTCCTGCCCTCCACCTTGGCGATATCCGAGAGACGGCGGCGCCCTTTGCGAATCCGGTGATCTATCTCTTTCTCGGCGGGTTCCTGATCGCCTTGGCGATGCAGCGCTGGGGCCTGCATCGGCGGGTCGCCATCAACCTGATCGGGGCGATGGGCACGCGGCCCGCCCGTCTCGTGGGCGGCTTTCTCCTCGCTTCGGCCGTCGTCAGCATGTGGGTCAGCAACACCGCCACCGCGCTGATGATGCTGCCGATCGCCGTGTCGATTATCCAAATGGTGCCGGCGACGGGCGGCACGGCGCGGACGCGGCAAGCGTTCGCCGCGGCGCTCATGCTGGCGGTGGCCTATGGCGCGACGACCGGGGGCATGGCCACGCTGATCGGCACTCCTCCCAACGCCCTGCTCGCGGCCTACGTGGGCAAAGTCTACGGTTTCACCATCGGCTTCGGCCAGTGGATGCTCCTCGGCGTGCCCGTGGTGCTCGTGACCCTACCGATCGTCTATCTCGTGCTGACGCGCGTGAGCTTCAAACTCGATCGGAGCGAAATCCCCGGGATGGCGGAGCGCATCACGACGGAACGCTCCGGCCTCGGGTCGTGGTCGCGCGGCGAGATCGGCGTGCTGGTGGTGTTTGTGCTCACGGCCCTTGGCTGGATTTTTCAACCCCTCCTCGCGAAGAGCCTGCCGCTGCTGAACGACACCACCATCGCGATAATGGGCGGACTGCTGCTGTTCTTCATTCCCATCAACCTGAAGCGCGGGGAATTCCTGATGAACTGGGAAACCACCAAAGGCCTGCCTTGGGATGTCCTGCTCCTGTTCGGCGGCGGCCTGAGCCTCGCCGGCAACATCGAGAAGCACGGCCTCTCACGCTACCTGGGGACCCTGTGCGCCGGTTTGGAGGGCATTCCGATGATGGCGATCCTCGGCGTCGTGTGCTTCGGCATTTTGATGCTCACCGAGCTGACGAGCAACACCGCGACCGCCGCGACCTTCCTGCCCGTCGTGGCCGCCCTCGGGACGAGCCTCGGAGAAAATCCGCTGTTTTTTCTCATCCCCGCCGCGCTTGCGGCCAACTGCTCCTACATGCTGCCCGTCGGCACGCCGCCCAACGCGATCGTCTTCGGCAGCGGCCACGTCGCTCTCCCGCAGATGGCCAGAGCCGGCATCTGGCTCAACGTCCTCCTCGTGCCCATCATGATCGGCCTCGTGCTGCTGGTGGGGCGGGTCATCTTCGCCATCGAGCCGGGCGTGATCCCGGCGTGGGTGCGGTAGCAACAGGCCAAGAAAAGCTCAAAAATCCGCCGTGCTTGGCGTGCGGGCGAACGGTCTCGGCATCGGGCTAGAACAACGGCTCGTTGTTCTTCGGATCGTTGAGCAGCGCCTCGAAGCGCGGGTCGCCTTGCAGCGGGGAAAATTCCAGGCACGAGCGGAGTTCGTGGATGTTGATGCGCGTTTGATAATCGTCACCGCCGTCGAATCGAACGAAGTGATAGCCGGGCTTCTGGAGCAGGCTCGTGAGTTCGCGCAGCGCCCGATCCTTGTCGCCGGTCCACACGTAGATACTGGCGAGGCGGGCGCGCATCATGACCTGGGAGTTAGTGAACAGGTCCGGGATCATTCGCTCGACTTCGGCTGCTGTGGCCAGCGCCCCGGCGCTATCGCCACTGATCGCCTGCATGATGGCCAACTCGGATGCATCCCATTCCGTGCGGCGGGCGCCCTTTTTTTGACGCTCCGCGATTCGTTTCGCGGTGGACGTCTTAGCCGACTCCAAGTCGCCGCTCGCGGCAAAAGCCGTTCCCGCGAAAATGGTGTGGTAGACGGAGTTCATCGGGAGTCGGGCCAGCGCCGCGGCCTCCTCCCGCGCGCCGCGAATCTGGGCCCATTGCGCTCGGAGCTTCAGCACATCGTCTTTTTCCAATTCCTCACGGGGTAGGCCGGAGAAAAATTTTTCCATTTCCCGGGGCGAGCCGTCGATATCGTAGGCGAGGCGACCGAGCTTGAATGCCTCTTGGCGCGCGTCGGGCCGGAGCGCGACAAGTCCGCGCTGCTCGGTCCGCGCTTCCTGCAGCCGGCGGCATTCAAGCAGGACGTAGATGAGGTAGCGCCGCGTTTGGGGATCCACGGGATCAAGGGTGATCGCCTGCCGATAGCTGGCGATGGCGTCGGTCCAACGGCCGAGTCTCTGCTGAAGAGAGCCAATTTGAAGGATGACCTCAACTGTCGGCGGCCTGCTCTTGGCGAAATTTTCATACATGACCAGCGCCTGTGCCGGTTCCACGGTGTCGGCGAGATAGCTTAGCCGGGCGAGCGCGGTCTCGGGCGCCTGGGGTGCCAGCTTCTCCAGCGTTTCGAGCGCAGCCTTGCTCGCTGCGAGTGCCTTCGGAGTTGGATGACCGGGGCTAGCTCGACGAAGATAGGTCAGCTCGGCCCACGCTTTCATAAAGCTCGGATCGAGCGTAACCGCTTTCTCCAGCAGTTGCTGTCGCTCTCGCCAAATTGGAGGGGAGCCTGATCCCGTTTGATTCAGGATTTCGCGTTGCCGCAGAAACAAATCGTAGGCTTCCGCGCTGGTGGTCGGCGTGCGCGAAAGCAGCGCCGTTTCCTCGGGCGAGACGGTCGTCTTCAGCGCCGTCACCACGCCGGTCACAATTTCAGACTGAATTGCCGCGGCCCCGTTGGCGTCGGACCGGAAGGTCTGGGCCCAAACAATCTGGTCGGTGTCGCCGCGGATGAGCTGCACGTTGACGGTGACGTTGCCCGCCGCGCGGGCGACGTTGCCGCGCAGCACCCACGCCACGCCGAACTCGCGGGCAAGTTGCGGCAGCGGTTTTTTCGACGCGCGAAACACCTCGACGGAATTGCGCGAGCCGACCACGCGCAATTTCGAGAGTAGCGAAAGCCCGGCGATGACCTCGTCCTGGATGCCATCCGCGAAATACGCCGAGTCCGGCTCCGTGCTGCGGTTCTCAAACGGCAGGACGGAAATGGAGTTTTCGGAAACGGAGATCGGAGTCGTGGCTGAGGCGTCCCGCCTCAGATCCGGGGGCGGTAATTTTTCTGAGGCGGGACGCCTCAGCCACAGACTGGTGCCGACGATGGCGACAATCAGCAGCGCGGCGCCGACGAGCCAAGGCAGCCGCCCGCGGAGCGGCCGGCCCACCTGCGGACTCAGTTGTAGGGCGGGGTGGGGG
>JAUYAK010000026.1 GCA_030693515.1 Opitutaceae bacterium
TCCGCTGGCCGAAAAAATTGATCAAGCTGCCCGAGGGCACCGATCTCAGCGTCTTCTACAACGAGTCCGCAAATTTCACCCCGTCTGGTGGCCGCGTCGACGGGTTTAATCAACCGCTCGCTTCTCCCAGCGGCAAAACCAAGGAATACGGTTTTAGCATCTCCGGTTTCCACGACAAACTCAGTCTCCGGGTGAACTGGTTCCAGACGGACGTGCAGGGCCAGAGCTTCACGCCCGGCGTCTACAACACCACGATCAACAACGCCATTCTCCAAGCGGCCGACATCTGGGGAGTGGAGGCCAACGTCAACCCGCAGCTCGCCGCTTCGCGCAATGCCGACATCGCACTGCTCTTCAGCCCGCTGCCCGCCAACTTCCGCCAGCTCTACGGCTGGGGGATTCTCGGCACCGCCCCGAGCCTCGCCGCCGCGGGCCGCCTCAACAATCTCAGCGGCGCCGGCGACACCACCGACTTCACCGCCAAGGGCACCGAGATCGAAATCGTCTACAACCCCACACGCAATTGGCGCATTTTGATGAATGTCGCCAAACAGGAATCGATACAGACAAACAGTCTGCCGTTTCTGAAAAACCTGATCGGGCTGATGACACCCGTCTGGAATCAGCTCCGCGATCGCCCCCGCCTCGCCTATCCCGTCGGCTACCAGCCCACCGATCCGTTGCCCGTGCCGGCGCAGCTCACCTACGGCGACTATCTCGACGCCAATGTGCTGGTGCCCTTCGCGACCGCGATCGCCACCGAGGGCTCCGCCTCCGCCGAACAACGCAAGTGGCGCGCGAACCTCGTCACCAACTATACCTTCCGCCAGGACTCTCCCTTCGGCGACAAACTCAAGGGCTTCGGCCTCGGTGCCGCCGTGCGGTGGCAGGATAAGCTCGGCATCGGCTACCCGACGACGCGCAATCCCAACCAGAGCGTCACGCTCGATCTCGCGCATCCCTTCTACGCTCCGGCCGAGACCAATTTCGACGCGTGGGTGAGCTTCGAGCGCAAACTCTGGCAGAACCGCATAAACTGGAAAGTGCAGCTCAACGCCCGCAATCTCCTCGGCGGCTCCGAACCCATCGCCATCGGCGCGCAGCCGTGGGGAGCCCCCTCGACCGTCCGCCTCGCCCCCGAACGCCGCTGGTATCTCACCAACACGTTCAGCTTCTGAGCGCGCCCTGCTGCCCGCGAATTCCATCAGAAAAATTCCGTCGGGAATTTCGCCCTCGCACTCCTGCGGGCCGGGCTTCGCCCGACGCCCGCCCGCCCCGCTTCGTTCTCTTTGTCCGCTCAAACCAACCCAAAAACATCACCATGTTCCTCGCTGCCTCGGAGACTGGTCGCAAAGCGACTGCTCACCGCTCGATTCCTGCCTCCGTCCCCTCCGGAACGTTTCGTCAGTCGCTCCTCGTCCTCACACTGCTCGGTGCCTGCCTTCCGCAGGTGCAGGCGGTTATCCCCAACGGCACGACAGCGACTTCACTCTATAATCAGGGCTATCTGGATGTCACGCGCTACACTAGCGCCAATGGCACTCCTACTTCGCAGTGGGTGACCAAAGGGGATACCACAAACTCTACCACGATCACGCGCACCACCGCCGGATTGAACCAAGCCATCAAGGACGCCTACGCCGCAAACCTCGCCCTCTACTTCCCTTCAGGCACCTACGTGGTGAACGACACCCTTAAAGCGTATACGGCCACCGGTGTCGCAGACGGCAACGGCTCATTGTTCACGGTGCCGCGCAATCATTTGGTCCTGATCGGTTCGACGTCTGGCGCTCGCCCAAAAATCAAGTTGGTGCCCAAGTTTGGAGACGTCACCTTCGACTCCACTACAACCCCCAAGCCTGTTCTTGAGTTCATGAATTTTGTCGTAGATTCGTTCACGAACTTTGTTCCAAATCTCACATGGGATCCCGCGACCGACGAAGACGCCTCGACCGGCTTCTTCCAGATGCTCCGCGGCATCGACATCGACTGCGGCCCGAATGTTGGCGCCATCGGTCTTTACTTCAATCAGGCGCAAAACAGCTCGATCGAGAATGTCAAAATCACCGCCACGGGCGCGCACACCGGCATCCGGGGACTCCCCTCTCGCGGATGGGGTGCCGTGAATGTAGAAATCGAGGGAGGCCAATATGGCATCGATACCAAAGGCCTCGGGAATCCTGGGGCCGGCACCGTCATCGCCGGGGCCATCTTCAGAAACCAGACCGTCACTGCGGTGCGCCATACCGACTTTGTGCCGATGGTGATTGTGGGTTTCGAAATCACCACCTTCACAACTACACAGGCCGCCGTGACGATCGAACCTTCATTTTCACTCGGGTCATCCAACCTCGCACTGATCGACGGCAAGATCACCCTCGCTGGCAGCCCGACCAGCGCCGCGATCGACAATACGGCAGGCAAAAGCATTTATGTGCGCAACGTCCATGTTTGGGGCCCTGACAATCTCAACCTCATTAAGAGCGGCGGCGTGACTCACAGCAGCAATGGGCCTGGGTCCACCTCTTTCTGGAGGCGCATCAATGAATACAGTTATCGCGATGAATTCCTGAATGAAAAAGTCGATGACTGGCAACTAGACCTCACAACTTCAGACCCAGATGATCGGATCAAAATTCCAAGGATCGCCCAGACCTTTATTGCCGGTGCCATTGGTAGCCCGCCTCAATTGCCCCCGTCCGTCGACACTGGGGCGGCTCCGCTTGATTTGGTAACACGCCACCGGTGGCTCGCTCTGCCCTCGGCCGATGATCCCGATGTGGTCGATGTGACAAAGGCTGCCGCTCTTGGCACGGGCTTGCAGAATATCATGCCCGGACAAACCGATGGTGATGGCACCTTAGTGGATGCCGGACATCTGCAGGCCATCATTAACGCTCATCGTAAGGTTTTCCTGCCCAAAGGTATTTACCGTCTCAAATCCCCCGGGATCACCCTTCATGCGGACACGATATTGTTCGGGGCCGCGCGGAGCTTAACCAGAATCGAAGCCGACCCATCGTGGACGATCGACAAGGAAACACCCATTATCCAGACGGACCCCAACGCGGATGCCACCACCTACCTCGGCGACCTGACGATCGGGGTGAAGACTGACGTGCTGGCTTCCGATTACTTTACGGCACTCAACTGGAAGGCCGGCCGGAGCTCGATGGTCCATATGGGCCAGCCCTACCGTTTCCCCTACGATGGCAACATTAAATCGACGCAAGACCACAGCCTGCTGAAGATCGAAGGAACGGGCGGAGGCCGCTGGTATTTTGCGGGCAGCATCAAGACGGGCCACGCGCAAAATTCCGGCTATCGCATCCTCGAGGTTACCGGCACCAGGCAGCCGCTTTGGTTTTATGGCCTGAACTTGGAACATGCGGTGGGCTGCGCCACCTTTAGCGAGTTCAACGACGCGCAAAATATCCGCATCTACGGTGTAAAGAGTGAATTCCAGAATAACGGTTCTCCTCCTTTGACCGAAAACACGATGGTTCTCTACTTCTGGAACGTCAAAAACGTCGCCCTGTTTGGGCATGGAGCGATCCGCAACGCGGTGAAAAATCACGGCTGCATCGAGTTTAACGGCGACAGCAATGATGTGCTCGCCGCCTTGATCAGCCCGCAGAACAACCGCGATGGGAGCGACTTGACTGTGAGTGACCATACACTGCGGGAAAATTGGAGCGCCAGTTCCCCCCAGATCAAAGGCGTAGCCTATCCAAATTGCGTAGCCTTGTTCAAGCGCGGCACGATCACCGACGCAGCCATGACTGCCCATATCGCCCCGTTCTACGGGCCGGAGGTCGTCTTCACTTCGATCGCAGCGGAGGATGGCTGGGTGCGGGAGGGCGCTACTGCGGGGCAGGGCGGAACATTCGATGCCGCCGGCGCCGGCGCTTTTGCTTTGCGCGTCGGCGATGAGGTCGGGAGCGGAAACAAACAATACAAGAGCATCCTGTCCTTCAACACCTCAACCTCACCGATCCCCGAAAGCGCTGTCATCCTCGTCGCCACGCTGGAACTGCGCCGGAGCGGCCTCGATGGAAACGTCACTGCCTTGGGAGCACTGCGGGCGTCTATCCGCACGGGTTATTTCGGTAGTAGCAGCTCGCTTGAGAACGCGGATTTCGAGGCGGGGGCCACCTTTTCCAACGTGGTTCAGGGCTTTAACATTCCCTCCACTAATGGCGATTGGGCCGTAGGATCGCTGAATTCGGCTGGGGTCTCCGCGATCAATCGCAATGGCCAGACACAGTTTCGCGTTTTTTTTGCCACCGCCACCAACGGTAACGACACCGCCGACATCCTTAGATTCTACAGCGGAGAAAACGCCACCGCCAACCGGCCCGTCCTTTGGGTGCGCTACACGCAGCCCTAAGCGCATGCCCACCTATTCACAATAACACCTGCAAATCAGCCGCGCTCCACCGCGGCTGGCAGGTGAGACTCGGCAGCGCAGAACCGCCTCCGCGAGCCCAAACTCGTCGGGCTTGGCGACCAACCGCGAAGAAACGTCTCAACGGTTCATCTCGGCCCCCGCACTCCAGCGGTATTCGACGCCTACGTTTAACCCTCATCCAAGCGCACCGCCCCGAGGTCATACATTCGTGGCTTCGGGGCACCGCGCGCGCCTGCCCTTCCCGGTTCGCCCGCCTCAGAACATCGCCTGCGGCCAGCGCCGCCATCGCCCGCCGGTGTCCCGGCCCGCACCAAATCCCCCCTTTCCCTAAGCTCCACCAAGTCGCCTCCGATGAAACTACGCCTGCCCATTATCCTTTCCTTGCTGCTCTCCCTGCTCCCGCTCGCTCGGGCGCAGGTTCCGTTCACCGGCGTAGACTACACCCAAAACTTCAACACCCTCGCCACCAGCGGTTCCGCGGTCGCGTGGAGCAATAACACGACGTTGCCGGGCTGGTTTTTGTTTGATCGCAATGCGGCCGCCCTCACCACCTACACCACGGCCAACGGCAATGCGGCCACCGTCATCGCCTTTGGCGCCGGCCCGGCGAGTGACCGGGCGCTGGGCGCAGTCGCCCTGGCCGGCGGCGGCGCGGCGATCGGGGCACCGGCGGCGTATTTCGCCGTGGCGCTCATTAACAACACGGGGCACCCGATCCCCACCTTCAATCTCAACTACACCGGGGAACAATGGCGGATCGGCACGGCAGTCGTCGCCAACACCACCTACCTCGAATACGGTTTCGGTGCCACCTATGCAGCCGTGCCGACCTGGACTCGGCCGAGCGAGGCCAATTTCCATTTCACCAGCCCGATCACCACGAATGGGGGCGTTGCCCTGGCGATCGATGGCAACGCCCCCGCCAATTCGAGCGCCAATCTCGGCGGAGATATCACCGCCGCCTGGGCCAGCGGCACCACCCTCTGGTTCCGGTGGGTGGACCTCAACGACGCCGGTAACGACCACGGCCTCGCCATCGACAACGTCACCATCCATGAAGGCCCCGGAGCCGATCCTTGGGCGAACTTTGTGCTTTTCCCTGCGACGCAGGATACGTGGTCGGAATTCGAGAGTGCCACCAACCAAGGCGCGAATCCCGAACTCCGCACCCGCGGAGGTGCCACGCCCAAGGAGGCGTTCCTCCGTTTCAATGTCAAAGGCGTGCCCGGCTCCGTGATCGCCGCCAAGCTCCGGCTCTACCTCACGGCCAGTCAGGCAGGCACGAACACGCAGGTTTATGCCGCCCATAACAACTGGAGCGAAACCGCGCTCGACTGGAACGCGCGGCCCGACCGCAAGACCCAACTCGTCGAGGTCAACAACCCCGATCCCGCGGTCACCGGCACACTCAATAAATACATCGACTACGACGTCACCCCCTACCTCTCCGGCAGCGGCACGTTTACCTTCATCGTGAAGTCCTCGGGCACGACCGATCTCACCTACCATTCCCGCGAAGGGGCCAACCCGCCGATCCTCGCGGTCAACTACCAGACCTCCCACGTCGCGGCGGACCACAATCGCCTCGTCACCACCGTGCTCGCCGCGGGCGAAACCTACAAGGAGCGTTATACCGCACCCGCCGACATCAGCAATGTCGGGATCTTCGACGTGACCAAACAGCCCTACGGCGCGGACCCGACCGGTGCGACCGACTCAACCCTCGCCATCCAGCGCGCGGTCAACGAGGCCCGCGACGCCCGCGTCGTGGCCTATTTTCCCGCCGGCACCTATCTCGTGTCCGATACGCTTAGCATGGTGCAGGGTATCGTCGGTTACCAAATCGTGCCCGCTTTGGGCGAACGCTGGGACGTCCGCGATTTCGCCTACCACCTGGTGGGCCCCGCCAGCGGACCGCGGGCTAAGCTCGTGCTCGCACCAAATTCCCCCGGTTTCAACGACCAGACGAACCCCAAAAGACTCGCCTACTTCTGGTCGCGCGGCGACGGCGCCACCGCGAACGAAAACCAACTGGGTGTCCACTATAACCAAACCCTTCGCAATCTCGACGTGGACCTCAACGGCGCGAGCGGCAACTCCGGGGCGATCGGAGTGGACATGGCCGCTGCGCAGGGCTCCTCCATCCACGATCTCACCATCAACGCCACGGGTGCCTACACCGGCGTGCACGGCACGCCCGGACCTGGCGGCAGCCTGACTGGCGTCACGATCCAAGGCGGGCGCTATGGTATTTTCGCCAAGGATCTGCCCAGCGGTGCCACCAACTATCCCCACGGGCATACCACGCTGGTCGGCCACTGCGTGCTACTCGGCCAGACGGAATCTTCCATCGTCTGGACCGGTCTCGGCACCATGACGCTGGTCGGCACCCGCATCGAGGGGACGGGCATCGTCCTCAGCGGCACCAGCGCCACGTCAGGCCACCTGAGCATGGTCGATTCCATCATCCGGCTGAACGCCGGCGGAACGGCGTTCAGCGGCACACGCTCGGTCTATCTGAACAACGTCTATGTCGAAAACGCCGACCTCATCGCCAACCTCACGACCATCGCTCCGCTCGCGGGTGCACCCGGTGGGTGGGTGCGGGTCAAGGAATACGCCGGTGGCATCTCCACCCGGCAGTCCGCTACTTGGGATACCTACCGCGCGAACCTCGTGCCGCCGCTGCCGATCCACGGGATCACGCGAGTTCCGGGCTTTGTCGATGGCGTGCGTTACGAGACGCCGATCACCGACCTCGCCCTGGCCACCGCCGCAGATATTCCCGCCGATCTGCTCAGCCGCCATGCCATGCGCATCACGCCGAGTTGGAACGATGTCGACGTGATCAACGTCAAGACTGCGGCCGGGGCCAGCGGTGACAATGTCACCGACGACTATGCCGCGCTGCAGGCCGCGATCGACACTGCCGCCGCGACCGGCCAAAAAGTCTTCCTGCCCAAGGGCGACTATCGCATTTCCGCCCCGCTGGTTCTGCGGGCCACCACCACGCTCTTTGGCGTGAACAAGAACATCGCGATCATCAAGCCGCTGATTGGGGCTCCGGCGTTTGCCCTTGCGGGCAATCCCAACCCGCTCGTCACCACGGTTGACGATGCCTCGGCCACCACCGCCATCGCCGAGATCAAACTATTCCAGCGCATGAACGACACCGGCGTCTATCTCCTGCAATGGCGCGCCGGTGCCGGCTCGCAAGTGAGGGATGTGAATTTCGACCGCCGCAACGTCGGCGCGGGCGTCACCATGCGTTTCCCGCTCACCCGCATTGAAGGCAACGGCGGTGGCAAGTGGAGCAACTTCTGGGCGGATAGCCCGGCCTTTCAAGGGAACGGGTATCGGCACATGCTGATCAGCGGCACCACGCAGCCGCTCGCCTTCTACATGTTCAATCCCGAGGCCGACCAAGACGGCATCTATAACGTCGAGATCCTCGGTGCGGCCAACATCAGCGTTTTCGCCTGTAAGCTGGAGGGTTATCACAACACCTCCATCCATATTGCCGACAGTCGCAACCTCCGTTTCTTTGGCTTCGGCGGCAACGCCCATCCTGACGCCGGAGAGGATCGTTTCCTCATCGAGAACAGCGAGGATTTTCTCTTCGCCATGGGTGTCAACCAGCAGGCCACGCCCACCGCCGATTTCACCGTCGATCCCAACCTCTACAACCACCTGCGCGAAGTGCGCCCCGGCCAGTCCGACATCATCCTTCCCGGCTGGGAACAATTCACCCTCTACCGCCGCGGCCAGCCCGGCGCCAGCGCGCCCACCGTCGCCGTCACCCTGAACGCATCGCCGGTCACGGCCGGTGCCGCCGTAGTGTTCACCCCGACAATTACCGGCCCCGGCCCCTACGGCCATCAATGGTTCAAGAACGGTGCGCCGATTAGTGGCGCGACCGCGGCCACGCTCTCATTGCCGAGCGCTGTCGTCGCCGACACCGGCAGCTACGCCATCACCGTTACCAATATCTACGGCAGCGCGACCAGCGCCCCCGTCGCGCTCATCGTCAACCAGGCCCCGGCCACGGTGACTCTCGGTGCTCTCAACCAAGTCTACGATGGCACGCCTCGCCTCGTCACCACTGCGACCAATCCCGTTGGCCTGACGGTCGACCTGACCTATAATGGCAGCACCTCGCTTCCGACAAACGCCGGCAGTTACGCTGTGGTGGCCACGATCAACAGCGCCAACTACGCCGGCACCTCCGCGGGCACGCTCATCGTTACCCCGGCCCCGGCCAGCATCACGCTCGGCGGTCTCAGCCAAGTCTACGCTGGCACGCCGCGGGTGGTGATTGCCACCACCAGTCCCGCCGGCCTCGGCGTCGTCCTGACCTACACCGGCTCCGCGACCGCGCCGACGAACGCCGGCTCGTATGCCGTCGTCGCGACGATTTCCAATGCCAACTACATTGGCTCCGTGACGGACACGCTCCTCGTGGCGAAAGCCGCCGCCACCATTGCGTTCAGCAACACGGCGCAGACCTACGACGGCACGGCTAAGTCGGTTACGATCACGACCACGCCGGCTGGCCTCGCTGCGACGGTGACCTACGACGGTAGTTCCACCGCGCCGACGAACACCGGCACCTACGCCGTCACCGCGAACATCACCGACCCGAATTACTTTGGCTTGGCGTCTGGCTCGCTGACCATCGATCAGGCGGTCGCGCCCGTTGTCCTCGCCAACCTGAACCAGACCTACGACGGCACACCGAGGCCCGCCGCCGCAACGACGACTCCGGCCGGACTCACCGTTAACCTCACCTACGACAGCGGCGCGACCGCGCCGACGAACGCCGGCGCGTATGCCGTCGTCGCGACGATTGCCAACGCCAACTACCGCGGCTCGACCTCCGGCACGCTGGTCATCGCGCCAGCGGCGGCGGCGATCACGCTCAGCGGACTCGCGCGAGCCTACGACGGCCTGCCGAAACCGGTCACGACGACAACTACGCCCGCCGACCTTGCGATGAGTGTCACCTACGACGGCAACACGACCCCGCCCACGAACCCCGGCTCGTATCTCATCGTCGCGACGACGACCGATCCCAATTACACCGGCTCCGCCTCCGGCACGCTCGTCGTCACCATCACCGCGCTGGTGCGCCATGCGCCTTCGCTCAGCGGCGGGCTCGACGGCTCGCTGCAAGTGCTCACCGGCGAGAGCTTCACCCTCAACGGCAATGCGTGGGTTTCTGGCGACCTGCTCGTGCCCGGCCTGCCGAGCGTCCGTCTCAATGGCCACCCGACCTACGGCGGCACGCACGACAGCACGGGCAGCGCGTCACCCTCAAACTATCAGGTTACGCTCAACGGCAACGCCGTGCTCCGCACCCTCGTGCGTCGCACCGATCCCATCGCGCTCCCGACCGTGAGCGCGCCGCCGGCACCCACCGGCACCCGCAATGTCTCCATTCAGAACGCCGGCCAAAGCATCGGTGATCCCGCCACGCTGCGCCACCTCACGCTCAACGGCAACGCCGGCAACTACGCCGTGCCTGCCGGCACCTACGGCAACTTCGTCGGCAACGGCACGAGCGGCTTCATTCTCGGTGAAGTCGGCGCGAGCACGCCCGCAGTGTATAACCTCCAAGGCCTCACGCTCAACGGTAACGCCCAACTCCAGGTCGTCGGTCCCGTCGTCCTTGTCCTTGCCCAAGGCGGGTCGGTCGACGGCGGCGCCACCGGCACGGGCGATCCCGCGTGGCTGACGCTGGCGGTCGCCTCCGGCGGCCTCACCCTCAACGGCAACACCAACTTCACCGGCACCATCCTCGCGCCGACCGGCACCGTGACTATCAACGGCAACGCCACGCTAACCGGCCGCGTCGCGAGCGACCGGTTGACGATCAACGGCAACGGCCTTCTGGAAGAAAATCCTCAATAACATGAAAACACTCCTCCTCTTCCTCCTCGTGGCCACCGCGCTCCGCGCCGCCGCTCCGGCCGTCGTGAAATGGCACCCCGGTCACTACGTTTTTGTCGCGCACCGCGCAGTGACCCCGGAGGTGCTGACGCTGCCGCATTTTCGCGGTGTGCAGAAAATTTATTCGTGGCGGGAGTTTGAGCCGGAGAAAGGCCGCTACGATTTCTCCACGCTGAAGGCCGATCTCGCCCTGGCGAAAAAGCACGACCGGCAATTGGTCGTGCAGTTTACGTTCATTGCCTTCGCCGCGGGCACCCGCAGTGTGCCCGACTATATCCGAGGGCCGGAGTTCGGTGGCGGCGTATATGTGACCGTGAAAGGCGCCTTCAATCCGGTCATCTGGAACCGCAAGGTGGCCGAGCGGTTGGACGCACTCCTGATCGCGTTTGGCCGCGAATTCGACCGCGATCCGAATCTGGAGGCCGTGAACCTGCCGGAGACATCAACGAGCGCCTACCTGGACCGGACACCGCAAGAGGGTGTCGAGGCTTACACCGATGCGATCTATTTCGAGGCGCTCAAGCGAAGCATGACTACTTTGCGCCACGCGTTTCCGAACACCGTCGTCATCCAATACACTAATTTCCCGACGAAACTGCTGCCTCAGCTGACCGACTACGAAAAAGAAATCGGCGTCGGCATGGGTGGACCGGATGTCTATCCGCGCCCAGACGCGGTCAACCATCCGGAAAAAGGGGTCTATCGTCTCTACGCCAAACTCGCTGGCACGGTGCCGATGGGCGCAGCGGTGCAGCAATCGAACTATGCTGTCGCCTATAAGAAGCGCAGCGCCCTGAAGCGCGGCCAGACGATGATGAACGGCATGCCGATCGTGATCACGCCCGAAGATGAAGTCCCCATCCCGGTCCGTGAGCACCTGCAACTCGCCCGGGAAAAGCTGAAACTCAACTATCTGTTCTGGGCCGACAGCCCTAAGAAGGATTTTGCGAACGTGAAAAAAATGCTGGCCGAGCCGGACCTCGCCGGCGATCCGGCAGGCGGCCTCGAAGCCAAGCTGCCGCCCAAGGCCTTCCTGCGGTGACGCCCCGCCGTGTTTGCCTCATCCCGGGTGCCCGCTCCCGAGGGAAAGTTTTCTCCGCAGCGCCATCACTCTCCATTCTCCCGATGATGAAATCCATCCGTATAAAATCATTTCTCCCCATCCTAGCATCAGCCTGCATTTTGGCGCCGGCGTTCGCCGAAGCGCCCCGGCCGAACATCCTGCTCATCGTGTCCGACGATCAGGGTTACGCCGACGCCGGGTTTCAAGGCTCACCCGACATCCCGACACCGCACCTCGACCGGCTCGCCGCCGCGGGGATTCGTTTCACCAATGGCTACGTGACTCATGCCTATTGCAGTCCATCGCGGGCGGGACTGTTGACGGGGCGCTACCAGCAGCGCTTCGGCCACGAACAGAATCCGTTCTACGATCCCGCCGATCATCGCGAGGGGCTGCCAATGACTGAGACCCTGCTTCCGGCGCGGCTGCAGCCGGCAGGTTACGCGACGGGCTGGGTGGGCAAGTGGCACCTCGGGGCGGCGCCGGAGTTCGCACCGCAGAAGCGGGGTTTTGCGGAGACGTTCGGCTTCGTTGCCGGCGGGCACCGCTATCGCGACTGGAAAGTGAATACAGCGGTCGGAAACACTGCGCCCATCGAGCGCAACGGCGCGGCCGTCGAGGAGCCGGCCCACCTGACGGCGGCCTTCGGTCGTGAGGCGGCGGCGTTCGCGCGCCGGCATCGGGACGAACCGTGGTTCCTCTACCTCGCGTTCAACGCGCCCCATAATCCGATGGAGCCGACGCCCGAGCGCCTGGCGCGTTTTGCTTCGATCAAGGATCCGCTCCGGCAGAAATACGCGGCTCAAGTCAGTCTGATGGACGACGCGATCGGCGAGACCTTGGCGGCGTTGCGCGAGAGCGGGCAGGAGAGACGCACGCTGGTGATTTTCTTCAGCGACAACGGCGGGCCGGCGGCGGCCATCAACGGGGCGGACAACACCCCGTTGCGCGGCACCAAGGGTTCTCCCTACGAGGGCGGAATCCGCGTGCCCTTTCTGATGGCGTGGCCGGGCCGTCTCGCCGCCGGCACCACCGACGACCGGCCGGTGAGCGCGATTGATGTGTTTGCGACGACTCTGGGAGTGGCCGGAGTCGCGATGCCCACAGATCGAAAATACGACAGCGTTGATCTCATGCCCTTCCTCACCGGCGCTAAAACTGGCGCGCCGCACGAACGGCTGTTCTGGCGCAACGGCGGACAGTTCGCGATCCGAGAAGGCGATTGGAAACTCGTGCGCGTGGATGGCAAACCGGATGAACTCTACCATCTCGCGCAGGACATCGGGGAAACGAAGAATCTCTCACGCGCCCAACCGGCGGTCGCCGCCCGGCTCGCCGCCGCGCTCAACGCTTGGAACAAGGAACTGATCGATCCGGTGTTCCCGGGGGACGCCGGACGCAACGTGAACGTCAAAAAAAGCGCGACCAAATCAATCCGCTGAAATCCATTGCAGTCCGCAATCCCTCACCGCGTGTGCTCCCACTCGCAGCGCGCCCGCACTCCTTCCCTCTTTCGAGCCAACATGAACCATCGCGGTGTCTTTGTAGCCCTGCTTTTTTTGCTCGGAATTTCGCCGTCGACTGCCGATGCCGCTCAGTCCGTCGCCCCCCCCCCCGTCCGCCTCTATTTGGCGAACGACGACCACACGGACTATATGTGGACGGCCGATGCCGACACCTATGGCCGGGTCTTCGTCGAGCTGCTCGACTTCCATGCGAAGCTGACGGACGAAACCATCGGCAACCCACCGCCGTTTCAAAACCGCTTCAACGCCGACGGCAGCCTCTGGCTGTGGGAATACGAGCGCCGCAAGACTCCCGCCGAATTCGCGCGATTGATCGACCGCATCAAGAGCGGCCACCTGAGCGCGCCGCTCAACGCCGCCGTCTCGTGCTACGGCGCACAACCAACCGAGGCTGTGCTCCGGGGCATGTATTACTCCGGCCGCTTGGAGCGACGCTTCGGCCTGCGGTTCACGCAGGCCGTCGCCATGGAGAATCAGTCTTTCCCGCTTGGGCTCGCTTCGCTCTGGGCGGGGGCCGGGGCTAAATTTAGTTGGCGGGGCGTGTGCGGCTGCGCGAGCAAACTCCGCAACGCATCGCTCGCGGACCGTGAACACGAGATTTATTGGTGCGCCGGGCTCGACGGCCAACGCGTGCTGATGAAGTGGCACTCGTTCGTGCCCGGCGGCAGCAAGCGGAGCGGGGGCTACGCGGAGGCCTTCGATCCCGTGAAGGCGGTCCGTTTCCTCGCCGGCGACGCAAAGTTCCTGTCCCGCTATCGCGTCCCCGGCGCCGCCGCACCCTACGGCGTCCGCGCCGCGTTCGGCTTCGGCTGGGATGCGCTCGATCGCAAAACCGGTGTGCCCTACGCCGCCGATCCGAAGACCTACCCGCTCGCCGATCATTTCCATGTTGTCGCGCAGGCCGAGACCACCCCCGACCGCCAGGTGATCGTTTCTAACCAGGAGGACTTCTTCCGCGATTTCGAAAAACACCACGGCACACAGCTCCCGACCGAGTCCCTCACCTATGGCAACGAGTGGGATCTCTACAGCGCATCGATGGCCGAAACATCCGCGCGCGTGCGCCGCTCCGTCGAACAACTCCGCACCGCGGAGGCGCTCGCCACGGTCGTCACCCTGCGCGATCCCACTGCGCTGCGCGGACGTGAGGCGGCCCGCGACCAGGCCTTCATGGACCTCGGCCTCTACTGGGAACACGACTGGACCGCCGACGGCCCCGTCTCGCGCGCCGCCCGCGCCGCCTGGCAGGACACCCTTGCCGGTCGCATCGCACACTACGTCGACGACCTGCAACGGGACGCCGCCGCGCACCTGTCCACTCTCATCCCCCGCTCCGCCCCGCAGCCGCGCTTCTACGCCTTCAATCCCCTCGGCTGGTCGCGCACCGACGCCGCTGATTTTTCCTACGACGGCTCCGAGGACGTCCACGTGCATGACCTCACCGCCGCCACCGACACGCCCCACCAATTCGTCACGCTCTCCGGAGGGAAGCATCTGCGTATCCTCGCCCGCGATTTGCCGCCGGTGGGCTACAAGATCTTCGAATTACGCCCCGGCCCAGGCAGCGCCCCTCGCGATGCCGCCGCGACGCTTTCCGCCCGTGTGTTTGAAAACTCCCGCGTGAAACTCGCCCTCGATCGCGACGGTGCCATCGCCAGCCTGATCGACAAACGCGAGCCATCTGTCGAACTCGCCGCCACGATTGGCGGACTGAAAATCAACGATCTCGCGGCCCATGAAGCCGGCGGCAAAAGCATCGTCGTGGAAAACAGCGGCCCCGTGGGCGTCACAGTAAGCGTCACCAGCGGCGCCGCTCGCAACCACGTCACCCGCATCACGCTCTACCGCGATTCCGACCGCATCGACCTGCGCAACGAGATCACCGAAAACTTCGGCGATGTGCGCCACTGGGCGTTCAGCTTCAATCTCGCCTCGCCCGATGTGCACACGGAGGAGCTCGGTGCGATCCTTCGATTGAAAAAAAAGCCCGACGGCGGCCACTACGCCGAGCGCAACGCTCGCTACGACTACGCCACGCTCAATCATTTCGCCGACATCGCGGACGGCACCAACACCCGCGGTGTCACCCTCTCCAACTGGGATTGCGCTTTCATGCGCCTCGGCAAAAGCACGCCCGACTCCCTCGACACCGCGACCGCGCAACTGCACGTGCTCGCCGGCGGCCAGATCGACGGCGACCAGCTCGGCATCCGCAATCAAAACGGGGCGACGCATTTTCTCCAGCGCTTCGCGCTCCGCGCGCATCGCGGCTACGACCCCGTCGCGGCGATGCGTTTCGCCCTCGAACATCAGAACCCGCCCGTCACCGGCGTGGTGAGCGGTCCATCCGCCGCACCGCTGCCCGCCAGCTCATATTCGCTCCTGACGGTGAGCGATCCTAGTGTGCTCCTGTGGGCCGTGAAACCCGCCGACGAAGGCATCCAACGCGGCATCATCGCCCGCCTGTGGAATGTCTCCGACGCCCCGGCCAATGCCACGCTCACGCTGCAGATGGGCCTCTCCTCCGCGCAGCGGACGACGCACATCGAAACCGATCTTGAGACCGTTCCGCTCGACCGCGCGGCGGCGCTGCCCACGACCTTCGCCCGGCAGCAACTCCAGACTTACCGCCTCCTGCCCAAGTAACTCTCCCACCATGTCCCTCTATCTCTCAGTCGTCGAAGGCGCTTATCTCCGCGATCTCCTTGCCCAGCCCCAAGCCGTGGCCGATACCGTGGCCGGCCTGCGCTCTTTGCCGCCGCTGCCAGGCCGCGCCGAAGCCTGCCACCGCATCGTGCTCACCGGTATCGGTTCATCGCTGCACGCATTGTATCCGCTGCAACTCCGGCTGGTGCGTGCCGGGCACACCGCGCACATGGTCGAAACGGGGGAACTCGTGCACTCGCAGTCCGCGCTCCTCGACGGACGCACACTCCTCGTCGCCGTGTCTCAATCCGGCCGTAGCGTGGAGATGGTGCAGTTGCTCGATCTGATCACGACGCTCCCGTCCCGTCCCTTCGTGGTCGGCGTCACCAATACCGCGGATTCGCCGCTCGCGCTCCAGGCCGATGCGCTGGTGCCCCTGCGCGCCGGTCCGGAGTTTTCCGTTTCCTGCAAAACCTACCTCGCCACATTGGTTGCCCTCGACTGGCTGGGTGGCGCCCTGTGCGGGGACGATTTGCCCGGGATTCTCCAGGAACTCGATCAGGCCGCGCCCATCATGGAAGATTACCTCGTTCGATGGCGCACCCATGTCGCACAACTCACCGGCCAGTTCACCCGGCTCCGGCATCTTTTTCTCTTGGGGCGCGGCGCCTCGCTCGCCACCGCCGGCACGGGCGCGCTGATCCTCAAGGAGTCCACCCGCATGCACGCCGAGGGGATGAGCAGTCCGGCGTTTCGCCACGGCCCGCTCGAAATGGTCGGCCTGGGCTTTTTCGCCATCGTGTTCTCGGGAGCGCCCGCGACCGCCGCGCTCAACGAAACGCTGGTGCGCGACATCCGCGCCGCCGGCGGCTGCGCCGCGCTGGTTGGCGCGGACAGCGATCTGAGTCCTTTCCGCCTGCCGGCTGCACCGACGCGGTTGCTGCCCGTCTTGGAGATGCTCCCGGTGCAGATGGTTTCCCTCGCGCTCGCCGCGATCGCCGGCCGCGAGCCCGGCCGCTTCGAACGCGCCACCAAAATCACGGTCGTCGCGTGAGTCCACTGCCATGAAAAACGTCATCGCCCTGAAACCGGTTCCCATGACGCCGGCCGTGATGGCCGACCTAGAGCGGCGCAAACTGATCATCCGCCTCGGCGCCCGCCGGCACGACCTCCCGGCCGCGCCGGGACAAACCCTCGACCACCCCCTCTACCGTTCGGCCGAACACTACGGTCCGCACATGCTCATCTCGGTCACGGTGAACCGCGTGCCCTTCGTCGAGTTTGCGACCCATCCCGACAACGAGGAATTCCTGCTCCTTGGCGATCCCGACACCAAGCCGCTCTACCTCGTCGTGGCCCTGATGCGCCGGCCCGAGTTCGCCGTCAAAGTCGCCGCCGGCACCGTGTCGACGGCCGATTTTGTCTGTCTCCGCGTGAAATGGAACGACCCGGAGGTGAGTTTCTTTACCATGCTCGCCGAGGTGCCGCACGGCGAAGCCATCACCGCCACCGAGGGGCGCAGTCCCACGTTCTATGTCACGGAGAGCGGCGATCTCCCCAATGATCTTTTCGACCTCGGCACCTACGAACTCACCGTCGCCCCGGACTGACTTCCCCCCCCACTCTTCCCCTCCTCCATGCCCGCCACCAAATCACCGCTCCTTCCTCCCTGGCTGCTCTACACCCTCACCGCCGCCACGTGCTGGGGCATCTGGGGCGTGCTCTCCAAAGGCCCGAGCCGTGAACTCTCCGGCTGGATGACGCAGATGCTCTTCACCTTCGCCCTTGTGCCATCGGTCGTTTTCGCGGCCCGCTCGAAAAACGTCCGCACTGGCACCGACAAACCCCGCGGTCTTTTTTGGGGCTTCGTCTCCGGTCTCATCGCGGCGGCGGGCAATATCTTTTTCTACCTCGCGCTCGAAGCCGGCGCCGACACCGCTATCGCCGTCCCGCTCACGAACGTCTACCCGCTCGTCACCATCGTGCTCGCGTATTTTTGGTTCAAAGAACGCCTCAACCTCATCCAAGGCGCGGGCATCCTGATCGCCGTAGCCGCGATCATTCTCCTCAGTGGCGAGGCGAAAAACCTCGGCGACCCGCTTGCGATTCTCCGCCGCATCGGCCTCACCCCGTGGATGCTCTACTCGCTCGGCGCGATGGTCTGCTGGGGCGTCTTCAGCGCGACACAGAAAGTCTCCACCAATCACGTCTCCGCGGAGCTTTCGTATCTCGCGTGGTGCGCCGCGTTCATTCCGATCGCCGTGTGGATCGTCGCGACCAAGCCGCTCAACTGGTCGATGTCCGCACCCATGGCCTGGTCCGGCCTCGCCGCCGGCGCGCTCAACAGCTTCGGCGTCATCGCCGCGTTCGCGGCCTATCGCTACGAAGGCAAAGCCGCCATCGTCACCCCGCTCGCCGCCGCGCTCCAACCCATCGTCACGATCATCCTCGCCCTCATCTTCCTCGGCGAGAAAATCGGCCTGCTCGAAGGCGCCGGCATCGTCCTCGCCATTCTCGCCGCCGTGGCCCTCTCTTGCGAGACCAGACCCGCCGCCTCCTTGGCAAAGTGACCGACGATGCGCCGCAACGACACGCCCCGCTGCCCTAACAAATCAACCATCCGCAGCATCCGCTTTATGTTGTTCTCCAAAACCCTTTCCATCCTCCCGTTGCTCGCTCTCGCCACCGCAGGATGCCGGCTATTTTACTGCCAACATTCGCACGTTCCCTGGACGATCACGTTCAAAGACGCGGGCAAAACCGATTTGTAACAAATCACAGTTCGCCTGCTGTTGCGTTGCCCAATTTCAGCGGGTGCGAGGGGGCGAACGGGTTCAGTCTTCGCCGAGGTGGCGGCGCAGGATGGCGACGAGGGCGGCGTGGTCGCAGACCGCGATGGATTTTGGGGCGACGGCGATCAGGCGCCGGTCACGGAGTTTGGCCAGCGTGCGAGAGAGGGTCTCGCTGCTCGTGCCAAGTTCGGCGGCGAGCACACGTTTCGTGGATCCGAGTTCGACGACGGTGGCGCCACCGGCTACCGACGGGCACCGCTTGAGCAGCCAGTTGAGGAAGCGCGTCTCCACGTCCTTCAACGTGAGATCGTCGAGCATGCCGACGAGCACGCGCAGGTGGCTGCTCATCGAGCCGAGCATCCGCAGCGCCAGGTCGGGCCGGCGGCCGATCAGCGCGAGGATCGGTGCCTTGGGGATGAGCAGCACCGTGGTCGCCTCGACCGCGCGGGCGTTGGCCGGGTAGCCGGTCGGCGAGGCGAGCGAAGCCTCGGCGAACGATTCGCCCGCACGAAAGATATGGATGACCTGCTCCTTGCCGGCGACGCTCACGCGATGCACGTTGATCGCGCCGCTTTGCACGAGATAACAGCCGCGCGCGGGTTCGCCTTCGCGAAAGAGGCAGCCGCCATTCGCCAGTTTCTGCGAGACGGTGAACGCCGCGATCGCGGCGAGATCCTCCGTCGGCAGCCCGGAAAAAAGCTGACTGCTGCGCAGCGAACCCATGAGCCCGATGAGTTTCAAATCGGCGGCGTGCGCGGCGGGAATCATGCGCAGGAAATTGATAGGGCACGCGCGCCGCAAGTCGCGTGAAAAAACACCGCAAAATCATGCGGCAAATTTTGGCGGACCTTGATCCACGTCATGGTTCGCCGCCACGGGCATGCTACCTTCCGCACTCATCGTTCCCATGAGCACCGTCCTTTCGCCCGTCCGTTTCACCTCGCGTCCTCCGTCCCTTGCCATCCCTCCGTCCGCACGCAGTGTCATCAAACGCGATGGCAGCACCGTCGCCTGGGACGCCGCCAAGATTAACCGCGCCATCGCGCTCGCCTTCTACGAAGTGCAGCACGGCAACACGCCCAACCCCGACCGCGACAACGCCGCCGCCCGCCACGGCGTCGATGCGGCGACGTTTCAAAAGGCGCGGCACATCACCACCCGGGTCGCGCATATGCTGGAGCTTTTCTACCGCGCCGGCCGGCATCCGACCATCGAGCAGGTGCAGGACAATGTGGAAAAGGCCATCGCCGCCGAGGGCGAATGGCCCGTGGCCCGCGCCTACATTCTCTACCGCGCCGCGCAGAATGCCCGGCGGCTCTATCACCACGCGGAAAACGGACTCGGCGACTATATCGCCATCGCCAAATACGCGCGCTACCGCGCCGACCTCGGCCGGCGCGAGCTCTTCGTGGAGGCGGCGCAACGCGTTCACGCCATGCACCGCGAATTCTTCCGCGCCCGCCTCCGGCAGCCGCTGCCCGCGCCCCACCGCGACTCCCCGGTCGCACGGGAAGACCGGTCGCGCCTCATCCAATGGCTGGCCGAGAACCGCACGCTCGGAGACGCGCTCGACCGGGCCTTCGCCGCCGTGGGCGAAAAACGGGTGCTGCCTTCGATGCGTTCGCTGCAGTTCGGCGGCGAGGCCATCCTCCGGAACCACGCGCGGCTTTTCAACTGCGCGTTCAGCCCCGTGGACCGCCTGGAATTTTTCCGCGAATATCTCTTCCTCCTGCTCGCCGGCACCGGCTGCGGCTTTTCCGTGCAGCGCCACCACGCCAATCGCCTGCCACCGCTCCCGCCTCGCGAAGCCAAGCTGGATCTGCCGGCGGTCCACCACTCGATCGCGGACACCATCGAGGGCTGGGCCGACGCGCTCCACGCGCTCGTGCGGAGCCACTGGGAAAGCTTCATGGTCGAGTTCAATTTTTCCGCGGTGCGCCCGCGCGGCAGCGCGCTGCGAACCTCCGGCGGAAAAGCCCCGGGACATCTCCCGCTGAAGCAGGCGCTGGTCGACATCGAGGCCGTGCTGTCCGGCGCCGCCGGCCGCAAGCTGCGCCCGATCGAGATCTATGACATCTGCATGTTCGCCGCGCGCTCCGTGCTCAGCGGCGGCATCCGGCGCTCGGCGACCATCTGCCTGTTCTCGCCCGACGACCAAGAGATGATGGATGCCAAGACCGGCGACTGGTTCGAAAAAAATCCCCAGCGCTCCGCCTCCAACAACTCCGCGGTCGTGCCGCGCGCCGCAGGCGACGACACGCTTTTCCGCCGGCTCTTCGCCGCGCAACGCGAGTTTGGCGAGCCTGGCTTCTACTTTGCCGACGACCCCGATCACGGGTGCAATCCGTGCTGCGAGATCGGCCTGCATCCCGTCGTGGCGGGTGAGCTGGACGACGCGGCCGAGGTCGCGAAGCTCCGGGCCTGCGGCTACACCGGCCCGACCGAACCCGGCACGCGGCTCAGCGGCTGGCAGATGTGCAACCTGAGCACGATCAACGGCGCGGCGGTGGAGAATGCGGAGGATTTCCTCACGGCCTGCTTCGACGCCGCCATCCTCGGCACCGTGCAGGCGGCCTACACGGATATTCCTTATCTCGGTCCGGTCACCCGCTACCTCAATGAGCGTGATGCGTTGCTCGGCGTCTCAATCTGCGGGTTTATGGACAACCCGGATCTGCTGTTCGATCCGATGCTGTTGGAGCGGGGCGCCCGGCTCGTGCGCGCGACAAACCAGATCGTCGCGGAGGCCATCGGCATCCGGCCCGCGGCGCGCGTGACGTGTGTGAAACCCGAGGGCACGGCTTCTTTGCTACTGGGTGCGGCCTCAGGCATCCACCCTCACCACGCCCGGCATTACTTCCGTCGTGTGCAGGCCAACCGCCGCGATCCCGTTTACCGGCATTTTGCCGCGGCCAACCCTCACCTGACCGAGACCTCGGTTTACCGTCCCGACACGGACGACGTCATTATCTTCGCCGTCGAGGCACCGCCGCATGCCATCCTGCGCGACGAGATCGGGGCGGTGGAATTCCTACGGCTGGTGCAGAGGGTGCAGCGGCACTGGGTGCTGGTGGGCGAAGCGGAAACCACCCGGTCACCCGGTCTGCACCACAACGTCTCCCACACTTGCACGGTCAAGCCCGACGAGTGGGAGGCGGTCGCGGACTTCATCTGGCGGCACCGGGCGGGCTTCACCGGCGTCGCGCTGCTCGGCCACGACGGCGACAAGCGTTACGCGCAGGCACCCCGCGAAGCCGTGGTGACAGAGGCGGACATCGCGAAGTGGAACCAGTTGAAATACCACCGGGCGGACTACACGCAGCTCGCGGAAAAATCTGACGAGACTGCGCTGAAGGAAGTGGCCGCCTGTGCGGGCGGCGCCTGCGAACTCGTCTGACCCGGCCATGAGCGATCCACCGTCCATCGCAACGGATCCCTTCGTGCAGTTCGCCGAATGGCTCAAGCTGGCGACGCAATCGGACCTGCCGGAGCCCACGGCGATGGCCGTGGCCACTGCCGATGCGGGCGGCGTGCCCAATGTGCGCATGCTCCTCCTCAAGGGCGTCGATGAGCGCGGTTTTGTCTTCTATACGAATCTGGCCAGCCCCAAGGCCGCCGAACTCACGGTCAATCCCCACGCCGCGCTCTGCTTCTATTGGGACCGGATCAAGCGGCAGGTGCGAGTGTCAGGTCCGGTGGTCCGGGTCACCGACACAGAGGCCGACGCTTATTTCGCCACGCGCCCGCGGCTCAGCCAGATCGGGGCCTGGGCCTCGCACCAGTCGCAGCCGATGACCGACCGTTTCGAACTCGAGCGCAACTGCGCGTCCGAGGCCCTGCGTTTTGGCCTCGCCGCAGTGCCCCGCCCGCCCAGCTGGTCCGGCTACCGCGTGGTGCCGGACACGATGGAGTTCTGGCAGGAGAAACCGTTTCGGCTGCACGAGCGCGTGCGGTTCACCCGGACCGGAGGGACCTGGGCGGCGCAGCGGATCTTTCCCTGACTCCGACCACGGGCTCGGCGTTTCAACTGCGGAATGCCAGTTCAATCGGCCCGACCCGTGTTGCGACCTCGCTCGCGAGGCGGCGGCCCGACTCGATGCAATGGGCGAGCGAGATGCCGTCGCGGGCGTTGCCGCCAATGAAAAGGTCGGGCGCGGCGGCCTCCACGTCAGCAAAGATTTTTTTGAAGCGCGCGTAGCCGAGGGCGTATTGCGGGATGGCACGCGGCCAGCAGCGAACGCGGTAATGAACGGGTTCGCCCCGCACGCCGAGGAGTGCGCCGAGTTCCTCGCGGACGAGTTGCCGCAGCCCGTCGTCGTCGAGCGCAGCCAGCGCGGGCGAGCGCACGCCGCCGACAAACGTAGTGAGCGCGACATGTCCTTCGGGGGCGCGGCCGGGAAAGAGTGAGCTCGAAAACAGCACGCCGAGCACGCGCCGCCGCTCCACCTCCGGCACGAGCACCCCGAAGCCATCGAGCGGGTGGGCCACATCCGCGCGCCGGAATCCGGCAAGGACGGACACGACCGGCGGGTGTTCGATTTCGCGGAGCGCGCTGAATTGCGCGGCGGCGGGGACGCCGGAAAACTCCAGTTTCGCGAGAGCGTCGGCCGGCAGCGCACACACGACGGCGGAGAACGGCTCGGCGCGGCGCGGGCCACCCGATTCGAACGCGATTTCCCACGCGCCGTCGGTCCGGCGGACGGAGTCCACGCGATGCGAGAGCCGGAGCGAGCCGCCGAGGGAGTGCGCGAGTGCGCGGGGCAATTCGGCGAGGCCGTCGGGAAACGAAAATATCCGGCCCTTCGGACCGCCGCTCGCGTTGCGGCGCTTCAGCGCGCCAAGCAGGAGCGAACCGTGTTCCTGTTCGAGCGCGTGCAGCTTAGGAAACGCGTGTCGCACGGAGAGCTGGCGCCGGTCGCCGGCATAGACGCCGCCGACGAACGGGTTCACCGCGTAGTCGAGAAATTCCGGGCCGAGGCGCCGCTCGACAAACTCGGCCACGCTTTCCTCCGCGTCGGCCGGACTGCGGGCGCGAAACGGTTCGCCGAGGAGGCCGAGCTTGGCGCGAAGCGAAAAGAGCGGCGTGCGCAGGAAGGAGAACGGCGAGGTCGGCATCGCGATCAACCGTCCGGCGCGGACGACGTAGCGGCTTTTCGCGGACGCGGCGGCGTAGAGACGGTGCGGGCCGAGGCCGACGGCGTCGATGAACGCCGCGACGTCGGCGGAACCTTCGAGGAGGGAGTTGGGGCCGGCCTCGTGAAGCCAGCCGTCAGCGCGCGCGGATGTGACCACGCCGCCGGCGACCGGAGCCGTCTCGAAAACCACGACCGGCACACCGGCGCGTTGCAGGTGCCAGGCCGCCGTGAGCCCGGTGATTCCTCCGCCAAGGATAGCGACCGGAAGCGCGGCGGTGGTTGGCGACATGGCAATCTTCCTCCGGCAGGCTCAGACGGAGCGCGAATGTCGGTTCGACCCAGCCGAATGGCGGGCGTCGAAGCAGACGGCGGTGCTGCGCAGAAAAAGCCGGCCAAGGTCGGTGACGCGCAGGCCGCCGGGGGAGAGTTGCACGAGACCGCCGTCGGCGAGCGGCCGAAGCTGCGCGAGTTCGGCCGCGTAGCGGGTGGCGAAATCGAAGCCGAACTCGCGCGAGAGCGCGGCGTAGTCGAGGGCAAGGTGGCACATGACGCGCATGATGATCTCGCGGCGGCGATGGTCCTCCTCCGTGAGCTCGAGACCGCGGTCGACGGGTGCCTCGCCGCGATCGAGCGCTGCATAGTAGGGCACGAGGGTCTTGTGATTCTGGCGGTAGCTGAACGGCGTCTGCGAAATCGCGGATATGCCGACGGCAAGAATCTCCGCGCCGGCACGCGTGCTGTAACCCTGGAAATTCCGCTGGAGGGTGCGCGCGGCCTGCGCGACGGCGAGTTCATCGGTCGCGCGGGCAAAGTGGTCCATGGCGATGTAATCGTAGCCCCGGCTCGTGAGCGTCTCGGTGATGAGCTTGAGCATCGCGAGCCTGGCCTCGGGCGAGGGCAGCGCGGATTCGCGCTCGAAAAATTTCTGGGCGGGTTTCATCCAGGACACGTGCGCATAGCTGAAAACGGCGAAGAGGTCCGGGTGGTTCGAGCACCTGCTCGAGGGTGTCGCGGAACGTGTCCACGGTCTGATGCGGCAGGCCGTAGATGAGATCGAGGTTGATGGAGGTGAAGCCCTCGTCACGCAACCGGGCGATGGCCTGTTCGGTCATGGCGCGCGGCTGGATGCGATGGACGGCGAGCTGCACCTGCGGATCGAAATCCTGCTCGCCGAGGGAGGCGCGCGTGAAACCGCCCTCACGGAGGGCGGCGATCTGCGCATGCGAGAACCGCCGCGGGTCGATTTCGACGCAATGCTCCGCCTCGGGCGAGAAACGAAAATGCCGGCGGGTGATCGCGGCGAGGCGCGCGAGCTGTGGCGGCTGGAAAAACGTGGGCGTGCCGCCGCCGTAGTGGAGCTGCACGACGCGACGGTCCGCATGGACGCGCGGGGCGAGGAGCGCGACCTCCTTTTCGAGGTAGTCGAGGTAGGTGTCCGACGATTGATGGTTGAGCGTGATGACGGTCGTGCAGCCGCAGAACCAGCAGAGCGTTTCGCAGAACGGGAGATGGAAGTAGAGCGAGAGCGGGAGGAAAGCGTCGGCGTTGGATTGATCGACGTGCTGGAGGAGCGGCGCGGGGGAGCCGAAATCCCGAAACTCCACCGCCGTGGGATAGAAGGTGTAGCGCGGAGCGGAGGTGTCGTATTTCCGGACGAGTGCGAGGTCGCACGGTGATCAAGGCGCAGGGAGTGGGCCGGTATTTACGCGGGCGGAGGACGCGAACGGAAGATCATTTCCGCGCGCCCGGACCGGCCTGCCGCGCACGGCGAAACTGTACAGTCCCGTGAAAGAGATCAGACTCGGGCGGCGCAGACGCATCGTTGAAGCAGGTCAAGACTCGCCACACGGCCGCCTCCGCTTCGCCGAGGTAACACCCGCGGGCCGGCTCGCCTTCGTGGAACAGGTAGTCGCCCTTTGCCAACGTCTGCCGAACGACAAAGGCCGCGATGGCGGACAGATCTTCGGGAGGCAGGCCCGAGAAAAATTGGCTGCACCGCCGCGAACCCATGAGTCCGGCAAGTTTGAGATCGGCCGAGCGCGACGTCGAAGGCCTCACGCGAAAACTCAAAGCCGTCGGACGCGACAAGTCGCGTGCAAAACACCGGGCTCAACACGCCGGAACGAGGCCGGTGAGCATGAATCGCAGCACGTCCGCCGCGCCGTAGGATTGTTCGCCGTCGGCCAGGAATCGGCGCAGAACCCGGACGTCCTCGCCGGCAGTCACAATCGCGGGTTCCGCGACGCCGGCCACGAGCGACTGGCCGAGGCCGATGGCGGCCATGAGGCCGTTGCAGAGACATTTTCGGCCGACGGCATCGGCGGGGTCGCCGCCCTTGCGGACAAAATCGCCGACGGGTTCGGCGGGGCAACGGTAGCCGACGGAGCCATCGGGGTTTTCGTAGGGCTGGCGCAGAAATCCGAGATCGCAGACGCGGGCCCGATGTTCGTAAACCGCCGGGACAGAAACGGTGCCGGAAAGGTCAACGACCTTAAAAGGCATGCCCGTGGGAGAAGCGCGCGGATCAGTCCGGAGTTCAACCGTGCCGGACGCACTTTGGCGCAACACCTCCCGCTTTGATTCCGGTCGCAGTCCCGACTCCTCGCAAAACGCGAAGGCCGTCCCGATCTGCACCCCGGTCGCGCCAAGGGCGAGCGCCGCCCGCAACTGAGTCGGATGAGCATAGGAGCCGGCCAGCCAAAACGGCAGGCCGAGCGCGCGAATCACCCCGAGATCCGCCGAGTCGCGCGGGCTGTAGATCGGTTCGCCGAGCGCGTTGAACTGCGGGGCGCCGCGCGGGGGCGCGTTGTGACCGCCGGCAGTCGCTCCTTCAATGACGAGGCCATCGATCTTGCCACTGGCCTTGCGAGCGAGGGTTGTGGCGAGCGCGGAGGACGAGACGATCGCCAGAAATTGCGGGCGACGCAAGGCGGGCACGGGCGTGCCGGTGAAGTGCGCCGGATCAAATCCGATCCGGTGCTCGACGCCGGGCGTCTCCCCGGCGACGGCGATGCGCAGTTCCACCTTTTGTCCGCGCGCGAGTTGGTCGAGAATGCCGGGGATGGCGCGCGGGATACCCGCGCCCATCAGCACATAGTTCACGTCGGCAAGCATCGCGCCATAGAGCGATGCGAGCGTGGGCAGCTGGATCTTCTCGAGGAGATTGAGGCCGACGACGCCCGCGTGGCCCTCCTTGGCGAGCCAAACTTCCACGAAGTTGGCCACGATGGTCAGTGCCACGAGGTCGTCCGGTGGAGCGACCGAATACATCGGCGCGAGACGGTAGGGCTGGCCCGGAGACCGGCCGCCGGCGAGGAAGTAGCGCGCCGCGATCGCCTGCGCTGCGGCTTGCAGCGGACAATGCGCAAGGGCGCGGCGGATGTCTCCGCCGGGGTCGCCGTCCTGCAACCGACGCACGAGCACCGCGGCCAGGGCCGTGCCGGAAACGACACCGAGGTGGCCACCCGCAGCGACGGCGCGGGCGAGTTTCCAGTTGGAAACGGCGACGCCCATGCCGCCTTGGATGATCACGGGGAGCGCACGGGCCGGAGGGTGGGAATTTTCCATGAGGGAAGTTGCGCGGTGCGGGGGGACGGACTCACGGCTCGGAATACTCGGCCCAGCTGCTGCTGGTTTCCGTGATGCGCACGCGTTCGAGGCGCACGCCCGCGGCAATGCGCGGGGTTTCACGCGACCTGAGCCGCCGCTGCAACTCCGCGAAAATAGTTTGGGCCATGACCTCGCTCGTCGGATCGCAACCCGCAAAGGGGATGATTCGGGGGCCGTAAGTTTTTTGATAGAAGGAAAACTCCGGGTCGGCGGTGTTGAGGCAGAGCGCGTGATCCCACGCCTCCAGGAAACCCTGCAGCGACTCTTTGACCGCCTTGAAGTCGCAAACCATGTCGTTCGCATCAAGGGCCTCGGCCGCGAGAATCACGTCAACGCGGCGGCTGTGACCGTGCGGGAAACGGCATTTGCCAAGGTGCTTCGACAGCATGTGGCCGCTCTCAATTTCGAAACTTTTGCAAATCCGGAAGGGCATGGTTGTGGGCGAGCGCAGGCGCAAAGCTAGGCTTTCGGCGGCGCCGCTTGCGTGATAAGAAGCGTGAGGTCGGCCGTGGCGCGGACCGCGTGAGAAAGCTTCGGCGGCATATGCAGCAGATCGCCGGCGGTGAGGTGGCGCGTCTCGCCATTGAGATTGAAGTCACAACTGCCGGCGAGCACCTGGACCAGCGCGCGAGCGGACGTGGTGTGTTCGGACAACTCCTGGCCCGTAGCAAATCGAAACAAAGTCACGCGGAGGCCGGGCGCGGTGAGCACCGCCTGGCTCACAATCCCGTGCGCGACGCCGCCGGGGGCGGCCAGCAGCGGGCAGACGTCCGCCGTGTCGGAGGGGAGGAGTGCCGCGGCCTTCATGCGTGATCCTTGCGCCAGAAACCCACGGCCCAGGCCCCGTCATGCCGGCGCTCGATCGAGGCCTCGAAACCCTCGCTCTTCAGCAACTCGATGAGGGGCGCCGGCAGGAAGGGCGCGAGGACGGTCAACCCCTGGCCGGCCGCCAGCGCACCGATCCGCGCGCGGATGACGCCACAGGGCTCCTCCCCTCGCGCGAGATACGGGCGGACATCAAGCGTATTGAAGGAGTCCGGTTTCATGTTCGGTCGGCAAAAGATGTGGCGGGAAGATACCTGGTAAAGGCGGGTTGCGCCTTGATCCAAATCAAGGGGAGCGAGAACCGCATGAGTTGGACGACCGCTAAAGGCGCAAAGGCACAGCCCCCGGCCGCGTCGAGCGAAAGAACCGCGAGCCGGCCGGGTTGTGCCGTCACCTCGGCGGTCCAAGTTTGGCGCGGTGCGGCGGGATCGCGGTGCGTGGCAACGCGGTGCGTGCCTGGCGCTAGCGGGACGCGGAACTCACCGACGGAGGCTCCGTCGGACGTGAAACCCTTGGGGCGGAAAATGCGTTCCTCAACGCGACCGAGTGCTCCGCTTGCAACGCGTGCAGTTGCTCGATCACACCCGCGAGTTTTGCGCCCGTGGGCGTGAGCCGATACTCGACGTGCAACGACGTGGCCGAATGATCTGCGCGCGTGGCCAGACCGTAGGCGAGCAGCTTGCGCAGGCGCTCGTTGAGAATTTTAGTCGAGATACCGGGGATGTAGCGCTCCAGTTGACCCGGCCGCGTGATGCCGCGCTGAAGCGCGCCCACGACGGCGGCTGACCACTTGCACCCCACCACATCCTCCAATCCTCGGTAGGCGGTGCGTTCGCTGAGCGTGAGGTGTTTCGATTTCATGGCGCACAAGTATGCGCCGTCCCGGGCCTGCGTCCAGTAGGCACCAAACGGTGCCCACTCTCCGAATCGTGCCCTCTGTGAGCATGCGCCCGGATGCGTTATCTTCATGCCGTGCGAGGCATCCCGTCTCGCACTTTATCAACAACCATCCACTGCAAAAGAAAATCCCATGAGCAAAACCACCGCCACCTTCTATCACGCCGGCTGCCCTGTCTGTCTCGACGCCGAGAGCGCCGTCTCACGCTACCTCGACATTGGCAAGGTCAACCTTGAGATCGTCCACCTTGGCACGGCCAAGAACCGCGTCGCCGAAGCCGAGGCCGCCGGCGTCAAATCTGTCCCGGCCCTCGTCGTCGGCGGGCAGACGCTGCACCTCAACTTTGGCGCGCCGATGAGCGCGTTGAAGTAATTTCACACCCTGCACCGCGTTTCGGAGGAAGGCCACCGCCGCACGTCGGGCGGACACCTTCCTCCTTTCTTGTTTTCAAATTTATCTCGCCCGATGTCCGCAAACCCTTCCGCGCTCGCCGCCGCTCCCGCCTCCTCCTGCATTGCGCCGCCCATCTCCGCCTCGCTCTGGCTCAACACGCCCGCACCCGTCACGCTCGATCAACTGCGCGGCCGCGTCGTGGTGTTGCACGCGTTCCAAATGCTTTGCCCCGGCTGCGTCTCCCACGGTCTGCCGCAGGCGATGGAGATTCAACGCACGTTCGACCCACAAACGCTCGCGGTGATCGGATTGCACAGCGTATTCGAACACCACGACGTGATGACGCCGGCGGCCTTGCGCGTGTTCGTGCACGAATACCGCCTCCCCTTCCCGATCGCCGTGGATCTGCCCTCCGAAACCCGGTCCTTGCCCCGGACCATGCAAGCCTACGCGATGCAAGGCACCCCGACGCTGGTGCTGATCGACGCGCTCGGCCGGATTCGCACGCAGCACTTTGGTGCGGTCGCCGATCTACTGCTGGGCGCGGAGATCGGCCGGTTGCTGGCGGAGCGCAACGGCACCACCGATCCGGACCGTGATTGACCGCGGCAAATTGCGCGCAGGCAACTAATCGCCGGGCGTAAGCGTGGATTTCCACGCCGCGCAGAAACTCTCCGCCCGCTGCCGCAGCCAAGCCCAGTCTCCGGCCGACAGCCGTTCCGGCGTCAGCAGCGGACTGCCGAGGCCAAATCCTTCGGCGCCGGCGCGCGCATACTCGGGGAGCGTCTCGGGCGTGATGCCGCCGGTGGCAAGCAGCCGCACGGAAGACAACGGCGCCTTCAAGTCGCGCACGTAGCCGGGTCCGAGGCGGTGGGCGGGAAACAGTTTCACCATCGTCGCGCCGAGCCGGTGAGCTTGATGCACCTCGGTGGGGGTGAACGCGCCCGGAAATACCGGCAATCCGCGCCGCACACATTCGCCAATTACATCCGGCACGATCACCGGTGTGACGATGAAACTGGCCCCGGCTGACGCAGCCTCGTCGAGTTCGGCCAAGGTGGTCACGGTGCCGGCACCGATGTTCAGGCGACCTTGCGAGTGCGCGACGGCGGCTCGGATTTGGGCCACGGCTCCCGGCGAGTTCATCGTGATTTCCAAGGCGGTGAAACCGCCTTCGGACAACGCCTGCACCACCGGTTCGATCACCTGCACAGGCTGGCCGCGCAGGATCGCGATCAGCGGCATGGTCGCAAAACGGGTGGCGTTGAAGGCCGTGGCGCTCATGGGAGAGACAGAATCGTGGCCTGACCCATCACGATTGCCGTGGCCAAGTCGGCCGGGGAAATTTGCACGACGACGGCATCCGGGGAGAGTTCCCCCAAAGCCAGGGCATACTGACGCGCAAACGAATCCGCCGCGGCCAGCACGATCTGTCCCGCAGAGGCCCCATTCAAGGTGGCTACTTCGGCACCGATCAACACGCCGCTGAGAAACGCGCGGCTGTGTTCAGCGGCCACGTGCCCGAGCAAGGTGCGCGCTCGGGTTTGAAAGAGTGCTGCGCTCATACTCAAGCTTCGCGTGGTGCGCACCCCCGCGACAAACGCGGCCTCATCGAAGATTACTTCGTCCGGAGTTGCCAGCGTGCTGTTTTGGCTGAGCAGACCGTAGAGTTCGCCCGTGAGATAAGTGGCAAATTCCACAATCATACCGGCGCGCAACCGCACGTGCTTAGAATGGCTGCCAGGCAGCACAACCGTGCAGTTCTCCCGCAAGTGGTGTCGGGCGGGATCGGCAAGAAGGCCGATCAATTCCGTTTCCTCCCCACGCATGACATCACTCGCGGCCCGGAGTCCGGAAACCAAACGCACTCTGCGTCCAGCTTGGACAAAATCGACAAACTGCAGCGTGCTGCCGTCGACTGGCGCCGGCAATGACGCGTAGGGGAGCGCCTGCCAGCCCAAGGTGGACGAGGCCATGCCGGAAATCACCACAGGAATATCGGGTTGGCCAACGACGCCCAGTGCGGCGATACCACGCTCAAGCACTGCGGCAAGGAACTCACGGCGTCCGTGCTGGGCGGGGTGAATTTGGGCCAAATGCTGGATACCTTCGTCGGTCGCGTGCTCGGCCAGAATCCGGCGCTGCGTCAGTTCGATCAATCGAAGCCGCAGGCGCGAAGTGCCCCAGTCGCAGGAAATAAATTGAGTCATGGTTCGTGGGATCACCACTCAGCGAAGCCACCATCCTCCGCCGTGAAACGTGGAGTGTCCCACACGCCATCAAACCCTTCCGCGGCGAGTTTTTGCTCATCCAACTCGATCCCGAGACCGGGACGAACCGGCACCCTGATATGGCCCGCTTCAATGACGAAGGGCTCAGCAAGCAGGGTCTCGCCGAGCGTCACGTGTTCTTGGATGAGGAAATTCGGGCAGGCGGCATCGAGCTGCAGGCTGGCGGCGAGAGCCACCGGACTCAGCGGGCAGTGCGGAGCAATAAGAATGTCACGCGATTCCGCCATGGCCGCGATGCGCCGCACCTCGGAAATTCCTCCCGCGTGCGCCACATCGGGTTGCACGATGCGCACCGCGCGTTTCTCGATCAGTTCTTGAAATTGCCAGCGGGTGAAAAGCCTTTCACCGGCCGCAATGGGAATGGTGGTGGAATCCGCGATCTCCCGCAGTCCGTCGGCGTCCCCGGGCAGAATCGGTTCCTCGATGAACATCGGCTGGTGCGGCTCCAGCAATTTGGCCAGGCGCTTGGCGCCGGGAAAAGTCAGGCGGCCGTGAAAGTCTGCGCCGATGTCCACGTGTGCGCCGGCGGCTTGCCTCAAGGAGCCGAGGCGATCGGCCGCCGCTTGCAGGGCCGCCGGGACAGAGAGCGGGCGCATCATGCCGGTGGCGTTGTATTTGAAGGCCGTGAGCCCGCGGGTGTCACGCAGGTCGCGCACCGAGTTGACGTAGTCGTCGGCCGTGCCGGCGTCGGTCCAGGCATACATCCGAATCCGATCGCGCACGCGTCCACCGAGCAACTGATGCACCGGAACGCCGAGGGATTTTCCGAGGATGTCCCAGAGTGCCATGTCGATGCCGGAAAGGGCGGAGCAATGAACCGGCCCGCCGCGGTAGAATCCCCCACGGTAGAGATGCTGCCAGATGTATTCGATGCGCCGCGGATCCTGACCGATCAGCCAGCGACTCATTTCACGCAGCATCGTTTCCACCGTGAGCGAGGCACCTTCGAGCGTGGCCTCGCCGAGGCCGGTCAAACCCGTGTCGGTATGCACACGCAGAATCAGCCATCGTGGGCGCACATGAAATGTTTCAAGCCGCGATATTTTCATTCAGGGAGAAGTGGCGGAGGTGCGTGTCAGCCGTGCAGTGGCACCATGGGCGCATTGAGCGGATTGAGCGGATGTTGCCCTGCCAGAACCCGGGCGACGTCATTCACGCAGTGGAGGCGGGCCCGGTGGCGGCTTTCGCGGGTGCCACCACCGATGTGGGGAGTGAGCACGACGTTGCGCAGGACAAGCAACGCGGGATGAACTTGGGGCTCGTTCTCGAAGACGTCCAGTGCAGCGCCCCCGAGATGGCCGGACTCGAGCGCCGCGACCAGGGCCGATTCATCCACGATGCGACCACGCGACGCGTTGATGAGGAGGGCACCACGCTTCATCTGCGCCAAGCGGGCCGCACTGATCAGTCCCTCGGAATCGCGGTTGAGAGGCAGATGCAACGAGACTACGTCGGCCTCGTGCAACAACCGGTCGAGCGGAGCATAGTCGGCATGCTCCACCGGCGTGCGCTGATGAAACAGGATGCGCAGCCCGAAGCCCCGCGCCCGTCGCGCGACCGCCTGACCGATTGCGCCGTAGCCAACGAGGCCGAGCGTTTTGCCATCAAGCAGCGCCCCATCCCAAACTCCGGGCTGAAAGCTACGCCATCCGCCCGCCCGCACATAGCTATCGGCCTCATGAATCCTTCGGGCGACAGCCAGCAAAGCCCCGAGAGTGAAGTCGGCGGTGGACTCGACGAACGCATGCGGGACGTTGGTGGCAAAAACCCCGCGCCTCTGCATGAGCAGTATATCCAGATTGTTTACGCCAATCGAAACATTGGCGACGACCTTCAATTTCGGCGCACGTTCCAAGAGTTCGGAGTCCACCCGCAGCTCCGCCTGATTTACGATGCCGGCGAGTTCTGGCGCAAGCCGCAGCACTTCGGCCCGAGACATCAAGTCACCGCCGGCGGGACCGAGCACCACTCGGGCGAGTCCGTTGAGCGGGACAAGGACCTCGTCGGGCACCGCGTTGGTGATCAGGACCAAAGGCGTAGGCAGAGATGACATTGAAGGGCGCCGGGGCGCGGCGGTATGTCCAAACAATGCGGCAGATGGCGCAACCATCGCGCATCTGTTATTGTAACATGCGCAACGCCAAACGCCCTCGCACTCGCGCGCTTCAGCGTTGGCGGATACTCGGACCGTCAACCCATGCGGGAGGCGTCAGCGTCTGGCGCGGAATATCCGGCACGCCGCGTTCGTTGTGCATAAGAAGCGTCGCCAGCATATCGACCGCCGCGGAGGCGACCTGGGCCCGGCGATGATGGATGCCGGCGAAGTTCCGATGGCGCTCCGCCCAATCATGCACGACCATCCCGACCTGTTCGGGAATACTGCGCCCCAGCTTTTCGGTCAGCCACTCCGGGACGTAGGAATCGAATGAAATGACGACATCCGGACGATGTCGCAGAAACCACCCGCGGAAGATTTCGTATTCTTGGGCGAGATTGTTCTCCGGGAACAATAGCAACGGCACGCGATCGCGCAGCGGGATTTGCTGCTGATAGGTCAGCATGGCGCCTTGATAGGCGTGGTCGGAGCGGTTGTCGATCCACTGAGTGATCGCCAAGCCGATCCGCCGGTAGCCCCGTGCGGCCAATTCCGCCGTCGCCTGCTGAATGCCACGCGTCATGTGCGTGCTCGCCCGGTGGAGCGCCGGTTGGGTGAGGCCATAGCCCAGCGTCACCGCCGCGAACCTTGAGTAGTCGAGTTCCGTGCCGATGCTGTGCGAGGATTGCGGCGAAATAATCAGGCCCTCGATGCCGCGCGTCTCAAGAATCTGCGCTAGGCGAGCAGCCGACATCCGCGTGCGATCAAACCGAAACTCCTCGGCCCGGTAGCCATGGCGCGCAGCCCGCGTGCGGATGTCATCAAGTGAGACATATTGATAAGCGTGATCGAGTAATTCGTCCCCCGGAATCTCGTCGCGCACCAGCGCGATAACCGCCGCGGCACGCCGCCGTCGGTAGCTGCGGATTCGAGCCATTAGCCGCGCCATGTGCGGATCGGGCGCATAGCCGAGTTTCTTTGCGGCCGATAGCACCCTGCGGCGGGTATCGGCTGACACGTTTGGGAAATTCCGCAGCACGCGGGAAACGGTCATGGCCGAGACACCGCAATTGTCAGCGATCGTGCGAAGGTTTTTCTGCGAGGTCGGGCTTGCCATACTGTTACAATAACACGGCAACCCCATTGCACGTCAACCCGCACGAACTTTAGGTCACGTTCTTGAACGGCGTCCCCCGCGCTGTTCACCGCCCACCCTCTTTCCCTCCCACGGTGCCCTTCTACCCTGCGCAATTTCGTCCGCGTTATTGCCTATCGGACCTGACCCGAAGTAAGCACTCAATCCGTCACCGACTTTCATCTGCTGTGGCGCCCAATAGGGAGCGCGAGGATTCACAGACGGCAGCGCCCTCTCCGCCTCGGTAGTCAATCCACGAACCCTGCAACCATCCTCCGTATGCCAAACGTCCGTCCCTACTCCCGTATCACCACCGTCGTGGCTTTCTTGTCTGCCGGCCTGCCGGTTTGGGCTCAGTCGGTGCAACCGCCGCCTGCCGGAGAAAAAGAAGTTCTGGTCCTTGCCCCGTTTTCCGTGGAGGCCAAGGAGGACGCCAGCGGCTACGGCGTCACCTCCTCGACTTCGCTTACCCGCCTCAACACGCCGCTGCGCGATGTGCCCCAGACGGTGAACATCGTCTCCGAGCGCATGATCAAGGAATTGGCGGCTCCCACCTTGGGTGAGGCGGTGGCCTTTCTGCCTGGGGTGACGGTGCGCAACGGCGGACAGGACCAGTTCCAAGTCCGTTCGATCGATGTATTCAGCCAGTTCCGGAACAGTTTTCGCTATACGACCGGCTCGTCGCTGCATTTCCGTAAGGACATGTCCAACATCGCGCGCATCGAAGTCATCAAGGGCCTGGGTTCCGCCACCACCGGCCGCGGCGAGGCCGGCGGCGTAGTGAACCTGATCACCAAGAAGCCCCAGGCCAAGCAGGCGACCTCGATGAGATTCACGGTCGATGACTTCGGTTATTATAAGGCCGAGGTGGATAACACCGGCCCGCTCAAGGCGGACGGCTCCGTGCTTTACCGGGCGATCGCGGCTTACACCGGGGGCGAAATTTATCTGCCCAACGAAAAGTATGATACGATCAGCTTTTTCCCCTCTGTCGAATTCCGCTTCAATGAGCGCACCAACCTGCTGATCGAAGGCAGCCTCCAGTCCGGCCGGACGCCTTCGGCGGAATTTTTCGAGATTCAGGACGAGTTTCAATTCTTCACCCGTGCCGCCAACGGCGCCGTCGTGCGCACTTTCCCACAGGACGGCGCGCTGCACAAAACCCGAATGCTTCCGCTCGACACCCCCCAAACGGCCTCCTTCGTCAAGCCCGATGCCCAGGCTTACGAAGTCCTGAGCATATTGAATCACAAATTCTCAGACTGGTTCTCCACCCGGCAGGGACTGCTGTGGGTCAAGACCGAGGTGGACCGCGAACTGACCCGCCTTCGGGGTTTCGGCAGCTATATATTCGCCCCCAACAATCCCCTGGGACCGCCGATCGACTGGACGATGGCGTTGCGACACGACACGACGGAAAGGGACATCGAGTTCGTGTCCTACCAGGGAGATTTCCTGCTGGAGTATGACTTCGCAAAAATGACCCATCAGACCCTGCTCGGCTATGAGTTTACCTGGCGGGATATCTTCGACCGGTTCAAGCGTGCCAACACCGGCGGCATCTTCCGCATCCTGGATAACAGCGCGTTTCTGAACCTGAAGCGCGGCGATCTGCCGGCTCAAACCGTGAGCACCTTCGAGACTCGCGACGTCGAGGAGACGTCCTACTACGTGCAGCACACGGCCAAAGCTTGGCAGAACCGGCTCCAGCTTACCGGCGGCTGGCGCTACGATAAGATCGAGGAGGATATCCGGAACCGGAGGACCAACACTTTCACCGCCTCGCGGCCCGAACCCACGGATAAGACTTGGCGACTCGGCGCCGGCTTCCGGGTCTTCCCTTGGGCGACGCTTTTCGCCGTCCACGCCGAGCAGCAGGATCCGACTCGAAACGTTCTCCGGTTTCCCGAGGGCACCTTCGGGGTGGCGGGACGGGATCCGTCGGAACGGGTCTCCGCTGCGCGCACGGTGGAACTCGATGAAATCGGCCTGAAGTCGGAACTGCTCAACGGCCGACTCACGTTCAATGTGTCGTATTACAAAATCCAGGAGGGAAGCGATATTCGCTCGGTGAACTTCCGGACCAATCGCAACGACGAGTTGAGTCCGCAGTTCAACTGGCGCGAAAACGTCGTGGATCCCAGCGCCACGGCGGAAGGCGTGGAGGTCGAGATTTCCGGCGCCCCGACCGACCGGTTTTCTTTCTACGCGTCAGGTGCATTTGCACACACCGCCATCTTCGCCGTGCAATCGGATCGGTCGGTGGTGAAGCGGCGGCAGCGCGGCGACACTCCCGTGCGGCTTAATTTCGTCGGTAACTATCTGGTTCACCGGAGCAGCCAGTGGGCGTTTTACGCGCAGAACGCCTTCGGCTACACCGACGACGTCGTCTTGAATCCGGACAATATCGTGCTGCAAAGCTCCAGCCTCCGCTGGGATGTCGGCGTTCGGGCGGTGCGGCGAGTCGGGGCCGGAGCTTGGGAGGCGCAGTTCCGCGTGCAGAATGTCCTCGACCAGCGCGTGACCACGGGCACCGGTAACAGCGGCACCATGCCCCGGCGCTTTTCCTTCACCGTCGAGCGGCGCTTCTGAGCGCAGGCTGCCAAGCAGACCCAACGTGCGTTCAAATCAACGGCTCGGAATGTTCCCGCCCGCAGGCCTGCGCAATCCACCCCTCTCCGTTTCGCTTCCCCCCAAAGTGCGTCTGCGCTGACCGCAAACTGCGCTCTGGTTAACCTGACCGCGCCCCGTCCAAGCTGTCCGACCTATGAACACCCAACATACATTAATCATTCGCCTGCTTATCGGCGGAGTCCTGCCGCTTGCGCTCCTGTCCGACCTCACCGCCCAGACCGCGCCGACCCGCCTCGGCGCCGCCAAAATCGACGATGAAACGGTGGCGCTCCAGCAATTTATCGTGACGGGTTCCAACATCAAGCGCCTCGACATGGAGAAAATCGTCCCTGTCACCGTGCTGGACCAGACCGCGATGGAGGTCCGCAACGCCGTGCTGCCGGTGGATCTGCTCACCTCCTTGCCGTCAGTGGTAAACCTGCCGGAAAACGAAACCCGTCTGGGCTCGTCCGGTGCCCGCGGCGACAATGCCAATGTCAATTTGCGCAACATGGGCGCCACCGCCACGCTCATCCTCGTGAACGGCCGGCGCATGGCGATCAACCCCATGACCGCCGGCCTCACTCAGGCGGTGAATGTCAACCAACTCCCCACGGCAGGCGTTGACCGCATCGAGGTGCTGCGCGACGGAGCTTCGTCGATCTACGGGTCCGACGCTGTCGGCGGAGTCATCAACTACGTGCTGAAGCGCGAGTTTAACGGCGCGGAGGCTTCCCTCCGCTACGGCTGGCCCGAGCATGGAGGCGGCGAGAGCGTGCAGGGCACGTTCACCTTCGGTTCCAGTTTCGCGGCCGGCCGCGGTCGCATCTTCGGCACGCTCGAAGCCCTCTATCGCGACGCGATTCAGCTCTCGCAACGTGATTTCAGCCGCTCAGCCCTCAATGTGGATCGCGCGCCAGCGCCATTCAATAACCTCGGCGGTTCCTTCGACGGCCGCTCCGCGCGCGGCTACTGGCCGACCTTCCGCATCGGCACCGCGACCGCCAATAACTATTTTCGCCCCGTCAACGGCACGCCGACGCTCACCAACGTCGCGCCCACGCGGGCCGCCAATCCGGAATTTTTCCTCGATCTCAACCAGTTTGGCTTTTCTTCGCCCCGCGTGCGTCGTGGTAACACGTTTCTCTCGGCCGAGTTCGACTTGAGCCAACGCATCACCGCCTTTGGCGATCTGGGCTACTACAAGGCGGTCTCCACGATGCGCCGGCAGCCGCTCCCGCTCAACGCACCGACCTCCGACCAACTCATGGTCATGGCCATCGACAATCCCTACAATCCCTACGGATCGCGCTTCTATCATGCGACCGGGGCGGCGAATGCCGACGGCACGCCGCGCGTCACCGGCGCGCCCCGCACCACCACTCTCACGCAGTTGACCATCGCGGATCTGGCACCCGAGACTGTCGAGACCAGAGCCGATGTGGTCCGACTCACCGGCGGTCTCCGTGGCAAGCTGGGCGACATGTGGACTTGGGAGACCTCAGCCTTTTATAATCAGGTCAAGGGCAGCGACGGGGCCTATCCCGACGTGCGCGAGAGCCTCCTGCAAAAGTCGCTCCAGCGCACCGATGCCTCCGCCTTCAACCCCTTCGGCTACACTTTCAAGGTGGTGGGCGGCGCCGTCGTCGTCGACAAGCCCTACACCAATCCCGCCTCCGTGGTGGATTCTTTCGCGGAGACCTTTGCCCGCAACGCCCGCAGTTCTATCGCCAGCGGCGACCTCCGCGCGGCGGGCCGTCTCTTCTCGTTTTGGGGCATCGACGCGCAGGCCGCCGCCGGCCTCGAGCACCGGCGCGAGGACCTCAAGGATTTGCGCCCGCCTTTCAGCGGCGAAAACCCAGCCAGCTCGGGCCTCGATCCCACCAACAACGATTTCCTGCTGCACCCTCCACGGCCCGATGTCATCGGCAACCGCGATGTCACGAGTGTCTACGCGGAGGCGGTCCTGCCTCTGGTCACCGCCGAGCGGCGCTGGACGCTGGTCAATACCTTCGAGATCAGCGCCTCGGCCCGTTTTGAAAACTACAGCGATTTCGGCACCACGACCAAGCCCAAGGTTGGCGCCAATTGGCGCCCGGTTTCATGGCTGATGCTGCGCGCCTCCTATAACGAGGGTTTCATGGCTCCCAGCCTCGCGGCGCTCTACACCAGCCCCCGCTGGACCAACAGCGCGGGCGCCGGCGAAATCGACACCTACCGCAACCCTTTCCTCAACGAAGGACCGTATGTGCAACGCACCTATTTTGGCGGCAATCCCAAACTCAAAGCCCAGGAGTCGGAGGGCAAAACCTACGGCGTCGTCGTCGATGTGCCGGATCTGAAGGGCCTCAGCCTGACCGCCGATGTATGGCGCATCAGCCGCACCAATCTGCTCGGCCAGCGCAGTCCGGACCAGATCCGCGCCAGCGACACCGCCCTGTTGCGCGCCTACACCGTGCAACGCACCGCCGCAGGCACGCCCGTCGGTTCGGTCGATGTGGGCAGCGGCACCTCCAGTTATAAAGGCGACCCGGACGTCCAGCGTCTGCCGCTGACCGCCGAGGATATCGCGGTGTTTGCCACCTACAACGCCGCCAACTCCCGCAACCCCGCCGCACCCGCCGGCCGGGTCTTTTCGCTCAACCGGCCGTTTGTGAACATTTCGACCAGCGAACACGCGGGCATCGATTTTGGCTTCCGCTATGCGCTCCCGCGCTTGGCTTGGGGGCATGTCACGCTGAGTTCCGATTGGGCTTATCTCAGGAAATCCTCTTCGGTGCTCGCCCCACCCAATCTCCCCCCGACCTTGAACGATGAACTCCTCGGCAACGGCGCGGCCAAGTGGCGCAGCACAAGTAGCATCGCTTGGCGCAACGGTCCTTGGAGCGGCGCGCTCGGCATCTACCATATTGCCACGACGCACGACACCGGCGCGACCACCACCGCGGCCACCTACGAATCCTTGGGCCGGCCCTCCTACATCGCGCCGTTCTTCACGGGCGGACAGACCGTCTATCGCTTGGTGATCGATCCCGTCGTCAGCTACAACCTTTCGGTCGGCTATCGCTTCTCGTCCACCGCTCGCCACTGGCTGCGCAATTCGCGCGTGCGTCTCGGCGTCATCAACCTCACCGACGAGACGCCGCCCTTGTCGTCCGGCAGTTTCGGTTACGATCCCTCGGTCAGCCAGTCGCTCCTCAACGGCCGCTCTTGGACCTTCGAGATCAGCCGCCCATTCTAAGAACGGAGGCATACGCTCCATGGCTCATATTTCGATGCAATCACGCTCCAAAACCTTTCGCCTGCAAACTCTGCTGTTTCTCGCGGCCGCAACCATCGGTGCCGCGGCGCAGCCGGCTCCAGCCAGCGGGAGCGCGCCGCCTGCCGGAGCGACCAAGCCCGTCTCGACGCGCCTGCCGCTGCTGATGCCCGATGATTTCGTCTCGCTGCAACTCGTCTCATGGCGGGTGGAGACCGGCACGCCCGATCCACGCAATCCCCTCCTCGAGCCCGCCATGCCGTGGGACTCCGGCGGCATCATGTCCCACGGCACCGTGCTGCACGACCCGATCGACGGACTCTGGAAAGCCTGGCAGGTGTCCACCCCCGGCGAGGAGAAACTGGACGGCCTGAAAACCGTGCACGAGCACCAGCGCCGGCTGACGTATCTGGAAAGCAAAGACGGCGTGAACTGGTATCGCCCTCTGCTCCCTTTCGTCCGCTGGCCCGGCCATGACCGGACCAACATCCTGCTCGACCTCGATTCGGGCGGCACCTCGGTCTATGCGTCCGTCTTCGTGGACCCGGCCAACACCGCCTGGCCGTATGTGATGTTTGTCATGCGCGGGCCGCTTTACGGCGGGCAGAAAGAAAACAAGGTCGGACATCTGCCCGGCCCCACAGAGCGTTTGGGCACCTACCGCTATCGCTCCAAGGACGGCAAGGACTGGAAATTGATCGAAGGCCCCATCCATCCTTCGGTCGGCGGCGGCGGCGACGTTTCCTTTGTCTATCGCGAGCCGGACGGATCGTTCGTTTCGTATTTCAAAACCTATCCCAAGGCTCGTGACGGTGATCGCCTCATCCCTTACGACAACAATTCCCGCGGCGGTCTGCGCAGTATTTCGCGACGCACCAGCCGGGACGGCAGCGACTGGGGCGGCGAGCAACTGGTGCTCACGCGTGACTGGCGCGATCCCGATTTCACCCAGTTCTTGGAAATCTGCCCGGTCCCCGTGGACGGGGGCTACATCGCTCTGATCAATTACTACGACGCCGTGATCCAGACGATGAGCCTGCAACTGGCCGCCTCGCGCGACGGCGTGAATTGGTGGCGGCCCGACCGCCGTCCCGCTCTCGCCAATCCGCCCCTCGGCGACTGGGGCGGCGGCATGATCTGGCAAATGCACCATCCCGTCGTCGAGGGCGGGCGCATGCATGTCTACTACGCCGGCTCGGAGGGCCTTCACGGCGAAATATTCGACACCCGCTTCGGTCCGCGTTTGAAAGTCGGCAGCGAAACCGTGATCGGGGTCAACACTCCCACCTTGCCCTTCAACACCGCCTTGTGCCGGGCAACCTGGGAATTTGACCGGCTCTACGCGCTCGCGCCGTCGGCCGGTGGAATCACCCCGGGGGAGGCTGTCACCAAAGCAACGGCGCTCGGCGAGCGCTCCATCGTTGCGAATGTTCTCGTCAAGAAGGGCGGCGCGCTCCGCGCCGAGCTCCTCGACGGCGAGTGCCGGCCGCTGCCGGGATTTGCACTCTCTGACTGCACCGCCGTCACCGGCGACCAGCGCCGCATCGGGTTACACTGGACCGGTGGCAAGATCGCCCCCGCCGCCGCGCGGCAAATTCGATTCCATCTGCATCGCGCCTTTCTCTACGGCTACGCGGCGGAAACGCCGGCTCCCCGTTCGTGAACCTCCCGTCATCGCGTGTCCGCCATCTCCCGATTTTTCCCGCATCCGAGCCGGTGGCTCATGCTGGTGATGCCAGGCCTGTTCTGCGCGGGATACACCATCGGTCCCGGTGCCGTCACGAAACTGGCAGCGGCCGGTGCGCAAGGCGGAGCATCCCCCCTGTGGCTGCTGGCGGCAGGCGGACTGCTAAGTTGGGCGCTGCTGGAGGCCGGCGGCCGCTACACGGTGGCCACCGGGGAGACCGCATTGCACGGTTTCCGCAATCATCTGCGCGGCGGCCGGTGGCTGGCGTTACTTGTTCTCGCCGGGGTCGTGTTGGGCCAATGGTCGGGATTGCCGGTGCTGGTCGGCGTGGTCGCGCGTTTGATTCATACCGGCTGGGAGCCGACGCAAAGCCCGGCCGGTGAAATGGCGGTCGCCGCCGTCATGCTGGGCGGTGTTTACGCGCTGCTGGCGACCGGCCGCTTTTCCGTGCTGATGCTGTTGGTGGCGGGATCAGCCGCATTGATGGCGATCGGTTTCTTAGGGGCTCTGTCGATCGTTGGGCCCGCGCCTGAGCTGCTCGCGCGGGGCTTGGTCCCGTCCCTCCCGGCGACGGAGGATGGGCTGCGGCCCGTCGTGGCCGTGCTCGGCATCGCTTTGGCGGCGCCGACATTCCTCGTGCGCTCCCTCGTGGTGAAACGCGCGAGGTGGAGTGAGGCCAACGCAAGAGAACAACGGCGAGACGCGGCGCTCTCCGCCCTCGTGATGCTGGTGGTAACCGTCTCTGTTCTGTCCTGCACCGCCGCTGCGCTGTATCCGAAGTCGCTTCCTATTCGCGATGTTTTCGAGGCCGCTCAAGGACTGGACCAGATCGCCGGCCGGCGCGCGGCAGGGTGGTTCCGGCTGGGCGCGATCGGAGCCGGACTTTCCTCGATCATTCCGATGATCGTAGTCCTGCCGCTGCTGATCGCGGACTTCCTTGGCGAGGGAGTCCAGCTCCGCGGACCGCGGTTTTTCGTTCTGACTGCGCTCGCTTGCGGGATTGGCTGGTTGGGCACGTTGCCTGGAGGACCCTTGGTCTCAATCCACCGCACGGCGAGCTTGGTCGCACAGGTTTTCATGCTGCCCGCGGTCGTCGCGGGAATTTTTTTGCTCCTGAACCGCGGCGACCTGATGGGCGGAGAGCGCGCGGGTCTTTGTCTGAATACCGGGCTGTCACTCGCGTTCGCCTTTTCCCTGGCAACATCATGGCTGGCCGTCACCGGCTTGTGGGCCCGATTGGCCTGAGCCCGAAACCGCGCCGAAACGCTCCCTCTTATGATCTGCGGAAAACTGAGTGATTTTGAAACGATGCGCCTCGCCCCATTGGGTGGAGCGGTGATACAGGCCGTCGCCTGGATCAGGAGTCTCCCTGCCAACCCCAAGGAAGGACGCTACACGTTGAATGAAGACGGGCTGTATGCCTTGGTGCTTTCTTACGACACAGGCCCGGCGCGATCGTCGCGCTTTGAAACCCATCGGAAATACGCCGACCTGCAATACACCGTGTCTGGCGCCGAGAGCATCGACTGGGCCCCTCGCGAGAGCCTGGCTTTCGACGGAGACTACGATGCGGAGAAGGATCTGCTTTTCCACCGCGCCGGCCCCGCCTTCGGACGCGTGGTCAACGCCGCGGGTTTTTTCTCCTTCTATACACCGGTGGACGCGCACCGCCCGAAAATTCGGACCACGGATCACACGAGCGTGCTGAAAGTCGTCGTCAAAATCCCCGTCGCCCGCCTTTCCCTCGCGTGAAGCCCTCGGACGAAAACTCCCGCCCTCACTCTCTCCGGCAGCGGCTGCTCGCCGGGGATACCGTCGTGGGCAGTTGGATTAACAGCGGCAGTCCCATGGTCGCCGAACTGATGGCGACGACGGGCTTCGATTTTCTCTGCGTGGACATCGAGCATTCGGCGATCGACGTGCCGCAAGCGCAGCAAATCTTCCAAGCCATCCGCTCCGGCCGGCGTGACTGCGCGGCGGTGGCACGTGTGCACGGGGTGGACTATGCCTTCGTCAAACGCTACCTCGATGCCGGCGCCGACGGGATCGTGGCTCCACTCGTGCGCACGCGCGAGGAAGCGCTCCTTCTGGTTCAAGCCGCGAAATACCCGCCGCTCGGCCTGCGTGGCGTCGGTTTCTGCCGGGCCAACGCCTACGGCCTGCGGCTGGCCGACGAATGCGCCCGCGCCAACGAGGAGATTTTTCTGGCCGTGCAGATCGAACACATCGCGGCCGTGCGCAACATCGACTCGATCCTCAGCGTGCCGGGCATCGACGCGGCATTTATCGGCCCCTACGATCTCACGGCCTCGATGGGAATCACCGGTCAGTTTGAGCACCCCGACTATCTTACGGCAAGCGCGACCATCCTCGCGGCGTGCCAACGGCACGGCATCGCGCCCGGCATCCATGTGGTGTCACCCGTGCCGGGCGAGGTGCAGGCACGCATGATCGAAGGCTATCGCTTCATCGCCTACAGCCTCGACATCACCATGCTGACCACCGCCTGCGTCGCGGGCTTGGCCGCGATCCGGGATGCGCAGAAATCGATCCAGCCCGCAGGCGTGCTCGAAAATGCCTGACCGCACGGAACGCCCCATTCTAAATTCGATGACGCCCCCGGGTTTCCTCCACCTCTCACCGCCACCGCGTATCGTAGCGTAACACCAGCCCCGTCGCTCCCCCATGCCCACCCCTACCCCGACTTTCCAAGCGGAGACCATCAGTCTCATCACGCGGCGGCTGCTGCCCTTCCTGATGCTGCTGTATTTGATCGCCTACGTGGATCGAGCCAACATCTCCGTCGCCGCGTTGACGATGAACGCCGACCTCGGGCTGTCCACGCAGATGTATGGACTGGGTGCAGGCCTGTTCTATGTCACCTACATCCTCTTTGAGGTGCCCAGCAATATCATCCTCGCGCGGGTGGGCGCACGACGCTGGATCGCCCGGATTATGGTGACCTGGGGGTTCGTGGCGTGCGGCATGGCCTTCATTCAGTCTGCCAACCAGCTTTACGGCATGCGCCTGCTGCTCGGTGCCGCAGAGGCCGGGTTCACTCCCGGCATCATCTATTATCTCAGCCGGTGGTTTCCCACCAGCAATCGCGCGCGCGCGATGTCGTTTTTCTACATCGCCGCAGCCCTCGCTTCGGTGATCGGTCTTCCCTTGTCGGGCGCGTTGCTGCACATGGATGGAGCGCTCGGGTTTTCCGGCTGGCGCTGGCTGTATTTTGTCGAAGGTGTGCCGGCGGTGGTGCTGGGGTTCGTCGTGCTTCGCATCCTCCCCGACACCCCGCGCGACGCCCCGTGGCTGTCGGCCGCGCAAGCCGACTGGCTGTCCGGCACCATCGCGGCCGAAACGGCTGCTGCACCGGCGGCCCATTCCTCCGGCTGGCGCCAGGCATTCACCGACAGCAAGGTCTGGCTGCTGGCTCTGTTTTGGCTGTTGCAGGCCTTCGGCACGATTGGGGTGACCCTGTTCCTGCCTCAGATCCTCAAGGGCCTCTCGGGCGAATCGAATTTTGTGGTCACCCTGTTGTCCGCCCTGCCGTTCCTGCTGGCCTGCGCCTTGATGTATCTGAACGGCCACCACTCCGACGCCCGACGCGAGCGTCGCTTGCACCTAGGGCTGCCGCTGCTCGCTTCCGGCATCGCCCTGGCGGCGAGCCTCGCCGCGGGCCATCCGGTGGCCACTTACGCGTTGCTGCTGTTGGCCGTGGGGCTGAACTGGGCGGTCACGCCGGTGTTCTGGGCGGTGACCACCGAGTATCTCGCGGGCGGCGCAGCCGCTGCCGGCGCTATCGCCCTGATCAACGCGGTAGCCAATTTCGCCGGCGTGGGTCTGCCACCGACGCTCGGCTTCATTCGCGACCGGACCGGCAGTTACAATGCCGGCTTACTGCTGATTGCCGGCGCGCTCATTCTAGGTGGCTTCCTCGGACTTTTCCTGGCCCGCAAACCTGCCGGCTCTCCCCTGCCCCGTTAACCACGCCGCTTCTCATCGGAGAATCGCGGTGTCGCTTCGTTCCTCACACCAAACCAACCTATGAACCCCAAAATACGCCTCTTGATTGCGAACCTCACCGGGCTCTTGTGCAGTGCCAGCAGTCTCCTCGCCGCGTCGATTTCCGGCTACGTCCGTGAAACCAGCAGCGGCACACCGTTGCCCAACGCTTCCGTGTCGATCGTGGAACTCTCGCGCGAGACGACCACGGCCGCCGGCGGCAAATACCTGCTCGGCGATGTGCCGCCCGGAAACTATACGCTCAAAGTTTCCTACTCTGGCTACGACGACGGCACTCAGACCGTGCAGGTGACGGGAGACAGCGAAGCTCAAGCCGACTTCAAGCTCGGCGCGGACGTGGTGAAACTGGGCGCCTACGTCGTCGAAGGAGAACGCCAAGGCCAAGCGCGCGCGCTCCAGCAAAAACGCACCGCCGCCGGCATCATGGACGCCGTCTCCGCTGACGCGATGGGCAAGTTTCCCGACGGCAACGCCGCCGAAGCCTTGCGCCGTATGCCCGGCGTCTCGGTCGAGATCGACCAAGATGAGGGCCGCTACGTCGTCATCCGGGGCATCGACTCCGCGTTGAACAACGTCACGCTCAACAACCAGCTGGTGGGCACGCCCTCGGAGCAAGGCAATCGCGGCGTGGCGATGGACTCCGTGCCCGCCGATTTGATCGCGCGGCTCGAAGTGACCAAGGCCGTTACGCCCGACATGGACGCCACGGCCATCGGCGGCTCGATCAATATTGTCACGCATAGCGCCTTCGACCGCCCCGAGGGATTTCTCTTCGGCAGCGTCAGTGGCTTCTACGACAACTTCGGCGGGCACACTTCCCCCAATGGCAGCCTCACTTTCGGCCGGGTTCTGGACAAGGGCGGAAAATGGGGCGTGGTCGTGGGCGCGAGTTATTCTAAAAAGGAGTTCCAATCGCAGACCTCGGATACGCCGGCTTGGACGCAGCTGAACGGAATCTGGACTCCGCTGACCCAGGAATCGTTCGACTACGACATCATGCGCGAACGGATCGGCGCCAATCTCGCCCTGCAATTTCGTCCGTCCGCCGGCCACGAGCTGGCGCTGCGCCTGAATCACAACGAATTCACCGACGAGGAAGGTCGCCAGAAATCGAACTTCGAGCACGTGCTCGGCGTGCGCACCAACCACACCGCCACCGGCGCCACCAACAGCCAGGGGCGATCCACTCGCGAATTTCGCGCTTACCATCAAACCGGCACCATCGATGCCGCTTCGATCGAGGGTAAACACGCTCTCGGCTCGGGCTATCAGTTCAACTGGCAGGCCGGTGCCAGCCAGGGCGAACGCGACGTGCCGAAGCGCGACGATTGGGAATACCGCTCCGCCGCCGGTGCGTTTCCCAACAGCTACGATCTCACGAGCGGACACCTGGTCATCACCCCCAATGCGGCCTTCTACAATCCCGCGAGCTATCCTTTCCGGCGCGTGCGCTTCCGCTCCGATTTGGAGCGGGAAAAGGTGTTTTCCGCCCAAGCGGATCTTCGTCGCGACACCCAAATCGGCGGACAAAACGGCTACTGGAAAACCGGCATCAAATACGTGACGCGCGACAAGGCGGATGATCGCAATAATCGAAATTACAACTTGCTGGGAACCGCGTGGACCCTGGCGGAGCCTAGCTTAGCCGGCACCGAGCCGACCAACTATCTCGACGGGCGGTATCGCTTCGGTCCCACCATCGACCTGTCGGCCAACGAGAAATTCTTCGCCGCCAACCCGGCCCGCTTCGCCTTCGATCCGCTCGGCTCGCTTAATAACTCAATCGCCGGCGACTTCGATGCCTCCGAGGACGTTTTTGCCACCTACGCCATGGCCGGTGTGAATCTGACTCCCGCTTGGACCGCACTTGCCGGCGTCCGCTACGAGCGCACCGAGGCGACCTATGGGGCTAACGCGCTCAGCACTCCCCGCGGCGTCTTTTCCGGCGTCTTCAGGCGGGTAACGGGCCGCAGCACCTACGACAACCTCATGCCCGGTCTCCATCTTGTCTGGCGGCCGACCAAGCGCTTCGTGGGTCGCGTCGCGTGGACCAACACCATGGCACGGCCCAACTATGCCGACCTCGCTCCCCGCCGGACCGTGGACGATGTCGAAACCACCGTCGGCAGCGGGCGCTACACGGGCAATATCAGCACCGGCAACTCCAACTTGAAGCCCTACAAATCGTCCAACGTGGATCTCACCCTCGAATACTACATGAAGGGTGGCGGGATCGTCTCGGTGGGAGCTTTCCACAAGGATATCGACAATCCCATTTACACCGGGAGCTTCACTCAGACCAACGTCAACATCGACGGTCGGAACTACGATCGGGTGGGCCTCTCGCAACCGGAGAATGCGAAGAAGGGCCGCATCACCGGCGTGGAATTCAACTACCAGCAGTTCTTCACGTGGCTGCCTTCGCCCTTCAACGGACTGGGCGTGAACCTCAATTACACCGTCACGGATTCCTCCGCCACGTTGTTCACCCGCGCCGACAAACTGCCGTTCTTCAAGCAATCCGATGAAATCGGCAACGTCGCCCTCATGTTCGAGAAATTCGGCTTCGAGGCCAGGGTGGCGATGGCGTTCAACAGCCCCTATCTCAACGCCGTCGGTGCCAACGCTGAGACCGACACGTTTAGCGATCGTCGGCGGCCGATCGACGCCAAGGTCAGCTATCGTATCAACAAGAATTTTCGGATTTTCGCCGAATTCCTGAACCTCAGCGAGGAACCGCTGAATGAATATACCGGCGTCGCCGCCCGGAGTTCGGGGAACGAGATCTATCACTGGAAGTCGCGCTTCGGCGTGAATTTCAACTTCTGAGTCGCGTGCGCCGCGTCGGCGACAGCCTCGTCGCTGTTCTGACGCTGCCCTCGGCCGAAGCGGACTGCTCCTGCGGCGCAGCGTGCGCCGGCGAGTTCCGTTTCGCCTCGCTGCGTCCCCTCCCGCCCATCGCATCATGCTCAAGCCCCTCATCGCCTACTTCAGGAGCGGTCCTGACCGTCCTCTCCTGCCAAACGCCGCGGCCATCGCATCCCTCTATGAGCGCAAGCGGTGGAGCATTTTTTTGTCACTCATCGCCGGCTACGGTTTTTTCTACACCTGCCGCTTGGGCCTCTCGGTGACCAAGAAACCGCTGCTCGATGCCGGCGTGCTGACGGCAGCGGAAATGGGTGTCGTCGGATCGGTCCTCCTGTATGTCTATGCGATCGGAAAATTCGTGAACGGCATGTTCTCCGACCACGCGAACATCCGCCGCTTCATGTCGTGGGCGCTGCTGTTGTCCGCCTTGGCCAATCTCGCGTTCGGGTTCACGAGTGTGTTCATCGGCTTCGTCATCCTGTGGGGACTCAACGGCTGGTTTCAGTCCATCGGTTCCGCCCCCAGCGTCGTCTCCATCTGCCAGTGGTTCAGCAACCGCGAGCGCGGCACCCGCTATGGCATCTGGGCGGGCGCGCACAATCTCGGCGAGGGCATGACATTTATTTTCGTGGCGTGGCTCGTGAACCACTTCGGCTGGCGGGCGGGATTTGTCGGCCCCGGAATTTTTTGCCTCTTCGTCGCGTTCACGCTGTTCCGGACGCTCGGTGATCGGCCGCAGACCTACGGGTTGCCACACGTCTCGGACTACAAGAACGATCATTCCGCCGGCCCACCACCGCCGGGCACGACCGCGGAACTGCAACGGCAGGTTTTCCGCAACCCGTGGGTGTGGGTCCTGGCGATCAGTTGCGCGCTGATGTATGTCGCCCGCTACGCGATCAACAATTGGGCCATGCTCTTCCTACAGGAGACCAAGCACTATTCGCTCACCGATGCGGGATTCGTGATGGCCGGCTACCCCGTGATGGGGTTCGTGGGCGCAGCCGTGTCGGGCTGGATTTCCGACCGGTTTTTTGCGTCGCGGCGCAATCTCCCGACCCTGATCTACGGCCTGCTCCAGACCGGGGGCATCGTGCTGCTCTTTCTCGCTCCGCCGGGACACCGCTGGATCGATGCGGTCGCCATGGGGCTTTTCGGCTTTGGCGTCGGCGGGTTGATCGTGTTCCTCGCCGGTCTCATCGCCGTCGACATCATGCCCAAGGCCGCCGCCGGCACGGTCAAGGGTCTGATTGGGATGTTCGCCTACGTCGGAGCCGGCACGCAGGACTGGATCAGCGGCTTCCTCCTTGACGCCTACAAGACCGTGGACGGAGGACGAAAAATCTACGACTTTGCGCCCGTATTCTACTTCTGGATCGGTGCGTCGATCCTGTCCATGGTCCTCGCCGCCACCGCTTGGAACGTGAAACCTCGCGAGTAGTTCTTCGCCACGACCCACCCTTGCCATGAATGCCGCATTGAAATCCATCACGCTTCTCTTGATCGCCACCCTCGCGAACGCAGCCGATCCAATCCCGCCAGCGCCTGCGGCGCCCCCGACCGCCGGCGAGTGGCGGTATGCCGATCTTCGCCGCATCGCCGCCCCCGAAGCGCGGCAGGGCGTGGCGGCGGACAACGAGTTCCTCTACGTCATCTCCAACCACGCCCTCGGCAAATATCGTAAGGATACCGGTGTGCGCGTCGCGAGCTGGGAATGTCCGTTGGGCGAGCCGCTCATTCATCTCAACGCCGGCATCGTGCATGAAGGCCGGCTTTATTGCGCGCACTCCAACTACCCCGGTGTGCCCAATCTCAGCTCCGTCGAGATTTGGGATACGGCGACATTGAAACATATCGGCACCCGTAGCTTCGGCCGGGCCGACGGCTCCTTCACCTGGCTGGATCGGCGCAACGGCCGATGGATTGCCTGCTTCGTGCACTACGGCGGCAAGGGTGGTGAACCCGGCCGCAGCCCCGAGTGGACTCGCCTCGTCGAGTTCGACGATGAATGGCGGCAGACGGGCGGCTGGGCATTCCCCGCCGACCTTACGAAGAAACTCGCCGTGCGTGGCTTCAGCGTGTCCGGCGGAGCCTTTGGTCCGGACGGTTTGCTTTTCGTGACCGGCCACGACGACACCGCGCTCTTTGTGCTGACGATGCCCACAGCCGGTCCGACGCTGAAGTGGGTGGCCACCATTCCGATCACGGCGCAGGGGCAGGCATTCAGTTGGGATCCACGTGACCCCACGCTGCTCTACACCCTCAGCAAAGCCGGCCGCGAAATCATCGTCGGCCGTGTGACACGGACGCCGTAGCGCCGATTCGCACAACAAATCAAACGGCGCAGCCGCCACCTCAACGCGGCGCCGCACGCTCGGCGCCGGGCATAGAGCCCCTCCCACAATGCACAATGTTGCGCGCGTAGTTTCATGAGCTTGAAAATACTCCCTGGCCCGCGGCTGAATCGCATGTAGCACGTCGCGCAGAAATAGCGCGAACCACACCACGGCGTCGCGCATTCACGCTCCGACAACTTCGCCCGAGCATCTTCCCCCCTTGATTACGGGGGTTGTTGGATGTGGCTGCGTCGGCTAGTCTAGCCGCAGCATGACGCCGGTTCTCCCTCAGTTTTCCTTTGGCCTCGCCAAAGGAAACTCATCGGGCTGTCGCCGACTGGTTTGCTGCGTGGCCGCCATCCTGCCCTGCGCCACAATCGAGCACATCATGGCAGTCAATCATCTTGTCGCAGGATCATCCCTACCCTCCCCGTGAAATCCCCCGTTAACGTCGGCCTCATCGGCTCGCAGTTTATTTCCGCGATTCACGCGGAAGCGTTGAAACACTGCGCACACGCGCACCTCGCCGCCGTGGCCTCGCCCACGCCGGGCAATGCCCAGGCCTTCGCCCAACGCTTCGGGATTCCGGCCGCGTTCACGGATTACCGCGCGTTGCTCGCCCAACCCGAAATCCAGATGGTCGTCGTCGGGGTGCCCAATCACCTGCACTGCCAAGTCGTCCTCGACGCCGCCGCGGCAGGCAAACACGTCGTAATCGAGAAGCCGCTTTGCCTGAACCTCGCCGAGGCCGACCGGATGATCGCGGCCTGCCGGGAAAATAGCGTGAAGCTCATGTATGCCGAGGAGCTGTGCTTCGCGCCAAAGTACGTCCGCTTGAAACAACTGCTCGACTCCGGCGCCGTGGGCCGGCCCACGCTGCTCAAGCAAATGGAAAAGCACGACGGCCCGCACGCCGCGCATTTCTGGGATGTCGAACGCTCCGGCGGCGGCGTCACGATGGACATGGGTTGCCACGCGATTGAGTTCTTCCGCTGGATGCTCGGCCGGCCACCCATCAAGTCCGTTTACGCGCAAATGGACACACTGGTGCATGGCGACAAAACGCGGGGCGACGACAACGCGATTTTGATTCTCGAGTTTGCCAACGGCGTCACCTGCGTCGCCGAGGAGAGCTGGACGAAGCTCGGCGGGATGGACGACCGCGCCGAGGTCTACGGCACCGGCGGCGTCGCCTACGCGGATTTGCTGCACGGCAACTCCATCGAGACCTACAGCGTGAAGGGCTACGACTACGCTGTGGAGAAATCCGGCCCGACCACCGGCTGGAGTTTCACCATCTACGAAGAGGCTTGGAACTACGGTTTCCACGCCGAGATGGCGCACTTCGTCGATTGCGTCCAAAATGACAAAGCACCGCTCGTCACCGGCGAAGACGCCCGCGCGGTCCTCGAAGTCATCTTTGCCGCCTACGAATCCGCCCGCACCGGACGCAAGGTCGCGCTGCCCTTTCCGACCACCGCCGCGCGCCCCATCGACCTCTGGCGGCCCGCACCCGCGGTCCCGACCGCACTTTGAATTCAGACACTCCTACCGCGGCATCCCCGATCAGATGCAACGCACGACCTTTAACTGCGCGACCTTTACCTTTGGCGCGAACGGGCGTTTTTGATTCCCCATGAATCGTCGTCTCTTTCTCAAGTCCTCCGCCGCGCTTGCCGCCCTCGCGCCGCTTGGCGTCCGGGCCGCCGCCCAACCCGCGCGCGCGCATCGCAAGGCCTTCATGCTTTCCACGCTGCAAAGTCCCACTGCGGACCGCCTCGGTGTCATTGAAAAATTCAAATTGATTCGCGAGGCGGCCTTCGCGGGCGTCGAGGTGACCAGTGCGATGAATCAAAAGGACGTGCTCGCCGCGCAGGATGCGACCGGCCTGGCGATCCCCAGCGTGGTCATCGCCACCCACGGAAGCCATCCGCTCACGGCACCCAATCCCACGACGCGCGAGACTGGACTCAACGGCCTGAAACAAGGCCTGCGCGATGCGAAAGCCTACGGTGCAAGTTCGGTCCTCCTCGTGCCGGGCTTCGTCCGAAAAGACGTCCCCTACGCCACGGCCTACACCCGTTCGCTCGCCGAAATCGCGAAAGCCGTTCCGCTCGCCGAAGAACTCGGCGTCGCCATCGCGGTCGAGAATATCCAAGCAAATCAGTTTCTCCTCAGTCCGCTGGAGGCGGCGGCGTTCGTCGACGCGTTCAAGTCCAGGGCCGTGCGCTGGCACCTTGATATCGGCAACGTGGTGCCCGTCGGCTGGCCCGAACATTGGGTGCAGATCCTCGGTCCGCGCATCGCCCAAATTCACATCAAGGAATACAGCCGCAAAGTGCGCGACGAGCGCGGCCCGAAGGCCGGCTCCCAAGTCGACTTGCTGACCGGCGACAACGATTGGCCGACCGTGATGCGCGCGCTGGATGCCGTCGGTTATGCCGGCTGGCTCATCGCCGAACAATTCAGAATCCCCGACCTCTCCGATGCCGCGTGGCTTTCCCACGTCTCCGGGAAAATGGACCAGATCATCGCCTCATAAATTTCATGAACACCACTCAGCCTCCCGCCGCCCCGACTCTGCCGCCCCCGATGCCGCGCCGTGATTTCCTCAAGACCACCGCCAGCCTCGCGGTCGCCGCCGCCATCGGCAGCCGCCCGCTCACCGCCGCCGAACGGACTCGCTCGGTGGGCGCCAACAGCCGCATCCGCATCGCCCAAATCGGCTGCGGCAGCCGCGGACGCACCGCGCACATGGAAGGCATTTACAAGCACGTCGCCTCGACGAATTTCGAGATCGTCGCCCTTGCCGATCCGTGGAGCAAGGCCCGCGAAGAGGCAAACGGCATGGTGAAAAAATGGTTTGGCCGCGACGCGAAGCAGTTCGTTTCCCACCGGGACTTGCTGGCCATGGACGGCATCGACGCGGTGATGATCGCGTCGCCCGATCACCAGCACACCGATCAACTCGAAGCGGCTGCGCGGGCTGGCAAACACATCTACGTCGAGAAACCGCTCGCCACCGAACTCGACAAATTGAAGCGCTCGGTGGACGCCGTGAAGGCCGCCGGCACCGTTGTCCAAGTCGGCACGCAATGGCGCAGCTATCCCGGCGTCGGCGGCGCACGCGCCGTGATGAAGAGCGGGCTCCTCGGAAAAATCTCCCGCATTGAAGAAGCCCGCAACAGCGAGCGGCCCTATTGGTATACTTATCTCGGGCGCGATGTGAAAGAGGCCGACGTCGACTGGAAGGAATTCCTCGGTGATCGGCCGATGCGGCCGTTCACCCCCGACCAATACGAGGCGTGGTATGGGTTCTACGAGTTCAGCCACGGCCCCACGGCGCAATGGGCCGCGCACTTCCTCGACTGTTCGCACTACATCATGGGTTGCGGCTTTCCCACCTCGTGCGTCTCCACCGGCGGTATCTTCACCTGGAAGGACGAACACAAATTCACGACGCCCGACTGCGTCCAGGCGACGTGGATTTACCCGGAAGGCTTCATGCTCACGAGCTCGACCAATTTCGGCAACAGCTCGGGCAATACCCGCAAGTATTTCGGCACGAAAGGCACGCTCTCGTTGGACAACGCCAACGCGCCGAGCTACAGCGCCGACGGCGGCCCGAAGCGCGACGGCAAAATCCGCGGCAAGATCGACGTCACTCCCGTCGAGTGCCCCGATCACTTCCTGAACTGGCTGCAGTGCATGCGCACCGGTGAGACACCCAACGCTTCAATCGACGACGGCTACAAACATGCAGTCGCGGTCTTGATGGCCGCCAAGGCCTACGAGACCGGCCGGAAGACCATCTACGATCACGCGCAGCGCGCGATCCGCACGGTTTGACCGCGCCCTCGCTCGCCGAGGCGTGCGCATATTGCCGCTACCTGCCCGCTCGTGACATCCCCGATCTGGGAACAACCACCTATGAACAATCCTAAACCAATCGTCCCGCAAGGACGTTTGGCGATCCTCACCCGCCGCAAGTTTGTCGGCGGCGCCTTGCTTGCGATGGCTGGTGCAAGCGGCCTCCGCGCCGCGGGAGAGTCGCCGTGGCAGGTCGGGTGCTACACACGCCCGTGGAACAAGCACGACTACCGTGTGGCGCTTGATGCGATTGCCGCTGCCGGATTCAAGTTCGCCGGCCTGATGACGGCGAAAACGGGGATGCTCCTCACCCCGGACACCACTCTCGAACAATCGGCCAAGATGGCGGCGGAGGCGAAGACCCGCGGTTTGAGCATCGCGTCCGCTTTCGGGGCCGACTTCATGAAGAAGTCTTCCGTCGCCGAAAGCATTGTTCGCCTCCGGCGATTGGTGGACAACGTTGCAGCCTGCGGCTGCCCTGGCCTTCTTCTCGGCGGAGCAGGATATCCCGAAGCAGTCGATGACTACTACAAGGTCGTCGCGGAATGCTGCGACTATGCGGAGGCCAAGCGCGTGGGGCTCACCATCAAGCCTCACAACGGACCCAGTTCTACCGGCGCATTGTGCCGCCGCCTCATCGACCAGGTCGGCCACAAAAATTTCCGGCTCACCTACGATCCCGGCAACGTCTGCAAACATTCGGGCAACACCGTCAATCCCACCGACGACGCGGCCACCGTCGACGGGATCGTCGCCGGAATGTGCGTGAAAGATTTCCGCCTGCCGAACGACGTAGAAATCACGCCGGGCACCGGCCAGGTGGACTTCGCGCGCGTGACGGCCCGGCTCCGTCGCGGCGGATTCACGCGTGGTCCCGTCGTGATCGAATGCCTCGACGCGGGCGACATCGCGCACGTCACGGCGGAGGCGAAAAAGACCCGTCTCTTCATTGAAGCGTTACTGGCCCGTGGGCTGACATAAATCGTTTCCGCCGCCGGACCCTTCGTCGCGTGCTCCCCTCCTCCGTCCTCAGTCGCCGCTTTCGCCTGCCGCTCCTGTTCGTAGCGCTGCTCGGCACCGTCCTTCCCCGTGCGCGCGCTACCATACCTGCCGCTGCCCGGAGCGACGCGCTGTATGCCAAGGGCTATCTGGTGGTCACCCACTATCCGGGCGTGTTCACCAACGAGACCAGCGCGACCACGACGACCGCCGGCTTGAACGAGGCCATCGACGATGCCTACACCAACAACCTGCTCGCCTACTTCCCACCGGGCACCTACCTCGTCAATGACACGCTCACGGCCCATACGGCGACGGGGGTTCCCACGAATGCTCCGGGCTATACCAGCGCGACGCCGAGAAATCACATTGCCATAATCGGCGCCACCACGGGCAGCAGCCGTCCGGTGATCAAACTGGCAGCCAGTGCCGCCGGTTTCGGCAATGCGGGCAGCCCGAAACCGATGCTGGAGTTCAAGAACTTCGACCTCGCGGATCTGACCCTCGAACAGGAAGGCGCGGGCTATTACCAGATGCTGCGAGGCGTGGACTTGAATTGTAACGGCGGCAACGGCAATTCCGGGGCCATCGGCCTCTACTTTAACCAAAGCCAGGACAGTTCCATCGAGAACGTGAAGGTCACCGCCACCGGGGCCTTTGCCGGATTCAAAGGCTTGCCCCGCGCTGCGGGTGTCGTGGTGAACATCGAGGTCGAAGGTGGCCAATACGGCATTGACGCGCTTGCCACCCGCACGGCGGGCAGTGTGGTCGCCGGAGCCGTGCTGAGGAACCAGACGGTCAGTGCGGTGCGCTACGACGGCTATGTGCCGCTGGTCCTCGTGGGGTTCGAGATCGTCACTCCGAGCGGTTCGCCCCAAGCGGCCTTGACCATCACGGCGCACAACCGGGCGAATAACTCATGTGTGAATCTCATCGACGGCCGTATCACGCTGGGCGCTGAACCGACGGTGGCGGCGATCAACAATTCGGCGGGGATGAATTTCTACGCGCGCAATGTGTATGTCACCGGCGGCAACAAGCTGCTCAAGAGCGGAACCAACGCCACCGTCAGCGGCACGGGCACCTGGAAACGCATCGAAGAATACAGCTATTGCAGCCAGGCCGCCGTGGATGCGGATGGGAAAACTTCCTGGACGCTGATTGACGGCACCGCGACCAGAGCTCCGGCGCCCCTGAACAATGGCGCGGTTTCCTCCATCACCAACAACGCCGCGCCGCCGCCCGCCGACCTCCTCACCCGCCACGTCTGGACGGCCCTGCCCTCGGTGACGGATGCCGACGCTGTTGACGCTTACGCCCTGGGCATCCAGCCGGGGAACGTGTCCAGCGCCGCGTTTCAGAGTGTGATTGACAGCCATCGGAAGATTTTTCTGCGCAAGGGCATCTATTTCCTAAATGGCACGATCACTCTCCGCAAAGACACGATTCTGTTTGGAGCGGACCGGAACTTGACGCGCATCGAGGTCCAGCCCGGTTGGAACCCGACCAGCGAGACGGCGATGATCACCACGGTCAACGATGCCACCGCCACCACCTATCTGGGCGAGTTGAGCATTGGTGTGGATGCCACCGACCTGGCCAACGACTGGTTCGTGGCGCTGGACTGGCAGGCGGGCCGCAACTCCATGGTCCACATGGGGCAGATTTACCGTGAACCGGCGTTGACGACACCGATCAATCGACTGCCGACCAATCCCCATAGCCTCATCAAAATCCGGAACGCCGGCGGCGGCCGGTGGTATTCCACCGGGTCCAGAAAAAACTTCACGTCGCAACATCCCGCTTTCCGCATTCTCAAAGTCGAAGGCACGACCGAGCCGTTGTGGTTCTACGGCCTGAATCCGGAGCACCCTGCGGGTTGCGAGGCCTACGTCCAGTTCACCAACGCCAGCAACATCCGCATCTACGCCGTGAAGAGCGAGTTCAGCGGCAATACCAACTGGGAGGATCAGAGCATCCTGCTCCGGTTCTACAACGCCACCAACGTCGCCCAGTTCGGGCACGGCGCGATCCGCAACGCCGTGGCCGGCAAAGGAACCATCGAATTCCACAACTCCGACCGGGTGCTGGCGACCTTGATCGCACCGCAATTTGACAACGGCACCGCGACGGGCGACACGCTGCGGGAATATGTCGGAACCACCAACGCGGGGATCGCCTACCCGAACGTCGTATCCCTCTACAAGCGCGGCGTGATCACCGCCGCCGACGAAGCGGCGATGACCCTCACCGAGGTCCCATCGACTCCCGGCGGCACCGAATCCCCGCAGCTTTCCAATCTGGCCACCCGCGGCTCCGTCAATCCGGGCGATGAAACCCTCATCGCCGGGTTTGCCGTGTCAGGCCCGGGAGCAAAGACCGTGCTGCTGCGTGGAATTGGCCCCGGCCTCGCCTCGTTTGGCGTGCCCGGCTCGCTCGCCAATCCCAAGCTCATTCTCTTCGACGCCAACGGCGCCACGCTCGCAGAAAACGACGACTGGGGCTCGGGCAGCAGCAACGCCACCGCGACCGCCTTCGCGGCGGTGGGAGCCTTCGCACTGAATGCGGGCAGCCTCGATGCCGCACTCGTGACGACCGTAAATTCCGGGGCCTACACCGTGCGATTGTCAGGGGTCGGCGACGCGAGCGGCGTCGGTTTGGTCGAAGTATATGAGCTCGATCACGGGTCCGCTCGGCTTGTCAATCTGTCGTCCCGGCTTACGGTCGGCAGCGGTGCCAGCGTCGGCATCGCAGGTTTCGTCGTGAGCGGTCCGGTGCCAAAAAAATTCCTCATTCGCGGTATCGGGCCAACCTTGGCCCAGTTTGGTGTGCCCGACCCGCTCGCCGATCCCAAGCTCAGTGTCGTTGGTCCCGCCAGCACCGTTGTAGCTGCTAACGACAACTGGGGCACCGCGAGCAATGCCGCCGACATCGTCATCGCCTCCGCGGGCGTCGGCGCATTTGCGCTGCCGGCGTCATCGAGTGACGCCGCAGTGCTCGTGACGCTCCCGCCCGGCGCCTACACCGCGTCCGTCAGCGGCGCGAACGGCACCCGGGGCGCCGCTCTCATCGAAGTTTACGAGGTTCCGTAAACAAGGCCTCGCTTCACAGAGCATGTTTCAGAGTTCGGGTGGAGGCAACGGAGCCAACGAACTGCACCTCGAACCCGAGCGTATGACGGCCCGACGCGACACGTTTCCCTCACCGCACGCGGCCGGTCCCATCGAGTTGCGGCCACAGCAAGAATCCGCAATCCGCGTCCATGAGTTTTTTGAATTATTTCCCGGAGGTTCGCGTCTCGAAAACCGCGATGGCCGCGGCCACCTGCGTGTCCGGATTGGCCGTCAGCGGTTTGCGGCCGGTTTCGACCGCCATGACACCGCTCCAGTTCGTCTCTTTGATCGCAGCGAAGAGTCCCGCGAAGTTCGTCGCACCGGTTCCGACCACGGTGTCGATCACCACCGTCACTCCATCGACGGCGATTTCGATTTTCTTATCCTTGAGGTGAATGTCGAAGACCCGATCGCCGTAGCTGCGAAATACTTCGGCGGCATCGAACCCGGCGCCCGTCACCCAGCCGACATCCAGACACACGCCAATACGCCGGTCGCGTTTCGCCAGCACCGCTCTCACAGTGGCGGGGTCGCCATAGACCGTGCCGGTTCCATGATTGTGGATCGCGAGCTTGATGTCGTATTCACGCACCAGTTCCTCGAGATTATCCCACTCGGCGGGGTTCCGCGGCTCGACTACGATCAGTTTCGCTCCAATCAGCTTCGCAAACTCGAAGAGCTTCCGGTTTTCCTCCTTGTCGAGGGAGGTCGCATTGACGCCGAAGGTGTAAATTTTGAGGCCATTCTTTTTGAGCACCGCTAATTTGCGCAACGTTTCCTCCTTCGATCCCTTCGGGTTGAAGTGCCCGTCGTAGAATTGCAGATTCGTGATGCGATGGCGCACGGCGAATTCGACGGTTTGCTCGAATGTCATCGCCGTGCAGGTCCACGATTGCAGTCCAAGTTGCGGTGCGGCACGGAGCGAGAGAGTGAGCGCAGAGGCGAGAGCCATCACGCGCAACACAGCGAAAACGATTTTCATGGGTTGAGCCCCATCATGCCGAGTTACGCAGACGGTCACAATCCCCGGAAACTAGGGGGATGACTCCACCGGTGACTTGTCTGCCGCTGCGGCGCGCGAGCTCGCGGAAGCACACGAAGAGCCACGCGCTCAAAACAGCCGGTGGCGCATCGCCTTGGCGACGGCCCCGCTGCGCGTGTTCACGTGCAGCTTTTCGTAGATGTTCCGGGTGTAGTCTTCCGTCGTGTGTGGACTGAGGCCGAGGCGTGCGGCGATCTGCTTGTTGCTCAGTCCGTCGGCCATGCCTTCGACGATTTGGCGCTCGCGTGGCGTGAGCACGGACGAATCGGTCGCCCGCGGAGCGAGCCGGGAAAACATTTCGAGCACGCGGCGCGCGACTCGCGGCGCCATTGGCGAGCCGCCGCGGCTCACCTCGTGCAGCGCCGTAGCGAGTTCGTCCAGCAGGGAGTCCTTGAGGAGGTAACCGGAAGCGCCGGCGCAGACGGCGCGGTAGATTTTGTCGTCGTCGTCGAATACCGTCAGGATCACGACCTGCGTGCCAGGCGCGGCCTGTTTGATCAGGGCGATGCCATCGAGGCCGCTCATGCCGGGCAGGCCGACGTCGAGTAAAACGATCTCCGGTGCCGCTTCCGGCTGATCGCTAAGTCGCGCGAGTGCATCCTCGCAGCACTGAAATTGCGCGGCGCAACGAAAGCCCGCGAGGGTGCCGATCGCGCGCGCGACAGTCTGGCGCAAGGTGGCGTTGTCTTCGATCAACCAGACTTGTTGTGAAATGGCAGTGCTCATTTGGTTTCGCGCAGGGTCGGTTCACCTGCGGTGCGCAGTAAACCCGTGAGCGCCACGCGGGTGCCGTGGCCGGGCCGGCTTTCGAGGGTGAATTGCCCCTGCAGGAGGGTGGCACGGTGGCGCAAGCTCGTAAAACCATGCCCACCGCCCGGGCCGGAGACATCGAAACCCCGGCCATCGTCACGCACCTCAAGCGTGAACTGGCCGGCGCGCACGGTGAGATGAATTTCAACCTGCCGGGCACCCGCGTGGCGCAGGACATTGTGAAGCATTTCCTTCAAAGCGAGGAGCAGGTGGCGTTGCACGTCGAGGGAAGGAGCGGCGTCCATGCCCGAAATCTCGAACTGCCATTCGAGGCCGCTGAGCAGACGGCGCGCTGCGGCGCGGAGCCGGTCCGCTAGGCGCGGCGCATCGTGCGGCCCGGGTTGGATGAGCCACACCAAGTCCCGCATGGCGGCGGATGACTCCTTCGCCAATCGGCGAATCTCCCCCAGGTCGCGGGCCGCGCCGACGACGTCCTGCCGCTCGCCCAACTCGGAGAGCATCGCGATACTGGCGAGATTGCTGCCGATCTCATCGTGCAGATCCCCGGCGATCCGCCGCTGTAGCGCCGCCACCGCAAGGGATTGGGCCCGGCGGGCGCGATAGAACGCAAGGATCGCCCCGGCCACCACCAGAGTCACCACGCTGGAGAGCGTCCACCCGAGCACGCGCACCAAACCGGGTTGGATTTCGGCCTGGCGCGCGCGGACGCCAGCGATTTCGTAGAGGAGCTCCCGGCGACGTGACAGCATGCCGAGCCACACCGGCCACTCGATTAATTCCAATGCCCCGCGCATACCGTCGGTCAGATAGTCGGGGCGGAAGTTAGAAGATTCTCCAGTCGGGGCACCTGAGGCTGTGACTGGGGCCCTGAACGCCACGTTCTTGTCGCCCTGATAAACCTGCAACTCGGCCAGCGCGAACACCCAGGCATTCTCCGCGCGCGGCCAAAGTTCCGTCGCCGTCACCCGCACGTAGCGCGCCGGGATGCCATCGCCGGGCACCGTGACGGGATTGAACGCGGGGTTGTCGAGCACTCGAGCCGTCCAATCGGCCAGCACGCGCGACGAAACGAACGCCGCGTCATCCGCGACTTCGACGCGAATCTTTCCGGGAAAGCCGTAGCCTTGATGGACGGAATAATGGGTCAGCTTCGTCGGCAGCAGACGCACTTCGTCAAAGCGTCGAATTTCGCCGAGATCGATTTGCGCCCACGCGACCGCCGTGGGGCTGGGAAATTGGGCCGACTGCCAGCCGTGGGCGAGTTTGTTCCCGCTCTTGCGCAGGGGCGCACCGACGGTGCTTTGTCCGTCGATCAGATTTTCCCGGCTCCAAGCCGGAGCGCTCTCAAGCGAACCGCTGGTCCGCACCGTCACACCGGTGAGGCCCGTCGCGAGGTTTCGATTGCCATTTAGCACCATGATTTCGCCGAGGGCATAGGTGTAGTATTGGTTCCGCCCCCATGGTTTGCTCATGACGACGCGCACCCGCCGCGCCATGGTGCCGCGCGCGGGCAGGAGCACGGGCAGAATGCCGGGGTTGGGAAAATCGGCCCCGGTGAAATCCGCGATCACGGCCAGCGATCCGCCGTCATCCTCCAGTTCGACGCGAAACCGGCGCGGAAAACCGACGCCGGGCTCGCTGGCACTGTTCGTCGGCGCATCGACCGGGATGAGCGCAATCGCATCGATCGCTTGCGCGCTGCCCAGGTCGATTTCTACCCATTGCCGAACGGGCAAAGCGTCACCGAACCCAAATACTTTCCACCCGATACGAGCGCTCTGCTCGTTTTGCGGTGCCGACGGCAACTCCAACAACGCGGCCTCCAACCGGTGACGTGCGCCGTCGAGTTTGCGATACTCGGGACTAATCATACGTGCTATCCTGTCGGGCACGGAAAACTTCCCCTCCTCTAAACCGGTGTCCTGTGCCCGCAAGCCGACGGCAAGGGCGAGCGCGGCAACCGCTAGGCCGACCCGCCGGCTGTCGCCCACAATCGGCCCTCCGAGGAAGACGTGCGCGTGTGAAGGGCGATTCAGCATCGGGTCGGATGACGACTTGCGGCGACGGAGATCACCGCGCAACAGACATCTCTTGGGTAGAACTTCATGACGATGAGGCTGAAGGTTCCCCAAACGTGCGGCGACGACATTAGCGGCGGGCGGCGTCCAGCAATTTCTTGCCCTCGACGCGCAGGATGACGAGCGCGTGTGAATTCTGAGCCGTGACGAAAAGATGGCCGTCGGCGTAAACGAGATCGTGCCCGTCATCGCCCGAACCTGGAAACGCCGCCAGCGCAGTCACAAAAGCGAGTTCGCGCGGAGCGTCAGGGTCGGACACATCGATGGCCTGCACCGACTGGCCTCCGGCGACGAACACGACGCGACCGGAAATCTCCATACCGTTGGGTCCGCGTCCTTCTGAAAACGCGACGCTCCCGCGGAGGCGCGGCTTCACCGGATCGGACAGGTCGACGACGGTCAGATTGTTCTGCAGGCCGGTGTGGCGCGGACTCTCGCCCGCGAGCGACGAAGCGACATACGCGAAGCGACCGCGGGTCCGCACGCGGTTGGCGCCCGCGAAGCGCAGGTCGGTGATGACCGCCGGTGCATTCCATCGATCAGGCGCTAGCGGCGCGTGGGTCGCAGGATCGGTCACGCGATAGACCGCCATCTTGCCCGGCCTGCTGTCCCGCCCGAAATTCGCTCCGTCGACGACCACCAACAGTTCGTCAGCCAGTGCGACGTCGTGCGGAGTGTAGATGTTGTCGCGCTCGCGGACCGCGCGAACGCCGAGCACGCGCAGGTCATCCGGTCCGCTGACATCGGCCGCAAAGACGTAACCGCCCTTGTTGGCGCCGAAGACCGTATCGCCGCGCCGCGCGAAGCCGTTGATGCGATCGATGCGCGGGCGATCCTTTACGGTCGCGAGCAACGTGGGGTTGGCCGGTTGTCGAGTATCGAAGAGGATCAAATCGCGCGTCCCGACGAGCAGCCGGTTGCGGCCCAGCGGCAGCACGGTCTGCGCGTCCTCGTAAGCCTGCGAGTCGCGGCCAGACCACAGCAGCATCGGCATCGCGGGGTCTTTCACATCGACGATGGCCAGCGCCCCACCCTTGCCCGCAACATAGGCGAGGCCGTCGCGAACCTCGACATCGTGGGCACCGGCAAGCGCCTCGTCGTCTTGGAGCACGGCGACCACCGTCAAAGTGTTCGGCGAGGTCACTGGCGAAGCGGCAAAGGTCACCAGCGCCGTGGCGAAGAGTGAAGCAACGAGCGGGAGTTTCATAGGTAAGCGGAGGGACACCACGAGGAGGGAGCTGAAAGGTTCGCGGCGAGCGTCGTCGCGTAAGGCGTGAGATCAACCCAACGGATGAGCCGGTTGGCGACACCCAAACGGCGCGAGAGACACGGCGATCCACTCTGCTTTTGCCAACTTTTCCTTCCTCCGAGTGTCGCTGTCGCATTTTGTTGTCCCCACCGTCGTAGACTACGCGATCCCGGCGGGTCGCTCAATCCACGGAAATCAGGGGGCTGCTGTGCCGCTCCGCTTGCCACGATGATGAACGGTCGGAATCGATTCGAGGCCTCACCGTCGCAGGCCGCGCCCACTCTCGCGCCACGTCTGCGGTTTCGAACGCCACACTCCCCCACCTCGCCCCCTAGTTTCCGTGGGTTGAATCTCCGGCGCGCAACTGACACTATTGCGGTGCGACTTCGATGCCGAAGCCAGCCGCTCGTCCACGAGCTTCGCCCCCACTGGCCACCTCCCCCCGGACTGTCGTTCCCGTAAAATTCATGAAAGTTACTCCCCGATTTCTCTCCGCCATCCTGACCACCGCTCTCGGGTTCGGAGCAGTCGGCTCCGTGCGAGCCGCAGATGCTCCCGCCACAGCGCGCCGTCCCAATATTCTCTGGATCACGGCCGAAAACATGGGACCGGACCTCGGCTGCTATCCGGACTCACCGTATTCCAAGCAGGTGCGCACGCCGAACATCGACCAGCTCGCGCGCGAGGGCTTGCGCTATCGTTTGACCTTCGACACCTCGCCGGGATGCTCGCCGAGTCGCTCGGCGTTTATGACCGGCATGTATCAGACCACCCTCGGCGCACAGAATCATCGTTCGCATCGGCATGATCACTTTCAGCTTCCCGAGGGCGTGAGACCGCTCACCCATCGGCTCATCGAGGCGGGTTACTTTGCCGCCAACGTGATGCGCATGGACCAAAAGCAGATCGGCACGGGCAAGACCGACCTCAACTTCGAGGTCAATGGCCCGGTGCTCAATGCGAAGCTCGCCAGCACGATCAAACCACCGCCCGTCGTGCTCGGCATCGACGACAAGAGCCAGAACGATCACAACACTGTCCGCCTCTACCACAGCAGCGAGTGGGCAGATCTGAAATCACATCAGCCCTTCTTCGCGCAGGTCAACTTGCCCGTCGTCGAACGCACCATTAAACCAAAAACAGGCGTCCAGGGTTTTGTCGGCTCGAAGGAAACGCCCGCATTCGGCAATCAGGCTCATCCTGTGCTTACTGATCCCGATCAAATCAAGCCGCCACCGTATTACCCCGATCACTCCATCACGCGCAAAGACTGGGCTGGCTACCTCGACGCCGTAAACGATGTGGACACGCGGGCAGGCGAAATCCTCGCCCGACTCGCGGCGGATGGACTGGCGGACAACACCATCGTCATTTTCTTTGCGGACAACGGTCGGCTCGAAGCGCGCGGCCATCACTGGTGCTACGACAGTGGCGAGCGCGTCCCGCTCATCGTGCGCTGGCCCGCGAACTTTCCCCCGCCGGCGGACTATCGCGCCGGCACGGTGAGCGACCGGGTGATCAGTCTCCTCGATCTCACCGCGACCACGCTCTCCCTTGCCGGAATCAAGAAACCAGCGGCCATGCAGAGCGAGATATTCCTCGGCCCCGGCGCCAGCCCGCCGCGTCGCTACGCCTTCAGCGGACGCGACCGCTGCGATGACGTGCCTCAGCGCATCCGCTCCGCGCGCAGCGCGCGCTACCGCTACATCCACAACTTCACCCCCGAGATTCCCTTCAGCCAGCTCAGCCGTTACAAGGAGACCAACTACCCGGTCATGCCGCTGCTGCGCCAGCTTCACGCCGAAGGCAAACTCACGCCCGAGCAAGCCGTCCTCATGGCCCCGCGTCTGCCCAACGAGGAACTTTACGACCTCGAAAACGATCCGTTTGAAATCCACAACCTCGCCGCCTCGGCCAACCCCGGCCACCAGCGGGTGCGAGCGGAAATGAGCACCGCACTCGATCAATGGATTGAGACAACGAACGATCAAGGCCGCACGCCCGAACCCGCCGACGTCTTGCGGCAATGGACTGAAAGCAGCCACGACCGGTTCGGCACGCCCGCGTGGGCCAAGAAGGCAGCGCCATAAAAACTTCCCTGATGAAACTACGCACCACGCTCGCAGTCGCGATCGCCCCCCTTGCCGTTGTCTCTTTCACCGCTCGCGCTCGGGCCGCCGAAAATTGCATCCAACCCACCGTGCGTCGTCCGCTCCTCGACGGCGTGGACTTGGCCGTGCCGGAACGTTGTGAACGCACGGCTGGAACGTCCTGTCTTATTTCGACGCGGGACACCGCGAGCGGCTCCCACGGACACCATGAAGTAGTGATGCGCCACCCACCGAGCTTCCGCCCACTTCACACCTATTCTCCCCTATGAAAATCGTCTCCCTATTCCTGCCACTCGCGACGCTACTCTCCGCGATCCTTGGTGCCTCCCCTGCCACCGCCGCGGCCAAGCAACCCAACATCCTTTGGCTCGCCGGTGAAAATCTCGCGCACGACCTTGGTTGCTACGGGGCGCCGAACGTCCGCACTCCGCACCTCGACCGGCTCGCCGCCGAGGGGGTGCGCTACACGAACGTCATCGCCACCAATCCCACCTGCGCGCCCAGCCGCTCCGCGTTCTTCACGGGCATGTATCAGACGAGCACCGATACCCATCCCATGCGCTCGCACCGCACCGACGCCTACCGCCTGCCCGAAGGCGTGCGCCCCGTCACGCACCGCTTGCGCGATGCAGGCTACTTCACCGCCAACCTCAAGACGCTCGACGGAAAAGAAATCGGCACCGGCAAACTCGATCTGAACTTCGTCAACGAAGGTCCGATCTATCACGAAAATTCCGGCGACTGGTCCGCGTTGCCGAAAGACCGCCCGTTCTTCGCAGTCGTCAATGCGATGGAATCCGAATACGACATCTACGACCGCCAGACGTGGAAGCATGCGCGCGCGGAATGGGTCGGCGAGCGCGAGCACGAGAAAATCGCCACGCCTCAGAACGTCACGCCGCCGCCCTATTATCCCGATCACCCCGTGGTGCGCGAGGAATGGGCCCGCTACCTGAATTCTGTTTCCGGCATGGACAAACGCTTCGGCGTCGTGCTCGAAAAGCTGCGCGCCGAAGGCCGCGAAGACGACACCGTGATCATCTTCTTCGGCGACAACGGTCGCCTGGAGCCCCGCGGCATCCACTGGTGTTACGACAGTGGCCTGCGGGTGCCGCTGATTATTCGCTGGCCGAAAAATTTCCCCGCCCCGGCCCGGTATGCGCCCGGCACGGTGAACGACGAAATTGTCAGCCTCCTCGATCTCACCGCCACCACGCTGGCCGCCGCCGGCGTCCCGCGTCCGATGCTGATGCAAGGTCACAGTCTCATCGGCGAGCGCACCACGCCGCCGCGCAGCTATGCGTTCGCCGCGCGCGATCGCATCGACGAGACGGAGCAGCGCATCCGTTCCGTGCACGACGCGCGCTACCACTACATCCGCACGCTCAGCACCGGCCCCACCTTCGCCTCCCTCAATCGCTACAAGGAAAAGTGTTTCCCAATCTACCCGCTCATGCGTCAGCTCCTCGCCGAAGGGAAACTCACTGGCCCGCCCTTGGAACTTATGCAGCGCACCGGCCCATCCGAGGAACTTTACGATCTCCGTTCTGATCCGCATGAGATCAAAAACCTCGCGCGCTCCCAGCAGTCCGAGCACCGCGAGGCTCTCGGCCGGCTCAGCGCCGCCCTCAATACGTGGATGATCGAAACGGGTGATCGCGGGCACATCCCCGAGTCCCGCGAAATCGTCGCACCGTTCGCCAAGGAAATGCATGACTGGTTCGGCACGCCGGCGTGGGCTCAGCCCGGCGGGGCCAAGACCACCAGCATCCCTTCCTCGGACGCGCTCACCCTTGCGGCGGTGCTGCGCGATGAGGCGGCGCTCACCGGCGCACATGACATCGAAATCCGCGACGGCATCGCCTACATCGCAGGAAAAGGCTACACGACGCGCGCGCTGCCGAGCAGTGGAGTTTACCCCTATGAGAAAGGCAAAGGCGGGTCGTTCGCCGTCGTGGACGTGCGGCAGCCCGCTTCGCCAAGACTACTATGGGCCGCGAAAAATCCGCTGGCCTACGAGGACGCGGAGACCGTGTTGCCCCTTTCCGGCAACCGTCTGCTCGTCGGCACACGCGATCTTTTTCTATTCGACGTGACCGCCCCGGCGGCGCCGAAACAACTTTTCGCCATCAAAGATCGCCCGCGGATCGATATCACCAACGGTTTTGCCCGTCTCGGTGAGGTCGTTTTCGGCGCGAACAAGGAGGGCTACATCTACGCCGTAGATGTCTCCGCCTCCGACCGCCTCACTGTGCTGGGCACCCGCAATGCCAGGAAACTGGATGGGCTTGAAAAACCGCACGACGCGGCCTTCCAGGGCGATCTGCTCGTGATCGTCGCGCCGGAAGGTTTCGGTGCCGAATCTCGACCCGGAAAACTGGCGGTGTATCGCGTGGCCGACCCTCGGACGCATCAGCCGCTGCCACCCGAGCAATGGACCCTCGTCGGCAAACTCGAACATCCGCGCCTCGCCGGTGCGAACCGCGTGATGACCCGCGGCAATTTCGCCTACGCGGGCTGTTCGCTGATCCAAAAACCCGGCCGCACGGACAAGCTATGGCAAAATATTTCGGTCATAGATCTCACCGACCCCTCGCAACCCACGCTGCGAGGCAGTATCGATTTTCCTGGCTCGCTCGACGGTCCCAACGGACTCGAAGTGGCGGGCGAAGTGGCCTACGCCGCCGGCGGGCAGACCGTGCTGGCCATTGACATCGTGAATCCCGACTTGCCGCGCGAACTCGGACGCTTCACGTCGTCGTCGGCCTTTCCCGGCGGCCGCGACGACGCGCACGACCTCGTCTACAGGGACGGCCATGTGTTCGTGACCGCGCAGAACTCGCACGCGCTCGTGATTCTGAAAGTGGGAGAAGCGCTTCGCCGTCGTTCCCAATAACCTGCTCCCGCCATCTCGCAATGCGCGTCCTCGCACTAGCCGTGGTCGGACTCGCGGCCCTCTCCGCCGCCGAACCGCAGTCAATTCCAACCGACCGTTTTGGCGGACGCTCCGCCGTCACCACCACGTCCACCGGGCACTTCGCCGTGGAGAAAATCCGCGACCGCTGGTGGTTGGTCACGCCGGAGGGACACGGCATGTTCGCGCTCGGCGTGAATCATCTCAACGAGGTGAAAAACTCCGCCGAATATCCGCACACGGTGCTCGCGCGACGCTTCGGCTCGGATTGGCCGCGCGTGTTTGGCGAGATTGAGCGGCAATGCCGCGAGTGGGGTTTCAATTGTGCGGGTTTCCACACACCGGAGGAGATGCGCCGCACCATGCCCTACGTGGTCAACACTCCGTTTGCCTCCGCCTCGTTCTTCCACGATCCCCTCACCTACATCGACGTCTTCGCCCCTGCTTTCGCCGATGTGGCGGAAGCGAAAGCGAAGGCCGCCGCCGCCGAGATGAATGCCAACCCGATGGCCATCGCCTGGACGTGGAACGATTCGCTGAGCTGGGATCTCCGCGGCACCCGCCAATCGCGTGGCACCGACTTCGTTTCGTTCATGCGTAACCCGCCTCGTGGTGCTCCGGGACGCGAACGCTACACCGCATTTCTACGCACCCGCCATGACGGCTATGTTGCAAAACTAAACGCGGACTACGGCACGAACTTTTCGTCGTTCGAGACGGTCGGCGGTTCGACGCTCGATCTCGAACGTCCCGCGGTCTTTGCGGATGACCGCGAGTTCCTGCGCCTCATCGCGCGACACTACTACCAGACCGTCAGCACCGTTTTCCGCCGGGAACATCCCCGCGGCCTGCTCATGGGCGATCGTTTTCATCTGCGCGATCACCCCGACGAAGTATTGGAAGAGGCGGCCAGGTTTATTGACGTTCTCGGCATCCAGCCCGGCGACCACCCCTTTCCATCCCTCATCAAACTCACGCGTCCCGACGAGACGCGGTTCGACGTCGCCGAGTTTGATCGCCTGCACCGTCTTACCGGCAAACCCATCGTCATTGCCGATCATCAGTGCGGTTTCTTCGACGCCCAAACGCCCAAGACCGGTGGCTGGTATCAATACGCCACTGCCGATGAAGCCGCGGCCAGCCACGATCGCTTCCTGCACGACGCCTTCGCGCGACCCTACATCATCGGCTACTTCCGCTGCCAGTATCTCACCACCTATAAGGACCGGCTCAAGCGTTTCAAACAGGGTCTGCTCCGTCCCGACGGCGCGATCTTCGAGGACTACGTGACGCAGCTTCAAGCGACTAATCGCCGAATCATTGATGCGCCTCGATGACACCCGCTTAGTGTCCGCAGAGTCACCGCCACACGTCCGTCGCACGCCCCACGTGTTTACGGGGGTTGTTGGCCGGCAGCCCGTCAGCTAGAATGCAGCTATGACGCTAGCCCCTCCGTCTGCGCCTTCCTCGTCGGAGCCTGCATTGAATCGGCGCATCCGCCGCACAGCGGCTCGCGAACGCGGCAACCGGGAAACCATCGGACGGAACAGAGCACCGATCCATCGATGACACCGAACTCACCCCTTACACAATTTCCGCAACCAAGAGAACCCCACCTCATGACCCCAAGAAAATCCACGGCCTTGTCTATCGGCCTCTTTTCCCTCGCCCTCACCTCCCCTGCGCTCCCGGCGCAAACCATCGCCCCGAACTCAACCCAACCGACAATCGCAGAAGCCGAGAAAGCCATCGAACTTTCACCCTTCGTCGTCAATTCGACCAAGGACACCGGCTACCAAGCCACCTCGACGCTGGCCGGCACCCGGCTCAACACGCCGGTCAAGGACCTCGGTGCGTCGATTTCGATCTATACGAAGGATTTTCTCAATGATATCGGCGCCACCAACGCCAACGAACTCCTGATCTATGCCACCGGCATGGAGGCGGCGGGTCCGGGCGGCAACTTCTCCGGCGCCACGAACGACATCAGCGCCGATCAGGTCAACGGCAACGCGGTCCGCGCCAATCCCCAGCAGAATGGCAGCCGCACCCGCGGCCTGTCGGCGCCGAGCTTCTCGCGCGGCTTCTACACGACCGACATCGCCACCGACAGCTACAACGTCGAAAGCGTGACGGTGAACCGCGGGCCCAACGCCATTCTGTTCGGCGTCGGCAGTCCCGCCGGCTTTGTCGAGAGCGCGCTCCTGCGCCCCAACCTCCGCCGCAATAACAACAAGGTCGAGATCCGCGCCGGCAACAACGGCGCCCTCCGCAACACCGTCGATTTCAACCGCGTGCTGCTCAAGGACAAGCTGGCCCTGCGCCTCGCCGCCCTGCACGATGAGGAGCGATACAACCAGCGCCCGGCCTTCGAGGAAAAGAAACGCATCTACGGGGCTCTGGCCTTCGAGCCCTACAAATCCACCGCGCTGCGCCTGAATTTCGAGACGGGCCGCACGAAGGCCAACCGGCCGATCACCGTGCTGCCCTTCAACAGCATTTCCAGCTTCTGGGAAGCGGCGGGCCGACCGGGCTACGACTGGAGCTTCTATGACGATCCGGCCCGCAACCCGAACGCGGCGGCCCAGATCGCTGGCTCCGGCGTCGCCAACACCAGTCTGCCGCCATTCTTCCTCGGCACTGGCCAGATCTTCGACCAGATCGTGCAGGTTTACTCCAGTCCCACCGCCACCGCGCCGAATTTTGCGTTTCGGGGCCAGACGCTCAACACCAACGGCAATGCCGCGAACGTCATCAAGAACCAGGTTTTCAACCCGCTGGTCAATCGCGACCTGGCTGCCGATGCGATCAACTTCCTCACCACGGTCAATCTCGCTGAGCATCCCGTTGCCATCTGGAACGCGAATGTCCTGCCCGGTCAGCAGCCCGGCTTCGCCCCCGCCGGGATCAAGATGCAGGGCTTCACTGATTTCAGCGCGTTCGACTTCAAGAACCGGCTGATCGACGAGTCGTCTCGCCAAGGCGACACGTTTCACGCGTTCAATCTCGCGTTCGAGCAGCGCGCCTGGGAGGACCGCATCGGCCTCGAACTCGCCTACGACACGCAGCGCGTGGATCGGCGCTCCAAGAACTCGGCCTTCGCGGCGAACAATGGCAACCACGTCCGGATCGATATCAATGCCGTCCTCCCCACCGGCCAGCCGAATCCGAACTTCGGCCGCCCCTTCGTCGCCGCCTACAACAATTCGTCCTGGCGCAATAACTTCACCGACCGCGAGACCAGGCGGGCGACCGGCTTTCTCAAATACGATTTCAAGGATATTAAGTCTTCTTGGGGCAAATGGCTGGGCCGGCACACGCTGACTGGGCTTTACGAGGAAAACGCCGTCGAGTCCGTCGGCTATGGCTACCGCTTGGCGGTCGATGGCGCCGCCGCGCGCGCCATCAGCCCGAATATCAGCGTATTCGCGCGCCGGGCCGTTACGGCCATTTACCTCGGTCCGTCCATTGTCGGGAACAACAATCCGCTCCAACTGGAGCCGATCCGGGTCCCGGTCATCCAGGCCGGCCCGCTCGCCGTCCCGGCGGCCTACTTTGTCCGCGCCGCCAACGCCACGGACCCGGGCCATTTTGAGGACGCGCCGGCCTCGCTCGTTGAGATCAACGAAGGCGGCAACACCCAACGCGACGTCACCAAGTCCCAGGCGTTTCTGATGCAAAGCTACTGGCTGCAGGACCACCTCATCACCCTGGTGGGCTGGCGCCGCGACGAGAATTTCTTTGTCCGGGAGAGCTTCAACTTCGTGTCCAATCCCGCCGACCTGAGCGCCCCCGGCAAGGTGCATTATGGCTTCAACGATTTCTCCCTCTCCCGCACCCCGCCGCCCAATGTGGCCGCCGAGACCATGACTTACAGCGGCGTCCTGCGCTGGCCGCAGAAGCTGATCCGACTGCCCGCCGGCGTGGACTTCGGTGTGTTCTACAACCAGTCGGCGAATTTCACGCCCTCCGGCGGTCGGGTCACCCCGTTCAACGAACCGCTCGCCTCGCCCAACGGCAAAACCCAGGAATATGGGCTCAATCTTTCGCTCTTCCACGACAAGCTCAGCCTGCGGGTGAACCGGTTCGAGACCAAGGTCCAGGGCCAGAGCCTCAGCAACACCGTCTTCGGGCTGACCGTCAACAACGCCATTCTGCAAATCGCCGATTTCTGGGGTGTCGAGGGAAACATCAATCCGCAGCTGGTGCCGATGCGTGAGGCCGACATCGCGCTGCTCTTCAGCCCGCTGCCCGCCAACTTTCGCGAACTTTACGGCTGGGGGATCACCGGCACGGCGCCGAATCTCGCGGCCTTGGGCCGTTTTTCCAATTTGCCCGGCGCCACCGACACGACCGACTTCGTCGCCAAGGGCACGGAAATCGAACTCGTGTATAATCCGACGCGCAACTGGCGCATTCTGGCCAACGTTGCCCAGCAGGAGACGGTGCAGAACAATACTCTGCCCTTCCTCAAGGGCCTCATCGGCCGCATGCTGCCCGTCTGGAATCAACTGCGGGATCGGTCCAGGACCAACTATCCTGTCGGCTGGCAGCCGGGCGATTCGATGGCCGGCATCCAGACCTTCGGCAGCTGGCTGGACACCGTCATCCTGGTGCCCTTTGCGACCGCCATTGCCACGGAAGGCACCGCCAGCGCCGAGCAGCGCAAATGGCGCGCCAATCTCATCACCAACTATACCTTTGGTTCCGGCTCGATCTTGGGCGAACGGCTGAAAGGCTGGGAAGTCGGCGGCGCGGTGCGCTGGCAGGACAAGCTCGGGATCGGCTACCCCACGACCCGCAATCCGGACGGCAGCGTCAACCTCGACCTCGCCCATCCCTTTTACGCGCCAGCCGAAACCAACGTGGATGCGTGGATCGGCTATCGGCGCAATCTCTGGAAAAACCGGATCCAGTGGAAGGTGCAGCTCCGGGCGACCAACCTCATCGCCGGCACCGTGCCGATCGCGATCGGTGTGCAGCCGTGGGGCGAGTTCTCCACCGTCCGCCTCGCCCCCGAGAAACGCTGGTATCTCACCAACACGTTCAGCTTCTGATGGTGCTTTCAATGCGCCATGCTGCCCCGTCCGATGGGGAAAGAGCCGCCCTTCGCGCCCCATCCAACCGTGGGCCTACCCATGAGAGCGGCTCCCGGTCAACCCCGTGGCTGGCCGGACTGGTGTGGCTTGCCGCCTTCTCCAGCCCGGCCCAGGCCGCAATTCCTGTCTCCGCGCAAAGCGCCCCGCCCTATGCCAAAAGCTATCTGGTCGTGAGACACTAATACTAATAGCTGTTGAATTTTGGACCCCAACCCCCGGGCAAGATGCCCGTGCCACCTCGGAAGCCGAAGTCTAGAACTCAACAGCCATTGGTATAACCCGGGTTACGATCGGCGGCAGTTCTGCGACCGCCACCGCCTCGACTGCCGCCCTCAACACCGCCATCGGACGACGCCTACGCCAACAACCTCATCGTCTACTTTCCCACGGGGACCTATCTGGTCAACGACACCCTGGCGGCCATCACCAAAACCGGCTGGGATAGTGTGACCGACGATTTCGCGACGCCAAGAAACCACATCGCCACCATTGGCTCCACCAAGGGCAGCCGGCCGTTGATCAAACTGGTGTCCGGAGCCGCCGGCTTTGGTGATTCGGCAGCTCGAAACCGCTTCTGAAATTCCTGAATATGGGCAAGGACAACTCGGGGGACCGAACAGGCCGACGAAAGCTATCTTCAGATGCTGCGCGGCGCGGGACCTGGACTGCAGCGGGCAAGCAATGGCGCCGCCATCGCCGCAGCCGCCGCGGCGGTTGGCGCATCCACACGGCCGACAGATTCCAAGGATGCCGCGGTGCTCGTGCCCCTTCCGCCCGGTGCCTACCCCGCGTCCGTCAGTAGCGTGAACGGCACCCGTGGCGTCGCGCTCATCGAAGTTTACGAAGTTCAGTAAGCGATAGCAGCCGCCAGATCCGGTGCCATTCTCAAAAGTAACCGCCTTTGCCGACAATTTGATGGACCGTCTGCCCTTCGGCGACCCAGCCGAAAATCGTCTTTTCGTTGGCGTGGATCTCCTCCGCGCGCGTGAGCACCGCGCAGGCGATGTCGCGCGGGATGCAGAGCACGCCGTCGATGTCCGCGAGAATGACATCTCCAGGCTTGATGACGACATCGCCGATCTTGATCGGCACCTGGTAATGCGTGATGAGGCAGCGGCCGAGGCTGCCGTTGGGGATGCGGTGTTTGTAGTAAACGGGAAAATTTCTCTCTTTGATCTGGTGAGTGTCGCGGATGCCGCCGTCGATGCAGGCGGCTTTCACTCCTTTGCCGACGGCCGTGGCGGTCATTACACCGCCCCAGAGCGTGGCTTTGTCGTCACTGCTCGTATCCCACATGACAAACGTATCCGCCCCCATCTCGTCGAGCATTCGGGTGCGGAACGTCATCTCGCCGTTGATTTGGACATTGGGCGCGCTCTTTACGGTGAAGGCGAGCCCGGCGACGGTCTGCTCATCGTTGAGTGGTCGGAGGTGGCCGGGGAGTGCTTGGTCCAGCAGGCAGAACTCGCGGAGGACGTCGCACACGGCGCCCGTATAAAGGCGCTCGTAGCGTGCAAGGAGGTCTTTCACGGGCACGGCAAAAGGTTTGGTCGAAACGCCTTCGCGCGCAGCGATGAGTTTCTCAAGCTTCATCATCTTGGCTTCGCGTTGGAGCAAGTTGTCCGGGGATTCAATTGGCGGCATAAAGAGGGTGGTTTGGCGAAAACGGATCGGGACGGCCGTTTCAACGGCGATCTATTGGGCGAAAAATGTTTTCAGGATTCGAAAGGGCTCACGCAGCGGAAGCGACCGGGCCTTGGATGAGCTGGTTGCAGCCGCCGACGGTATATTTCAATTCACGCACGAACTCGGCCTTCGCTGTGCCTTCAAAATCCTGCGGGAAGCCGAGCAGTGTAATCACGCCAACGACTTCTTCGCCACGCGCGCAAAGCGGAGCCGAAAGCGTGTGGATATGGGGCTGATAGGAACCGCTATCAAAACAGCATCCCAGTTTTCGCATCTCGCGCACACGGCGGAGGACAACTTCGCGTTTCTGAAATTTCCAGGCGTCGGCCGGCGCAGCATCGAGAATGCGTTCGATCTCCTCATCGGACAAGGCACCGAGAAACGCGGCGCCGCTTGATCCGATGGCCAGCGAAACGACCCCGCCCACGCGCGACGCGATGGCATGTGGGCGCGGCGACGGCACGCTGGAAATCGTGACCGCATCGTCGCCCTGACGAACCGTGAGTTTGGCGGTGAGCCCGGTCATCGTGGCGAGCCGGGCCATGGGCTCGCGCACGGTCTCGATCAGCACTTCGTGACGGAGCAACGGCCGCAGCAGCGGCACGAGCCCAAAGGACAGCTCGAAGGCGCCGCCCGTTCGCGAACGCAGCCACCCCAAGGCCACAAATGACTGCAGGATGCGGTAGCAGGTGGAAGGAGAGATGCGCAGTGAGGCGGCGAGACTCTTGGACGTGGCCTCGCCGGAACATTGGGCGACAGCCTCGAACACGCGGATGGCCTTGCACAGCACCGGCACGGTGTGGGCGGTTTTCTTCGGCATGGTTTTGGAGGGCATGTATCTCTATTGAACTTTGGATATTAAAAAAGGTAAACCATGACTCTGCCCTGATTACTCCGTTACTCTAAGGAAGACGTCAAGCGTGCATCAGCCTGTTTTCAATACAGAATAAATAACTCCAAACAATCTATTGACTGAGCTGCGCGTGGTCGCGACGCTTGGGCAATGCCGAGCCATCGCACGTTCCGGCGCGCACCGACGGCAGGATTCCCCAAGAGAACCACATTCTCCTTTTAAGTCCCAAGTCCCCACCGATCCCGGCGATGCCAGCCCCCGCCTTTCGGCAAAATCACCCCTCGAAAGAAATCATGAAACCCACGAAACCGTCCTTTTGGTTAGCCAGCCTGTTTAGTCTCATCGCCGCATCCGAACCGCTCCTGGGCCAAGCGTCCGGCCCGCGTGCCGACAGTCCTTCCAGCCCAGGTCCCGACAAAGCGGTCGAGTTGTCACCCTTCGTGGTCAGCACCGAAAAGGACCAGGGCTATCTCGCCGCGAACACGCTCGGCGGCACCCGGCTCAACAGTTCGCTCTACGATACTCCGGCCTCGCTCTCGGTGATGACCCTTGATTTCATTGCCGATATCGCCGCAACCAGCGTCACCGAGGCACTCGCTTACGCCCTAAACGCCGAGCGCGACACCACTGATGGAACAGGAAACGCCACCGCCACCAGCGACCTTCCTCTCTCCATCCGCGGCTTCACCGGCGCCAGTCTTGGTCGTAACTACTTCCAGTGGGGCCTCGAGAGCGATACTTACAACACCGAACGGCTCGATTTCTCGCGCGGCCCCAATTCTATCCTCTTCGGGGTCGGCGGCCCCGGCGGCATTATCAACACCACCACCAAGCGCGCCCAATTTGGCCGGGCCACCCAGGTTCTTGGCCTACGCGTCGGCTCGGACGACGACTACCGCGCGACCTTTGACATCAACCGTCAGCTCGGGAAGACGTTCGCCCTTCGGCTCAACGCCGTGCGGCATTCCGCGAGGAGCTGGCGTGACGGGGTGGACAGCGACCGAGAGGGCCTTGCCCTTGCCACCACCTTCCGCCCTTGGAAAAACACTGAGATCCGCTTCGACGGCGAATACGGAAAATTTAATCGCACCACCAGCAATCCCTTCCTCCCAGGCGACGGCGTCTCAGCCTGGATTAGTGGCGGGCGCCAGTTATCGACGGTCAACGCCACGACCCCCACCACGGTCATCGGCGCCGGCCGCACCACGTCCCGGCCTTACGTTTACGATGCCACCACCGGTGGCGTCCTCTCGTGGAACGGCACGGTCGTCACCTCCGCGCGCCTCATCCCTGGGTCAACCACGATCCGGGAAATCATGGACGATTTTTCCATCTTACCGCTGAAGGCAAATGTAGGTGGAGAAGGCAACCGCGCCGAGAGTCGTTTCAATAGCGCCGCGCTGTTTTTCGAGCAACGGATCGGTGATATCTGGCTTGAGGCCGCTTACAACCGTCAGGAGCAGAACCGCGTCTGGCTCGCCAGCGTTGGCTTTGCGGATGCCTACCTCCTCGCCGACGCCAACGCCCTCCTGCCCAACGGCAGCCCGAACCCGAAAGTGGGCATGTATTACGTCGAGAGCAACGCCACCCTCGCGCCCTCCCGTGGCGTCATCGACGATTTCCGCCTGACGGCCGCCTACACCCTCGACCTGAACAAGCGCAACCCTTGGCTCGGCAGTTACTCTCTCACCGGCCTTCTCAGCCGCCGCGTCAATGACGGAACCTCCGATTTTCTCTCTGAGGTCAACACCACGCCCGTCGGCGACGCCATCTATCCTCTCAACCTCGCCAACGCAAACAACCGCATCCGGCGCCGCTACTACATCGTTCCCTTTGGCCCCGGCCCCAAGGGTGGCCTCGACGCCCGCGACCACCAGTTCGCCACCAACGGTGTCACGTCCGGTTTCGCGCGAATTACAAACCAGGGCGTCGTCACGCGCGAGGAGCTCGACTCCAGCATGGTCGCGGCGCAGGCGAAAATCCTGAAAGACCGCCTCATCATCACCGGTGGTCTACGCCGCGACCGGCAAAAGAATTTCTCTGGCACCGCCGCCGCCGCGGATCGGGTCACCGGCCTCTTTCCTTTCCAGACGCTGAACGCCACCTCCACCGATTTCAAAGGCCAGACGAAGACCTACGGCGCGGTGGTCCATCTTACAAAATGGGCCGCTGCCTTCTACAACAAGTCTGACAATTTCGTTCCCCAGAGCACCCTCACCATCCTCGGGACCGAACTAGGGCCGCGTTTCGGCAAGGGCGAGGACTACGGCCTCAAGTTCCGCCTCCTCGACGGCCGCCTCTACGCAGGCGTCACGCGCTACCAGACGAGCGAGGTCAACCGCCTGAACTTCGCCTCCGGCACCCTCATCGACATTACGAACGAACTTTTCGAAGCCGTCGGCGATCCGACACGCGTCGCCGGCCCAACTTCGCGCGACAGCGTCGACACCGAAGGGCAGGGCCACGAGTTCGAAGTCACGGCCAACCTCACGCCTCAGTGGCGCCTCACCGCAAATTTCTCCCAGACCGAAGGCACCCAGTCCAACAACCAGCCGCGTCTCCGCTCCTACATCACCGCACACCGTGCCGCCTGGGAGGCGAAGAGCACGACGCCCCTCATACCTCCTACCCCAGGCATCCCGGCCATCGACCCGGTGCTTGGCGGCCCGGCAACCGTTGCGACCGCGTTGCGCGCCCTCGACCCACTGATCCTGAACATCCTCGGCGCCAACGGAGTCACTCGTCGTCAACTCCGTGAATACACCAGCAGCCTGTTCACCGCCTACACCTTCCGCTCCAGCAACAAGTGGCTCAACGAATTCACCGCCGGCGCCGGCCTGCGCTATCGCGGCGCGCCCGTCGTCGGCTATCTCAACGGCGTCGAGTCCATCTACGGCGACGCCGAAACCACGGTGAACTTGATGTTCGCGAAAAATCTTCGCATCCGCAACCGCCGAGTGCGCCTCCAGGCGAACCTCGACAATATCTTCAACGCGAACGACCCGATCATCGCGGACGCCGACCTCAACGGGGTCAACCGTTACCTCTATCCGAATCCGTTCCGCTGGACGTTCTCCGCCACGATCAATCTTTGACCGAAAGCATTTCCGGGTGTCGCCTAGATTATACTATGCAGTTCTTCGAATTCTGTGATCAGGGGAGCCAAAGGATGTTGGTCAGTAATATCATCGTGTGCCATTGAAGCTCTATGCTGACAACCTGAGCCAGGCGAGAGATCCGATCACGGCCGATGGTGAAGCCGAGAACGAGTTTCCAAGCCCCCAAGTCCAAATCGCAGTTAAGACCATCATGCACGAATCAACCCAACCAGCGAACCCGACCGGTGCTTCGCGCCGGGCATTTTTGAAGACGTCCGCCACTGCAATCTCTGCCGCAGCAGTCGGCCAGCTCGCGACCGGTGTAAACACGCGCGCGGCCGAACCAGCACCGGTCGCACCGACAGCCGCCCCTGTGCTGCCGCGAACCGTTCATCCCTATCCGAACAAAGTGACGTGGGGCGCGGGCACTTTTAGCCTAGGCCGCCGCGTCACGCTCACCGTGGGCAGCGACGTCAATCCGGACGTCATCGAAATGATGAAAGAGACATGGCGGCAGTTTACCCTTGGCGCGGTGACATTGGAGGTGACACGGGACGTGCGGCAGAGCGGCAGCCAGTTTGCTTTGGCTCCTGCCAACCAAAGTTTCAACGAGCCGCCCAAGCGGGAACCGAAGGCCACCTATGCGTTATCCGTAGACGCGTCCGGTGCGGCGGCAACCGCGACAGACGCGACCGGGGTGCGCCACGCTTGGTTCACGTTGCTGCAATTGCTTCAAGCTGAAAACTCGGTCAACGGTGGGCTTGGCTTCACGTTGGCGCACGTGGAAATCCAGGACTGGCCGGCGCTGCAATTCCGGGGTTTGCACCTGTGCGTGTTTCCCGAGACCACGCCGCTGATGATCGAGAAAGCGATCCGACTCGCCGCGTTTTTCAAGTTCACTCACGTGGTGCTGGAGTTTTGGGGTATGCTGCGACTCGAGGCCTTGAAGGAACTGGCGTGGCCCCAGGCGTGGAATAAAGAGCAAGCGGGCGGTCTGGTAAAAATTGCCCGGGGCATGGGGCTGGAGGTCGTCCCGATGTTCAACGGTTGGGGCCACGCCACCGGTTCCCGGATCAGGCATGGGCGCCACGTCGTGCTCGACCAGAATCCGCAGCTGGCCGCCCTATTCGAACCGGATGGCTGGACTTGGTGCCTGACCAATCCGCGCGCGCAAGCAATCATCAGGTCCGTGTGCAACGAACTGATCGAGTTCGCCGGACCGGGAAAATTTTTCCACATGGGCTGCGATGAGGCTTACTCGCACGCAACCTGTGATCGCTGCCGCCAGACCGATCGAGTGCAACTTTTCGCCGATCACATCAACCAGCTCGCCGGCCATTTGGAGAAACGGGGCCGGCGCGCCATCATGTGGGGCGACCCGCTACTGGAGCGGGCCAAATGGTCGTCCGACTACCGGGCGAATGGGACTCCCTCGTTGCCCACGCACGAAACAATCGGCCGGATCTCGCGCCGGATCGTGATCGCCGACTGGCAATACAATATCCCCAAGGGCGACATCGCCACCCTCGCCCATTTTCGCAAACACGGGTTCGAAACGCTGGGGTGCTCGTGGAATGTCCTGGGAAATATCCGCACCCAGGCGAAAGCCATCACGGCCAACACCAGCCTCGGCCTGCTGATGACGACATGGCATCATCTCGCGCAAAGCATCCCCACGCTGGCCTTTGTCGCGGCCGCCGCCTGGTCGGAGAACCAAGCCGCACTCGACATGAAACAGGCATCAAACGATCTCTCCCTTACAGCGACGGCCACTCTCCTTCGCAAGCTCGTGCCAGCTGGAGGCAAGTTTGAAAGCGCTGGCTGGAATTCCTTTGAAATGCCGGTGCATGTATTTTGACCGACCAACGAGCCACCCCGGCATGTCCGCCATTTTCTCACCTATTTGCCAGAGGCTATCTGCCGGCGATTCGGAAGGCTTGCCGACCGACCGCATGCGGCATCGCCCGCAAGCAGGCTTCCGCATTCCAAGTAGTTCAAAGCAAGTGTCGAGGTATCGGAGCTGATGCGGATGAAAACGATATTCCTATTGTTTCTCGCTCTCAGCACGGTCGCGTGGGCGGCCGAGCCATCGCCCCGCCGTGAGCTCTCGCTCGACGGTGTCTGGCAAATCGCTGAGGGGCGGATGGACCAGCCGCCTGCTGCGTTCGACCGCACCGTGCCGGTGCCCGGCCTGGTCACACTGGCTACGCCGGCGTTCAGCTCGCCGCCGGGGCCCGTCGTTTCCGACCGTTACAGTCGGTCACAGAAGGATCCAGCCCGCGACGCCTTCTGGTATCGGCGCACGTTCCGTCTCGACGGGCCGGTGCCGGCGGTCGCCCGGCTCAAGATCCACAAGGCCATGTTCGGCTCGAAAGCCATTCTCAACGGCAATGTGCTCGGCGAGCATCCGTCCAGCTTCACGCCCGGCTGGTTCGATGCCCGGGCCGCGCTCAAGTCGGGCGAGAACGTCCTGCTCATCCGCGTCGGCGCTGACCGCGACGCCCTGCCACCCGGCGTGCCGGCCGCATTCGACCCGGAGAAGATCCGCTACATCCCCGGTATCTTCGATTCCGTCGAACTCATCCTGTCCGGCACCCCGCACTTCCTGCACGTGCAAACCGCGCCCGACCTCGCCAGCCGGAGCGTCCGCGTGCAGGCCGTGCTACGCAACGACCGGGACGACGACAACGGCGAGCCGGTTCTGGGCAACGTAACCTTCGTGGTGCGCGAGGCCAAATCGGGCCGAATCGCGGGCCGCGTGACCCGCGGCGGGGTCGCGTTTGAACAGGGCGCGGACACGACCGTGGACGTGCGCATTCCGATCGACGATTGCCGCCTCTGGTCGCCGGAAGATCCGTTTCTCTACCGACTCGAGGCAGACAGCAGCACCGACCGCTTTGAGACTCGTTTCGGGATGCGCGAATTCAGGTTCGATCCCGCGACTCGACACGCAGTGCTCAACGGCAAGCCCTATTTCATGCGGGGTAGCAACATCACCCTCTATCGGTTTTTCGAGGATTCCGCATGCAAGGATCTGCCGTGGCGCGCCGACTGGGTGCGCCGGCTGCACGAGCGCGTGAAGGACATGCATTGGAACACCCTGCGCTACTGCATCGGCTTCCCGCCCGAGGCATGGTATGACGCCGCCGACGAGTTGGGTATCCTCATCCAGGATGAGTTCTCTTCTCACTGGAGCGAACCCGGCCAGAGCGACGCAGCGACAAAGGAGTATGCCGCGTGGATGCGGGAGCGGTGGAACCATCCCAGCGTCGTCATCTGGGACGCCCGCAACGAGGGCCATAAGGAATCGCCGGTGAGCGGCGCGGCCCTCACCGCCGTGCGCGGGCTGGATTTGTCGGACCGACCGTGGGATAACGGCTACGGCGAGTGCGTGGGTCCGGCAGATCCCGTCGAGGCGCATCCCTATCATTTCCTAAACTTCTCAGGCCGTCGCTTCACGTTGGCCGACTTCCCCCGCGCCAATCCCATGCCACTCCGGAGCAGACCCTCACCGCAGCTCGTGGTGCGGGGAACGATCGACCAAGTCGGTGCCAATCTCCCGAAGGGCCTGCACTGGCAACCCGGTGATGAAAAGCATGCTGTCATCATCAACGAATATGGGGGAATATGGCTGAATCGGGACGGCTCGCCGACCACGCTGAGCGCCGACTTCTACCACACCTTCCTCGGCGAAAACGCCACCGCCGCGCAGCGTTTCCACCTTTACGCCACGCTCCTCGCCGCTGAGTCGGAGTTCTGGCGCAGCCACCGCAAGGTGGCCGCCGTGCTGCACTTTGTCGCGCTTGCCAGCTCGCGGTCCGACGGCCAGACGAGCGACCACTGGAGCGACGTGGAAAAACTGACCTGGGAGCCGGAGTTCGAGCGGTATGTCCGCGACGCCTTCGCGCCCGTGGGCCTGATGCTCGATTTTTGGGGCGACACCGGCATCAGCGGAAAATCCACCCGCATCCCCGTGCGGCTGATCAACGATCTGGAAAAGCCCTGGAGCGGCGCCGTTACCCTACGACTGCGGCGCGCCGACGGAGGCCCCGTTCTTCTTGAGCAGCGGCAGGACTGCCGCCTCGGGCCATACGGTGACGCGACGGTGAATTTCGGCGTGACGTGGCCGGCACCAGCCGGGCCCTGCCTCCTCGAAGCCGAACTGCCGGGCACAGATGGAAAGCCGGTCCGCAGCATCAGGGATTTGGCGGTCGTCGACAGCCGGTCGCTCGGCCTGGCGTTCGGCAAAAAAACCTCCGCCTCCTCGTCCCGCAGTCCGGCGGGCGCGCCCGGGAACGCCGTGGACGGCGATCCGACGACCTGGTGGTCCTCGACCGCCGAAGATCCCTCGTGGCTGGTGGTGGACCTGGGTGACGTCCGCCGGATCAATCGCGTCCGGATCAACTGGGCGATCACCTATTCCACCGCGTTCACTGTCCAAGCCTCCCGCGACGGACAGACTTGGACGGATCTGTTCGCGGAAGAAAACAGCAAGGGCGGCGTCAGCGAGATCCGCTTCGCGCCAGTGGATGCCCGCCATGTCCGCATCAGCTGCACGAAGCGGACCAGGGCCCAAACCGCAATGGAACCAGGCCACGCCATCCGCGAACTGCACGTATTCGAATAACTCCACGCCTGAAAATATGAAAGTCTCATTCCTTTTTCCCGGGTTCGTGCTCGCGCTGTCCGCGCTCGCCAACGCCGCGCCTTCAAAGATGGGAGGCAACGGTCTTTCGGACGTGTTTCGCGGCGAGGGCCTCACCACATTGAATGCAGAGATTGAGCAGGCCATCACCCAATCGATCATCGTGGGCGGGGTGCTGTGGGTGGAACGAAACGGAGTCGCGCATCACAAAGCTTTCGGCCTGCGGGCCTCAGTCCCTGAACGTGAGCCAATGACCGAAGACACGATCTTCGATGTGGCCTCCGTGACCAAGATCGTCGCCACCGCCAGCGCGGCGATGCTTTGCGTGGAGCGCGGCTTGATGAATATCGAGGATCCGGTATCGAAGCACCTGCCCGAATTTACCGGTGAGGGACGCGAGAAGATCACCCTACGGCATCTGCTGCTGCACAGCTCCGGCTTGCAGGTGAACTTGAATGGAACGAAACCGCCCCTGAGCAGCAATCCCGGCGAAGCCTTCGCGCAGGCGTGTCGCGAGAAGCCGCTATTCGAGCCAGGGAGCGCGTTCTCCTACAGCAGCGTGGGCACCATGGTGCTGGGCATGGTGATCGCGCGCGTCACGGGCAGGGTTTTGGATGAATTTTGCACGACAGAAATATTCCGCCCCTTGCGAATGAACGACACCCTATTCCGTCCCACGGGCGACTACTTGCGCCGCGTCGCGCCCACCAGCGCACCCAAGCGCGGTCTCGTTGACGACAAAGTTGCGCGGGCGATGGGCGACCTCGCGGGACACGCATCGCTCTTCACCACCGCGCCTGACCTCGCGCGGTTTGCGCGCATGTTGCTGAACCAAGGCGAACTCGATGGCGTGCGCGTCTTCAAAGCCGAAACCCTGAAGCTCATGACCAGCGTGCAGAGCCCGCCGGATTTGAGGAATTTCTCCGCCGGAATGCTGCGCGTGCGCCGCGGCTTCGGTTGGGACATTGACACGCCGTATCGCATACCACCGCGTGACGACACAGTGCGCACACTGCATCGCGGAGCGCTCTTCCCCGTCGGTGGCTACGGTCACACGGGTTGGACCGGGCAGATGCTGTGGATCGATCCCTTCTCGCGCACCTTCGTCATCTTCCTCTGCAATCGCTACGGACCGGTAGGCAAAGACACGCGACCGGAGGTGTATCAACTTCACCATCGCCTCGCCACTCTCGCCGCCGAGGCGGTTAAAGACTTTGATTTCAAGCACGTGCCCGGCGCACTGCCCGAAAAAGCGCCCGGAGAAACCCCTGGGCCATCAACCCAACCGCAGATGAAAGCGCAAAAGTAAAAGAACCAACATGCTCCTCGAAAACCTCACCTGGCCCGAAGTCAAACGCCTGAACGTCGCGAACAAGATCGTGCTCCTGCCGCTCGGCTCGTTCGAACAGCATGGCCCGCACCTGCCGCTCACCACGGATTCCGATCTTGTCACGGCGGTCGCGCGCGGCGTCGAGAGGAAGCGGCCGAAAAAGATCCTTTGCCTGCCGACTCTCTGGCCGGGCCACTCGACGCATCACCTGCAATTCCCGGGCACGCTGAGCGTGCATCAGATGCCCTACATCCAGCTCATCGTCGAATTGTGCGAGGGCATCGTCGGCATGGGGGCGCGAAAAGTTTTCCTGCTCAACGGCCACGGCGGGAACGATATTCCCGTGCGCGCCGCGCTGCGTGAACTGAAAAGCCGGTATCCGGATACGACCTTTGTGTTTGCGTCCTATTGGTCGCTGGCCGTGCAGACCATCAAGCAGGTGCGCGAGTCGGAACTCGGCGGCATCGGGCACGCGTGCGAGATGGAGACTTCCCTCATGCTGCACCTGCATCCCGACCGGGTGAAGATGCGGCTGGCCCGGCGCGACGGCCCCGGGCACACGGACCCTTATCGAAAAACCGACATGCAATACGGGCGGCCCGTTTATCTGGTGAACGAGTTTCATGAGGTCACCAAGACCGGCGTCATCGGCCATCCGGAACTGGCCACCGCCGCCAAGGGGGAGCGGTTCTTCACCGGCATCGTCGGGGAAGTGACCGCGTTTGTGGATGCATTCAGGACGTGGAGGCAACGATCCCCGAAAGGCAAATCATGAAGATCGTCGACATGAAAGTGCGCTGCGTGGCGATTCCGACCACCTGCCAGCTGCGCCACAACACCGGCGTCCATCCCGGCTACTTTATCCGCAACATCGTCGAGCTCGTGACCGACGAGGGCGTGGTCGGCCTCGGCGAACTGGGTGGTGGCGACCAGCGCGGCGCCCTGCTGAAGCTCAAGCCGCGCATCATCGGCCTGGATCCGTTTCATCTCGAGATCATCAAGCTCAAGGTGCTGCGAAGCATCTATTACATGTCCAACTCCCGGCTCTACGGCGCCATCGAGATCGCCTGCCTCGACATCCAGGGCAAGGTCCTCGGCCGCCCGATGTGCGATTTGCTGGGCGGCGCGGTGCGCGACCGGGTGCCGATGATGGGCGAAATCAGCTGGCGCTACGACCGGCCCGGCGGCGGCGACGACACCCGCGCCGAGGACCTCGTCGAACAATGCGCGCAACTGCACGCCGAACTGGGCGTGAAAACCGTGAAGATGAAGGGTGGGGTGGTGGACCCGGAGGTTGAGGTGCGGGTGATGGAACTTTGCCGCGAGCGCATGGGGCCGGGCTTCGGCCTGCGCATCGATGCCAACGGCGTCTGGAGCGTGGCGACCGCCGTCCGTATCGGCCGACGGCTCGAGCCATTGGGTCTCGAATACTTCGAGGATCCGGCGTGGGGCCTCGAGGGCCTCGCGGCCGTGCGGCGGCAGGTGCGCATTCCCATCGCAACGAACATGTATCCGGCGAAGTTTGACGATCTCGCCCCGGCCATCCGGATGAAGGCGGTGGATGTCGTGCTGACCGACCTGCACTATTGGGAGGGTCCGCGCGGCGTGAAGGAACTGTGCGCCGTGCTGCGGACGTTCAACCTCGGCGTCGGCATGCACAGCGGCGCCGAGTTCGGCGTCGAAATGTCGGCGATGCTGCACACCGCCTGCACGATCCCGCACATGACTTTCGCCGGTGACGCCATCTATAATTTTCTCACAGATGATATCATCGTTGGCGGCCTCATGAAATATGAAGACGGTTGCCTGTGCGTGCCCACCGGTCCTGGCCTCGGGGTCGCGCTCGACGAGGACAAGATGGCGAAATACGGGCGCTACTTCGAGGAGAAGGGCGACTATTACGCGCGCTTCCACGAGGACCCGCGCCGGCCGGATTGGTATCCGATCGTCGGGGGGATGTAAGACTTTCCATGAAAACCAATCAACTCAAGGGCCGGGTGGCCATCGTGACCGGCGCATCGCGCGGGATAGGCCGGGCCATCGCGCTGGGCCTGGCTCAAGAGGGTGCGTCCATTGTCGTCAACTACGTTGCCAGCGGCGCGGCCGCCGAGGAGGTCGCCGCGGGGATTCGCGCCGGCGGCGGCGAGGCGGTCGCGGTCCAGGCCGACGTCGGCGACCTCTCGCACCATGCCCGGCTCGTGGACGTCGCCCGGGAGCGCTTCGGGCGCATCGACATCCTCGTCAACAACGCGGCGATGACGCGCCGTCAGCCGTTCCTCGACGCCACGGCCGGCGCCTGGGACGAAACTCTGGGCGTCAATCTGAAGGGCGCCTATTTCCTGTCGCAGGCGGTCGCGCGGGTGATGGCGCCGCAGCGCTCGGGCAAGATCATAAATATCTCCAGCGTCCACGACGCGCGGCCGATGGCGGCCAACTCCGTCTATAACATCACCAAGGCCGGTCTCGTGATGCTGACCCAGTCGCTCGCGCTGGAGCTGGCGGAAAGCGGCATCCAGGTGAACTGCGTCTCGCCCGGCGCGATCCTCACCGACGAGAACCGCGACCGGCTGGCCGACCCGGCGTATCAAGCCAAGATTCTCGCGAAAATTCCCGCGCGCCGGGTCGGCGAACCGGAGGACGTGGTGGGCGCGGTCGTGCTGCTGGCGTCGCCCAAATCGGACTACATCACCGGCACCACTCTGTATGTGGATGGCGGCATGTTGCTGCAGTGACCCCCGGAGTTTTTCCCATGGCATTTGAAATCAAAAGACGCGGCAAACTGACCTACTATTATCGGGCGTCCCGTCCCGTCTTCTCGTTTGTGGTCACGGAGGCGTTGCCGGATGGCGACCTCAGGGTCCATCTCGCGGGGCTGACCGGCGGCGAGTCGGCGACCCGCAATCTCGGTCTCTCCGACACCGCCAGGATGGATCCCGACAAGGAGATTCCCCGGGTGTTTCAGACTTGGGAAAGCTGGCTGAAGGAAGCGGGGGTCTGCGACTCGATCACGGATCTTGATTTTATCGAGATGCACGTTTTCGGATGCCAGCCCAAATCGCCCAACCCCCTGACCGAGCCGGCGGGCTATGCCGCCGAGTTGGACCGGCTGCGGACGGCCTATGGCCGCGCCTATGCGGCGTATTTCCGCGACCACCTGCCCGGGCACGGCCTGCCCGTGCGGTTCACGGTGCATGTCGTGGACGTGCCGGACAAGGAGGCGTCCTACGAGTTCTATACCACCGCGCTCCTGCAGAGGTCGCTGAAGAAGGAGCCGCGATGACCGCGCCTCGCCCCCGCTACAAATGGGAGCTGCTGGCCATCCTGTGGGCGGCCTACTTCCTGAACCAGGGAGACCGGCAGATCTACAACGCCGTGATCCCGCTGATCAAGGCCGACCTCCAGTTGAGCGACGTTCAGCTCGGCCTGGTCGCCACGGCGTTCACGCTGCTCTACGGCGCCTTCGTTCCGCTGGCCGGATGCCTCGGCGATTTCGTCCCTAAAAAGTGGATTGTCTGTGGCAGCCTGCTCACGTTCAGCGTCGGCACGCTGTGCACCGGATTCAGCGGCGGCCTGCTGCTACTGATCATATTCCGCAGCGTGGCGACCGGGATCGGCGAATCGTTTTACTATCCGGCGGCCAATTCGCTGATTGCTCACTATCACCGCGACACCCGGGCGCAGGCAATGTCCATCCATCAAGCCGCGCTCTACGTCGGGGTCGTCGCGAGCAGCTGGATCGCGGGTTGGATTGGCGGACAGCATGGCTGGCGGGCCGCGTTTTACGCGTTTGGATTGGCAGGTGTGCTGCTGGCGGTAGTGGCGGCCCTCCGGCTGCGCAATGAACACCGCGAAACGGAACCGGCTCAGCCCGCCACCCCGGCCGCTGAGCCGCCGGTCAAGCTCGGCGAAGCACTGCGGACGATCCTGCGGACACCCACGTTCTATTTCCTCAGTCTGGCGTTTGGCGGGATGGTGTTCACCGGCGTCGGCTGGATCACCTGGATGCCGACGTTTCTCTACGAGAAGTTTCAGCTCTCGCTGAAGGACGCCGCGCTCCACTCGATGCTCTATCACCACGTCTTCGCGTTCGTCGGCGTGATGGTCGGCGCCCGCGTTTCCGATCGGCTGGCCGCGCGACGGAAGACGATCCGCATGGAAGTCGAATGTCTGGGGCTGCTGCTTGGGGCGCCGTTCATCTGGTTGCTCGGCGCAAGTTCGAACCTGACGGTGGTGTATGCAGCTCTGGCGGGGTTCGGGTTCTTCCGCGGCCTGTATGATTCGAATCTTTTCGCCGCGCTGTTCGACGTGATCCCACCCCGGTATCGCTCGACAGCCACCGGCCTGATGTTGAGCTGCGCTTTCACGGTGGGTGCGATCGCTCCGATGCTGCTGGGTTACGTGAAGCAGCACATCAACCTCAGCGTCGGCCTTTCGTCGCTGGCGTTCGTGTATCTCCTCTCATCAGTCGTGGTCTTCGTGGCGCTGAAACGCCACTTCGCGCAGGACTACTACCGCGAAAGGGAACCCGTGGCGGCGACGTGACGCATGAACGTTCTGGATAAATTCCAATTGAGCGGCCGCAAGGCGTTGGTCCCGGCTGTGGCCTGCGCCGCGCCGGTGCCGGGCATCCTGCACATGGTGTCCGACATCAACCGCGGCGTGCGTGCAGGCTGATTACACCGAACTTTGCAACGCGCCTTTGCATCCAATCCGGCTCATGAAATCCCTGCTCCGCTCGTTTGGGTTGCTTCCTCTAGCCGCGCTGTCCCTCGCGTCCGTTCTCCTGGCGCGAGCGTCGGATTTCGAGTCGCCGCCAGCCCCGTTTCAGACGGTGCCGCGCCCGGCCGATGGCGAAACCGTGAGCGCCAACCCGCCGTGTTTCGTATTCCCGGCCCGAAAGATTTTTGACAACTACGTCGTGGAATTCGGATCCAATGCGGAGTTTGCCGCCGGCACAACGACGCGGATGTCGAGCCCGTATATGCTCGCCGTGGCACCGGAGCCGCTGAAGCCAAACCGCTATTTCTGGCGCTGGCGGCCAGGTCGGTTGGACGATGGTCGCGACGGGTGGTCGCCCGTTCGCGCTTTCGTCGTGCCGGCCGATGCCCCGGTAATCCCGCTTCCCGATATTGATGCGCTGAAGAAACGACTCGGCGTTTCGCGGCCGCGCGTGATGGTGCGCGCAGACGAGGTGCCGGAACTTCGGCGGCGAGCGCTGGCGAGGTTCGGCCGAGAGTGGCTTCTAGGCGTTCGCCAGACCGCCGAGCAAATGCGCGGGAAAACGTTGCTGCCGGAGCCGGCGTTCCTTCCGCCGCCGAGCGATCCAAGACGGAAAATACTCTACTTGGAAACCTTTCAGACGACGCGACCTTTTTTCAAGGAGCTGAGAGTTCTGGCTGAAAACTACCTGCTCACCGGCGACGAATTGTCCGGTCAGGAAGCCAGGCGACGTTTGCTCCACATCATAGGATGGGATCCGCACGGCAGCACGCGACTGTCCCACAACGACGAAGTTGCCACCGACGTCGTGCGGTATTGTCCGGTAGCGTTTGACCGGGTATACGCACTGTTGAGTGTCGAGGAGAAGCGGCGCTGTCTCGATGTCCTGGTAATCCGGATGCAGCAGATCCGTGATGCGTGGAAGGCGAACCCGTTTGAAAAAAATCCCTACAGAAGTCACGACATGGGTTACTTCGTGCCCGATCTGTTGCAGGCCTGCGTTGCACTTGTCGGCGAAGCGCCCGTCGAAGAGATGCTGCGCTACACCATGCTGCAGCTCTGGTCGCCATTCTTTCCTCCCTTCGGTGGTGACGATGGCGGCTGGAGTGAAGGACCGAGCTACTGGACTTGGCTTGCCGCTGCCTTCGCGCGCACCTATCGACTCGTTGAACACGCGACCGGGGTTCCGGTGCGCTTGCGTTCGAGTCTCCGCCAGCAGTCGTTCTTCAAGCTCTACGGCAATCCGCCCTACTCGCCGATTTCTCCGTTTGGAGACAATCAGGAAAGCCCGCCCGCCGGAGGCACGATGGCGATGCTGGCCGCCCTGTATGACGATCCCTATGCCAAATGGTATGCTGAGAACCAGCGCACGCGGCTCGACGGTCTTGATGCGCTGCTCTTTGACGACAGCCGCGTGACCGCAAAGCCGCCGAGTGAACTGCCTCAGGGCCGGGCCTTCTTCGATGTCGGCCTGGCGGCGATGCATACCGACCTTTCTGACGGCGCCAATAACGTGTCACTGCTCTTTCGCAGCAGTCCGTTCGGCTCGATCAGCCACAGCTACGCCGACCAAAACACTTTTGTGCTGAATGCCTATGGCCAGGCCCTCATCGTTGCGTCGGGTTACTACCAGTCAGCCTATGGCAGTCCGCACCACGTTGAGTGGACCCGTCAGACGAGAGCGTCGAATTCCGTGTTGGTCAACGGCGAGGGCCAGCCGCGTGGCTGGGATTCCCAGGGCCGGTTGACTTTTTTCCAGACGACGCCCGCCGCCGACTACGCCATCGGCGATGCCGCGCCGGCTTACCCCGGCAAACTGGAACGTTTTGACCGGCATATAATTTTCCTGAGACCCGGGCACACCGGCGGAGCACCGATCATTGTCATCCGCGACGAACTGCGTGCATCGAACCCCGCCACATTCCAGTTCCTGATGCACGCACTCAGCCGGATGGACGTGAACGCAGGTGCGCACCAAGTCGACCTTGCGCAAGGTGTGGCCCGCTGCCGCGTGGACTACCTCGCACCGGGTGGCCTGACATTTGATCAGAACGACCGGTTTGCCGTGCAACCGTTCAAGCCGGCACCAAATCAATGGCACCTTGTCGCAACCACGGTCGGCCCCGCGCGGGAAGTAGCCTCACTAATTGTTCTTCAACCCCACCGTGCGGGAGATGTGCTGTTGGTCCCGCGAATGATAAGCGGTGACGGTTGCGTGGGCGTGGAGTTGACCGGCAACGGACGCACCGTAACCGTGCATTTCCGCACCAGCCGCGCCGCGTCCACTGTCGGGAGGGTCGGTCGCATTACCGCCGATGCGCAAGCGGCGAGTGTCACCACCATCGACGGCAAGCCGTATTCGGCAGTCATGTTCCAAGGCCAGAAGGTGACTTGGGGTGACCGAACCCTGCTAAGGTCGACCGCACCCAAGACCTTGAGTGCTACAATACCTGTGTCCCCCTGAACGCCCCATGAATCGTGCCTGAACTCCGTTCGCCCCATGGAATCACCCACTCGCCCCACCCTTCTGAAAGCCACCGCGCCCGCCGCTGGTTCCGCCTTGGCGACCCGGATCTCCCCATCCATAGGTGCTCCTCACGCGCACTCCCCTCGCGCTCGGCTCGTGGCTCGAACTCGACACCACGAACGCCGACATCACTGCGGTCTTCGGAAGTGGCCAGGAAGCGTCCGCCCTCACGTGATTCGAGAAACCTCTTAACCATAATCCATCATGCAACAAACCATTCGCCGCAACCTCGCCTCAGCCATCGCAACGCTCACGCAAGCCGGGCGCGCGTTTCGCCACGTCTCCGGATTTACCGGACTGGCTGGGCTTGTTGCTGCAGCCGTCCTGCTCCTGGTGCCGATGCGAGCGCAGTCAGCGGACAGCGTCCGCTTGGAACGATCCGAGGCCTGGGCGCCGCAACCCTTGGCCGCACCGAAAACGGCCCAACAGCCCGACGGCACGGTGGCCATCGCAGGCAACGCCACGCGCACCTGCACCGGCGGATGGCAGTTCGTCTACGCTGGCGTGCGCGGCGGCCAGACCTACCGGTTGCGCGCCCGGGTTGGGCACCGCGACGTGGCCAATCCGCGGGATTCCCTCCTCGCCCTCGCGTATTGGGGCAAATGGGAGCCGACGCAGAACAAAACCAGAACTGTGCCGTATGATTATCTTTCGCCCCAGCTGGTTTCGCCGAGTGCCATCAATTTCGAAACCACCGTCACGGCCCCGGACGGTGCCACCGCCCTGACGATCCGCTACCTGTTCCGCTGGTCCGAGCAGGGGACCTCAAATTGGTCGGCACCTCAGATTGAACTGGCCACGGCCCAAGAGCGCAAACCGGTCAAGATTTGCGTTGTCAGCAATCCGAAGACGGCCGGTTCGCCGGTCAAGGTTCGGCCCTTGGCCGCCGGCCTTGGGCTGTCCGGCGACGTCGAGCAAAGCGTGAATTTGTGGGCCAGTCTGATTTTGGAAGCCTGCCAGCGCCAGCCCCAGCTCATCCTCATACCCGAGACCGTGATCGGGGGCCAGAATCCGTTGGAAGGCGCGATCACCGTGCCCGGTCCGGCCACCCAACCGTTCGAGAAGATCGCGCGCGATCATCACGTCTATCTGATGCTCGGCGTCTATGAGCGAGACCGCGATGCCGTTTACAACAGCACGGTGCTGATCGATCCCCAGGGTAAAGTTGCCGGCGTTTACCGCAAGGTCCACCTCGCCACCGACGAAGGCTGGTCGGGCATCTCGCCGGGGAACGGTTTTCCGGTCTTTGATTCGGAAATCGGCCGGATCGGCTCCATGATCTGCATGGATTCGATGCTGAGCGAGCCGGCGCGGATGCTGGCCCTCAACGGCGCTGATTTCATTTGTCTCCCGATCATGGGCGATCTGCGGGCTGATCGTCTGACGCCCGGTCCGCCGATGTTCAACGAGGAGCGATGGAAGGCCATCATGCGCACCCGCGCACTCGACAACCAAGTTTGCCTCATCGTGGCGCGCAATGCGGGTCAGGGCAGTTGTATCATTAACCGGCGCGGCGATATTGTGGCTTGGAATGAAGGCGATCGAAACATCATCGAGGCCACCCTCCCGCCGGACTCAGTTCGCTACTGGGACGGCGGAGACGTGCGCGAAACCACATTCCTGCTCCGCCGCCCCCGGCTTTATTACCCCTACGCCGACGAGGCCGTCTTGGGGCCGTTGGCGCCCAAGCCTGTCCGATCCCAAACATCGGACAGCCGGTCCCAGCCATGAAGCCCTCAAACTCGCACCCCATCCATCAGCCGCCTGACGGGTTGGTGGCTGTGATAGGCTGACTCGTCGGGAAACCAATTCTCGCGAGCACATCTGTCCCATGATGACCCGCCGCCAATTCGTTGCCGCCACGACGACCGCTGCTGCTCTGACGGTCGTCCCGTCCCAGCTCCGTGCCGTGGAACCCACCCGGCCGCGCTGGCCGATCATCGGCTTCACGAAGCCGTTTCAAAATCTCAGTTTTGACGCCGCGGCCGACACCGTGGCGGAGATCGGTTGGGACGGCATTGAGTGCCCGGTGAGACCGAAAGGGCAAATCGAGCCCGAGCGCGCGGCGGAGGATCTGCCGCGGCTGGCCGAGGCGCTCAAGCGGCACGGTCGGGTGATCGCCCAACTGGCCACCAATATCACCAGCGTGGCGCAGCCAAATACTGAACGGGTGCTCCGCACAGCCGCCGCGCTCGGCATCAAACGCTACCGGCTCGGCGAGTGGCGCTACGATTTGCAAAAACCAATCGCCGACCAGCTCGCAAATGTGACAGTGCAATTGCGCGATCTGGCCGCGCTCAACCGGGAGCTGGGCCTGCAGGCCGGCTTCCAAAACCATTCCGGCCTACGGTATGTGGGCGGACCGGTCTGGGACCTCTGGACCGCCATGCAGGGTCTCGACGCCCGCCAGATGGGAATCTGCTTCGACATCGGCCATGCCACCGTCGAAGGCGGAACGGTGTGGCCGGTCAACGCCCGCCTGATGCGGGACCGCCTCACGGCGGTCATCGTCAAGGATTTCATCTGGCAACGAACGGCCAAGGGTTGGGAACCGCAGTGGGTCGGACTCGGGGACGGCATGATAAATCGCGAATTTTTCCGCTGGCTGAGAACGACGACCTACGCCGGGCCGATCATCCAGCACCACGAGTATGACCACGGCAAGGGAGCACCCATGATCGCCCGGATGCAACAGGACCTCAAGGTGCTGCGCGAATGGCTGGCGGCATAGTGCTCATGCGCCCTTCATCTCGCGCAAGCGGTTCGTGAAAATCGCTGCTGCCTGTATGCCATACTCTCAAAACAACCGGTCGCGCATCGCCTTGGCCACGGCTCCGCTGCGCGTGTTGACGTGGAGTTTTTCGTAGATTGCGCGGGTGTAGCCGTCGGTTGTGTGCGCGCTGAGGCCGAGGCGCTCGGCAATTTCCTTGTTGGTCAGACCATCGACCATGCCCTCGATGATTTGGCGCTCGCGCGGCGAGAGCCCTGCCATCGCGGTTTCGCGCGGGGCCAGACGTGAGAACATTTCCAACACGCGGCGCGCGACACGCGGCGTCATTGGTGAACCGCCCCGGCTGACCTCGTCCAGCGCGGCGGCCAAATCACCAAGTGGCGCGCCCTTGAGCAGGTAACCGGACGCGCCGGCACAGATGGCGCGGTAGATTTTATCATCGTCGTCGAAGACGGTGAGAATCACGACCTGCGTGCGCGGCGAGGCTTGTTTGAGCAACGCAATGCCGTCGATGCCGCTCATCCCCGGCAGTCCGACATCGAGCAAAATGACATCGGGCCTGGCTTCGTCCGACTCTCCGAGCCGGGTGAGCGCGTCTTCGCAGCGCTGAAATTGGGCGGCGCAGGCAAACCCCGGGATGGCGGCGATCGCCCGCGCGACGGTGTGACGCAAGGTCGCGTTGTCTTCGATGAGCCAGACACTCTGCTTGGCGACGATGGTCATATTGAGGTAGCGGGATTTTTGACTACGGAGCGCAAAGAACCATTCAAAGCAACGCGCACGCCCTGTCCGGGACGGCCTTCGAGGGCAAGTTCGCCGCCAAGCATTTCGGCGCGGTGGCGCAGACTCGTGAATCCGTGCCCGTCTCCCTGGCGCGCAACCTCAAAACCGCGGCCATCGTCGCGGACCTCGAGGGTGAAACGCTCATCGCACACGGAGAGGTGAATCTCGACGCGGCGCGCACCGGCATGGCGCAGGACATTGTGGAGCATCTCTTTTAGCGCGAGGAGCAGATGCCGTTGCACATCCAGCGACGGCGCAGCGTCCAAGCCGGTGATTTCAAACTTCCAATCGAGACCGTCGAGCAGCCGGCGCGCGGCGGCACGCAGCCGTTCCGCGAGCAGCGGCGCATCGTGCGGTCCCGGCTGGATCAACCAGACGATGTCGCGCATCGCCGCCGCGGATTCGTTGGCGAGCCGCCGGATTTCCTCCACGTCTCCGGCGGGTATACCGGCGTTCTGCCGCTGGCCCAGTTCGGTGAGCAGCGCGATGCTGGCCAGATTGCTCCCAATCTCGTCGTGGAGATCGCCCGCAATCCTGCGCTGGAGGCCGACCACGGTGCGGGCCTGGGCCCGGCGCGCCCGGTAAAAAACCGCCAAGGTGCCGACCACCAGGACACTCAGCGCGGAGCCAATTGTCCAAGCGGCGGCCCGGACCAAAACGGGCTGGATCGCGGCCATCCTTGCGCGGATGCCGTCGATTTCAAACAACACTTCTCGGCGGCGTGACAATGCCGCCAACCACTCGGGCCACTCGACGAATTTCTGAGCCGCGCGCAGGCCGTCGGTGAGAAACTCGGCTGAAAAATTGTGCGGGAGACTGTCGTAGACGCTGCTGGCCGTGACGGGGGCCCCAGCCGCGAGGTTGCTATCGCCCCGGTAGACCTGCATCTCGGCCAACGCAAAAATGTGGACGCCTTCACGTCGCTGCCAGAGTTCTTCCGCCGTCGCGCGCACATATTGCGCCGGCCAGCCTCTCCCGGGAATCGTGAGTGGATTGAATACGGGATCGCCCCGAGGGTGCGCCGCCCAATCGACCAGCACTCGTGACCGCGAGAAGTCGGCCTGCTCGGATATTTCCACCCTGAGTTTGCCCGGAAATCCGTAACCGTGGGTGTCGGTATATTCCAATAGGCGTGCCGGCAGCAGCCGCACTTCGTCGATCGGTTGCACGGCACCGAGATCAATTTGCACCCAGGTGACGGTCGAAGCCCGGTCGAACCGCGCCGACTCCCAACCGTGAGCCAGCGGCCGATCACTCTTGGCAAGCGGCGCCCCGAGCATGCTCTGGCCATCGATCAGATTTTCCCGGCTCCAGGCCGGCGCACTCTCGAGCGAGCCGCTGGACTGCACGGTCACACCAGCCAGACCGGTCGCGAGGTTTCGATTTCCCTGCAACACCATGATTTCGCCCAATGCGTAGGTGCGATAGCGATTTTTGCTCCATGGCTTGTGCATGGTCACTCGCACGCGCCGCGCCGAGGTGCCGCGTGCCGGGACGAACACAGGGAGCCCGCCGGGATTGGGAAAGTCCGCCGCCGTGTAATCGGCAATCACGGCCAGCGACCCGTTTTCGTCCGCCAGTTCGACGCGGAACCGGAGCGGAAACCCAATGCCGGACTCGCTGACTCCGGCAGCCGGTGCGTCGGCCGGAATCAGGGCGATGGCATCGATGCGGTGAGGGGCTCCGAGATCGATCTCCACCCACTGCCGAATCGGCAACGAATCGTCGTAACCGAAAACTTTCCAACCAATGCGAGCGCTTCGGTCGTTTTTCGGTGGCTGCGCCAGCTCGAGCAGCGCGGCTTCGAGCCGACGCCGGCGATCATCGAGTTCGCGATACTCCGTATTGATTATCCGCGCAACCACGCCAAGCACGGAAAATACTCGCTCATCCGGATTGGCCTCCTGCCCGCGCAGACCGGACACCACCGCGAGCGCCGTCGTCGCAAACCAGATTGAATAATAATCACGCATCGCTGATCGGAGAGATGGCGATCGAATCCACGAGTGGCAATTTCGGATCATAGCGGGCAGCGCATCACCCCTTCACAACGCTCAGCCGTAAAAATCTCCTGCCAGGCAAACCATGGTCACACGAGCGGCCGAGCGGATTCATGGGCGAGCCGCCTCCCGCAGTTGTTTGCCATCCACCCGCACGACGACAAGCGCGTGTGAAGTCTGGGCGGTGATAAAAAGATAGCCGTCGTGGTAGGCAAGATCGTGCGCGTCGTCGCCCCCGCCGCTGAATGCCGCGGGAGCGGAGACGCGGGCGAGTTCGCGTGGTTGCCCGGGATTCGAGACGTCGATGGCCTGCACCGTCTGACCGCCGGCGGCGAAGACGATGCGACCTGAAACCGCGAGCCCGGATGAGCCGCGATCGTCGGAAAAAACAATGGTGCCGCGCACGCGAGGCTTGGCCGGATTCGACAGGTCCACGATCGTGACATGGTTCGTCGAGCCAACATACGCGAAGGAACCTGCGGTGACCACGCGATGGGCACCGGCGAACCGTCGGTCAGTGATGATGGTCGGCGAGCCCCATTGCTCCGGTGCCAATGCCGCGCGGGTCACTGGGTCGATCACGCCGTAGGTTCCAAACCGACCACGTTTGGTATCGCGACCGAAACCGTCCCCATCCACGACGACCAGGAAATCACCCGAGAGTGCGACATCATGGGGCCCGGCGAGATTGTCGCGCTCCCGCACTGCGCGCGTTCCGAGGAGACGAATCCTGTCCGTGCCGCTGACATCGGCCGAAAAAATATAGCCGTTGCTGTTCGCCCCGTAGACCGTGTCGCCAAAGCGGGCGAAGCTATTGACCTGATCGATTCGCGGGCGGTCCCGGAGCGTTGCGAGCAGGGCGGGCATTGAGGGTTGGCGAACGTCGAACAGCAGCAATTCGCGGGCGCCGACCAACAATCGACCGCGGTCGAGAGGCAGCACCGTTTGCACGTCCGCATAAGTCTCGGCACTCTGGTCGGACCAGAGCAGCTCAGGGGAGCTCGGTTGTGCGACACTTACGATGGCCAGCGAACCGCCTTTGCCGGCGATGTAGGCGAGACCAGCGTGCATCCGAATGACGTGAGCGCCCGCGAGCGCCGTCTGGTCCTGAAGGACGGCGACTACAGTCAGGCCGTCCGGCTGGGCGGTCAGCGAAGTCGCGAGGCCAAAAAAAGCGGCGGAGGAAAGGGAAGCAATGACGGCAAAATTCATCCGGTAGTATGAGGTCTGCCCTCTGTCACAGAGTGCCCGAAACGCGCCGTTTGCTCAATCCACGTAAACACGTGTGCGCATTCCGCGACACGGGCGACGGACTACGTGCCGATTCACGAACCAAAGGTTCTGTTTCACGTGACATAGGTCCGATCGTCCGCACCTGTTCCCCTCGCCTACTCCCCGTGTTTGCGTGGATTGAACGCGCCGGACACTCCTGCGACAATGGCAACCGGTCGCGCTGCGATCGGCTCAACATCGCACCGTGAATCCTCGTCTCCATTCCCGCGCAATGCACCCCCTCTGCTTCTGGTGGTTCACCGACAGCCTTACGCTCCGCGACGCAAACGGCAATCCGTTCCGCCGAAATACCGGCTCCACAACTCGCACAATGAGAAACCTCCCACAAACCTTCTGCGGTCTTGTCGCCTACGGCCTAATGGCCGCATCCACCTGGGCCGGCGTGGAAATCATTCCCACCCACGGTCGCAACCTCTACCGCCTGGCCGTCGCGGAACTCGACGGCAATCCCGCCGCGAGGGAGATCGTCGGCTCGACCTACGATAATCGCGTCTGCGCTTTCGCCGACGACGGAACGCAGCGCTGGGATGCGGCGATTGGCGGATTCGTGTTCGATCTCGCGGCCGGCGATCTCGACGGCGATGGGCGCGATGAAATCATCGCCGCGAGCGCGGATGGCTCGGTTTACGTTTTCTCGCCCGACGGAAAACTGCGCTGGAAACAGGACCTCGCGGCTCCCGTCTGGCAGGTCGCCGTCGCCAAGCTCGACGGCAAGACCCCGGTCGTGCTGGCCGGCGGCATTTCCCGGCAGATCGTCGTTTTCTCTGCAGACGGCACCAAGCGGCACCACCTGCCCGTCAACGGCGCCGTCCGCATCCTGCGCGCCAGCGATTTCGACGGCGACGGCGCGGACGAAGTGGCCGCACTGCTCGTCGGCGGTTTTGCACGGCAGGACATGTTTTTCTTCAAAGGCTCCACGCTCACTCAACTCAAAGAGACCATCGCGAGGAAATCGCCGTCGGGCGATCCGCTCCTGAGCCTGAAGAACGCCAACGGCACCGTCGCCGATCTCGATGGTGACGGCGCCGCCGAAATTATTTGGAAGCGCGGTGCCTACGCCCTGAAAGGCGGCCTGCGCCCCGTCTTTGATCTCCCGTCCAAAATCAAGGAGCGCAGCTACGATTACCACTACACCATGCGCCTCGTGGCTTCCGGCGACCTCACCGATCGGCCGGGCGCGGAGACGGTCGTCGTCGAGGGCCCACAGGTGCGGCTCTACGATGCCAAAGGCCGGGAACTCGGCCAAGCCATCGCGCCGTTTGGATTCACCGACGTCATCTACGTGCCCGGGAGCCCCCGTGGCAGCGTGCTCCTCGGCTCCAGTCCCAACGGCGACGACAACCTCTACCGCCTGACTTTTTCCCCGGGTTGGGAAAAATCACTCGAACGCCTCGAGCGCCGTGGCGTCATGGCCGCCATCGGCACGAGCCTGAAACAATTGGGCGACACGGCCGCCGCGTGGCGCGGCGACGTCATGCCGGGCGCGGACGGCCCCTTCGACGTGATCGTCTCCAGCTATTGGTGGAACGGCGGTGACTCGAAGAAACTCGGCCCGTGGATCGCCGAGGTGCGCGACTACGAAAAACGTTTCCCTTATCCCCGCTTGCGTTTCGCGGTCGATTTCTGGCCCTCCGAAAAATCCGCGCTGCTCCGGCCCGACGGCAAGCCCTGGGGCCGCGAACGGCGGCTCACCTACGATCAGACGAGAGTCCAGATCGCCGCCGCCGCGAAACACTTCGAGACTGAGCGCTGCCCCTTCTGGATCAACATCGGGCACAGCACCACGCCCTACGTGGAAGTGGCGACAGTCGCCGCGATGCTCAAGGCCGCGCCGACGATGTTGCAGGGATTCGTGAGCACCGAAGCCGAGCAGTCGGACACGTTGCCTTACTATTTCGAGCATTTCCTCAAGCCGGTGCTGGAGCTGTGCGTGCAACACAGGAAGCGGCTCATCATCACCAGCAAGAATGTCGCCTGGGCCCACGCGCCCGCCGATCCGAGACTCCGCGCCTCGATCCTGGACCCACGCTATCGCTCTGCGCTGCTGCCCTCGGTGGAGGACAGCAACTCGCGCAGTCCCGATGTGAATCTCGCCGCTCGCGTCGGTCTCTGGCTCGACGGCCAAGTGGATGATTGGGCGGTGCGCAGTGCGGCGGATTGGTTCAGTTTTAACCGTGACTGGGAGTGGGAATACTCCGATGACCGGCCATCCCTCACTGCGCTACTACGTGTCACAAGCGCTCCTCGGCGCCCGCGTCTTCATGACGCTCAATGGCGAACGCGAACCGCGCACGGGCCGTTGGACGCGCGTCGGGAGCGAAGGCACCGCCACCTTTCTCCATCTCCTCGGCCGCGGCATCCTCACTCCGCCGCGCCGTGAGCAACTGCGCTCGATCTCACCGGTCGCCCTCGTCATGCAAAATCCCAGTGAGCGCTTCGCCCAACACGGCGCCAACGGCCACCAGGAGGCGAACTGGAATCTCGACGGCACCGACACGCAGCGGTGGGCCTTCGACTGGCTCGACTGCTACTGGGGCATGGCCCCGCTCCCGCCCACCGACGTCGCCACCTATCTCTGGGGCCGCACGCGCCGCGACCCGTCGCAACTGGCCACCACCACGCCACACGGCTTCGTGGTCCTCGTCCCCAGCGCCACGCCGCACGCCGCTGGCCCGTGGAAAACAATCTGGAGGACCGATGGCGACAACCTGAGCCGCGCCGGCGAGACCTTCACGCTCGCCGACGCTCGCACCGCGTTCACCGCCGATCTCGCCGAAGGCGCGAAACAGTTTCCCTTTGCCGTCACCGGCCACGTTTTCCACCAAGTCATCGAGGTCTCACCGCGTCGCTACGTCATCGCGCTCGTCGACTCCGGTTGGTTGGACCCCGCCGATTGCGACGTAAGAATCGCCGCACAAATCCCGGGCCGTTGGGAAGTATCCGACCGCATGACGGGAGCCTTGCTCGGACCACTCGCACCCGATCTGGCGGTCACCGTTCGCGCCGGGACGTTTCGACTCCTTGACGTGCGCGAGGCCGCCGCCCCGGTGCCGCGGTGAGCGCGCCGAACGAAACCTTCGCTTACTTCACCGGAAGCTCCTGATCGGGCGCACTTGTTGGCACTGCGGATTCTGCGCAGCGTCTTTCCACGCACGAAACGAAATCGAGGATCTCGAAGGGCTTGCCTAACAGCGCGACAGCACCGGCCTCCGCGGCGCGTTTTTCAGCTGCGCACGAGAACCCACCATCGTCACCTTATGCCGCTATCCCCGTGTTTGCGTGGGTTGAACGCGCCGGACACTCCTGCGACAATGGTGACCGGTCGCGCTGCGATCGGCCCGACGTCGCCCCGTGAATCTCCGTCTCCATTCCCGTGTAACGGACCCCCCTCTGGCGCCCTGGCGCGTGCGGTCTAGTTGCAACCCCCACTCGGGCCGACGTGGAAACTATCATGGTCCATGATCGCAACCTCTGCCGCTTGGCCGCTGCGGCACGCGACGGCCGCGTCTTTCACCAGATCGTCGCCACCGCGCCAGGCCGCGAGGTGAACGCACTCGTCGACTCCGGCTGGCCCGACCCCGTCGACCGTGAAGTGCCTTCGCCGCCCATCTGCCCGGCGATTGGGGCGTCACCGACCGTCTCACCGGCGAGGCGCTCGGCCCGATCCGCAACGGCGTTTCCCCGTTCCCGCCGGTGCCTTGCCGTTGTTCGATGTGAGAAGCGCCACCCCTCTGAACGAATCCATCCTATGAACCGCCGCAAAGTCGTGCCCAACCCAAGCGCCCTCACCTCCTGTTTCGCACCCCCGTTGCTTCGGTTATCCGCGCGGAGAACTGCTGGGGCGCGCCGTGCGCACCGCCCGCTACCGATTCGTCGAATGGAAGAAGATCGGCGCACCCGCCGCGACTGCCGTGATCGAACTCTACGACTACGAAACCGACCCCGAGGAAACGAACAACCTCGCCGCCGCCAAACCCGCGGTCGTCGCGCAGCTTCGCGCCATCCTCGCCACGCAGCCCGAGGCCAAGCCACAGATCCACCCTGTCGGACGGCGCAAATAGAACGGCATTCGAAATTCCCGGGCCCGCCAACACTCATGAAAGCAAACGTCCACTTCACCTGCGTCGTCCTGGCGGCACTGGCGAACGCCAGCTTCATGAGTGGAGCCGAACTCTCCCCGCGCTCCGGTTTATTGCCGGTGAGAAAGGATCCCCATGCCGGCCAAGGGTGATGCGGTTGTCTTGCCGCAGGTAGCCGTGTGCGTGGACAAGGCGCGCAACTACGGCCGGAAGGTTCTGCAGGGGATTGCGGACTATGCGGAAACGGTGGGCCGGTGGTCGCTGGACGTCGATTCCGACGCGACCGGTTCGTATTCCGCCGGCTGGCTCGAGCACTGGCGGGGCGACGGTATTCTCGCCTATGTCGAAAGTCGCGCGACGGCCCGACGGCTCCGGGCGTCACGGATTCCCGTCGTGGAGGTTTTCGGACATCACCTGAACTTGCACCTGCCGCAGGTGGGCAATGACGACGAAGCCATCGGCCGCGCAGCGGCGGACCACTTGCTATCATGCCGGTTCAAACACTTCGCCTTTTGCGGCTACCGACGGGAGCCGTGGTCGGAGCGGCGCCGGCTGGGTTTCGAGCGCACCATCGCCAGGAACGGATTCTCGACGGCCCGCCATGATTCTCCCCGCCGCCTGGCCACGCTCGCGGAGGGGCAGCGGAATCGCGAGTGCCTGATGGCGTGGCTCGGGACATTGCCCAAGCCGGTCGCGATCATGGCGTGCAGCGACCGGCAGGGCGTGCGAGTGCTGGATGCCTGCCGCCGTCTGAAACTGGTGTCGCCCGAGGAAGTGGCGGTGATCGGCGTGGATAACGATGAGGAAACCTGCCGCTTGACGGACCCGCCGCTGTCGAGCGTGAGGGACGACGCGCGCAAAGTGGGGTTCGAGGCGGCGCGGTTGCTTGACCATCTGATGGCGACGCGCCGGCCGGGCCGGGAAACTCTGCCCCTGCTCATTCCGCCTCATGGTATTGCGGTGCGCCGATCCACCGAGGTCACCGCGGTGGACGATCCGCTGATCGCCTCCACGATGCGCTGCATTCGCGAGCAAGCCTGCGGAGGCTTGCAGGTGGCCGACCTGCTGGCGCAGTTCCGGGTCTCGCGCTCGGTGCTCTACCGGCGGTTTCACGATTCGCTGAACCGCTCGCCCCATGACGAGATTCTTCGCGTGCAGCTCGAGCGGGCGAAACGGTTGCTGGACGAAAGCGATTTCACCTTGGAGCGCATCGCCGAGCTGTGCGGATTTCAACACAGCGAGTATCTGAGCGTCGCATTCAGGCGAAAACTTGGCCTGACACCCGGTGAATACCGCCGTCAGCTCCGGCGGAGCCCCTGAGCCGTGAGTGGTCGCACCGGGGACGGAATCTCAAAACACGGGGGACGCCTTCACATGGACGACATCGGAACATACGATACTATCGGCGACATGACTGCGGCACCTTCGGGCTTTCAACACGCTCCCGAGCATCCCTCCCCGCCGACGCTGCCGCCCAGCTGGGAGTGGCATCTGTATCCGGACGAGGAGGCCATGAGTCAGGCCGTGGCCGCACGCCTGGCCGAAGGAGTCCGGACGAAACCCGATGCGCTCATCGGCTTGGCCACCGGAATATCTCCCAAGCGATCCTACGAACTGCTCGTCGCCAGTGCGCGCAGGGAACCGACCCGGTATGCCCGGGCGCGCTGGCTGAAGCTGGACGAGTGGGGCGGCCTCGCGATGGACGATCCTGCCACGTGCGAACACTTCCTCCGGCACTTGCTGCTGACGCCGCTCGCCGTCCCTGCCGAGCGCTACTTTGGCTGGGAAAGTCGGCCGGTGGATGCGGCCGCAGAATGCCGCCGTGTGGCGGCGTGGCTGGCCGCGAATGGCCCCATCGACATCCAAGTGCTCGGTCTGGGGAAGAACGGGCACCTCGGTTTCAACGAGCCGGCTCCGCAGCTTCACCCCGGCCCGCACGTCGCGACTTTGTCCTCCGAGTCGCTGTCCCACTCGATGCTCCGCCAAAGCCGGGGCCGCGTCGCCTACGGGTTGACCTTGGGGATGGACGACATCCTTGGCGCGCGGCACATCTTCCTGCTGGTGTCAGGCGCGCGGAAAGCGCGGCAGTTGCGGCGCCTCGTGACCGGGGAGATTTCACCCGAATTTCCGGCGTCGCTGCTGCGCCGTCATCGTGGAGTCGTCGTTTTCTGCGATGCCGCTGCCGCCGCGCTGCTGCCCCTGCCGGAGTCCCCGGTCTCGCCGTCGGCTTCCCCGCAACCTCGATGAAACCGCCGCGCAGCGCTCTGGGTATCGACATCGGTGGCACCAAGATTGCCATCGGAGTGATCGCGGCTGACGGTCGCGTGCTGGCCAGCAGAGCATTGCCGACCGAGTCGCGCCGAGGAACAACCGACGCCACCGCACGCATCACCACGACCGCGCGGCTGGTGCTTCATGAAAGCGGACTGGACGTTGAAGCGCTGGTCGGCGTGGGCATCGGGTGCTCCGGCCCGGTCGCACCCTTGAGCGGCGAGATCAATAATCCGCACACGCTGCCGGGCTGGGAGGGCTGGAATATTGTGGCTTCACTCGCGCACACGCTCGGCCTGCCCGTGTGGCTCGAGAACGATGCGGATGCGGCGGCCCTTGGAGAATATTGCTGCGGTTCCGGCCGGGGCGCCGAGCGGCTCGTCATGCTGACCGTTGGCACCGGCATTGGCGGCGCGATCATCGTCGACGGAGAGATTTATCGCGGCGCGGGCGGCGAGCATCCGGAAATTGGACACATCCCTGTCGCAGGCGAAGGGCCCGAATGCTACTGTGGCCGGAGCGGATGCTTGGAATCGCTGCTTTCCGGCACGGCCATCGGGGCGGCCGGTCAGCGCCTTGGCTTTTCGAATGCCGCCGACGTGTTTCACAGTGCGAAAAGCGATCAACGGGCGCAGCAGATTCTCACGACCGCCCAGCGGGCGCTCGAATCCGCGATTGGGACCATCGTTCACAGTTTCGCACCGGATCGGATTGTCCTCGGCGGGGGACTCGTCGCGGCGCAGAAAGCGTTCTTTCTCGAGGCGGGGCGCACGGCCTTGGGCCGGGTCCGCCTGCTGCCGCCGAATGCGGTGACCCTGGCGGCTGCGCGGCTGGGCAATTTTGCCGGGATCATCGGGGCAGGTCGCTGGGCGACACAACGCGCTGAGAGCCAACCTAGTCGCCGCGTCCCGCTTCGCGATGGCAAATCCCTAGTCAACACCCTCCCCGTCCCTCCCCGTGAAATCCCCCGTTAACGTCGGTCTCATCGGCTCGCAGTTTATTTCCGCGATTCACGCGGAAGCGTTGAAACACTGCGCGCACGCGCACCTCGCCGCCGTGGCCTCGCCCACGCCGGGTAATGCCCAGGCCTTCGCCCAACGCTTCGGAATTCCGGCCGCGTTCACGGATTACCGCGCGTTGCTCGCCCAACCCGAAATCCAGATGGTCGTCGTCGGGGTGCCCAACCACCTGCACTGCCAAGTCGTCCTCGACGCCGCTGCGGCGGGCAAGCACGTCGTAATCGAGAAGCCGCTTTGCCTGAACCTCGCCGAGGCCGACCGGATGATCGCGGCCTGCCGGGAAAACCGCGTGAAGCTCATGTATGCCGAGGAGCTGTGCTTCGCGCCAAAATACGTCCGCTTGAAACAACTGCTCGACTCCGGCGCCTTGGGCCGGCCCACGCTGCTCAAGCAAATGGAAAAGCACGACGGCCCGCACGCCGCGCATTTCTGGGATGTCGAGCGCTCCGGTGGCGGCGTCACGATGGACATGGGTTGCCACGCGATTGAGTTCTTCCGCTGGATGCTGGGCCGGCCACTCATCAAGTCCGTTTACGCGCAAATGGACACCTCGGTGCATGGCGACAAAACGCGCGGCGACGACAACGCAATTTTGATTCTCGAGTTTGCCAACGGCGTCACCTGCGTCGCCGAGGAGAGCTGGACGAAGCTCGGCGGGATGGACGACCGCGCCGAGGTCTACGGCACCGGCGGCGTCGCCTACGCGGATTTGCTGCACGGCAATTCCATCGAGACCTACAGCGTGAAGGGCTACGACTACGCCGTGGAAAAATCCGGCCCGACCACCGGCTGGAGCTTCACCATTTATGAAGAAGCCTGGAACTACGGCTTCCATGCCGAGATGGCGCACTTCGTGGACTGCGTGCAGCACGACAAGCCGCCGCTCGTCACCGGCGAAGACGCCCGCGCGGTCCTCGAAGTGATTTTTGCCGCCTACGAATCCGCCCGCACCGGGCGCAAGGTCGAGCTGCCCTTTCCGACCACCGCCGCGCGCCCCATCGACCTTTGGAGACCCGCGCCCGCGGTCCCGACCGCACAATGAATTCTCTTCCAGATCACTCACCGAAACCAAAAAAACACCCGCCACCCACCAACCCCATGATCCCACTGAAAAACTACGCCAAGCTCGTCAGCTTGTTTTCCCTCCTCGCCATCGCCCGGTCTCTCGCCGCACAAACCGCCCCTACTGCCAATCGCCCTGCCTCCGAAGGCGAAACCGACAAGGCGATCGAACTTTCGCCCTTCGTCGTCCACTCCGAAAGGGACACGGGCTATCAGGCGGCCTCGACTCTGGCCGGCACCCGCCTCAACACGCCGGTCAAGGATCTCGGCGCCTCGATTTCGATCTACACCAAAGATTTTCTGACCGACATCGGCGCGACCAACTCCAGCGATCTGCTCATCTTCGCCACGGGTATGGAAGCGGCCGGGCCCGGCGGAAATTTCTCCGGCGCCACCAACGATATCAACTCCGTCCAAGTCCTCGGTGACTCCGTGCGTGCGAACCCCCAGCAAGGCAGTCGCACCCGCGGTTTGTCCGCACCGAATTTCACGCGCGGCTTTTACACCACCAACATCGCCTTCGACAGCTACAACACGGAGACGGTCACGATCAACCGTGGCCCGAATGCCATCCTCTTCGGCGTCGGCAGCCCCGCCGGCGTCGTCGACACCTCGCTCCTCCGCCCCAACCTCCGGCGCGACACGAACAAGGTCGAAGTGCGCTACGGCGACAACGACAGCCTGCGCGAGTCCTTCGATTTCAACCGCGTGCTGATGAAGGGCAAACTCGCCGTGCGTCTCGCCGCTTTGCACGATGAGGAGCGCTACGACCAACGTCCCGCCTACGAGGAAAAAAAGCGCATCTACGGCGCCGCGACCTTCGAGCCCTTCAAGTCCACCGCGCTGCGCCTCAATTTCGAGACGGGCCGCACCAAGGCCAATCGGCCGATCACCGTGCTCCCGTTTAAAAGCATCTCCGACGCGTGGCTCAACGGCACCCGCCCCGGTTTCGACTGGACGTTTTATGACGATCCCGCCCGCAATCCCGCCGCAGCCACTCAAGTCGTCGGCAGCGCCATCTGGGGGCCGCTTTTTGGCCAGCAGCAGCTTTTCAATCAGGTCCTGCAAGTTTACTCCGGCCCCGCCGCCACCTCGCCCGCCTACGCTTTTCGCAGCGAGACGAGCGTCACCACCGGGAATGTCGCCAATGCCGTCCGCGCCGCAGTCTTCCAGCCGCTGGTCAACCGTGACCTCGCGAACGACGCCATCCCGCTGCTGACCACGGTAAACGTCGGGGAACTCATCGGCGCCTACTGGACCGGAGCCAACGTCCTCCCGGGCCAACTTTCGGGCGTCGCACCCGCCGGCATCAAGATGCAGGGCTTCACGGATTTCAGCGCCTTCGATTTCCGTCGGCGGATGCTCGATGAAACCTCGCTCCAAGGTGACAGCTTTCACACGTTCAACGTCGCGTTCGAGCAGCGTGCCTGGGAAGACCGCCTCGGCCTTGAGCTGGCCTACGACACCCAGCGCATCGACCGGCGCACCAAGAATTCCGGCTTCTCCCAAGGCAATTCCAATCACATCCGCGTCGATGTGAACCAGGTTCTCCCCACCGGTCAGCCCAATCCGAATTACGGCCGCCCCTTCGCCAACATCTACAGCCAGGCGAACTGGCTCAACAATTTCACCGAGCGTGAAACCAAGCGCGCCACCGGCTTTGTCAAATACGACTTCAAGGACACGAAGTCATCGTGGGGCAAGTGGCTCGGCCGCCACACCCTCACCGGCCTCTACGAAGAATCGAAAAACGATTCGATCGCCTACACCCATCGGTTTGCGACCGACGGCGCGGCCTCCCGTGACATCAACGCCAATATCAGTGTCTTCGCCCGCCGTCCCGGCGTGCTCGTTTACCTCGGCCCATCCGTCATCGGGAATAACAACCCGCTCCGGCTCGAGCCCATCCAGATCCCCGTCATCAATGCCGGCCCGCTGCCCGTCCCCGTGCGCTATTTCGTCCGTGCCGCCAATGCCACCGACCCCGGTGCCTTTGTGGACGCTCCGGCCTCGCTGGTTGAGATCAACGCCGGCGGCAACGCCGAGCGCGACGTGATCAAGTCGCGCGCCGCGCTCCTGCAAAGTTATTGGCTGCAGGATCACCTCGTTACCTTGGTCGGCTGGCGCCGCGATGCCGACTACTTTGCTCGAAGGAACATCAATTTTGTGGCGAATCCCAGCAACCCGAACGATCCCGGCAAAGTGCACTACGGGTTCAATGATCTCGCTCTGCCCGGCACCCCGCCGCTCAACGTCGCCGCCGAAACGTGGACCTACAGCGGCGTCCTCCGCTGGCCGAAAAAATTGATCAAGCTGCCCGAGGGCACCGATCTCAGCGTCTTCTACAACGAGTCCGCAAATTTCACCCCGTCTGGTGGCCGCGTCGACGGGTTTAATCAACCGCTCGCTTCTCCCAGCGGCAAAACCA
>JAUYAK010000028.1 GCA_030693515.1 Opitutaceae bacterium
GCGTTGCCCCCGCAGGCGCCGCCTAAAATCCGCGCGCCGAAAACCGACGCGTTGTAGTGGCGACCTTTGGGGTGGCTTAACGATGAATCAATGCTTTGCGCGTCTGAAACCCGCCAGTAGCGGAAGTCGGGTTAAGGCTGCATCGACATCCTCACCGAGCGTTCTCCAGCCGGCGGGCAACGGATTGCCGATCTGCCAGCCTTCCGGATACGGGCCGGACGAACGGTCTTTCAACCGCTCCAAGGCGGGCAGGATCGCGGCAAGGACCCTCTGCGAGTAGGGCGAGATATTGCTCACTTTCGTCTCCTGATGGGCGGCATTGACCAAGATCCGCCAATTTGACGTCGGACTGTAAATGAGGTCGAGTTCCTGGCCCTTGGCGACGAAGTCCCTCGTATCCTCCCCCTGGGCGGTGGATAAGCTGGTCGCCACGAGGTTTGGCGCCGTGCCGCTGACGTTGACACTCCAAAGCTTCAGGATATCGGGCGCGTTGGGCAAAGTCTTGAGCGCAGCGTCAATCGAGGCGAGGTCGGCGTTGCGCATCGCCTGGAGATGCGGGTTGACATTTGCCTCCGTCAACCACCTGACGGCGACCGCCGGAAAGTAGCCGTTCACGGCACGTAATCCTCCCGATCCCGCCTCCAGCCCCACGCTTGAGGTCTCGAACTGGTTCATGCGCACCGTGAGCTTGTCATTGAAGGCCGAGAAGTTGAACCCATACTCCTTGGTCTTGCCTTTGGGCGGGTCGATCGACGAGCCCCAAAGAGAGACGCGGCCCCCAGTGGGCGTGAAATTTTCGGATTGGTTGTAATATACATTGAGGTCCGTGCCCTTGGGCAGGTTGATCAGCATTTTCGGCCAGTAGGCGACGACACTCACGCTCTTGCTATCCGCGCTAACGCTCCGCGGTGGCGTATGGGGAAAAATGGCATTAACATCGTCCACGCTCCAAAATCTTTTCCCGTAATCCCGCGGGGCGGCCGGGTTGGGACTGGAGCCGATATCTTGCTTGCCGAGGTAGCTCGTGTCGCGGCGCCAGCCCAGCACGGTGACGATGTGGTGCTGCAGCCAGTTGCTCTGGAGCGTGGCCGACTCCGACTTGATGACCTCGCGAATGACCTCGCCATAGTTGTTCCTCTGATTGAGCTCAATGGGGCTTTCCCCAAACGCGCCGGGATCCGTGGCGTTGCCGGCACGAACGAAGCTTTTCACATTTCCGGCCGGCCCGAGGTCCAGCAACGGAGCCCGGATGGGCTCGAGCTTGAGCGGGTTGTTGTTCCCGATCAAGGACGGCCCCATGTAAACGACCGACGTGATCCTGCGGCCGTTGAAATTGGGACTGATCCGATCTCCCAGCTCGCCGTCATACGTGAGATTGGTTGCAGAACTAATATTGACGTTTGTGTAGCGCTCGACCACCCCGCTAAGGGTGTGGCTGCCGAGCCACTTGCCCCAAGATTTGCCCAGATCCTTGAAATCGTATTTGAGGTAGCTGGTGGCTCGGGCGGTCTGGATGTCGGTAGTCGCCGGATTATTATATTTGCCCCCCCCGACCATCGAGACATACGGGCGGCCGAGGTTCGGGTTCGGCAGGCCGTCGGGGCCCGTGACACTGGTGTCGATTCGGATGGCGAGGTTTTGCTCGCCACCGCCAAAGTAGTGCGAGCGTATATTCGTGTCGTAGCGCTGCTCATCGAGCGCGAGCTCGATGCCCACGCGGTTCTTCCATGCCCGCTGCTCAAACGTGACATTGAACGAGTGAAAGTTGTCAAACTGCCGGGCAGATTCGTCGATCATCCGGTGGGCCCAGTCGAACGCGCTGAAATCCAAAAAGCCCTGGGCCTTGAGGCCCGCCGGCCTGACCCCGGGCAGTTGACCGGGGTAAAGATTCGCGCCAGTCCAGTAGGTGCTGGGGACTTCATTAATGTTTCTCGTTTGGGAAAAACTCGGGGTGTCGGGAGCGAGGTCACGGTTGAGCAGCGGGTGGAAGAGCGTGTTCAGGATGGCGTTGGCGGTCGTGCTGATGTTGGTGTTCGGTGTGGTGGGTCTTATCGCAAATGAAGGCGTTTTTTGGGTGGGACTATTATAAAAAAACGCAACACTCGTCATACTTGCCTGCCTCAGGTAAAGGTTACTGCCAAGGACAGTGCTGGAATCCTGAGCCGCCGCATTCGGATTGCGGGCCGGGTCGTCATAGAAGGTCCAGTCGAAGGACGGCCGGCCCGCCGCATACCACTCTGGCATGATGCTGTTGAGGGCCGGAACTATCCCAAAGGGGCGGTTGGCTCTATGCCTCCCGGACTCGAAGTTCATGCGCAGCGAGGTGGATTCGTAGGGCTTGTAGGTCAAGGTGCCATGGATGCGGTCCTTTTTCTCGAACGCGGGCCGCTGGTTATACCTTTCATCCGCTTTGAGTCCGGCCAGGCGCAGGGCGAGCTTATCCTTGATTAGCACGCGATTGAAATCGACCGTGGCGCGGGTGCTGACGTTATTGCCGTAGCGAAACGAAATGTTGTTCCTATCTTCCCGGAGATCGGCGCGGATGGTGGAGGTGTCGACTATTCCCGCCGGGCTGCCCACGCCGAAAAGGGCGGCATTGGGACCGCGGAGGACGGTCACCCGATCGGTGTTGTAGGAGTCTATCGGAATGAGGGTGGGGAAAAAGTTGCGTGTGAACGTCGGCGGGGCCAGGCCGCGCGAGCGGGAGCCCATACTCTGCGGAGCCCTTTGAGCGTCGTAGCTCTGCGCGAAAGGGAAATTGATGTCGTTCGGGTTGTCGGTGACGGCGCTGTAGGTGCCGCCCGGTCCCGCCGCTTCCATGCCCGTCGCGTAAATCAGGAAATCGCTCGAACTGGTGGCGTTGATGTCGTTGAGAAAATCCTTGGTGTAAATCGAGATCGCACCGCCCAAGTCCTTGAGGGGAGTGTCGAGGCGGGTGCCTGCCTGCGTCGAGAGCGCCTGATAGCCGCTGGTTTTGCTGTCATTGACGACGAACGGCGAAAGCTCGACCGCGGGTTCGGCGGACTGAGCCGGCTCGTTGGCGCGAGGGGCGACGGACTGCGCCGGCACCGGATTTCCGGCGGCGACGAATAGAAACAGGCTGGCGAGCCAGCCGGCGGGGGATTTGGATTTCATAGTTTTCACGGGTTCTGGTGGGAGGTTGGGGTTGGATTGAATTGCTTTGTCGGGCGGTCGCCGGCCGTTTTCGGCGCCGCCCGCCAGCCGTTTGGGTCAGCGGCCCTCTTCACGGCGATGGCGCCATTTTTGGTCTCGACCGCTATGACTCCGGTAGTCGCCAGCATCCGGTTGATCGCCGCCGCCGCCGTAAATTCTCCTATCACGGCATTCGTTTTCACTGCGGAAACTTCGTGGGCGGCGTAGAGGAGCTGAACGCCGGATTGGGCGACGAACTGCTTGAGGGTCACGCTCGCGGGCCCACTCGGCAGATCGTAGGATTTCTTGGCGGAGGATTCGGCCGCACGGGCGGACCACGCCAGGTTTGCGAGCAGCACGCAGGCAAACAGCAGGGCCGGGCCCGCGCGACGCCGGGGCAGGAAGGAGGTCACATCCCTAAGACGAGCGACCGGCAAAAACAGTTAGATCACTTTGCGATCCGCAGAACCGTAGCGTTCGGCTGTTGCTCCACCACGACACCGGTCCGGGCCTCGATCAGGCGCACGAAGGTATCGGGATCGTCGGCGCGGAAGGAACCGCCAAACCGCTGGGCGCCGAGAGCGGCGTCGGCGACGACGAGCTGATGCTGATTGAAACGGTTGAACTCGGCGACGATCTCGGACAGGGGAGCGGAGTCGAACTCGAGTCGACGATCCTGCCAGGCCAGGGCCCGGGCAATCTCCGCGGCGGGCACGGCGACGGGCACAACCCGGACAGAGGACGCGATGTTCAGGGTTGAGATGACGACTCTTTCGCCGGCGGCCAGCGCCAGCGGCCGGCCAGCGATCGCCGGGGTGTCCCGGACGCCGAGCAACGATCCGCCCCGCACCGCATCGTCCACTCGCACCTTGCCCTCGGTGACGAGCACCTCGACCGATTTGGCGCGCAAGGCGACATTGAAAACCGTGCCAACCGCACGCACGTCGACACCGGCGACGTTGACGATGAAGGGACGGGCGGGATTCCCTGCGACGGTGAAGCTCGCCTCACCGCGTTCGAGTGCGACCCGGCGTTCTCCTTCGGTGAACCGGATCTTGATCGCGCTCTCGGCATTGAGCCGGACAATCGAGCCGTCAGGCAGGTTCAGGCGCTTGACCAAACCCGGTCCCACCATCGCGGCGTTGGTGAAGCTGATCCGGGAGGTCGAAGCGGACCGCCACCATCCCGCGCCCATGATCGCAATGGCGGCAGCGGCGGCGAGCGCGGTTGAAATCCACACGACGGAGCGCGGACGGCGTTGCGGAGGCGCCGCCCCGGCCGGTGCGTTCCCCGGCGGCGACGCACCGAGGATTTCCGGTGACACTTCCCTGGCGCGATCGAGAATCGACCAGGTGACGTCGAACTGTGCGAAGGCCTCGGCGTGGCGCTCGTCCGCCTCCAGCCAGTGGGCAAATTTTGTCTTGTCGCCGGGCAGGAGGCCGGCGTCGTGGCGCGAGCGCCATTCGGCCGCGGCCTGGACAATGTCGACCATCTCAGGGTCGGCGTCCGGTTCAGCGCCGGAGGGATGACGCTTCATTGGGACGATCCTCGGTGAGGCCGTGGAGCCGGAAATACTCGCGGCACTTCTTCATTGCGACGGTGATCTGCGCGTTCACGGTGTGCGGGGAAATTCCGAGCTGATCCGCGATTTCGCGGTGCGAGAGACCATGATGCTTGCGGAGGATGAGCACTTCGCGGCAACGCTCTGGCAGTGCGCGGATGGCGGCGGTAAGGATCTCCAGCTCTTGATCGTGATCGGTGGGTTCGGCGGCATGGGCTTCCTCGATCAAGACGGATGAATCGGTGATTTCAGCTAGACGCTCGAACGCCACGATCTGGTTGCGGCGGTAATGATCCAAGGCGGCATTACGGGCGGTCGCAAAGAGGTAAGCCTTCGGATGACTCACCCGGCCGGTGCCTTTGGCGCGGACGATTCGGAGATACGTTTCTTGAAGGATATCATCGACATCGCCCAGCTTGGGAAAGCGCGCGTGCAGCCAGGCGCGGAGTTTGGACTCGTGCGGCTGCACCTCCTTCAGGAACCAGCGCGTTTGATCGACGGAGGGAAATTGCGCGGGTGTAGCGGACGGCAGGCTCACGGTGGGTGGGGTGACCAAAGGCAACGTGTGCGTCAAGCGAGTGAAATTCAAGCCAGCATTCTTAAGCAGCCCGCGAGCGCGGACATGTTGGCGAGCTGCTCCTCGGAAAACCATCGGCCGATGCCGCCGCGCAGAGATTCTCCGCGCTGGCCCGGACCAGACGAACGGCCTCTGGCTTTGGGGTTTGAGGTGTGTGCTTGGGCGGGAGGCGGAGATTGCGGTTTGACTCATCCGTCGGTCACAGTTGACCGGCACTCATGAAAACCAACATCCGCGCGTTCCAGCGTGATTTTCCTCGCATGCGCCGCCTGTCCTCGGCCGGCACGGTGATCGTGGTGGAGGCGGAGGGACAGGCCTTCGAGTTTCGCGCCCGCCGCCGCGGCGTCGGGGTGCTGGGCTGCATGAGCGGGCGCGCGAAGCTCGGGAAATTGCGCGACTCCTCCTCGCCGCAGGCGGGGGCGGTCGCTTGCGGACAACGGTTGGAGATTGCCACGATTCTCCTACGGGATCGGGGCGGCAGGATCGTCTTGGGAGCAAACCCGACCTACGCCATGACAACCTCATCACCAAACACCCCGCGCTTGTTCGCCGCCCGCCTCGCAGATTCCCGCCTGCTGTTTGCCGTCCTGTTTAGCATTGTATTCTCCGCGGCCATAGGTGCCGCTGATGCGGCGAAAATGTTCGATGTCCCGGCGGGTGCCGCCGCCGAGACGTTGAAGCGCTTCGCCCAGCAGGCGGGGCAGCAGGTCGTGTTTCCCGCCAACGAAGTCCGCGGCGTGCGGACCGCCGCAGTAAAGGGCGAGTTCACCGCGCGCGACGGCCTCACGCGGCTGCTCGCGGGCACGGAACTGGCGGCGACGTTCGACGAGAAGAGTGGAACGTTCGCGGTGGCGAGGGCGGCCGACCCAAACGCACCAAGGGCGACGCCGGCCGCGGCGCCCGCCCGCCCCAGAAATGAACTGCCGGAAGAGGCGGTCGTCCTCTCGCCCTTCACCGTCAACGCCGAAGCCGACTCCGGCTACGCCGCCACCAGCACGCTCGCCGGCAGCCGTTTCAAGACGGACCTGAGGGACGTCGCCGCGTCGATCTCGGTGCTGACGTCCGATTTTCTCGGTGACATCGGCGCGAACAATCTCGAGGAGGCGCTCCGCTATTCCAACAGCGCGCAGCTCGATGTCGGCTCGGCCGGTTCGGACGGCTCGACGCCCAACGGCAACAGTTATCAAGGCGGCCCCGCCGCGTTCATCGTCCGCGGCCAGCCCACCACCCAGGCCCGAAACTATTTCACCCTGCGCGTCCAGACCGACGGCTACAACGTCGAGCGCATCGAGGATTCGCGCGGCCCGAACTCCGTGCTCTTCGGCTTCGGCTCGCCCGGCGGCATCATCAACGTCTCCACCAAGCAGGCCCGCACCGACCGCTCCTTCCAAAGGGCGACGCTCCAGACCGGTTCCTATGCTTCGCACCGCGAGACGCTCGACTTCAACCGCGTCCTCCTCGCCGGCAAACTCGCGCTTCGGGTCAACGCCGTTTACGATCAGTCCAATAAATTTCAGGAATACGCCTTCAACCGCGACCGGCGCTATAACCTCGCGGTGAAATATCAGGTGCAACCCACGCTCGCCGTCCGCGCCGAATACGAGCGCAGCTTCATCAAGGAAAACAAGCCCCGCCCGTGGTCCCTCTTCGATGGCGGCCTGCTGCTCTGGCAGCAGTTGGGCTCGCCGACGTATTCCACCGCGATCGCCACCAACGCGGCGCTCAGCGTCACCCGGCTCGGCACCGGCCGCCGGCTCAGCTACATCGGCAACAACAACACCCTCATCGAAACCGGCAACACGCTGACGACCTTCGATCCCGCCCCCACCGCCGTCCGGGCGATCACCGATTCCAAGATTGCGGACCGCAGCATCAACTACGGCGGACCGGGCCAGATCAACACCACCGTGGCGAATACGTTCACCGCGTTCGTCGAAAAACAAATCGGGCGCCGCACGTTCCTCGAGCTCGCCTTCAATCACCAGGATCAGGCCGGCGAGCGCTACAACCCCGGCCAGACCAACCTGAAGCTCTTCGGCGACCCCAACCAATTTCTCCGCACCGGCCAGGCCAACCCCTATGCGGGCAAAACCTTCGTCGAAACCTCCAGCAACGTCTGGGAACGCAATCAAGGGTTTGACAGCTCCAATTTGATTCGCGCCACGGTTTCGACCGAGTTCGATGCCGGCAAGTGGGGCAACTACCGCGTCGCCGCGCTCGGCGAGTATGATCGGCGGGGCAATGTTTCCGACGGACAGCGCGAGGTCTTCGCGGGACGGCCGTTCAACGTCGCGCCGGAGAATGCCGCCAATCAGGTCCGCCGCCGCAACTACGTCACGCCCGGCGATTGGAGCACCTACTTCATCAACAGTCCGCTCACGAAAGGCCTCGTCAAAGGCGTCGCCGATCCGCTCACCGGCCTGCCGCTCAATTCCGTATGGGTCGCCCGCAGCCAGAGTCAGGACGACGATCCCGCCACGCAGAAGAGCGCGCTGGCCGCGGGCCAGGCTCGCTATTTCAACAACCGCCTCGTGCTCAGTGGCGGCATCCGCTCGGACAAACTCGAAATCCTCGACCGCACCGCGCAGCGCGACCCCGTGACCAACGAATGGTCGCGCGCCTACGCCACCGAGGCGAAGGTCAAACGCGACGCCCGCAACTCCACGCTCGGCGCGGTCGTGCATGTGACGGACAACATTTCCGTCCACTACAACCGGGCCAACAACCAGGGCCTCGGCGGCAGCCAGCGCATCATCGACCTCAACAATCTCAACGGTCCCGTCCTCGCCGCCCCGAATTCCGAGGGCGAGGGCCAGGACTTGGGCGTCACCCTGAAACTGCTCGACGGCAAAGTCAGCCTGCGCGCGGGCCACTTCACGACGAACGCGAAAAACCTGAGCGACTCCTTCAGCCCCACCGGCGTCGGCCCCGACAAGGTCGCCGCCACCGTTCTCGGCACCCTGCAAACCGCCGGGCTGATCACCACGGCCGTCCGCGATGCGCGCACCCCCAACTCGAGCGGCGTGCTCTTCGACTTCGAGTCGAAAGGCTACGAGTTCAGTCTCACCGCCAATCCCACGAAGAACTGGCGGCTGCAGGCCAACTACTCCTACACCGATTCGCACGTCGCCAACTACGGCCGCGAAATCCGGGCGTGGATGACGCAGGAGATCGCCTTCTGGAAAAGCTTCAACCGCGGCAGCCTCATCACCAGCGGCAGCACCACCATCGATCAGGCGATCGACTTCATGCTCGCCGGGTTCAACTCGCAGGCGAACCTCTCGAACGTCGGCGAGCCGGGTCTGCGCAAGCACAAGGTGAATTTCTTCACGCGCTACGATCTGCCGAGTGAGATTTTGAAGGGTGCTTACATCGGCGGCGGCTACCAACATCAGACCAAGGCCCTTGCCGGCACCGACGTCACCAACACCATCGGCTTCTACGGAAACTCCTTCTGGCGCGCCGATGCATTGGCTGGCTACAAGTTTCAAAAGTCCACGTTGCAGCGCTTCGGTCGCTTCGCGCAGGGCCTGAGCCTCCAACTGAATGTGACCAATGTTTTCAACGAGCACGATCTGTTGATCACCCGCATCCAGCCCGACGGCGTCACCCCGCTGCGGGCCGTCCTGCAGAACCCGCGCACGTGGCGTTTGCAGGCCTCGCTCGATTTCTGAGCCCACGCCATAAATTTTTCACCATGACCTTCACGCCCTCTCTTCATCTGCTCCGCACCTTCCTCACCGCCGCACTCGTCCTCGTCGCGGCCCGCGCCGTCGAGCTCGACCTGCCTCCACCCGGCGCCTTCACCATCGTCGTGATTCCCGACACGCAGGGCTATCGCGGCGCGCGCACCAAGGCCACGCCCGACAGCACCGACCCGCTGACCAATCCCGTTTTCGCCAACCACATCAAATGGATCCGCGAGAGCGTGAAGGACCAAAATATTGTTTTCGTCAGCCACGTCGGCGACATCGTCGACATCGACAACGACGAGCAATTCCAGCTCGCTCAACAAAACCTCGACGGCCTCCTCGGCGTCGTCCCCTTCGGCCTCGCGGTCGGCAATCACGACATGAAGGTCAGCGGCGACGCCTCGCTCTTTCAAAAATATTTCCCCGCCGAGCGCTTCAAAAAACACCCGTGGTATGGCGGCAGCTTCGAGTCGACGAAGCCCGGTGAAGAACTCTTCGGAAACGACGTGAACAGCTACCAGCGCTTCTCCGCCCGCGGCCTCAACTTCCTAAAATTTACGACGAGTCATTTGGCATTTCATGGTAGGACTCCTGCTTGTTGGCAGTGACTGTAAATCTGGTCTGGCAAGAGCGCGCGATCATAGATGCTGACCTCATCAATCTTACCCTTGAGGCACGAAGTGTCGTCGGGCGCCCTCATGGCCAAAACGCCTCGATGAACCGCAGCGTCTTCTCCCGCAGAAGTTCACCGCCTTCCGAGCCCACCGGGTTGCTGGCCGGAAGCGAGCCGTAGCCGCCGCCTGTCACCGACCGCGGGCTCGGCACGTAGGTTCCCGAGCCCGCAAGCTGAACCAGGAACGTCTGCGTCGCCGGGCTCCGCGCTTTTATTTGGATGCCATAATCAAGATAGTATTCGAACGGATTCGTCGCGAAGACGATCTCGCCCAGACGGACGACATGCACCTCGGTCGCGTGAGTCGGGTGCGTCGGGCTGGTTCGCTGCAGCTCAAACCGGTCCAGCACTCCCTGATTCCAACCCATGCGGGCGTAAGCGTTGGTGACAGCGACATACCAGCGACCCGCGCCGGGCGGCGGCGGCTCGGCGTCAATTTTCATTTTCTCGCTCTCGTAACGGCCGTGCCAAACCGCCGCTTCCTTCCGCGCGTCGGCAACGTCACGCTCGGTCAGCCGGTTCAGCGGCAGGGCGAGTGTCTCGACGCGATGCTTCAAAATCGGATTCCTTTCGATCGCCTGGGCCAGGAACGGCAAAACCTCCTCCGTCGCATTCGCCAGCCGGTGGGCGATTTCCTGCCGCACCGTGCGTTGCTTAATTTTCAGCATTCGCACCGCCGCCTTCTGGTCGTAACTCTGTTCACGGTAGAAGTGAGGTGCGATGTCTCCCGCCGTGCTGCACTGCGCACCGACAAACAGTTTCAACCCGAGCCGGCGTCGCAGTTCCAGCCGCGTGTCGTGCCAGAAATCGGCGCTCAACGAGAACAACGACTCAGTGACCTGGGCCGGACAGGCGATATTTAAGATTACACCGGTGAGCGCGCCTTGAAGATCGTAGGTGGCGAGCAGGTTCACATTATGATCTTCGAAGCCTTCGATGTGGCTGAAGTTCGGCTTCGAAATGTCGCCATACATCGTGCTCTTCCCATTCTGATCGACCCAGCGGCGATTCCGGCCGACGACCGCGTGCCCCAGCCCAAAGCTGACGCCGCCCGGCGCGCGCGCCGTCCACGCGCGAATGACCGCCTCTGCGACGCGGTCCGCCGTAAACGTCAATAAATCCGCCTGCGTCATCACCGACCACGGCAGGTCCACCTTGGCGTGCCAGCCACCCAGATCCGGCCCGGTATGGGAATGCGTCGCGTGGAGAATGACTTTCTTCGGTTCGAGGCCCTTTTGCCCGTCCAGCCGCGCCCGCACCGCATCGCGGAATTCGTCGGCTATGCCAACCAAATCGCAGCTCACCCAGACCACGTGCTCGCCGTCGGATTCGATCGCGAGCACCGTGGCCGTGAGCGGATCGAGCACGCCCTCCGAGACGCGCGCGGAGAACTGTCCCGCAATCAGGACCGGTTTCCTTGGCGTGATGTCTTGCTCCGCCCACCCAATCGTGAGGGCGGCGAACAACTGCGGGAACGCAGCCGAGGAGCCGAGCAACCAGGCGACGCACCAGATCCAGCCGCGGCGGGCCGGGCTGGCAGGCGACCTCCGGCCGGCCGTCGGCTCGAATTTCACGCGAAAGATAGTCGATTTCATCAATATAGATGGGAACCTCCGAGAATTGTTTTCCGGAGTTAAGTGGATGAGGGCAGTTCGAGTTTTGGTGTGGCTGGATTCATAGCGGCTCGCAATCGATCTCGATGAAGTCCGCTACCTCGGGCAGCCAGCGTTCTCGCACAAAACGCGTGTGCTCGGGATGATCTTGGTAGCGCTGGAAAGCGCACCCATCGGCGAACTCCATCGAGAGACCAAAGGCGAACGCGTTCTTGGTTCCGACCTGACGCAGGCATTCGAAACGCTCCACGCCCGGAATTCCGGAAAGCTCGCGCGCAGCCTGGAGAAAATGCCGCTCGGCTGACGAGCCTGCAGGATGTTTCAAACGAAAGGTAACCGTGTGACGGATCATGGTGGCGGAAAGGGGGGAGTGGTTCGTCATCTCTCGGGAAACCGTTCGCGCTCCCATCATCCGACCAGTTGGTTCAGATGCTTGAGACTTTTCGCCGCCTGGTCGGGCGTGCCGCATTCGACGGAGAAGACGATGTCGCGGGGGCATTTCTCGCGCACGATTTTGATGATCCGCGTCCAATCGAGGACCCCCTCGCCACAGGCACAGCCAACGGGTGTGCCGGTGACTTTGCCGCGCTCGGCATCGGCATGGGTCTGGGCAATATCCTTGGCGTGCAGATGCACGAGCCGCGACGCGACGCGCTCCAGCCATGCGTATACGTCGTGGCCGCAGAGGTAGGCGTTGCCGGTGTCGAAGTTGATGCCGATGGCGGATGACTTCACCAGGTGGTAGATGCGATCGAGGCCGTCGGGGTGGCGCGAGTATTGCGCGTGCGGCTCCAAACCGATCTTCACGCCGCGCCGTTCGGCGATGAACGCAGCTTCCTGCAGCGTGTATTTGATCAGCACGAAGTCTTCTTCCTCGGTGGTCCACCTGGCCTTGATGCCTTCATCCGTGTTGATCACGGGCACGCCAATCTCCGCCGCGACGCGGATGGCGAGCTTGATATACTCACCGTGGACATCGGGACGACCGAGCGGCCCGTGCGCTTGCAGGCCGGAAATCTTCAGGCCCGCCTTGTCGCAGGCATCCTTGATGCGATAAGGATCATCGAACATCGAGACGGTATGGAAATAACCCGCCTCGCTCATCAGTTCGCGGCCGAAATGGATCATCGGCTCGAAGTGCTTGTAGCCCATCTCGGCGGCCTGCTGGACCGCCCACTCGAACGGTTTGTCCGAGCTGCGAGAGAACTCTGCGTTTAGACCAACGTGAATCTTGCTCATGACATTATTCCTTTCGTTTTTGTTCAGGCGATGATGCCAGCTATTTCGCAGCCGGCGCCGCGAGGCGGCGGACTTGCTGCTCGAAGAACTTCCTGCACTGCACGATTTCGGCGAGGTTATCCTCCCACTTTGTTTCATATTCGATGCCGAACAACGCCGGCTTGAGGCGCAGCCGGTGCAGCGTGCGGAAGAGTTCCGCGATGCCGCCCCGGCCGGTGCCCCACGGAACGTCGTGCATGGCCTCGTCGAGGTCCTTGACGTGCAGCGAGCGCAGCCGATGGCCAAGCAACTGGACCATTTCTGAAGGGTTGAGGCCGGACCGCAGCCAGTGGCCCGTGTCGCCGCAGGCACCGATGCGCGGGCCGCGGCCTTCGCACGCCTTGAGCACCTCGCGCGGATGCCAATAGCGTGATTTGCCTTGCGGATGGTTGTGGAGGAAGACGTTGATTCGGTATTCTTCGCAGAACTCCTCGATCGTCGCCAACGCCTCCGGGGCCGGCTCGGAGACGATGAATTCCACGCCCAGCTTGCGCGCGAACTCGAACGTCCGCCGGCAGCCCGCCTCGTCACCGGGAATGTCGCCGACATAAATACTGGTCAGCTTCACGTTCGCCGCGTCGAGCTTGGCGCGGATTTGGGCGAGCACGGCGTCGGGCAGATCCGGGTCGAGCTTGCGGTCGCTCTCATGGCTGACGCGCTGGCCTTGGAAAGCCTCCAGATATTTCATGCCAAGCGAAGCGGTCTTCTCGACAGCCTCGAAGAACGTGAACTTCTGGAAGCTCCACGCCGTCGGCCCCACGCGCCAGCCGGGCGGTTCTTCGGCGCGAATGGCAGTTGAGCACGCGAGCAATGTTATCAGCCAGCAAAACGAGGTGCGAGTTTTCATGGGCGGCACCATTCAGAGCTTCCACCCGTGGCGCATCGGCCGGATCAGCCGGGCGTTGGCTTCGTCGTTCCCGATGAACTTCTCCAGCTTCGGATCCCACATCAGTTTCGTCTCCAGCCGCGCGGCGATGTCGGCGATTAAGCCGAGATAGGAAGCCACATGGGTCGCATCCACGTTTGACACGGGGTCTTGGCGGCTGCGGACGCTGCGGAGAAAATCATCACCGTGGTTGTCGGACTGATGGAGGTGAAGTTCGTTCTCCTTCAACTTGACCTTCAGCAACGATTCCGGCTCCGCCCAGATGCCGGCGCGATCGACGTGGACCCAACCCTGGTCGCCGATGAAACGGCAGCCCAGTTTCTGATGGGTCTCGTTGGTGAAAATCATCTTCAGGCCGCTGGCGTAGGCAAACGTCGCGTTCCAGTCCTCGACGTTGTCGGTGAAGCCCTGGGTGCGATACGTTGCCTTGCACTCGATCTCGCACCTCTCCTCCGCCACCGTCGGGCAGCCCCAGTTGGCGATGTCAAAGTGATGCACGCCCCAGTTACAGATGAACCCGGCGCAGTAGTCCCAGATCAGATACCAGTCCGGCCACGCGACGCGACCCGGGTTGTAGGGCCGGTCTGGCGCCGGGCCCCGCCACATCTCCCAGTCGAATCCGGCCGGCACCGGCTGCGGATCGAGCGGACCTGCATACTTCGGTTGGTAGCGCGAACCTTCCGCGGAGACTTGGACGGTGTGAATTTTGCCGACGTAGCCGTTGCGAGCGAGCTCGCACGCGTGGCGGAACTTCGTCTGCGATCGCTGCCAGGTGCCGGCCTGGAACATGCGCTGGTGTTGGCGAACCGCCTGCCTGATTTTCTGTCCCTGCTCCACCGAGACGCCCATCGGTTTCTCGCAATACAGATCCTTGCCCGCTGCGGCGGCAGACGTGGCGATGAGCGCGTGCCAGTGATCCTGAGTGGCAATCATCACCGCGTCGATGTCCCGGCGTGCGATCAGCTCGCGATAGTCCCCGAACATGGCGCAACCGCGGTCGCCATACTGGGTGTCCACCAGATTCTTGGCCTTCTCCCGTCGGTCCTGATACGGGTCGCAAACAGCGACCACGCGGCAGTCCTCGAGCGCGAGGAAGTTTTTCATGTTGCTCGTGCCCATCCCGCCGACGCCGATACAACCGAGGCTGATTTTCTTGCTGGCTCCGAGAGCGGCGGCGGGGAGGATGTTCGGCAAGCCGATGGCCGCGGCGGCGGCAGTGGAGCGTCTCAGAAATTCACGGCGATCGATTTGGGTGTTCATGGTTGGTCAAATGCTGAATTCCTCGGGAAAACCATCCCCGGATGATTTCGGGGTCTGCGCACGCCGAACCGATCTCCGGCCGCCTTCCCCCAACATCCCCTCGCTTCGGGACCGTGGCCGGACTGACCCGCAGCCGCTGACCGGGAGTCGCCCCGTATTTCAAACGAAAGACGGTCGTTATCATAAGAGGAGGATGCGTTTCACTCTGTCCCATTGGACGATTGTATTTTCAGGCGAGGGTGAGGAAAGGCGTTATCGGATGGATTTGCCGACTCGCCCCCAGTCCCAGGCCCTTCAGTTGGGTTTCCCAGAAACAGGCGGTCGCTCTTTTTTCAGGTGGGTGTCGAACCACGCCAAGGCTTCGCCCTGGATTTCCGCATCGTAACAATGCTCCTTGGCCGGCGCATGGTCGCGAAAGCGATCGGGGAGCCCCGCCCACGCATACGCGGCCGCAATCTGCCGCGCGGCCTCCCGCTGGCCGAGCGGCGGGAAGAGCGTGTCCTTCGTGCCACTCACCACCATCACCGCCTTCGGCGCCGCCATCGCAATCAGGTCAGGGACGTCGATTCGGTTCCAGACGCCGGGCAACAGGCAGAACGTCCCGATGGCGCCGGAGACGTTGTAGGATTGCTGCGTGTCGCCCGTCGTCATCCATCCGACGGAGACGGCCGCTTTGATTCTGGGTTCGAGCGCGGCCAGGATGTTGGTGCGCCAGCCACCGCCGGAGAGGCCGGTGCAGCCGATGCGTTCGGGATCCACTTCCTTCCGCGACAGCAGGTAGTCAACACAGCGGCTGTCGTCGCCGAAGTTTACCCCCGCCCACGTCGTGCCGGCCCAGTTCAGCTCGCGCACGCCGAGATACAGTTGATCCCGGACGAGCCCCTCGTAGCGCTTCAAGGTCGCCTCGTCGAGGGCGGCCGGATCGAATGACTCCGGCAGGCCGCCGAGGCCACGCGGCGCGCGCCGGCCGAAGTGGTAGGCGTCAATCACGATGACGGCATAGCCGTGGGAGGCATACCAGTCCGCCAGCGGCCGTCCGCCGGTGTATTGGGCGCGGTGGCTGACGATGACCGGATGCACCGGTTCGCCGGAGACGCGGTCCGCCCCAAAAAACATCGGCCCGCCCCATTCGTGAAGGACGACGAGCGCGGGCGCCGGCAGCGGGACATTCTTTGGCGTGTAGAAGTAGCCGGGCACGCGAAACCACGGCGTGGTGTTGAACTCGATCGTTTCGCGAATGAAGGAATCGGTTTCCCACCGCGCGGTGGTGACCGCGTTCAGCGCAAGTTTCCCGGCATCGTAGTGGAGTCCTGCCGCCAGCAGCGCCCGGGCCTGGCGCGCCCATTCGTCGTAGCTCGCGGTCGGATGCTGGCGACGCCACTCCGCCGCGTTCAAATCCAGCGGCCGATGAGCCCGCAGGGTCTGGAGGGTCGCGTCCAAGGAGCCATAGTTGGATCGCGGTGCTCTTCCGAGATCCTCGAGACGAGGCGAAGGCCGCGGCGACTCGAGCGCCCGGGCGGAGTTCGGGAACGCCGGCCGCGCATCGGAGCCGAACGCGCAGGTCGCGACGGCCGGCACACCCAGCAGGAGCGCGAGGCGTCCGGACCTGATTTGCCGCAAACCAAGACGTGCGGTGCGCACACCAGTGGCAAGCATGAGCGAAATGGGTGAGGGACAGGGGAGCATGCTGGTTTCAGGTATCTTTGTTGCGGCCGGGTGGTGACCGCTCTCCGCCCCCGGCCTCGCGCGGATGCGACTACCGGGAGCCGAAGGGGGGTGCGTCAGAACTCACCGCGCACGCCGATCGTCCAAAGCGCACCGTAGTTCCTATGGTCCGTGAGGATCTTGGCCCCCCCGTCTCCCCCCCTGCCAAAGCCAGCCTGCGACCGGTTGAAGACGTTCCGACCCGACGCGAAGACGGTCGCATATTTGGGAAGCCGATACGCGAACTGCACGTCATGGCCCAGCCGGTCGGGATTGGAAAACTTCCAGCCATCAGCGCGCGGGGCATGACTGCGATTCGCCGGCACGTAGACGACGTTCCAGCGGAACGACAATCCCCGGCGATCGAAGGAGACGCCACCGTTCGCGAGCTGCCTCGGTCGGCGGAAATTCTCGTAGTCGTCGAAGTAGAGCCGGGTGTAATTCCCGAAGATCGAAACGCCCTTCCAGAAACCGGGCAGGAACACCAGATTTTGCCGGTAACTGAACTCGACGTTAGTCATCTGAGACCCGGCCACGTTGTCGACACTGGTCACCCGATAACCTCCGAGGTCGATGCGTTCCTCGTTGGAGAACGTCTCGCCGACCGGCACGTCCACCGTGTTGGTGCGGATCAAGTTCGAGATGAAGCGCCGCGCGCCTGAGACGGAGACAAAGCCCGCGCCCTTGGGGAAATAATACTCCGCGCTCGCGAAAAAATTCTTCCCGTGCTCGGGCTGCAAGCCGGGGTTCGGGATGTTTGCCGTCGGGAGCGGCGTCGCATCGGGGTTGATCGTCAAACCGCCCGCCAAGTTGTTGAGGTTCGGCCGCGTGATCGAATCGTTGAACGATGCGCGCAGGGTGACGGCGTCGCTCCACCGATAACTCGCATGGAGATACTTCAGCCACGTGTGGTAGTTGGAGGTGTTGGTCGCATCCTTGCCCCAACGCGCCTGGATGTAGTCGAGCGAAGTCGTCGGAATGTTCGCGTTCGGATTGCCGGTGAGCAGGTTATTCGCGTAGTCGTCGCCCCGATCCGTGGGCCCACGGCCCGCACTGCGGGTTTTCTCCACCCGGACGCCCGGAGCGAGATCGAACTTCTTGGTGACTTTGATGATCGTCTGCTGATAAGCCGAATCGACCTGCTCCTTTACATCCCAGTGATTTCTGATGTCGCGTTCCAGCAGTTGGGCCGGTGTCGGCTGGACGAAGCGCCCGGGGTTCGCGCGGTATTCCTGACGCATCGCAACTCCGTTGGGAGTTGGGATGTTATGGAGATTGCCGCCTTGAAGATTCCGCTGCCGATATGTGGACTCGAACGCCCAGCGTTCGTCTCCGGTGTTAGGGAGGCCGTCGGGCCCGAGATACCTGAGCGTGAACGCAGCCTGGCTGTCAGTGATGTCACGCACCGCCTGGCTGATGTCTCCACCCCACTTCAACAGCACCGGTATTTCCCACCGGCGCCATGAATAACGAAAGTCCGCCTTGGCCGTCCACTTTTGATCTTTGGCAGTTTGTCCCTTCAATAAGCTCGTCGGATTCGCCCCCGCAGGATAACTCGCAGGATCCCGCCAGTCCGGGCCACTCAACTGCGTAAAGTTGATGGCGGGATCCATCGGCGAGCTCCGGTTCCAGCGGAGTCCGAGGTTCGGCAACGTGCTCGTGCCGCCGCCCCAGAAACCATCCGTGGTATCACGAAAATAACTCTTGGCGATCGACACTTGCGCTTGCACGTCAGCCCGGAAGGCACCGCGTTTGAAGGAACTGCCGGTCGCCGCCGTGGACGTGTCTCCGCCCTTGTCGAACTGGACGTTGTATTGCAACACCGTCGAACCCGCCGTCGTGGTCTGGCTGTTTTGCGAATACTCGACGCCCGCCACCTGTGGATCCACCGCTCTCGGGCCGTTGACGGCGTTGTCCAAAGAGAATTCGACCCGGCGGTTATAATTGAACGCCTGATAGGTGCTTTGGTCGATGCGCGCCCAGGCCGTGAGTTCGGGCGTGATCATGTAGTCGAGGCGCAGGTGGAAGTTCGAGCGATCGGTCAGCTTCGGTGCGTCGACCAGCCGGAGAAAGTCGAGCCGCGGAACCTCGATCGCGTTGTTCGCAGGGTCCGCGTCTAATGTGTAGTTATAGCTTGTGATGTTTTGCTCGACCAAGGTGCGCGCGAAACTGTAACCCGCAATCACGCCCAGCTTGCCAGCGAAGATAACGTCGGAAAACTCGAGTGACACATTCGGCTGCACCTTCAGATTCATCTTGTCGTCCGGTCCCGGGGTTCTCTTGAGCCAATAGTGCGAGTTAAGCCCGCCGCTGACGGACCAGCGGATTTGGCGGCCTTTGCGATCAAACGCGCCTTTGCTGCGCAGATTCACCACGCCAGCCAGCGCGCTGCCGGACACGTCGGGTGTGGGCGTCTTGCTCAGCTCCACGTTCGCGATGCTCGAAATGGAAAGCTGCTCGAACTCAAACGTGCGGCCCGAACCGATTCCCGATGTGCCGGCGGCGGCGAGCGGTGCGCCGTCCATCAAGATGAGAGTGTATTTTGGATCGAGGCCGCCGATGCTCATGGTGCGGACGTCCGCGTCGACATAGTCCATCTGCACGCCGGGCATCAGCTTCAGGAATTCACCGACGTTGCCCTCGGAAACATCGCCAAAGGCATCCGACGACATGACGGTTTTGATCTCCAGCGCCGACTTTTTCTCCTGGAGGGCCTTGTAGTCTCCATCGCGCTCCGTCACCACGCGAAACGCCCCGAGCTTCACTATCTCGTCGGTCTTGCTCGTCATGCTGAAATCGTGAACCGCCGTTTGTCCGGGCTGCACCTTTACAGTGGCCTCGGCGGTGTCCAGACCAATAAAGGAAACGGCCACGCGCACCTCGCCAGCCGGCACGCCACTGAGCGTGTAAACGCCCCCCGATTCCGCGACGGTGGAAATATTCGTGCCAACGGCGGTGACGATCGCGCTGCGGAGGTATTGGCCCGTCGCTTCATTTAGCACCCGACCGGCGATGTTTCCCCGCAAGGGAGAAGCGGCATCTTCGGTGTTTTGTGCGCTCGCCGGCGAGCCGAGGAGCACGGCAATCATAACTGCCAGTTTGGTGAGGGGTTTACTTTTTTCTATTGGTTGCGGTGTTGGTTTCACGGTTTCAGTGTCGGTTTTCATGGTTTCGGTTTTTTTTTGAGCGAAAACTTGAGAGTTGGGTCGTGGCGCGGGCACGGCGCCGTTCGGATCTGATTTTTTTTTCACGGTCAGCGCTCCGCTCTTCGGATCCTGAAACACACCGAGGCCGGTGCCGGCCAGCATCCCATCGAGGGCTTGGCGCGACGTCATGGCGCCTCGCACGGATTGCGTTCGCACGCCCGCCACGGCATCCGTCGGGAACAGCACTTCCAGGCCAGACTGCTCTGAAAAACGTTTCAGCGACTTCTCCATCGCATCGGCCGGCAAATCGAAGGATTTCTTTATCGTCTCGGCGGCGTGGGCCAGAACCCAGACGACCGAGAACAGAAGCCAGAGTCCCAGCAGCGTCATTAGGCGTTTGCCGACGCTGCGCGGAGGAGGAGGAAGAGCTGCAAAACGTGCGATGCAGCGAGAGACGGTCGTCATTTTATTCGCGGTGGGATTGGCGCTTGATGACGATGCGAACTGCGCGCCGTCATCAAGCTGGGACAAGCCAGCCGCGAAAATCAGTTACACAAATCTTCCGCAGTTTTTTTGCTGCGCAAAAAAACTAACGCGACGCCGATACTTTGCGCAGGCTGATGGTGCTCCCCGAGCGCTCCGCCTTCACGCCGAAACCAGCTTCCAGCAGCAGCACAAAGGCAACTGTGTTGTCCGTCCGGAAAATTCCGCTGACGCGCATCGATCGCAGCGTCGGATCGTCGATCACGAGTTTCACCTCCGACTGGCCGGCCGCCTCGCGATTCAAGAGCGCGACGGCTTCCGCCAGCGGTGTGCCGGAAAATTCCACGCGTCGATTGCGCCAGGCGAGCCGTTCGTCGAGTTCGGCCGCAGCGACCGGCATTGCTTTCGGCGCCGGCGCACTCGGCGCGATTTCAACCACGATGCGATGCCCGGCCTCGACTATGGAAGCGGAGGATGGAGGATGGAGGGCAGAGGACTGATTGGGGAAATCAACCGTTGACGGTTGAGCCGGCAGCCTCTCGTCCGTTGTCTCTTCCCTGCGTTTTACATCCCCTGCGTTCTGCTCCTTACTGCCCGTGATTGCGCCGTAGCTTGGGGAATAGGCGGATGCTCCTTTGCCCACCGATACCGTGCCTTCGGTGACGAGCACTTCCACGGTTTTGCCACCGAACTCAACCGAAAATGCCGTGCCGACCGCGCGAACTTCGATGCCACCGGCGGATACCACGAACGGACGCGACTGGTTTTTCGTGACCTCGAACATCGCTTCACCCTGCTTTAACTCCACTCGCCGGAGCGCGGCGGTGAAGGCTTCGGCGACTTGCGCTCCATTTTTCAGAATGACAACCGACCCATCGGGCAGCACTTGTCTCGCTGGAACAAGCATCATGGCCGTGGCCGGCAATGCCGACGCCGGTTCCTCGTGGCGTGGAAAACGCCAGAACGCACCCAGGGCAAACAACACCGCCAGCGCCGCCGCGGCGGCGCTCAAACGCCGGCGGCGCCGGCGTTCCGCGCGGCCGGCGAGCTCCAGGCAAAGCTCGTCGGCCGCACCAGTCCGCGTCGGCTTTCCAAACGTTGACCAAGCCGAGTCGAAACGCGCGAGCGCGGCGCCATGGCGGGGATCGGCTGCGAGCCAGCGCTGAAAGGCCCGTTCCTGCGGCACCGAGAGCCCGGCATCGCGGCGCGCGAACCATTCCGCGGCAGCGGCGGCGATCGCCGGTGCATCCGACGATGCGCCAGCCACGGTGGCGCCGCGGGAAATCAGTTCAGGGTTTCTCGGCATCGGTTTGGCTTCGCTCGACCCCGCGCCGACGCAGAAACTCCTCGCAGCGTTTGACGCCGCGCTGAACCTGCACCTGCACGGTTTGCTCGGAGATTCCGAGGCGCGCGGCGATTTCCCTTTGGGAAACAGCTTTGATTCGGCGCAGGATAAAAATTTCACGGCAACGAGCCGGCAACGCCTCGATGCCATCTGCCAGCAAAAGGATTTCCTCCCGGGTGCAGGCTGCCTCGGCGGCACTGGGCCTATCTTCTATGACAGGCAACGAAGCCAAATCAGCTACAGCGTAGATTGGCGATACGCGTTCGTGCTGCAGAACATTGATCGCGACATTGCGGGCGACTTTGAATAGAAACGCCTTGGCGAATTGAATTGGTTGCGCGGCTCGGGCCTTCCAGATGCGAAGATAAGACTCCTGCACGACATCGTCGATGTCGCCGACGGTGGGAAATGCGCCGCGTAAATATGATTTTAGCGAGGCATCGTGCGGATGCACCTCCTCCGCAAACCAGCGACTTTGATCAACGCTGGGAGATAACTGAGGGGGTGGGGGCGGAGGACTCATGGCGGGGCTAGCCGCAGCGTGTGTGACAAACATGCCGAGGTTACAAGTTCGGTTTTTCTGCGACGCTTTCGCTTTTTTGCAGCGTTCATGCTCGGGTTGTGTGCGACCACACCGCAACAGGTCACTACCTGATGGCGCAACCGAGGATCGCATCGGTTTGGTCGCGCCCAATCATGCGCCGCCAAGTGGAAATCCTGAACATCCACAACTCCGCCGTTTCCTGCGTCCGCGTTGAGACCGGCGATCAGATTCTACATTTGAAACTCCGCCAAAAATGAATGCTACCCTGAATATTTTATCCCCATGACACCTCAAACCATCACATCTTTGTCCGTTTCGGCATGCTGCTGGCGCTGAATCCCGTTTCGGGACGTCGGTCCGCCATGCGAGGGGCGGAGTCAACAAGCGATCAAGGCAGTCGCTATCAAAGCGCCTCTTGGAACTCTGAACGAAGAACCTGCGTTCAATGAACAAGCCGCAGCGAATTGCTCCCCACATCAAACTCCACGCGGCCCGCGCCTGAACCCGTCGAAAACAGTCCCCGCACCACCGCATCCTGCAGATGACGCTCGATCGTTTGCCGCAGCGGGCGGGCACCCATCTGCGGATGAAATCCTTCCCGCATCAGGAACTCCAGCGCCTCGCGCGAAACCTCCAGGTCGAAACCGACCGACTTCAGCCGGGCGACCTCGTTGGCCAGATGAAGCCCGGCGATTTCACGCTGCACGTCGGACGCTAGCCGGGCGAAAACCAACCTGTCGGGAATGCGCGCCAGCATTTCCGGCCGCAAGGCCTCGGCCACGCGGCGCAGGACCGCTTGCTCGATACTCGAGATGTTGGACCGGGCCATCCGCATCGCTTCGGACGCGCCGAGATTCGAGGTGAACGCGATGTAGTCGTTCCGCAATGACACCACTTCGCCGGTCGCGAGGGTAATGTGCCCGGGTTCGAGCATCTGGATGAACAGATCCAAAACCTTCGGGTGAGCTTTCTCCAGTTCATCGAAGAGCCAAACCCGCGGGGAAACGCCGCAGGCTGCGCGACCGATGGCACCCGAGTCCGACCTATCGGCCCCGAGCAATCGCTCCACCGCGTCCGTTCGCTGATACTCGGAGAGATCAAATCTCCGCACTCGATCTTCGCCAAAAAGATAGCGCGCGACCAAGAGCACGAGTTCAGTCTTCCCGGTGCCGGTGGGACCCACCGCCAGGAAAACTCCTCGCGGGCGGTCGCTCCGCGACAACCCCAATTCGCCACGCGTGAACACAGCGGCCGCTCGCGCCAGCACATGATCCTGTCCGCGCAGGCGAACGCGCAAATGCGCTTCGAGTCCGCGCAGATGGGCGAGTCGTTCAGCGCTTGGCATTTTTTATGGGTTTTGCGGGAACGGTGCGCGGCCGACGAGGGAAATCCTTGAGGAATTTCTTCACGGCCGAAGCCCACGCCTCGGGCTTCGGCGCGGAGCGCAGCATCGCCCGCACGACGTAGGCGCGATTGGCGGCGATGTCTTTCGCCGCCAGTTCGGTGACCACCCGGTCGAGCTTTTCGATGAGACGAACCGGAAGGTCCACCGTCGGAATACCAGCCACGTTGTCGGTTTCGCGCGGACCAGTTTTTGCGGCGTAATCCCGATGCAGCAGAACCGTCGCGGCGAACATCTCGGTTTCAGAGGTGAGTTCGATCAAGGCGCGCAGGACCGTCCCACGACGAACGGCCGCGCCTAGACGGCGCAATTCCACCGTCTGTTTGTTCAGCGCGGCCATGTCCGCCGGATAGAACGAAAAGCTCACTTTCACGGGAGCCAGGGCTTCGGAACTCATGCGATACCCATAAACCCATAGGATAAGCATTGACAAGGGCTCATTTTCATATGGGTTTATGGGCAGATGAACCGGACCTCAATTTCACTTTCGCCCGATGCGCTGCTGGCGCCTCCCGTAGTGCTCGCTCAAATCCAGCAGCTCAAGGACGGCTTCGGCCTGGCCCTCGCCGTTCTCTTCATGTTCGGGTTTTTCTGGGGTATCATTAAAATTTGGTCAGGGGCCAACGCCATCAGCAAGGGCGACCCGGATGGCAAGGCCGGCATCGTCGCCGGCATCATCATCGCGGCGGCGGCCACCATCATGGCGGCGCTGTTCACGATCTTCGGCCTGCAGGACGCCGTCATCACTCCCCGGTTTTGATGAAAACCATGACGGAACTGCGGCACACCGATACGAACGCGGCCGATGACTCGGCGGGCCGGGCCTTCGGTCTCGAAGGCAACCTGTATCTGCCAGTCTTGCTGGCCGTGATCGGTGCCCTGGTGCTGTTCGCGATTCTCGGGGTGCTTTTGCGAATCAACTATGTCGCGGCAGGTGGCGTGGTCGCGGTGCCACTCGCGGTGGTCGTGGGCTGGGCGCTGCTGCTGAAACAGGGCAAGCCAGCGGGATATGACCGCGACCTGATCGAAACTCTTATGGGCGGCGGCAACTTTACGCGCGAGTCAGCCGAGCAAGGGAGGTTGCTTAAATGAAACCTCATGACAAAGCGCCCAACGGGGTCTTCTGCGACGGAATGATTCTTTATGGGTTTCCCGAACGCGGCGCGATTGCCGCCAAGGGTTTCTGGCTGGAAACGCCGGACGTGCGAGGTGCCAGCTTTGCGCGGCTCAACGCCTTTCAGGACCAGGTGCGGGCGATGCTGGCGTTGGCGACACCCGGGCGGCGGCTCCAACTGCAATGGTCGTGCGATGCCGACTACCGCCGCGAATTGCTCGCCTACCACGAAGCGACGCTGACGGTGACACATCCGGCGGTTCGCCGGGTCCGCAACGAGCGCTTCACGCGCTATTGGGATCGGATGCAGGCGCGCACCCTGCGCCGAGAGCGGCTGGCGCTGTTCCTCTCGGTTGAAATTTCCCGTTACTCCGGCAATCTGCAAACAGCCGGCGGACTGCGAACGCACTACGCCGCCGTGCTCGGCGAGCTTTCCGGGCAGTTCGAGGAATTTTCCCAGACGCTCCGCACGATCTTCCACGGCGAAGCCGCCGTGCGCCCGATGGGCGACGAGGAACACTGCGCCTGCATTCGTAGTTTTCTGAATCCTTCGCTCGTGGATGGCTCCGAGCCGACCGCACTGCGATTCGATCCGGCACTGACCGTGCAGGAGCAGTGTTGGCTCGGAGAGGGCGTCGGCCAGCCGGACGGCGGATTCTATCTCGACGGCCACTATCACGCGATCCTAACCCTCGACCGTTGGCCTCAGCGCACACGGCCGGGAATCGTCACCCACTTGACCGGCCTGCCGTTTCTCGACTACCGCATCACCGTCAACGTCACCCCGGCGGGCGCACGTGGTGAAATCCGCCGGGAAGAGCGGGCTATCGAGCGGCTCGCCGGCGAATACGCCGACAAACGCCGTCACTCGCTCGTCGTGGCGCTACGAAAAAAGGAGCGAAAAGTGGAAAACCTAGCCGGCGGTTTCGTCCGGCCGTTCGAGGTGTCCTACGTCATTCGCCTGTGGGCGCGCGCGCCCGACGCATTGCGCGAAAAAATCGCAGCGATGCAGGCCGCCATCCATGCGATGGACGGCGCGCAGTATTTCGAGTGCGCGGTGCCGACGACCGCGAAGAAACTCTTTTTCGCCACGTGGCCGGGCTGGACTCATTCGTCCTACCGGCACCGCCAGCGTTACGCGGAGGACAACTACCTCGCCGATCTCCTGCCGTTTTCAGCGACGTTCACCGGCGCGCTCGACGGCGCAGAGGCGATCTACGACGGGAGCCATCACAATCTCGTGGGCGTCAGCACTGAAGTGCGCGGCTCGCCCCAGCACGCCGTGCTGCTCGGCATGACCGGCGCGGGGAAGTCGGCGGCGATGCACGACCTGCTGCTGCAAACCGCCGCGTTCTTCGACTACACGGTCATCATCGAGGAGGGGCTCTCCTACAAACCCTTCACCGTGGCGATGGGTGAGACACCGATCATCGTTCATCCCGACGCGGCGCTGACGATCAACTACCTCGACACGCAGGGCCTGCCCCTGACCCAGCTTCATCTCGCAAGCGCGGTCGCGTTGCTCACGCGGATGGTCGGTGTGCCCGACAGCGAGGAACAGCTCGCGCTGCGGTCCGCACAGCTCACTCAATACCTGCACCAACTCTACCGCGACGCGCATGTGGATTGGTCGCGGCGGCACCCGGAACGCTCCGCGGAAGCCAGCCGCCTGGCGTGTGCGGTCCACCGCTGGCGGATGCGGATGCCGGTGGGCACGACCCCGATGGATGCGTTTGCCGAACTCCGGGATCGCCGAGCGGCCAACGACGACGAGGTTTTGAGTTTCGTCGCCGCCCTCGGCGAGGCGGACCTCACCTCGTTCGCGCACGACCCGACGACGGAACGTCTCGTGGCGCAGACCGCGTGCGCGATGTTCGGAGCGACTGACCACCCGACGCATGGCGCGTTGGTAGACTTGCTCGCCTACGCGCGGCTCCCGGAACATCCGAAGGAGGAAATCGACCGGCTCGCGACGTTGCTACGGGCGTGGAGTGCCGACGGCACCTATGGCCAGATGTTCGACGGCGTGACCAACGTCTCGCTCAACCGCCCGGTTGCTCACTTCGAACTCAGCTTCGTGCCGGAGCAGGCAGTGGAACTCAAAGCGGCCACGGGGCTGCTCATCTCCGGTTTCGCCCGCCAGCACATCCTCGCGCTCCCGCGTGCCCGGCGGAAACGCATCATCTTTGAAGAGGTCGCGCGCTTTCTTGACGTGCCCGGCGGCGAAAAAATCGTCGCCGAAAGCTACGCGCAGCTCCGCAAATTCAACTGCTGGGCCGTGAGCATCGTGCAGCAATACGCGCGTTTCAAAATTTCGCGCGTCCGGCCCGCCGTCATCGGCAACGCAAAGCAATTTTTCCTGATGCGCCAGTCGGACCGCGGCGACCTCGCCGATCTCGCGGCCGATCTGGGCATGCCGGAAAGCGCCCTCGACGTGATCCAGCGCTACCCACTGCCAGAGCAGTTGCCCGAGAACGGCCGCTATTCGGCTCTGTGTTACTTCGCTCCCACCACGCAGCCGCCGCAATGCGGCACGCTCCGCCACATCGAACCCACCAAACCTGCCTCCCCTCCCCGTCATGCGAATGCCCTCTCTGCTTCTACTGTTTAATACTGTCGCGTTGCTCGCGCTCTCCGGGTGCGCAACCGCTCACCAATCGTCCGCAATCAAGGACGCCGAACGCGCCGCCTCCACTGCGGCCAAGGCCCGTTACTGGGCGCTGCAAGCGGAGCAAAAGCCCACGCCCGTCTCGTCCGATTTCGAGTTTCTGCCTCTCGCACGGCCCGAGCGCACCGAGGACGGCATCCTCCGCACTCCCTCCATGGACTTCATCCGCGTCCCCCGTCTCCCATGAAATCTTCCCGCCTTCTCCTCCTCGGCTTTCTCATTCCGTCAGCGTTCGCCCAATGGATCGTCAACGATCCGATCAACACCGTCATCAACACCGGCATCCAGTCGGCGCAGATCGCGAACCACGTCGAAGTCCTCCGGCAGTGGGCCGCGCAACTGGAAAATCTGAACCGGCAGATTCGCCAGCTTGAGGACCAGCTCGCCGAGCAACGGCGCATCCGCGAGGTGTTGGGTAACCCCACTGCTGCCGGCGCGCAAATGGTCTTGGACAAACTCGCGCCGGCCGAGCTTGCGCGCACCTACGGCGAAACGCTCCAAGCCGTGCGCCGTCTCGCCGACGCGACGGCCTCGCTGCGTCGCACCGCCGACGGCATCTATGGCGCGCTCGAAAATCGCACTGCGCTCGGCCGCGAATTTACACGCCAGCCGGGCACCTATCGGCGTTACGCCGCCGTCGATCAACAGGCGGAGAATCTCGGCCGTGTTTACGACGACACCGCCGCGCGCCAAACCGCGCTTCAAACGGATCTCGCGGCGACGCTCGCGTCCCTGAAAACGGCCACGACGCAGGCCGAGGTGGACAAGCTCAACGTGAAGGTCGCGGCCCTCAACGGTCAGCTCGCCGTGATCGCGGCCCAGCGGCGCGACGAAACCGACAAGCTCACCGCGCAGCAGATTCAAAATGAGAATCAGGCCGCGAAGGAGCGGCAGGATTTGCTGGAGAAACAAATCGCCGACGAACGCCAGTCCCTCGATGCCGCCAACGCGTGGCAACGCTCGCTTCGCATCACCGCCGGTAACTACGGCCGGCCATAAGGAAGATGACGCTCTGCATCCTCATCACTCTTGGGCTTCTCACCGGCGCCGGTTTCCTGTGGCGCGAGCTTCGGCGCGCCCCACTGCTGCCGCCCGGTCACGACGAGGATGGGCAACCCATGAACGCCTTCCAGGCCGGCGTGAAACTCGACCGCCGCACCGCCGACGCACCCGATGCGGCCACTCGCGCACGACTGATGGAAAAATTGCGCGCGGAAGAAATCCGCCAGCGTCCCCAGGAGGGCCGCAACTGATGGACAACTTCGCTCCAGGACTACGCGACGCGGTGATCGCGCTGACGGACACGCTACGCTTCATTGTGTTCTTCATCGCGGTAGTGGGCCTCATGCTCCAGGTGCAGCGCGCCCGCGCGGACATGGAGAGCATCGCCCGCCCCATCGTGCGCGCGATGTTCATCGTCGGACTGATCGCCACACTGCCGAACTGGTTCGGATTCACGGAGAAGATTTTTCTCAGCGTGGCCGACGTCGTAAACGACCGCTACACGGAGGCTCCCATGCAGGCGGCCGGGAAATTGCGCGACAGCATCGCGGAGAACCCGACGGACTTCAGCCTGCGCCGCGTCGGCGAATCGCTCTACCGCGCGGTGCTCTGGGCCGTGGCCAAGCTCGTCGTCCTCGTCGCGAGCCTCCTGCAGTTTCCTTTTCTGCTCCTGCAATACCTGCTGAAGCTCCTCTGCTACCTGTTTCTGCCCGTGGCGCTGGCGCTGATGATGGTGCCCTCGCTGACCTCGCTCGGAGTGCGCTACGTGCAGCAAACGCTCGCAGTGCTGGCGTGGCCCGTGGGCTTCGCGGTGACCGAGCTGGTCGCGTTTCACCTGCTGACCGCGTATCAAAGCAATCTCGCGATTGCCGCCGGGATCGCACCGGGCCAAATCGACGCCTCTTCCTTCGCCAGTTTGCTCGGCGGCCTACTCGGTGCGCTTTGGCTGATTCTCGGCACCATCGGCACGCCCTTTCTCATGCAGGCATTGATCTGCTCGGGTTCGCCGCTGTCGGCGGGTGGAGCCGCAGGCGTGCAGCAACTGCTCGCGCTGCACCAAGTGGTGTGGGCGATCAAGGCCATCAAAACAGGCGGCGCGGCCCTGCCCGCTGCGGCGGCATCCGCGGCGTCTTCCTCCTCCAAATCCGGTGGCCCGTCCATCCCGCCGCCGATGCCACCGCCGCCTCCCGCCCCGGTAGCGCCTCCGTCTCCCCCGCCGCCCGATCCCACCGGTGACCTCCGCGCGAGCGCCGCCCTCGCGACCGCCCACCTGCCCGCACCGCAAACCACCATCTGATCGCCTTCACCATGAATCCTCCTTCCCCGTCTCTCCGCGAAACAGCCGCTCCGCCCGGCCGCTTGGAGTCCCACAAAACTCCGCGCACGCCGTGGAACCCGCTTACGCTGTTCGTGAACCCGGCGGTCGCCGCGCGTCTCTGGTTTCTCGTGGCAGCGGGTGCCGTCGCGCTCTGCGCGCTGCAACCGTATCTTCTCATCCGCGCGTATCGCACGCGCGAGCGCGTCGTCGTGCTCGATGGCAGCGGCTCGTTTCACGTGAGCCCGCTCCTTGCGTTCGAGGAGGCGTCGAAACTGCACGAGCAGCACGCGCTACTTGCGTGCCTCGCCCTGTTGCAGCGCAACCCGGCGGGCTTCGATCAGCCGGAGTTGTTGGAAAAGCTATTTCTGCCGGAGGCATTGCAACAAGCCCGCGCCGATGCCGCACGTTCCACCGAGGAATTTTCCCGGAAGAATCTCCATCAAAAAGCCGAGGTGTTGAAACTCACCGTCCTCGAAACCCGCGAGCAGGTCGTGCTCGTGCAGGCCGAGGGACAGCTCATCCGCACCGGCGTCGTCGGCCAGCAGACGTTCACCGAGTCACCCGCGTTCACCGTGCGATTCACCTTCGCACGCAATCCCAACCTCGCGGCCACGGGCCGCTATCCCCTCGCCGTATGGAACTACGAACTCTCATTCTGATTTTGGGCGCGGCACTCGGCGTCGCAACGGTCACCGCCACTCCGGTCCAGCGCCATCCGCTCGATGACCGGACGGTCTATGCCGTCCGTATCGGTGTGGATTCGCCCACCACGGTAATGTTTCCCGGCCCGATCACGGCGGTCGAAGGCGCAGGTGTGTCCGTCAAATCCGACGACCAGCCGCCCGTCCTGATTTCCCACCAGCCAGGCTCCCATTTCTTCTCGGTGCGGGCGCTGCGCCCTGGCGCGACCGCCGCAACGAATGTGATCTTTCGCGACCGAGTTTTCGCGTTTGCTTTTACCGGCGGCGAAATCCCCGACCGCACGATCACATTCTACGATCACGCCTCGGGCGAAACCACGCCTGCTCCAAAGCGTCCGGGTCCAGCCCGCCTGCTCTCCCTGCTCGACCGCGCCAAAAATTATCCGGCACTCGCCGAACAATACCCGGCGCTCGTTCAGACCATTGAGCGCACTTCGCCCGGCACCATCGTCACGTCCGGCCCCGTCACCTGCGTCATCGAAGAAGTCTTCGGATTCACCGAGGAGGACGCCATCGTCTTTCGGCTGCGTCTTGAAAATCGCAGCGCGGTTCCGTTTCGCTGTGCGCCCGCGCAGCTCACGATGCGCGTTGGCGAAACTCGTTTCCCTTCGGCGATCAACGACGCTCCGGAGGAACTGCCGGCCGGCCGGGCAGTGATCGTTCACCTCGCCCTCGTCGGGAATCCCGACGGCACGAGGGCGAATCTCTCCGTCAAAAACGCGTTCGTTCTCGCACTGCCGCTCCCGGAATGAAACTGAACGCCCAGTTCTTCACGACGCCCACCGGACAGCTCATCGTCGTCGCCGCGCTGGCAGCCGTCGCCGTGGGCGTCGTCGCATGGCAGCGCGCCCATCGTGCACCGTCGCCCGCGGCAGCCGCAGCGTCGAGTGTGCGTCCTACGCCCTCGCTGCCAAAGGTGTTTCAACGCGCCGGAGTCCGCTTCGAGGCGCCGTCTGCTCTCCAATCGCCGGGAGCTATCGCGACCACGCCCCCAAAGCCCACCGCGCCGCCGGTGCTGCCGCTGACAATATTCACGAGCAACTCATCTGCCGAACGCAATCCGCGCGTCGCGGCCGCGCCCTACGGCCGGCTCATCCCTTGCGAAACCGTCGTCACGCTGGAATCGAACCGCCTCGATACGCCCATCATCGGCTTGGTCACGGAGAGCGTGTTTCACGCCGGCCAGTGCGTGATCCCGGCGGGCGCGGAGGTGCATGGACGTGTCACCGTTGACCGCGCCCGCGAACGCCTCGCCGCCAGCGGCCCGTGGGTCGTCGTCTGGAAAGTTCCCGGAGCCAACGGCAGCCGCGAGCTGCGCGTGCAGGGCATCGCGCTCGACCGCGAGCGCGATGCGCTTACCGGCACGTGGGGCGAGCACGACGGCTCCGCCGGTCTGCGCGGCGAACTGCTCCGCACCGACGATGCCCGCGAAGCCAAACTCTTCGCCGCCACCTTTCTCGCGACCGCCACGACGGCACTTCAGGAAACGCGCGCTTCGTCCAGCGCCTTGGGCGAGACCTTGGTTCCCGCCGCGACCGCCCGCAACGCCTCGCTCGCCGGCACGAGCGCGATCCTGCGCGAGTATGCGCAGCAAATCCGCGAGTCGATCGCCCGCGACGGCTTCTACCTCCGCGTGCCCGCCGGCAAGAGCTTCTACCTCTACGTGACCGAAACCATCGACCCCGGCCGCACTCATCCGGTCGCCACTCAAAAACCATGAAACTCGCAGCAACGCTTTTCCTGTTCGTCGCATTTTGCCTCGCCGGTTGTCAGACCGTCCGTCCGTCCAAAATCGCGCCATACGCCCCGCTGCCGATCGCCAAACCGCCCGCGCCCGCGAGCGTGCGAATCCCCGAGGTCGTGAAAACTTACGCACTCGGTGCCTACGCCGACCCGGAGGATGCAAGCGTGCGGCACGCTGCTCATGTGATTCACCGTGTCGAAGGCACCGCCGCGTGGAATTTGTCACCCGACCTCGGCGAATCATCTCGCCCATCGGCCACGGCCCAGCCGCTCCCACCCGCACCGCCGCCCGCAATCGTCGCTCCTCCGGAGGTCGTCCCTGCCTCGGTTTCGGCGGTGGCATCTCCGCCTGCCGCCATCGCCGCAGTGGCAGTCCCGGAAACACCGCCCCCACTCGCACCGACCGTCGATCTCACGCCCGTCGTCATGCCCAACGCCGACGGCCTGATTGATCTCACCGCGCTCGACGCCGCCAACGCGAGCGACGAAATCAATCCGTTTGCGGTGCGCACCACGGGTGGCAATGCGCCGCGCGAACTCACCGTCGTAATCAGCGGCGTGGTGAGCGGGAACAAGCCGACCGCGTTGGTCAACAAACGCCCGGTCGAAATCGGTGAACACGTCGAGTCGCTCACGCTGGAGCGAGTCGAAACCGACGCCGCGCTGTTTCGCAGCGGCGGCCGCCTCCTGCGCCTTCCCATCAGCACCCAGCCCGTCCGCATCCGCCTCGCGCTTTGACCATGCCAGCCTTTGCCGCCACCACGATTGACGCGCTCGGCCGCCGACGCACCGGAGTCTGGAATGCTGCCGACACCGCGGAACTCCGCACCCGGCTGCGCGCTGAATCGCTCTGGCCGGTGCGCATCGCACCCGCGCGACCGAACAAACGGCTCGCGCATCTGACGCTGCGTCCACGTGAACTTATCGCGCTGCTGCACCAGCTCGAATTGCAGGTGCGCGCGGGCGTGACAGCCGATGCTGCGCTCGCGCAGCTCGCCACCGATCTGCCTGCCGGTCGCGCCCGTGCGGTCCTCACGCGCATTCATGGTGAGGTCGCGCAAGGCGCACCAATTCACGTCGCTTGCCGCACGTTCGCCAAAATCTTCCCGCCGGAAGTGGCAGCGGTGATCGCCGCTGGCGAGTCCTCTGCGCAATTGCCCGAGGCGTTGCGCGCGCTCACCGCGCATCTCGCGAGCACCGACGAGCTAAAACGCACCGCCCGACGCGCACTGATCTATCCCACCCTCGTGCTCGCCGCGACAATCGGACTCATCGGATTTCTCCTCGGCGGGGTCGTGCCGCGCTTCGCCGAGATTTTTTCCTCGCTCAACATCACGCTGCCCTGGCTGACCGTCGCGCTGATTCGCGCAAGTGAGGGACTGCGGCACGGTTGGCCCCTGCTGGCGCTGCTCGCAGCGATGGGCTGCGGCGGGCTCGTCGTTGCGGCGCGTGCGCCACGCCTGCGTTACGCGCGCGATTGGATGATGCTGCGCGCGCCGGTGCTGGGCGAGACGCTACGCTGTCTCGCCACCGCGCGCTTCGCCGCGCACGCGCGGCTCATGCACGACGCGGGCATCCCGCTGCTCGCGGCGCTCGCCACCGGCGCGGAACTGACCGGCAACGCCGTGCTCGCGCGCCATCTCCTCGCGGCCCGCGAGGGCATCGCAGCAGGCAAGACCCTATGTGATGCGCTCCCCGCGAAGCACGCGCTGCCCGGATTTGTCGTGCCCGCGCTGCGCGCCGGCGAAACCACCGGGCAGCTCGGCGCGGCGCTCCGCCACGTCGAGGACTACGCGGCAAGCCGCGCCCGCGAGCGCCTCGCCACCGCGCTCGCGCTCCTTGAGCCGGTGATGCTCACCGCGCTCACGGCCGTCGTCGGCGCCATCGCACTCTCCTTCTTCCTCCCGCTCTTCGCGCTGCTCGGCGGCGTCAACGCCCGCTGAACTATGAAACCTCATCTTCAAGCTCAACGCCGCGCCGCGCGCGGCTTCTCACTCCTTGAAATCGTTCTCGTGCTCTTCGTGCTCGGTGCACTCGCGGCAGTGCTCACGCCGTCGGTGCGCGACATCATCGAACGGAGCCAGCGCGACACCGAGGAGCGCACGCTCGATGAATTCGCCGCCACCATCACGGCCTCGTTCGAGAACACCGATCTCACGAACCTGAATATCGCGGCGCTGCCGGGCACCATCTCGGCAACCGATTCGCCAACGATTTTCTCCGCGTCCACCACCGAAACCTATTCGCCCCTCTCCGGCTACATGTGGTTCGTGAAAGTCGCTCGCCTGCGAGGCATCGCACCGTCCTCCGGCGTCTCACCCGGCCCCGCACCGGAACTGGTGCGCCTGGCGTTCAACGCTCTCGGCAATCCGCGCCTTCTCTTCGCCGGCCCTGACGAAACCGGCCGCCAGCGATTCCTGCTCGTGAGTCTCGCCGCACGCAGCGAGCAGCTTGCGCTGCCGGCCGGCGAAAACAGCACCACGTGGTTCGACGCGATCTGGAATCACGATTGGGCAGGCCGCACCGCGACGCTGCCGGCGCTGTGGCAGAGCCGGCTCACCGCCGCACAAATCGCCGCGTGGCATCAGGGCTCGGGCGGACTCACGCAGGTTCACCGGCTCATTGTTCGTCGGATCGTGCTGCCGAAGTTCGGCGTGACCGTGAACAACAACCATCCGACCGAACAGGCGTTCGTGTCGTTCAACAACGTGCCGAACGCGTTCACCGCGCCGGCGAATTCAGGGGCTGCGACCACGCCGGAGATTCTCGGCGGCCGGCTCATCACCATCAACCGCGGCCCGGCGTGGCCGGGGGTGGAAGCACTGCGCTTTCACCTCCGGGAAAACGCCACCGTCACCGTTCAATGAAAATTTATTTTCTCCTTGTCTGTCTTTCATGTCTGGCCGGCACCGCTCGCGCCACGGAATATTTTTTCGGCGCTGGCAGCGGCGCCGTGCTCGACGTCTCACCGCCTTCCCGGGTCTATTTCACGCCGTGGATCAACACCCTGAACGCCGAAATTGCCGGCAATCCGCGGGTCAGCGCATCCGATCGCGCCGCAGCCTACTCGATCATCAATCAGCTAACCGCTATTGCCGGTCAAACCTCCACGGTCGGGACATTCAGCCGCTCGATCGGCGCGGTTAACGGCACGATTGAGGTCAGTTTGCAACCGGACTATATCGTAAGTCCGGGCTACTTGGTTGGCAGCGGATTCCTCGCCGTGCTCTGGCTCGACGCGCCGACCGCTCCGCCTCCGAATCGTCCCCCAACCATTGCCTGGGTGAGCAGCCCGGCTACTGCGGTCGGCGGCCAGAACTACACGATTACCGCACGGGGGCACGACGACGACGGAAACCTTATCCAGGTTAACGTGTGGAAAAACGGCGCAGGCTTCGCCTTCGCGGGCGGCGGCAACGGCATCGATGGCAACTCCGGCAACACGACCGCCGACACCGGACCAACCACGATCACCTTCACTGCACAAGCGGTGGACAGCACGGGCGCGACATCCGCGACGATTTCGCATACGGTCACGATCACCGCGGCCAACCGCGCGCCCACTATCTCATGGAGCGCCAGGCCCGGCTCCGTCGCAAGCGGGCAGAGTTACACGATCTCGGCACAAGGCCACGATGACGATGGCAACCTCGCGCAGGTAAACGTGTGGAAAAATGGCGCAGCGTTCGCGTTCGCCGGTGGCGGCAACGGCACCGACAGCGACTCGGGCAACACCACGTCTGACATCGGTCCAGCTACGATCACGTTTAGCGCGCAAGCCGTCGATGTTAACGGTGCCACCTCCGCGACGATCTCGCAGACCGTGACCATTACGGCAGCGAATCGCGCGCCGACCATCACATGGAACACCACGCCCGGCACCGTCGCAAGCGGGCAAGCCTACACGATCTCCGCTCACGGCTACGATGCCGATGGCAATCTTTCCCAAGTCAACGTGTGGAAGAACGGAGCCGGTTTCGCGTTCGCCGGCGGCGGAAACGGCACCGACGGCGATTCCGGGAACACGACGTCTGATTTCGGGCCAACCACGATCACGTTTACCGCGAATGCCGTCGATACTAACGGCGCGACGTCCGCGACGATCAGCCAGACGGTCACGGTGGCGGCGCCGGCCGCCGTGTCCGCCTCGATCAGCGCGACCCCCACCGCAACGACTGCTCCGGGCTCGACGACCATCACGTGGTCAAGTGTCAACGCGACCTCCGTCGCCGTGAGCGGCAGCGGCCTCAGCAGCGTCGCGGCCAACGGCTCGCAGACCATCACCGGTCTCCCGGCCGGCGCTTACACCTACACGATTGTTGCCCAGGGCAACGGCGGACCCGTGACGCAAACCGCCACGGTCGCGGTCACGGCCGCCACATCGGTAAGCGCTTCGATCGCCGCGTCGCCCACCTCGGGCACCGCGCCCGGCTCGACGACGATTTCGTGGTCGAGTGTGAACGCGACCTCGGTCGCCGTCTCCGGCAACGGACTGAACACCCCGGCCCCGAGCGGCGCGCAGACGATTACCGGTCTGCCGGTCGGCACCTACAGCTACACCATCACCGCGCAGGGGCCGAACGGCCCTGCCACTCAGACCGCGACATTCACCGTCACCTCGGCCGCATCAGTCACGGGCTCGATTGCCGCGAGTCCGACCACTGGCACCGCTCCGGCCTCAACCACAATTTCGTGGAGCACGGGCAACGCTACGTCCGTTGCCGTTTCCGGTCCGAGTCTCAGCAGCACTGCGACCAGCGGCAGCCAAGCCATCACCGGCCTCGCCGCCGGCACGCACACGTTCACGCTCACCGCCCAGGGCACCGGCGGCCCGATCATGCGCACGGCGACGTTTACCGTCAGCGCCACTCCGCCTACCCTGTCGGGCTCCATCGCCACCAGCCCGAATGCGACGACCGAGCCCGGCACGACGACGGTTTCGTGGAGCACGGCAAATGCGACGTCCGTTAACGTGAACGGTCCCGGTGTCGCCAGCAGCGCCGCGAGCGGTGCGCAAGCCGTGACCGGTCTCGCCGCGGGCACGCACACGTTCACGCTCACTGCCCAGGGCAACGGCGGCCCGATTACGCGCACCGCTACCGTGACTGTCAGCGGTGCCACGAACTTCGCCCTGACGACCGCCGCCACCGCCGGCGGCAGCGTTACGCCCGGCGGCACCTATCCGGCGGGCACGGTTGTCACGATTTCCGCGACGCCCGGCGCCACGTCTCGTTTTACCAACTGGAGCGGAGACGTGAGCGGCGGCGCGACCACGGTCGCGATCACGATGGACCGCGCAAAATTCGCGCAGGCCAACTTCACGGGAAAAACGCCGCAGACAATTGCGTTCGATCCACCCGGTGATCGCGGGCTGACCGCGCCACCGTTCACGCTCACCGCCACCGCGACCTCGGGTCTGCCCGTGAGCTTCTCGCTGCTCAGCGGCCCGGCGATTCTCACCGGCAACTCCATCGAGTTGACCGGGGCCGGACCCGTCACGCTCCAAGCGAACCAGCCCGGCGACACCTTCTTCCTCCCGGCCGCGCCGGTGAACCAGAGCTTCAACGTCACGACCGCCGCCACGCTCAAATATCGCGGGCAGTCGCGCACCTTGCTGCGCCACGAAGCCGCGCGCGAGGCACCGCCCTACGTCCTCGAAAAACCCTGACGCTTTTTCTCCAATCCATGAAAACACTCCTCTGCTTCGTTCTCACCGTCGCGTTCGTTTCCGCCGCCGAGCCTTCGCTCCTCGATCAACCGGTCGGTCCGCTGCGGTTTGAAAACGCACCCCTCCCCGCCGCGCTTCGCGCCCTGGGCCGCTCCGGCAAGACGACGATTCACGCCGAGCCGGACCTCACGACCGAGGTCACGGTGGATTTTTCCGGGGGCACGTTGCGTGACGCACTCACCGCGCTCGTCGAGCCCGTCGGGCTCCATTTCGAAGAGACGGCCGCAGGCATCGCGGTGCGGCAACGGAAGACGGTGCTCTACGCGATCGACTATCCGCAGCTCACACGCAGCGGCTCCGGCAGCGCGTCGATCACACTCGGCGGAGCGACCGGCAGCAGCGGCGGCAATGGAAACGGTTTCATCGGCGCGCAAAACCTCGCCCGACCGCAAACGCTCGCGAACGGCAACTCCGCCTCCGACGCCACGCAGGTCTCCATTTCGCAGGAAAACCAAAACACGTTCTGGCCGAACTTGGAGGCCGAGCTGCGCGCGATGCTCAAAGATGGCGACAGTCTCGTCCTCAACCGCTTCAGCGGCATCGCGCAAATCGCCGCGCCCTTGAAGCGTCACGAATCCATCGGTGCGTTCATCAAACTCGTGAACCGGCGCATCACGCAACAGGTGGAAATCGAGGCGCGCCTCGTCGAGGTCACGCTGCGCGACGAGCAAAAGCTCGGCGTCGATTGGGATCTTGCCGCGACGACGCTGGAGGGAGTGCGCGTGCAGGCCCGCTCGCCGCTCGATGTCGCGGGAGTCGCCGGTGCCGTCCTCGGCGCGAACACCTTCGCCGTCACGCTGGGCTTCGGCCGCACTTCCGCCGTCATCCAGGCGCTCAAGCAGCAGGGCGAGGTGAAGACGGTCGCGCAGCCGCGGCTGCGCGCGCTCAACAACCAGACGGCCTTTATCAAGGTCGGCGAAGACCGCCCGTTTTTCCGGCTGCAACAGACGACGACCTTGCAGCAGCCGGGCGCGGCCACCGCGTTCAACCAGACGCAGGAAAACTTTTCCATCTCGACGATCACCATCGGCACCATCCTCGCCGTCACGCCTCAGATCGATGGCGACGGCGTCATCACGCTCGATGTGCTGCCCGCCATCACGCGGTTGCAGGCCATCGTGACGAGCCCGGATGGGCGGCAGACCGCGCCCGTCACCGAGGTAAAACAGGCGTCCACCATCGTGCGGCTCCGCGACGGCGAGACGGCGATCATCGGCGGACTCATCTCCGAGGAGACCGGTGAAACCGAGCGCCGCATTCCCATGCTCGGCAAGCTGCCCGTCGTCGGAGCCGCGTTTCGCAGCCGGGCCAGTCTCCATACGCGCACGGAGCTCGTGATCTTCCTCACCCCTCGGATCGTCCGCTGAAAATGCTCGATCTACTCCAGAGATTTCGCGGCCGGGCGGCGGCGACCTTCCCTCCGGGCGAGCCCCACGGCGACCCGACCCGCACCCTCGACGCACTCCTGCGCGCGGCCGTCGCGGAGGGCGCGAGCGACATGCACTGCGAGCCGAAGGAGGACGGCCTGCTCATCCGCTTCCGGCTCGACGGCGAGATGCGCGACCACACGCGGCTGCCGCTCGCGCACCGCGATGCTTTTCTCGCGCGGGGAAAAATCTTCGGCGGCATGGACATCACCGAAAAACGACTGCCGCAGGATGGCCGCGCTGTGCTCCGCGAGGGCGCGAAGCGGTTTCATTTGCGCCTGAGCACGCTGCCCACCGTGCATGGCGAGAGCCTCGTCATCCGGCTCCTCGATCAATCGATGCCCGCGCAGGCGTTCGATAAACTCGGCTTTCTGCCGGAGCAATCCGCCGCGCTCGACCGTGCGCTGCACGGTCCGGCTGGATTGATCTATCTCACGGGGCCGACCGGTTCCGGAAAAACGACCACGCTCCATTCCGCGCTGCACGCGTTGGATCACCGCGGGCGCGTCATCCACACCCTGGAAGACCCGGTCGAATATGAGTTCGCCGCGATTCGCCAGACGGAGATTCGCGAAAAAATTGGGCTCACCTTCGCGACCTCTCTGCGCGCGCTGCTGCGCCAGAATCCCGACGTGCTCCTCGTCGGCGAGACGCGCGACGCGGAAACCGCCCAGCTCGCAATTCGCGCCGCACTCACGGGACATCTCGTCCTCTCGACGCTGCACACCAACGATGCGCTCGCCGCGATTCCGCGCCTGCGCGACCTCGGCGTGGAAACATTTCTGCTCGCGGCGGCGCTGCGTCTCGTCGCCGCGCAGCGGCTCGTGCGGCGGCTGTGCCCCGCGTGCAAGGCCCCGCATCCCGAGTCACCGCGACTGGCCGCACAGTATCTTTTGCCCGACGCGAAGCTGTTTCGCGCCGTCGGCTGCGCCGCGTGCCACGGCCGCGGCTACCGCGGCCGGCTCGCCATCCACGAGGTGATCCCGGCGGAAAAATTCCTCCCGCTCATCGCCGCCAACGCGCCGCTCGCCGATCTCAACGCCCTGCGTGACCGCGAGGCGCACACCACGCTCTGGCAGCGCGGCCTCGCCGCTGCCGCCGCCGGTGAAACGACCGCCGAGGAAGTCGCGCGCGTCCTCTGATTTTTTTTGTTCAGCGAAACCAAACCAGAAAACAACCATGAAGAAAAATCACCCGCCATCCATCCGCTCGCAGGGTTACTCCCTGCTCGAACTCGTCCTCGTCATCGCGATCATCGCCGTCCTCGTCGGGCTGCTGTTGCCAAAGGGTTTTGATGCGCTTCGCAACGCGCGCGTCCAGCAAGTCCAGAAAACCGTCGATACGCTCAAGACCGCGCTGACCGACTACCTCTCGACGGCCGGCGGCAACGGCAGCCTGCCCCGCACCGAGGGCGCGGGCATCCCGACCTCGGGTGCGGCTCTCACCGGCGCGACCGATGTCGCGAAAGGCAACGCCTCGCGGCTGGACGCCGTGTTGCTCGCGACCGCGAAACTCGAGCGACCGCTCACGCTCCGCATGGGCTCGCAGTCGTTCACCTCCACCGGAACCGGCAACGAGGTCGCGTGGAACCAGGCGTCGCTCGCGTTTCTCATGACGCCGGACGCCGCGCCCCAGCGGAACTGGGCGAACGTCACGCGCGTCGAGGCCCGCACTGCGAATCCCGCACTCGCACCGTCCGTCGCGCTCGGCGCGAACTTCCGCTTGGACGGCGTGACGAATCTCAACGCCAACTACGTCGTCGCGTATCTCGTGATTCCCGCGTGCCCCGCGAAAGACGCGTATGAACTGGCCGTCGCGATGAACGGCGCGCAGCTCGCCCCCGTGGAAGGCGCCGCGTCCGACACCGGCGTCGTCGCCTACGCCGCCCCCGCCAACGGAGTCACCGACGTCTATGTCTATCTCACCGCACTCTAATACCCGCGTCGCCCTACTCTGGGGCGACCGCTGGTGGATCGAGGGCCGGAACGAGCCGGTCGTGTTCGGCGAATTTTCGCGGGCGGCGGAAACGCTGCTCGCGGAATTCGGCGACGCGCGGCCAGCGCGCCTGCGGCTCGTCTACCAGCCCACGTTTCTCGCGAGCACTGCGGTGAACTGCCCGCAAGGCGGTCGCTCGACACTACGCGAGGCGTTGCAGGAGGAATATCCCTCGCTCGGCGACGACGCACTCGCGTGGTCCTACGAGCCGCTCGCGTCCGCTCCGCAAACTGGAACGACGCTGCTCCACTATGAAACTCAACCCGGGCTTTACGCGCTCATCGCGAGCTTGCACGCGGCTGGCATCGTGATCGAAGGCGCGTGGCCGCTCGCCACTGTGCTGAACCTCGTGCCAGCCGACTGGCCGGACACAGGGGCGCTGACCGTCGTGGCGGTCGCAGAAAAGCAAACGTTGATTTTCCGTCACACGCCGATGGGTGTGAGGGAGACGGAGCAAGCACTTGGAGCCGGAGCGGCGGCGCTTGCCTCGGAGGTCGCGCGCCAAACGAGCGAACGAACTGACACCGCACTGTATGTCGTCGGCTTGGACTCTACCGGCGACCATCTCGCCACGGCGCTCTGTGAAATCGACGAACCCGGCGGCAAACGAATCGGTTGGAACGAACTCGTTCGCGCGGCGCACACGCTCTCACCGCGCCAACCCAATCAGATGCTACCCGCGACCAGCCGGTTGACGCCCAGTCGGCTGGTGCAGGGTGCCACTGCCGCTGTGCTTATGGCCGTGTGTGCGCTCGCCGCCGAGCAGGGCCTTCACCTGCGTGCGCGCCAGCGCACGATGGCCGAACGCACCGTGGAAATCGCCGCGCTACGGCAAGACGTCGTCACGTTGCGAGGCACCGATGTGGAAGCAAACCGCCTCCGCGCCGAGATCGCTCGTTTGCAACCGGGACCGGTCTCGTGCGGTGCCCTCCTGCGCGCGCTGCCGCGCAGCCTCCCGCTGGAGATTGTGCTGACCCGCGTGCGGGCGGATCGCCGCGGCTTCACGGTCGAGGGTGGCGTCGCCGCGCCGGGGCTCACGCCGGCACACTGGCACACGTGGCAGGCTGGGCTTCAGGCCGACCCGAATCCGTGGCGGCTTGCCGAGCCACGATCGCCCGTGCCCGCCACGGCGTTTGCCCTGAAAGGACAGTGGCGATGAAACGAAATTTTTCCGTTTCCCGCCGCCAGTGGGCGGCGCTGCTGTTCGGCGCGATGCTGCTCGGCGGACTGCTGTTCGTGCGCACGCGCGGGCTGCCGGATGCCGTGCGGCCCGACGCCGAATGGGATGCGCTGCGGGCGGAACACATCCGCCTGTCCGCCACGACTCCGGACGTGCTCACGTCACTCCGCCGTGAACTCGCCCTCCTCGAACGGCCGCACACCGCCGGCCCCGGCGCGGTGCCGGTGGGCTGGAAGGTTGAAGCCGATCCCGCCGACGCTGCGCACGATGGCTCGCTCCGCTACCGCTACACCGGTTCCACGGCGCTAACGTGGGCCGAACTCGGCCGTTTTGTCACGGAGCTGGAGCAACGCAGCGGCGGGCGCGTCATCGTGCTCGACATCCGTTCGCGCGGCTCGCGGGAGCGACGCCAAATCGCCGGCGTCGAAATCATCGTCGCGGGCGCTCCGGAAACCACGCGCCGCAAAGCCGGCGCGACGTTGCCGGGCGCAGCGGAGCCGGCAAGGCCCCGGAAGGTCGGGCGTGGTCCGTCGCTCCGCCGTCCGTCCGCCTGCGCCGACCGCCCAGCCGCCCGGCTCCGGCTCCCGGCGCGGCCTCCGCTCCGTCCCAGCCCGACCCTCCGGGGCATGGCCGGCCATGCCTCCATCTCATCCCGCATAAATCACTCCATTCCACCCAACCAACCATGACCACGCTCAACCTGCAATTACCTGAAACCGTTGTGGCCGAATTCTACACGGCCGCCGACGAATTGAACAAACGCTTCGGCGACACCAAGCCGAAGATTGAGGCGAAGGCGCTCATGGCCTTCGCACTCGCGCGGCACGATGCCGACGAGGTGTGCGCGCAGTTCGACCTCGCATTGCGACTCGTCCGCGGTCCGGCCGAGCCGCCGTTCAATCCCGTCCTGAAATAACTTTGGCGGAATTCCGCCCGACGTGCCTCACGCCGCTCCGCACGTTTTCAAGCGAGCAGCCATCAACCCAACGATACCATGCCGATCAAAACACGAGACAACACCGTTACGCTCCCACCGGAAAAAGAGGGCGCATTGCAGTTCCGCAACAACCCGGAAATCCAAAAACGACTCGACACCTACAAGGCGGCGAACGCGAGCGACGCCGCGTATTTTTCGCGCGTCGTCAAGGAGGCCCCGGACCGCGCCGTCGATATGCTCCTTTACAAGGACATGCAGCGGCACGAATCCGAGATGCGCCTCATCGAAAAGCAGCTCCCACAGGCGAAGGAGTTCTACGACGCCCAGACACCGGAGGTGCGGGCGCGAATCGACCAGCGGCTCGAAGGCACAAGTCCGTATTACAAAGACAAGGCCTTCGTCGGTGAAGTCCTCCGCGAGATGAACCGGAAAAACCGTCAGCTGCTTACGAGCCCGAAAACGGGCATGAGCATGGCGGCCGGTTGACGATGCCCATCGCGCTCTCCACGCGAAAGCATCTCGACGACCACTTGGGACAGGCGGAGTTCGCGCTGAAAGTCGCGTCGAACTTCGACTGCCTCAAAGGCACGCCCGCTCACGCCAAGGTGAGCGCGGCGCTGGCCCAGGTGGCCGAGGCGCGCACGTGGATCGTTCAAAATGTAGAGTTGGAGAAACCCTGGATGGGCATCGGCCTGCCGCCGCTCGGGCAAGGACTCCCGCTCACCCGCAAAGAGCGGCTCGGTTACCGGTGGCCGTGAACGGCTTGTCCCCAGCGTCGCGCGTGCATCATGCTCTCCGAACGAGAAACCGCGCTCCTCTGGGGCTCGACTTGGTGGTTTGCCAGCGCCGAGGAAGCCCGATTCGACGAGCCCAAGCACGCCGCAACGGCGCTGGCCGCACAATTTCCAAATGCGAAACCTGCACTGCGCCTGATCTACCAGCCGACTTCACTCGCGTCCGCGTCCGTGCCGTTTCCAAACGCTTTGGAGTTGAAACCAGGTGCGCCCATCGCGGACGAGTTCGCGCTCCTCAACGACCCGGCGTGCGCGTGGAGCTGGGACGGACCTTTTGTTCGGGAGGGCGGGCGCGAGGTGACTCTTTACTACGAACAACAATCGGGCGAACTCGGCCAACTTACCCGGAGTTTGGAATCGCTCGGTTTTGAGATCGAATCGGTTTGGCCGCTTGCGCCGATGCTCGCCGCGCTGCCCGCTTCGCGCCGGGATTCACCGTGGCAATTGCCGCCGACCGCTGTGCTCGCGATTGAGGGAAACAAAGCCTGCGGCATCCGGCAGATTTCCGGCAGGGCTCACGACCATCGGTCGTGGCACGGCCCCACCGCGCTCGCCGAGGCGGGCGCGTGGCTCGAAACATTTGCCCGTCGCCGCGAGGTGCACGTGGCGTTGGTGATCGAAAACCCTGACGGCGAGCCTTTCGATGCTCACTTTCCGTTTCTTGGTCGGGACGATTTCAAGATGGATCTTCTGACCATCTCCGAACTGCTGAGGGAGCGACTCGTCCTGCCCAGACACCATCCGGCCCAGCTCGTCCCGCCACCGATTTCCCCGGAGTAAATCTGCCGCCGGGCCGGACGTTTTTCGGACGCCGGTCGAATTGACCGCGATACGAACCGAGGCGGCGCGCAGTCGCGCCCGCGTGGATATTTTTCCGCCCCGCCTGTTTCCTCTCATCGTGCCACGCCGGTCAAGGTAGTCCGCGCTGCGCGCGGCTCCACCTTTCCGGGCCGGCGCTTCCCCCTCGTCGCTACCGCTCCTCGGCGCGCCGGCCCGTGACTCGGCGTGCCGGAGGAAGCCTGGGCGCGGTTGCACCGCCGATCTCCCGGAAGGGTTCCGGGAACGCGCACGGCAGCCGCCGCCTACCATGCCATGAGGATCTATGAAGCCAGTATCGCTTACAACTTAGTGCAACTGGGCGACGTCGACGCCCTGAATACGCCGCGCAAGATCGCGGAATACTTGGAGGACGCCTACGCCAAGACGCCCTATCAGGAAACGCTCTGGGTCATCTGTCTCGACCGAAAGAACAAGCCACTCAGCCGGACGATGGTGACGATGGGCACGCTCACGTGCGCCCTGGCGCATCCGCGCGAGATTTTCAAAATCGCCATTCTGGCTTCGGCTGCAGCCATCGCGGTCTCGCACAACCTATGTGTCGCAGCACATAGATTGTGTTATGTTGCGCGCAGACCTATGTGGAGTGGACAGCCACTTGTCGGAGTCACTTCGCTCTGCGCGGCAGCGAAATCGCTGCACATAACTTGGCAGACAATCAGGCGAGGCTGGCGCGTTCTGCGGTGGCGATTTT
>JAUYAK010000037.1 GCA_030693515.1 Opitutaceae bacterium
GCCACGGCACGCTCGCGCTCCTCCGGTTTCAAATGCGGCCGACGCGGCCGCACGTTCACCACTGTCTTGTCGTCGTTCATCCCCGCCACTCTATACCGTCGGCCTTCGGCCGACTATGCTGTGGCCGAGTTACCGCTTACACTCGACCAGCGTCCGGGTAAATCCTGCGCCGAGCAGACTCAGCACGGTGCCCGCGGCAAACACGAGCCAGGCTCGCGCCGCGTTGCTCTGTTGGTCAAACGCCGGTCCCGTGCGCACCCGAAACAGCCAGTCTCGCCCGAAAACGGGCCGGGCAAACGAATCGAAGAATGCGGCTGCATGGACTCGGCCACTAAACCATGCGGCGTCATCGAGCCGCTGGCTGCCGTCGCTGTCAAAAAGCTGCGTTGAAGCATAGGCTTTGTCGCCATCGTAAACTTCAAAATCGAGCAGACCATCCGTCGCGCGCCCCACCGCCTCGAGCAGCGCGTCAATGCGCAGAGCGGCGTAAACCCATCCCACCAGCGCCTGCGAGCGCTCGGATTCGGTGCTGACCGCGGCCCCGTTTCGATAGACCGGCAGGAACAACAGGCAACCCGGCACCGTGCCCTCGCCATCGATGACATTGATGCGGCGTGATATGATCGGCGCTCCGGTCCGCATCGCCTCCAAGGCCGCAGCCCTGCGCGTCGTGCCCGAGCCGATGTCACGGCCCAGCGCCGCGGCGTTGCGGGTCATCGGCTCGATGTGGGTTACGACAAACAGCTCGTCGTTCTCGCCGTTGCGCTCGGCTCGAAATGCAGGCCTGCTCTCCCTGATGCGCGCATCGAAAGCATCGATCTCGGAGCGGGGCACGCGCTGGGCGTAGCCAATGCCGACGACATGATGGTCGAGGAAGGGAGCAACCGATGCCACATAACTCGCCCAGCGCCCGGATGAAATCGTGCCGGTCGCCTGCACCAGTGCGCGCGCGCCGTGCAGCGCCTGGTGCGGAGCGCGGAAACGATCGTCCGCAGTGTCGATTATGCGCTCTTTCAACCGCTCGAATCGCACCTTGTCCTCCCGGTGCAGCACCTGTCGCACGGAGATCCACGACGCCGCCGTAATCGCGAGGCCCGTCAGGAGCACAAGCGCGGGCAGCACGCGGCTGCGCTGCGTGGCGGGAGGTGGAGTGAACGGGGTGCCGACCATGGGCGAACCATGATCTTCGGCACCTGCCGTCGCGATTTCTTTACGGGCGGCCCGTCATGCGGGTTGTGACAATTTTTTAACGCCGCGCGGGGCGCTATCGCCCCTATCGCAAATGCCGGCCGAGCCAATCCGCCGCCGTGCCGCTCGCCGGCACCCGCAGCAGCGCACGCAGCCGGGCCGCCTGCCGCGCGGTTTCCGCGGCGCGAGCCGGATCGCCGGTGCAGGCGCGCAATTGCGCCGCGAGCGCGTCGGGCGTGGCAGCGCCTTGGATAAACTCGGGATACATCGGCTCCTTGAGCAGCAGGTTGGCGATGCCGAGGTATTCGATCTTCACCAACATGCGGCCGAGCAGATAGGTCAGCGGATTCGCGCGATACGCGATCGCGCCGGGGATGCCGGCCAGCGCGCAGTGCATCGACATGGTGCCGCTGGAGGTCAGCACCGCCGCGGCGGCCACCGTGGCGCCCGTCGGCTGCAATTCGATTTTGCCCGGCCCGTTGGCGCCTGCACTTGCCAGTGTGCGCTCAAGCACGCCCCGAATGTCGTCGCTGGGATAGAGCACCACCGCATCGCCCTGGCCAAACGCCCTGAAACCACCGAGCAGCGCCGGAAAGATCCGCCCCACCGCCTGCACGCGGCTGCCCGGCAGCAGCAACACCGGGCCGCCGGCCTCGTGGCGGACCGGGGGCATGTAGTCGTCCGCCACAAACGGATGCCCGACAAACTCGACCGGCAGCGTCGTGTCCGCATAGCACGCGGGCTCGAAGGGAAAGATTGTCGCCAGCGCATCAAGGTCGCGGGCCATCGTGAAACGGCGCTTCGCCTTCCAAGCCCAAATCTGCGGCGAGATGTAGAAGAGCGTTTTGATCTTGCCGCCGCCCTTTGCCGAAAGGCCCCGCTCGCGCAACGCCGCCGCGAGGCGGAGATTCAGCCCCGGGTAATCCACGAAGCATACCGCCCGCGGCCGGTGCTCGCCGATCCAGCGCAACGTCTCCTCGAAGAGCGCGCGAAAAAAAGAATAGTTCCTCAGCACCTCGACGAGGCCGACGACCGAGGACGCCGTGAGGTCATGCAGCAGTTGCGCGCCCGCGGCCGCGAGTTGCGGTCCGCCGAGCGCCGCGATCGCGAGGCCCGGCTCGCGGGCACGCAGCTCTCGCACCACCCGCGCCGCATGTTCGTCGCCCGAGTGCTCCCCGGCCACGATGAGCACATCCACCGCGCCACCCGCAGGCGGCGCCAGGCGAAACGGCAGGAGCGGAGTCGCGCTCATTGCCGCGCCGCGCGAATCTGCTCCGTGATCGTGATGGCGACCTCGAGCGCGCTCTTGCCCAGTGCGCCGCCCACCTTGGGCTGCTTCGCCTTGGCCACGCTCTCTACAAAATGCGCCAGCTCGAGCGCCAGCGGCTCGCCCTTCTCGATCGGAATCTCGCGCACCGGAATCGCGCTGAGGTCGCCGGCCTTCACGAGACCGATCTTCATCTTTAGGCCGTAGGCGATGATATCGCTCTTCCTCACGAGATGCCCCGCTTGGTTCATGAAATCGAGCGAGAGATAGGCGTCGCCCTGGAAGATGCGAATCTCGCGCGCCTTCTTCGTGCTCATGCGGCTCGCGCTGAGGTTGGCCACGCAGCCGTTCTCGAACTGGAGGCGGGCGTTGGCGATGTCTTCGCTCTTCGAGAGCACGTTGATGCCCACGCTGTCGATCTTGGCGATGGGCGATTTCACGAGCGCGAGCACGATGCCGATGTCGTGGATCATCAGATCGAGGACGACGCCGACCTCGGTGCCGCGCGTCTGGTAGGGCGCGAGGCGCTCGGCCGTGATGTAGCGCGGCTCGTCGATCTCTTTTTCGAGAAACGCCATCACGGGGTTGAAGTGCTCGATGTGGCCGACCTGCACGATGCGGCGCGCGGCCTGCGCGGCGGCGAGCACGCGCTCGGCCTCTTCGAGCGAAGCGCAAATCGGCTTTTCAATCAGGAGGTGCGCGCCGGCGGCCAGCAGCGGCAGGGCGACATCCGCATGCTTGTCCGTCGGCACCACCACGGAGACGGCGTCGCAGGCCGCGCCCAGCTCGGCGAGCGTCGCAAAGCGCCGGCAGCCGTGCTTTGCACAGATTTCGGCGGCGCGCGCGTCGCTCGTCTCGTAGATGCCGGTGAGTTCGGCGCCGGGCAGCGAAGCGTAGATGCGCGCGTGGTGCTGGCCGAGGGAGCCGACCCCGGCGACCCCGCACTTGATCTTGGGACTAGGCATGGGAAAGGACTCCTTCGCGGAGGAAGAGTTGGCGATGCGTTTTTTGCGCGTGCGCGGCGTTGTGGGTCACGAGCACGAGCGCCGTGGCGGTCTCACGGCACAAGGCGAGGAGCAGCGCGATCACGGCGTCGCCCGTGTGCTCGTCGAGGTTGCCGGTCGGTT
>JAUYAK010000039.1 GCA_030693515.1 Opitutaceae bacterium
CCCGCGTGCTCGCGCAGCGCATCGCCTTCATGCTGGCGACCGGAGCCCTCGGGCTCACGATCGCCCTCATCCTCGTCCAACTGCTCCGGCCCGCGCGCGATCCCGAGCCGCCCGAGGCCGCCAGCGCCACGCGCACGGAAGTGGGCGCGCTCGCCCGGCTCGCCGAATCCTCCGTCGCCCAAGGCGAAGAGCTGACGCGCGAACGCGACGTGCGCCGTCGCGCCGAGGAGGACGCCCGCCTGAAACAGCAGCTGATCGCGCAGTCCCTCGACGAAAAAATCCGCCTCGGCCGTGATCTTCATGATGGCATCATCCAGTCGCTCTACGCCACGGGCCTGAACGTCGAGACCGCGCGCGCCCTCGTGAAGGCGCGGCCCGACGAGGCCGAACAGCGCCTCGACCAGACGCGCGCCGGCCTTAACACCACCATCCGCGATGTGCGCGCCTACCTCGTCGGCCTCGCGCCGGAGAATCTCCGCCGCGCCGGCTTTGCCCAGGCCCTCGCCGCCGCCATCACGGAGCTCAACGCCGGCCGCGACACACGCCTCGACGTCGCGATCGACGGCGAGGCCGCGGCCTTGCTCCAGCCGGAGCAAACGATCGAGGCGCTCCAGATCGCGCGCGAAGCCGTCAGCAACGCGCTCCGCCACGGCCGCGCCCGCGCGATCGCGCTGCGGCTCGCCCGCACCGAGCGCGAGCTCACCCTGCTCGTGCAGGACGATGGCGCGGGCTTCGACACCGCCCGCGCCGCCCCGGGCCACGGCCTCGGCAACATGCGCGCCCGCGCGGCGCGCCTGGGCGCGACGCTGCACATCACGAGCACACCCGGCCAGGGCACGCGCGTGCTCGCCACCCTGCCGCTTCCCGGCTCCGCTCCCGCCGCATGAGCCACGCCGCACCGCGTCTCCGCCTTCTTCTCGTCGATGACAGCGAGGTCGTCCGCGCCGGCTTGCGCGCTCTCCTCGGCCTCGAGCCCACGTTCGAGATCGTCGGCGAGGCCGCCAATGTCGCCGCCGCGGTCGCCGCCAACGCAGCCCTCAAGCCCGAGGTCGTGCTCCTCGACATCCGCCTCCCCGACGGCACCGGCATCGACGCCTGCCGCCGCATGCTCGCTGCCACGCCTGACGTGCGCATCCTGATCGTCACCTCGGTGCTCGACGACACGATCGTGGACGACGCGATCCGCGCCGGCGCCCACGGCTACCTGCTCAAGGAGATCGACGGCCGGGCCCTCGTAAACGCGATCCGCAACGTGGCCGCCGGCCAGTCCACGCTCGATCCCGCCATCACTGCGCGGGTCATGAACCTCGCGCGTTCCGGCGGCACGACGCGCGCCGCGCTCGACACGCTCTCGCCGCAGGAGAAACGCGTGCTGGCCCTGATTGCCGAGGGCTGCACCAACAAGGAAGCCGGCGCCAAGCTCGGCCTGACCGAGAAGACGGTGAAGAACTACCTCGCGACCATCTTCGACAAGCTTCACGTCTCCCGGCGCGCCGAAGCCGCGGTGATCTACGCGCAGGAAAAGAAGCGGCCCTGAGAAGGCGTCGAATAAGGTCACGCAAAGGTGGGGGTGGCTCTCCGAGCCGCCCTGAGTTTGAGCGGCGAATCACCTTTTGAACCCAGGCCGGCTCGGAGAGCCGGCCCCACCTTTTCACACCCCCTGCCGCTAACGCGCCGCCTCTTCGTCCAGCACCTTGATGGGCCAGAGCGCCGTCGGCACGTGTTGCGCCTTCATGATCGCGGCGAGTCTGGCGACAATTTCCGGGTGCTGCGCGGCGAGGTCTTTCGTCTCGGCGGGATCGTCCTTGAGATTGTAGAGTTCAATCGCAGTGGAGCCGGCGGGCAGCTTCTTCTTTGCGGCAACCGCCAGGGGATGCAGGTTATTGCGAAACGCCTTCCAGTCGCCGACCCGCACGCTTTGCTGGCCGCCGTAGGCCTGCGACTCGCGGTAGAGAAATGGCCGTTCGGGCTGCGTTTTTCCGAGGAGCGTGGGCGCGAAGCTGATGCCATCGATGCCGGCGGGCGTGGCGTCCTTGGCGCCGGCGAGTTCCAGCAGCGTCAGCAGCCAATCCTCAAAGCCCGTCACCCGCGCGCTGACGGTGCCCTTCGCGATCTTGCCGGACCACCGCACCAGGCAGGGAACCCGAATGCCCCCTTCATAGTAGCCACCCTTGAAGCCGCGCAGGCCGCCGGCGCTGTCGAAAAACGCCGAATCGGTGCCGCCGAAACGGCCCCAGAGCGGGCCGTTGTCGCTGGTGAAGACCACGATGGTATTTTCGCGGAGACCAAACTCATCGACCAGCGCGAGCAGCCGGCCGATGTCGCGGTCGAGCCGCGTGATCATCGCGGCGTAGGCGGCGCGCGGTGTGCGATGCGGCAGGTAGCCGTTGCCGCCGGGATAAGGCTCCTCGGGAAACGCGTCCTTGTAGCCCGCGAGCGAATCCTCGGGCACTTGGAGCGCGAGGTGAGGAACCGTCGTCGGATAGTAGAGAAAGAAAGGCCGGTCCCGGTTGTTGCGGAGAAATTTTTCCGCGGCCTCGTTGATGAAATCGGGCGCGTAGTCCGTGCCCGTGAATTGCGCGTAGCTCGCGGGATTTTTCGGATCGGCGCCTTCGGGGAGTTTCTGGTGCGCACTGAACGCGGCGTTGCGCAGCGGGACGCGTTCACGGTTGTGCCAAAGACTGGTGGGGTAGAAGTTGTGCGCGACGGCCTGGTCGTTGTAGCCGAAAAACACGTCGATGCCCTGATTGTTGGGATCGCCGGTGGTGCCGACTCCGCCGAGGCCCCATTTGCCGAAGCCGCCAGTGGTGTAGCCGAGTTGCTTCAGTGTGAGCGGAAGCTTCAGCTCCCCGGCGGGCACGGGTTCCTGGCCCTCGGTGCTGCTGCCGACGCCCATGCCGCCGCGGTTGTTGCGGATGTAGGCGTGGCCCGGGTGCCGCCCGGTCATCAGCGTGCACCGCGACGGCGCGCAGACGTTGTGCCCCGAATAGTGCTGCGTGAACTTCATGCCGTCGCGCGCGAGCTGATCGAGGTGGGGCGTGCGGATTTTTTTCTGCCCGTAGGCGCCGATGTCGCCGTAGCCGAGATCGTCGGCGAGGAGGAAGATGATGTTGGGCCGGGCCGGCGCCGCGGCACGGAGGCCGGCGGCGGCAACGGACACGACGAGGATCAGGCCGAGGAGTGTTCGCATGGGGTAAAAGAAAACGCCGCGACGCTCGCTGCGCGACGCTGGAGACGCGACGAAAATTCGCGCGGCACTTGCCATCGACCGTGGCTTCGCGCTTCGTTCACGATCCACTCTGCGTCGTGCCGCGCCGCCCGGCCCGCGCTTCACCTTTCCGGCGGAAAAACCCGCACCCCAACCACCATGTCCCATATCCCGATGATCCCCTGCAACGTCGCCGGCCCGCTCGGCGTGCTGCATCTCCCCCGTCTCTGGCTCAAGGTCTCACTCGAGGCCCGTGGCAAACTCGCCGCCGGTTATCCCGGCATCGGCAAAGGCTACGACTCGATGGTCGTCGCCGCACTCGGCCTGAACGCCGACGCCGTCAAAAAATTCGTCGCGGAGAAACATCCCACCTACCAGCAGTTCGAGGCGTGGGTGAAAGCCCAGCCCGGAGTGAAGCTCGACCGCAACAATGTCCACCGCCTCAACACCGCGATTCTCGGCTACCACCACACCGAGGAACTCTCCAAGGAGATCCGCGCAGCCACCGGCTACAAGGAGGACGGTTCCGTCACGAGCGCCGCGTGCGAGCTCAATGCGCTCGACGACTGGCAGGCGTTCCACGCTGCCGAACTGAAGTGAGGCCGCGGTCCTGAAGCCGCCGGCTGTCATCGGGACGGCTGCGGCCAGGCACGAAAAAAGGCGCGGCGAGAGCCGCGCCTTTTTCGCGTCCACTGCCGGACGGGGTTAATTCGCCACGATCTTCTTCAGCTTCGTGAAGCGGCCGCTGAAGTTCCAATCCTGCACGAAGAGATTGCCGGCCTTGTCAAACGTCAGGCCGTGCGGCGCGATGAAGATGCCGTCGCGCCAGTGCTCGGGCTCGAGCTTGAACGCCGCCCACTGCTTCTGATCGGGATTGTCGCCGAGCGTCGCGGCGATTTTTCCGGCCTTGTCGAGGATGACGACGCGCCCCTGCAGTTCGGCCACCGCCACGTGGTCGCCATGGAAGGACATCGCGCAGGGACGGCGCAGGTCGGTCGCGACCACGCCGAGCCACTTGCCCTCGAGATCGAGGTGCACGAGGCGCTTGTTCTCGCGGTCCGCCACGAGCAGGCGGGCGGGACTGAACCGCGAGTCGAGCGCGATGCCGTGGCAGGTCTTGAACTGGTTCTCCCCCTCGCCGCGCGTGCCGATCGTCTTCAAATATTTCCGATCCGCGCTGAAGACATGGATGACGCTCGCGCCGTAACCGTCGGCGAGGTAGATGCGGCCATCGGGCCCGATGGCGATGCCGGTGGGCGCAAAATTCGCGGGCTTCTTCTTCGGATCGGCCGGCTGATCGTAGAAGCCGCTCTGCATCGGCTTCTCGATCGTCCACTCGAGCTTGCCGTCGAGGGAGAGCTTCACGGCCTTGCCCTTGTTCACGGCGCCGTAGATGAATTCCTTCCCGCCCTCGGCGCGAATCATGATGCCGTGGAGGTTGGCCAGCTCCGGCGCCATGGTCCGGAGGAGCTTCCCATTCGGCGCAAAGACGAAGATCCCGTGCGGGCCGTCCGAGCTCATGTAAATATTGCCCGCTTGATCGATCGCGGCGCCGCCGTGCGTGGAGGAAAGATTTTTGTCGGCGGGCAGCTTGGCCCAGCCGGACTCCACCATGAAGCGCCAGGCGCCCTGGCCGAGCGGGGCGGCGGGCAGCGGGGTGGCGGCGACCTGCGCGAGGGGCAGGGAAAACTCAGCTTGGGCAACGAGCGCCGCGGGACACGCGAGCGCGAGGGTGAGGGCGATTCGGGGTGACATGGCGCGCCGACGGTTGCGGCGCGCGCCGACAGCGTCAAGCGACGGCGCGCAACATGCCGCCGTGCTCAGCGCGCCGCCGGCAGGGCGAAGGCCACGTAGGCATCGCCGCTCTTCACCCCGATCTTTCCGCCGCCGCAGGCGATGACGACATATTGCCGCCCACCGACCGCATAAGTCGCCGGCGTCGCAAAGCCCGCGGCGGGCAGCGGAGCCTTCCACAGTTCGCGGCCCGTGCGCCGATCAAAGGCGCGGATGTGCCCGTCGCGGCTCGCCGCGATGAAGACCAGGCCGCCCGCCGTCACAACCGGGCCGCCATAGTTTTCCGTTCCCGTCGGCGGGCCAGCCGGCGCGCCCGGGGTGGGCCAGTCGCCGAGCGGCACGGTCCAGCGATACTCGCCGGTGTTGAGATCAATGGCGTTGAGCGTGCCCCACGGCGGCTTCACCGCCGGATACCCCTCGGGATCGAGCCAGCGGTTGTAGCCGGTCGTCGCAAACGGAATGCCGCCCAACGGATCGACGCCCGCGGCGTCGGCCGCATGCGTGTCGCCGGGATTCGCGGCCGGCGGCGTCTCCGTGCCGAACAGCGAATTAACCAGCGCGCCGCGCTGACCTTCGCTGAGAAAAGCGAATGAGGGCATGACGCCCTTGCCCGCCTGGAGGAGCGCGTGGACATCGGCCGGCTTGAGCCGCGCGGCGAGATTTTCGAGCGAGGGCACATTCTGCGCGACATTGCCGCGTCGATCGGTGCCGTGGCACGCCGCGCAGATCTGCGTGTAGATCCCCGCGCCATCCGAGCCGCCCGCCGCGCCGGCGGCCCGGCGCTTGGCGTCGACCATCGTGAGAATCCACGCCATCTCGTTGCCGTTGACGTAGAGCACGCCGTCGGGGTCGGCGGCCGCCCCGCCCCACTCCGCGCCGCCGTCGAAGCCGGGAAACACAATCGTCCCCTGCCGGCTCGGCGGGGCAAACGGAGTGTGCGGACGCACCGCGGCGAAACGGTCGAGCACAGCCCGGTGCGCTTCGGGTGTGCGCTGGGTGATTTCGGTGTGCGTGAACAACTGGCGCGAAAACGGCGCGGGCCGGCGCGGCACACGCTGGGTGGTGGCGAGCACCTCGCCCGGCAGATCGGACCTCGGCACGGGCACCTCGTCGATCGGGAACAGCGGCTCGCCGGTCTCGCGATTGAAGACGAAGACATGCCCGGACTTCGTCACCTGCGCGACCGCGGCGATCGGTTTCCCGCCGTGCGTGACGGTGACGAGGTTCGGCGGCGCCGGCAGATCGCGGTCCCAGACATCGTGCCGCACAAACTGGTAATGCCACACGCGGTGGCCCGTGCGGGCGTCGAGGGCGACAAGGCTGTTCGCGTAGAGGTTGTCGCCGATCCGGTTGCCGCCCCAAAAATCGAACGATGCCGAGCCGGTCGGGCAGAACACGAGGCCGCGCTCCTCGTCGAGCGCGAAGCCGGTCCAGACGTTGGCGCCGCCGATATGGCGGTGCGCATCCGGCGGCCAGGTCTCGGAGCCCGGCTCGCCAGGCAACGGGATCGTGTTGAACCGCCACACGAGCGCGCCCGTGCGCACGTCAAAGGCCCGGATCGGCCCGGGCGCGGCCGGCGCGGGCCCCTCTCCCACCCGCATGCCGAGGATCAGCAAATCGCGGAAGACGACGCCGGGCGTAGTGACGTTGAGCGCGAGCTTCGCCGCATCGCGCCCGAGCCCCTCCTTGAGATCGATCGTGCCCCCGCGGCCGAAGCTCGCGATGCGCTGGCCGGTGGCGGCGTCGATGGCGTGCAGGAAACGATCGTTGGCGAAAAGGATGCGGCGCGCGAGGCCGTCGGTCCACGTGGCGAGGCCGCGGTTGACCCCGCTCTTGGCGAGGCCCGGGATCTTGGCGGCATCGAAGCGCCAGCGCTCCACGCCGGTCGCCGCGTCGAGGGCGAAGAGCTGCAAGTCCGGCGTCGTGCCGTAGAGCACACCGTCGATGACGAGCGGGTTGCACTGGATCTGGGTCCGGCCGGTGAGACCGCCGGCCTGGTAGGTCCACGCCACCTCGAGGCGCGCGACGTTCTCAGGTGAGATCTGATCCAGCGTGGAGTAGTGGCTTGAACTTTTGTCACCGAGATAGACCGGCCAGTCGGCGGCGGCGGCGGCGGCGGCGGCGGCGGTGGCGAAGGCGGTGGCGAAGGCGACGAGCAAGGCGGAGACGGTGAACAATCGCATGGGGTAATCAGAAAAAGGTGATCAGGCCGGTGGGAGCGAGCTTGCTCGCGACTGGGTCGAAGGCGTCGCGAGCAAGCTCGCTCCCACCGGAAAGCGCATCGGTTTCGAGAGCCGCCAGCCGGCTTACCACTTCGAGGCCACGTTGGCGGCGTTCCACTTTTCCCAGAGGGCGTTGAGCGCGGCGACGCGCGCGGGCTCGCGGGCGGCGAGGTCGGTCTTTTCACCGATATCGGCGGCGAGGTCGTAGAGTTGCCAGACGTCGCTGTTCTCGCGGATCAGCTTCCAGTCGCCGGAGCGGAGGGCGTGGCGGCGGCCGACCCGCCAGAAAAGCGTCTCGTGCGGCGCGGCGGCCGGCTCGCCGCGCAGAAGCGGGAGCAGGTTCACGCCATCGGCGTTGGCCGGCGTGGCCGCGCCCCCCGCGTGCTGCGCCGTCACCGTGAAATCAATCGCGAGCACGGGGTGCGCGTTCACGCGGCCCGCCGGAATCACCCCGGGCCACGCCGCGAGGAACGGCACGCGCACGCCGCCCTCGAAGAGCGAGCCTTTCTCGCCACGCAGCGGCGCGTTGCTGGAGGTGAGCTCGCGCGTGGGTCCGCCATTGTCGCTCAGGAAGACGACGAGCGTTTTCTCCGCGACACCCGCACTACGCAGCTGCGCGACAACCTGCCCCACGCAATCGTCGAGGTGCGCCAGCATCGCGGCAAAAATGCGCCGGTGGATGTCCGGGATGTGCGCAAACTTCGCCAGATAGGCGTCGGGCGCCTGCATCGGGCTGTGCACGGAGTTGTAGGCGAGCAGCAGGAAGAACGGCTGCGTGCGGTGGCGGCCGATGAAATCGCACGCCTCGCGCGTGAAGGCATCGGTCAGGTTCGCGCGTTCCTCGACGGGCTGGCTGCCACGAAGGATGGGGTTGTCGGCGTCGTAGTCGGGCTCGTGGTTGTTGAGGTGGGTGCTCCAGACGAGGCGGCCGTCCGGCGAGGTCCAGCGACCCTTGCCGCCATCGGGCAGCGCGCGGCGGCGCAGCCACGTCGTCACGCCGGTCCACGGCGGCGGCACGAAATAGTGCCCCTCGTGGAGGAAGCCGAAAAACTCGTCGAAGCCGCGCCGCTGCGGGTGGTAGTCGGCGGTGCCGCCGAGGTGCCATTTGCCGACGAGGGCGGTGGCGTAGCCGACATCGCGCAGCCGATCGGCGACGGTTTTTTCCCCGACCGGCAGGCCGATGCGGGGATCGGCGTTGCGGGCGCCGATGGGATTGAGCTCGAAACCGAAGCGCGTCTGGTAGCGACCGGTGACCAGCGCCGCGCGCGAGGCCGCGCAAAACGGCGCAGTCACGTAGGCATCGGTGAAACGCATGCCGCCGGCCGCAAGCGCGTCGAGGTGCGGCGTCGGAATATCGCGCCCGCCGTAGCTGCCGAGTTCACCATAGCCGAGATCGTCGGCGACGATGAAGACGATGTTGGGGCGCGGTGCGGGCTGGGCAGCCCATGCCGCGTTGGCGACGAGGGCGAACGCGAGAAATCGGAGTGCTGACTTTATCATGGAAAAAGCGGAGCCGAATTCAGTCCTTCACGACGGAATCGCGATCGCGAGCGGCCACGGCGGCGAGCCGGGCGCGCATCTGCGCGAGCATCTCCGGTTGCGTCGCGGCGAGGTTCTGCGTCTCGGCCGGATCTGCGGCGAGGTTGAAAAGTTCCTCGGTGCCGGCAGCAGACGCGGTCTGCTTTTTCGCCTTCGCCGCCGAAGCCTGCGAGACAACCAGTTTCCAGTCACCATGCCACACGGCCTGCGCCCGCCAGCTGGGCGCCACGCCGTAGAGCGTGCGCACCGGCGGTGGCGTGTGCGCGGTGAGGAGCGCACTGAGGTCGGCCCCGTCCCACTTGAGGTCCTGCGCCGGGCGGTAGCCGGCCAAGCCCGCGAGTGTCGGCATCCAGTCGGCGATATGCACCGGAGCCTCGACCCGGCCGGGGCGCACGCGGCCCGGCCAGGAGACAAAGGTGGGCACGCGTGTGCCGCCTTCGTAGAGGTCGCCCTTCTTGCCGCGCCACGGGCGATTGTTGCCAGGGAGCGGGCCGCTCGGGCAATCGTCGGAGGGATAGGTGCGGTCGTTGTTCTCGGCGGTGCTGCCGCCGTTGTCGCTGGTGAAAACCACCAGCGTGTTTTGGCGCCGGCCCGTTTTATCAAGCGCCGCGACGATCCGCCCCACCGCGTCGTCGAGGTGCATGATCGAGGCGGCATAGTGGCGCGCGACCTCGCCGGTGATCGCGGCGGGCACGCGGGCGAGCCAGTCGGCGGGCTCCTTCACGGGCAGGTGCACCGCCGTGAACGGCACGTAGAGAAAAAACGGCGCCACGCCTCGCGACTCGATCCAGCGCACGGCTTCCGCCGTGATCAGATCGGTCACGTGGCCGGTCTCCTCGAAGAGCGTGCCGTTGCGATGCCACGTGTCGGTGAACGGGCCCTGTTTGTATTTGTGGCTATACGGGGTCACGCCGCCGGCGAGCGAACCGTAGGCGTGGTCGAAGCCGAAGCGCTGCGGCCCCTGGTCGGGCCGGGAGCCGAGGTGCCATTTGCCCGTGAGGCACGTGTCGTAGCCGACGCTCTGCAAGGCCCGCGGGAGCGTGACCGTGTCCCACGGCAGCGCGCGCTCGTTCTGCGGCGTGGTGACGCCGAATCGGCTCCAAAACCGGCCGGTCATGAACGCCGTGCGCGTCGGGCTGCACACCGGCGCGACATAGTGCGCGCCCAGCTCAAGCCCTTCGCGCGCGAGCCGGTCGAGGTGAGGCGTGGGGGCGTTGCCACCATGCGACGCCACATCGGCCCAACCCAGATCGTCGGCGAGGATGAAGACGATGTTGGGCCGGGCGACCGGCTGGGCGGTGAGGCACGTCGCGGCGAGCAGCGCGGACAGGACGAAACCGAGATTCAAGTTCACGCTGCACAGCGAACCACGAAACTCCGCAAAAGCACGAAAACACGCTTTCCCCCAAGACCGTGGCACAGTCGGAGGCGCACCTTTTTCAGAACGTCACCGTGCTCGTGATGCTCCAACGGCGCGGGTTGAGCCGCGAGCCGGCGAGGGTGTTGGTGGCGGTGTAGCCGGTGTCCTTGTCGGTGCGGACCTCGAACGGCGAGAGCTGCACGGTGGCATCGGAGGCGCCCGCCGCGGGCGCGGCGGATTGGGCCGCCAGCGGCAGCGCGCTCCGGAGCAAAACGAAACTGCGCAGGGTTGATGCGGTTGGCATGACGGGGATTTCGTGGGGTTCGCGTGTGCCTGCATCGCCGGAGCAGGGACGGAGTTGCATCGCGTCCGCCCCCGCGGGGGGCCGGGGACAAAAGCAATTTGGCCGCGCGGAAAAACCGCAAGCCGCGACTTTGCGGAGACCTTGCTGCGTCACCTGCCAGCCGGAATCGAAGCTGAGGTCTGGAAAATCCAGGAGGGGCTCAGGACATCAGCTATTGTAACCTGACTTTGGTTCTTCTTCGTTTTGAAACCTGATCGAATGCGACATGAACAAAAATCCCGGGCGCAAGCTTCCGGGCATTTGACCAAGCCACTTCAAGCCCTCCCGACCACGGTGAAATCCACCCTTGCAACCCATTCCGCCAATCAAGGCGAAGCCATCGTCGCCGCCACGGAACCAGCGCGAATGAAAGCCGCCACCATCCGTCGTTACGGCGGGCCTGAGGTTGTCGTGATTGAAGATATGCCGCTGCCTGTGGCCGCAGCCGGCGAAGTGCGTGTGCGCGTATGCGCTGCCGGTGTCACCGTGGCCGACGCGCGGCTTCGCGCGAACCATGCGCCGCGCGGTTTCGGATTCTTGATGCGCTGCATCACCGGTCTCATCCGCCCGCGCCACCCCGTCTTCGGGATGGAGTTCGCCGGGGTGGTGGATCGGCTCGGTTCGGGCGTGGCCGCATTTAGCCCGGGCCAGCGGGTGTTCGGGATCACCGGCCTCAAGGGTGGTGCCCATGCTGAATTTCTGACCATCCGGGCCGACGCGCGCCTCTTTCCCCTGCCTGAAACGCTTAGCGCCATCGAAGGCGCGGCCTTCTTCTTCGGCGGACTGACGGCGGCCGATTTCCTGATCGACAAGGGCGACGTCCGCCCCGGCGACCGGCTGCTGATTAACGGTGCCACCGGTTCCGTCGGGTCCGCGGCGATCCGGATCGGCCGGCACCTCGGAGCGAAAGTCACCGCTGTCGCCCGGTCCGAGAACCATGGCTTCGCCCTCGAACTCGGGGCCCATGAAGCGATCGACTACCGCGCGGGCCCGCTCAGCGGACAATGGGATGTCATACTCGATGTCATGGGCACCCTGCCTTACCGCAAGGCCGCCCCGATGCTTGCCCCCGGGGGGCGTTTGCTGCCGGTCACAGCGACGTTGGCGGAACAGGTTTCCTATGGGCTGCACGCCAGACGCCGCACCCATCGCATCACCGGCGGCGTCGTCGCCGACAAAAAATCGGCGATGGAACGGCTCATGGGGCTGCACGCGAGCGGGGTCCATCGTCCGATCGTCGGCGTCGTGCTGCCTTTTGCCGAGATCGCCGCCGCTCATGATCTTGCCGGCTCGGGTCACAAGCGCGGCAATATAGTCGTCCGCATGCCATGAGTCAGACCCTGACCCTGACTTTTTCAGCCGCCGTGGCCGGTCGCCCGAACTGCAAGCAATCACGTGACTGCCTGCGCGCTGCCGGCGCTCAAAACGAATACGTCGTCGTAAACCGAATCTCCCGCGGTTGCACGAGGTCGTAGCGCGTGTAGGCCAGCCCGCGGCCGCCCGGCAGATTAAAGCCATCCGGCGAAGCCGCGGACGAGGCCAGCCGCGACGGGATGATGTCCGTCCGGTCGAGGAGATTGTTCACGTTGAGCTGGAAGCGCACGCGGCCCGGCAGCCCGCGAAATTTCCGCGTGTAAGCCATCATCAGGTCGGCCGCCGTGATGACGCGCCCCCTGATTTCCTCCTGCTTGGCATTCGAGCCGATGACATTCGCGCTGCGCCAGCGCCAGCCGCCGCCGATCGTGAAGCCCTCGAGCCGCCCGCTGCGGACATCATAGGCCGTGAACAGGCTGATTTTGTGCGGGCGCACGCCCCAGCGCTTCTGCTGCTGTTCCCGTTCGTTGTTGAAGGCGGCGGTCAGATCAAAAATTTCCTGCGCGATGGTCGCGCCGTTTGAGGTGGTGAGCAGCGAGGGATTCGCCGCCGCGGTCGCGCGGCCCAGCTCGAGCCATTTGGCGACCGCACCGCCCGGCTCGAACGCATTCGGATCGACCACGAAGCGACCGCTCGCGTCCTGCGTCACGCCCTGCGTCAGCAGCACGGCATCGGCCCGCTTGAAGCCGTAGAAACTCACCGCCTCGGGCGACACTTCCGTCCGGCCCGAATCGGTGTAGGAGTAGTTCGCGACGAGCCGCCAGTGCCGCGTCAGGTTGGCCGTGAGGCGCGTCTCGTAGCCCTTCGACTCGAAGTCCGAAGCGACGGACGACGCCGCCGGCGTGTATTTTTTCCGAATGGGATCCCATTCGGTGGCGCTGAACGGCCGGCCCGCCCCCACCAGGACCGTGCCAAACGCGTCCATCACGCGGGTGTTGGCGCCCGTGAGCGTGGGCGTGAAAGGCGCCGTCACGCGGCCGATCTCGCTGCCGGTGAAATAAACGACGCGCGCATTCAGCCGGCCGCCGAGCAAATCGAAGCCGAGCCCGAAATCCTGGCCCCGGCCCTTCGAGAGCGGCGCCAGATTTCCCTCGGGAAACACCGTGCGCGCGAGCGGCGGGATGCCGACGTTGGAGGATTTGTTGGCGATGACCGAGAGCCATTCGAGCGGATGGTAAACCACGCCCGCCGTGCGCGTCTGGCCGACCATGTAGTTCGCCTTTCCATTCGCGGGATTGCGATCCACGACGTCGCCCCGGATGGGATCGTTGAGGTAGCCGAGCTGGGTGTTTTTCACCCGGTCATCGCGGTAGCCGAAGGTCGTGACGAGTTTGCCGTCGAAGAAGAAACTCTGCGACGCGATCATCTTGGAATCCATCTTCTGCACCATGCCGCCATTGTCCGCGCCGCCCGCGGCGACGTTGGCGTAGGCGGTCTGGAAACTGCGCCCCCCGATCGTGAGCGTCTGCGGCAACGAGCGCCAGTCGCCGGCGCGATAGGTGCCGTGGTTGCCCTCGGTGAGATAGTTTCGCACGGTCACGCGGTTGTTGGCGTTGGCCGGATCGTTGTTGAAGGGCCGGCCGGCGAGCACGAGCCACGAATTCGCGCGGCGGTCGTTGATGTCGGTGCGGGAAGCGGACGCCGCGAGCCGGTGGCGGCCGAGCCATTTCCATTTCGGTTCGAGCGCGTAGGAGGCGGAGAGGCGCGTCTCGCGGCTGTCGCCGTAGTGGATGTCGCGCGTCCACGTGCCGTCGAAATACATCCGGCCCGCGTAGGGATTGGCCGGGCCGCCGACGCCCAGCGTGCGGTTGGCCTCGCCGCGCAGCATGGGCGCGGTGCCGTTCATCAGGTTCACGACCGCCCGCGTCTCCTGGTAGTTGTGCGCGAGGTTGAAGATCAATTGGCGCGTCGGCTGCCAGTCGGCGGTGAAGGTGTAGTTGTGCAGCGTCTGATCGCGAAACATCCCCGGGCCGACGGCGTTGCCGTTGAGCGGGTAGAATTTTGGATCGTGGATGCGCAGCGTGGGCGCGGTGATGCCACGCGTGCCGTCGGGCGCGCGGACCGCGGCGTTGTTGTAGCTGCCGGTAAAAAACGTGCCGATCGCATCGAAGATGGTGCCGTCATTCTCGATGAAGATGTAACGGCGGTTGTTGCCGCCGACCGTGCCATCGCGCCCGACCACGCCCAGCGCCTGCTGCGCGGCCGTCGGCAGGGTGTTGTTCGGCGTAAACGTGACCGCGCCGGCGCCCAGCGCCTCGCGGTTGTCATACCAGGCGAGGACCTGCTCGGCGTCGCTGAAGGAGCGCACGACGGCGTTGGTGTCGCGGCCCACTTCGCCCATCGCCGTGATTGTGATCGTGCGCAGCGGGCGCCACGTGACCGAGCCGAACACCCGATCCTTGTCCTGAAAATCAAAGGCGCGCCAGCCGCCGTTCTCCTGGTGCAGCGCGGCGACGGAGACGGCGAGCTGGTTTTTGAGGACGACCTTGTTCGCATCGACCTCCGTGCGGTTGCGCGACCACGAACCCAGGCTGTGGCGGATCGCGCCGGTGTCGCGATGGGTCGCGGCGATTTTCGACGACTGGTTCAGCAGGCCGCCCGGCGCGCCGATGCCGAAGAGAATGCTGTTGGGTCCGCGCGCATCCTCGAAACGCCCGACGCGATAGGGATCGGTCGGCGTGATGCTCGTGAAATAATCCATGCCGATGCTCGCGAGCAGCCCGCGGATCTGGATGCCGGCGAAGAGCGCATGGCCGCCGATGATGCGGTTCTGCTCGGAGGACGCGCCCTGCGAGTTCGTGTCCATCTCGGAGTTCACCGAATACTCGAGCAGGTGCGCGAGGTCGGTGATCGCGAGGTCGTCGAGAAACTCCTTCGTGAAGACGGACACCGAGCTGGCGGTGTCGCGCAGCCGTGTGTTGAGACGGCTGCCCGCGAGCGTGTTCTCGGCGGCGTAGCCGAGATCGTTGTTGGTGTTGACCGTGAACGGACTGAGCTCGACGACCTCGGATTTCGCCTCGCCAGGGGCTGGTGAAGCCGGCGCGGCGGGGGGCGCGGCTCTCGGCGGCGAAACCGGAGCGACGGCTTGGGCGAGGAGCGCGGCGGGCAGCAGCGAGGCGCCCGCGAAGGCAAAACGGAGCAGAGAGTTCATCGGCGGCGAGGGGTTGGGAAAACGCACGCGAGGGGTTCGCGGCGGGGTTAGGTCACGCTCCTCGGGCCCGCTACCGTGTCAATCCCACGAACGATTGGGCAGTGGGTCAGTTTGCTTCTGATCGAGAAGGTTTACCCCGCGACCCATCGGGGCGTAAAGCCCCTCCCACAACCAAACTGACCCACTACTCACGATCGACCGACTCCGGCCAATTCCGGCTGCTCGTCAGGGCGCGAGCGGTTTCAGGCCGACCGCTTTCGCGAGCGCGGCCTGACGCGTATCGTAGGTCACAAACGTCCGCGCGCCGAGTTCCAGCGCGGAGGCGACGTGCAGCCCATCGAGCGCCCGCGTGCCGAGCACAGCAGTGTGGACCCGACTCAGCTCCGCCGCGCGTTCCAGGGCGCGCCGCCAGAGAAGATCGGCGTGGGATAACCGCCCCACGGCAAAGTCAGCGTGGAAATGTGCGGCGATTGCATGGTGCTCCGTGGCACCGATGTCGCCGCGAAATTCCCCAAGCGCGAACGCGTTGGCCATCTCCGCAGCGACAAACTTCGTGACCGGCAGCGCGCCCGAACAAGACGCCCGCCACGCGCCCATCGCGCGCGAGCGCGGGTCGTGCAGATAGAGTGATCGGAGCGCGCTGGGATCGCAGTAGAATTGATCAGCGGTCACCACGGTTGGCCTCATCCAGCGCGTCCATCGCCTCCTGACTGATCGGCTTCGGCATGTAGCTCAACAGCCGCGCGTAGTAGTCCGGCTGCGCCTTCGGTTTCTTCGGGCGCTCCGTGTAGGCGCGCAGGACGTAGGCCGCCTTGCCGCGGTCGGTGATGATGACCTCCCCGTCGCGCTCGATGCGGGTGCGGATTTTCGGGAACGACGTGCGCAGTTCGCGGATGGTGGCGGTGCTCATGGCGTGTGACTCAAGCGTGAGTCACGCGGACGGGCAAGGAGCAAACCGGGCCGGGACGGGAACGGACGACTTGCCGCCCGGCGCGAGCGGCCGACCTTGGGCGAGGGGTTGGGGAAACGCACGCGAGGGGTTCGCTGCGGCAGGGGGAAAACGTCACGCTGCGACGACGAATCGCGGCGTCAATCCCTCGGCTGGGAGGACGCAGCGCCGGGCGCGGAGAGCCTCCGGCATTGCGGGCTTGCCCTTCCCTTTCGTCGATGGTGCCCTTCGCCACCGCAATGAACGCCGGTGAATGCAGCACCTTGCCGTGGCGCAGAAACCCGATGATGTCCCGGGCCGTTTCCGCCTTGAGGTCCGCCGCCCACGGCCCGGCGGACAGTGCCTCCCTCCCCTCGCGAAACGTGAGCGGCACGCGCTCGTCGCTCAGGCTGCCAGTAAGGCTTTCGCCGGGTGCCGCCCAACCGCATAAAGCCTTACTCGCGCGCCGATCGCATCGCCGCGAAACGGCCCACCCGGTTAGCCGTCAGCGACTTGACTCCACTTCACGGACCCAAGCGACCTGCGGCTTCTCGCCGGGTCGTTTCGAGTCCCAATAACACTGTTCGGCGAGAAAGCCCACTCCACAATGACCGAGAAGACATGGTGCGTCATTGCGTTCGCGTTTGTATCGCTCGCGACTGCGTTTTGGGCATTCGCGACGCGCTGGTCGGCTGGTTTCATGGCGAACCCGCCTTCTGAGCATTGGTTGCCACTGGCGCGCCATCTTTTCTGCGTAGCGCTGATCTTTGCGTTCTCCGCACTCATCTCGTCGGTCGCGTTAATCATCCGCGTTCGATGGGTCCTTCAGGACGTGAAGAGGAATGTGCCGGTCCGCGCGAGGAGGTCGTTTATCGCGTGCACTACGATCGTTGCCGCGAGCACGTTCTTGTTTCCCGTCGTTACTGGCTACGGGACGATCCTGTATCAGTGGATTGTCTTAGGCTCATGGGCATTGATCGCTAAAGCGACGTCGGGCCAGTTTGCGAATCATCATCACGGAGCAATGTGGATCTTGGCATTCTTCCTGAATGTCGGCGTGTTTCTTGTTCCCGCTACAGTCATATGGGCAATTTCGTCGCGCCGATTGCCGCGGACGTATGTTGCTATGCTTACGTCGTGGATGCTTTTCTATCTGGCCTCACTGTTTATCCTATTTCCAGCGACTGATGGACCCTGAACGAAAAAGGCCGAATCGGGTAGCCGGGGGGAATTAGCCCCCGGCCCCCACACCACCGGACATGCGGGTCCGCATCCGGCGGTTCCGTAGTGTTTACCCCTTCGCGGCCGTCACCGGAGCTTCCGGCTCCGTCTTCGGCGGCGGCGGG
>JAUYAK010000046.1 GCA_030693515.1 Opitutaceae bacterium
GATGGTCGCCACGGACGGCACTTGGCGGCGCCCGGTCTGTCCCTCAAGGTGAACCTGCATGTTCGAACTCACGACCGCCGTCCTCATCTATTGCGGATTCGTTGCCGTCGTTTTCCTGGGTTTGTGGCTCTATTACGACCGGCGCGATCACCAGCGATTCGAACGGGAGCGGCGCAAGACGGTCTTCCACTGCATCCGCTGCGACGCGCTCTACACCGCGCCGGCGGGCACCGAACTGATGAAGTGTCCACGGTGCGCCCATGAGAATGTGAGGCTGCGATTCTAACCCGGATATTTCCTAGGGCGGCTCCGCCGCAACCGAAGGATCGACACGGAGAAGACGGAGGGGCGGAACGGAGGACACGGAGGCCGGATGAGAGCGGGAAAGGCAGTGGTGGGAACGCCCGGCTTTGAGCAGACTCGTCGGTGATGAACCCAAAAACGACCACCCGTTGGCCAGGCGTCCCCGAGGCCTTTGTTAGCAAGTTCGGCGACCTGTTCACAGCCGTTTTGTCCGGCTGGGACCGGCTGCGTCTGTGCGGCACCTTGCGACCGCTGTTCAACCCCGAGTGGATGCGCGCGCACTTGTGCGCCGGCAAAGTGCTTTTGAAGGACTTTCGGGGCCACGCCGAGGGGTTGACCGAGCAGATCCATGCGCGGGCGTTGGCCGCGGCGGCCGAGGTGGGCCGGCCCTACCGGTTTCTGAAGACCAGCCGCACGAGCAAGGAGGGGATCGCCCGCGAGCTGGTGCAACGCGACCACGTACGCGCGGGCCTGGTGACGGTACTCGGCGCGGTCGAGCCCTGCGTGGCGATGACCGTGCGCCTGAACCGGGAGAGCGGCCGGCTGGAGCCGCGCTTGGAGGATCGCCGCGCGTTGCACCTGTATCATTATTTTCAGCACGAGCAGTTCGGCCTCTGCCATGTGCGCGTGCAGACGTGGTATCCGTTCACGGTGGAAGTGTGGGTCAACGGCCGCGAGTGGCTGGCCCGGCAGATGGACGAGGCGGGGATAGCCTACGTGCGGCGCGACAACTGTTTCACCCACCTCGCCGACCCGGTGCGCGCGCAGAGCCTGTGCGCCGCCCAGGAGCGCGCCGACTGGCCGCGGTTGCTGAACGATCTGCTCGCGCGCGCCCATCCCCTCCACCCGCAGATCACGCGGCCGCTCCACCTGGACTATTACTGGACGGCGCTCCAAAGCGAACACGCCACCGATCTGCTGTGTCGCGATGCCGGGACGCTCGCGCGGATCTACCCGGCGTGGGTGCGCCACGGGCTGAACAGCTTCGGCTGCCTCGACATCATGCGCTTCCTCGGCCACCGCGTGCCGGCCACCACCGGCCGGGTGAACGGACGCTTCCAAGCGGAAGCGCTGGCCAACTATCGGCACCGGCCCGAAGGCGTGCGGCTCAAACACTGGGTCGGCCAGAACTCGATCAAAGTCTACGACAAGGCCGGCCAGGTTCTGCGGGTGGAGACGACGCTCAACGCGCCCGAGGTGTTCAAGCTGTGGCTTGGGCCGACGCAGACCAAGCGCAAACGCGGCCGTGGCCAAGCCCCCAAGGAGGGGTGGCGGCGGCTGCGCCGCAGCGTCACCGATCTGCCGGCCCGCGCCGAGCTGAGCCGCGCCGCCAATGCGCGCTACCTGCAGGCACTCGCGGCGACCGGTGCGGGCCGGCCGCTCGGCGAGACGGTGGCGCAGGTCTGCGCTCCGGTCACCTGGCAGCAGCGGCGCTACCGCGCGCTGCGACTGTTCGCCGCGCCGGAGACGGCCGTGCTGACCCTGATCAACCGTGGCGACTTCACCGTCGAAGGCTTCCGCAACGCCGACGTGCAGGGAGCGCTGTTCATCAGCCCCGCGCGATCCACCAAGGAGAAACGCCGGCGCAGCTCCGCCGCCGGCCGCTGGCTGCGACTGCTGCGCGCGCACGGCCTGATTCGCAAAGTGCCGGGACGCCATCGCTACCTCGTCAGCGAGAAAGGCCGCGAACTCATCACCTTGGTCCTCACCGCCCAACACGCCGACGTGCAGAAACTCTCCGCCCTCGCCGCCTGAAACTTCGTCGCCATCATGCACGATCCGTAGCAATAGTGGCACACCGATGAAAGGTCCTTTCAGCAGAATATCCGTCCGCCCTCCCCCGACCGGTCGGGGCAAGTTGGGCGGAGCGATCCCGCGTCTGCGGGATCGCGGCTAGCCCCGACGAAGTCGGCCCAGCTTGCCCCGACTTGTCGGGGACAGGGCGAACAGTTCACACCTCTGAGTGTGAAATGTTCGGGCTAGACCATGAACCTCTCGCGCCCGTTCGTCCGCCGTCCCGTGGCCAGCAGCCTCATCGCGCTGGCGCTCGTGCTGGTGGGTGCCCTCGCGTACACCCTCCTGCCGGTGGCGCCGCTGCCGCAGGTGGATTTTCCGACGATTCGGGTCAGCGCGTCGCTGCCGGGCGCGAGTCCGGAAACGATGGCGTCGGCCGTGGCGACCCCGCTGGAGCGGGCCTTCGGCAGCATCGCTGGCGTCACGGGCATTTCCTCGGACAGCCGGCAGGGCTCGACGAGCATTCAGCTGGAGTTCGCGCTGGGCCGCGACATCGACGCGGCGGCGCGCGACGTGCAGGCGGCGATCAACGCCGCCCGCGGCCAGCTGCCCTCGGGCATGCCGGGCAATCCCACCTTCCGCAAAGTGAATCCGTCGCAGGCGCCGATCATGGCGCTGGCGTTGAGTTCGCCGAATCTGGCTCCCGGGGTGCTCTACGACGCCGCGGCGACCGTGATCGCGCAGAAGCTCTCGCAGATTACGGGGGTCGGTGAGGTGTCGGTCGGCGGCAGTTCGCTGCCGGCCGTGCGCGTGCAGCTGAACCCGCACGCGATGGCGCATTATGGCATCGCGCTCGATGAAGTCCGCCGGGCCATCAGTGCGACGAACTCGCTCGGCCCGCGCGGCGCGGTCGAGAAGGACGGCCGGATCTGGCAGGTGCAGATCAGCGACCAGCTGCGCAA
>JAUYAK010000050.1 GCA_030693515.1 Opitutaceae bacterium
TGGCGGCGCTGTGCGGGACCGCGCAGCTGGGGGACCGGACGCGGCGGTCCCACGCCCGCCGCTTTTCCTTTTGGCGCAGATCGCGTAGCGGCCGGCCTCCCTGCCCGCCGGTTCAGGACGTTCGGGCAAGCCTCGGCGGGCAGGGACGCCTCATGGCATCTGCGCGGAAAATCAACTTGCCGCGCGGGCGCGCGGTCCCCATCACAGCGACCCGATGCAAATTTGCGCCAAGTCCTCCGTAGCTGCGGTCGCCGTCAAAACGACGATGACGAAGCGCGCCCGTTGGCACGGGTCGGCTTGGCGACGATGGACCTGCGCGACGATCGCGCGACACGGCTGAAGAAGCCCTGATTCACCACCGCCAAGCCCGACTCAAGCCCGAGTCGGGCTTTTTGTTTTTCCACCTTTCCATGATTCGCCACCCGCACCGCTCCCTCCCATGCCTGCTCTCGCTCTTGCTCCCGCCCTCCGTCCCGCGCCCCGGATAGTCCCCAGACCGGGGCCGGGGCTTGAATTGCCCGCGGTTTCGTTCTTCGGCCGCTCGCTCGCCGAATACGCGCAGTGCTTCGCCCTCGATCTCGCGGCGCTGAAAGGCCGCGATGTCCTTGATGTCGGCGCCGGTCCGTCGTCATTCACCGTCGAGGCGTGCGCGCGCAAGATCGACGCCGTCGCGATCGATCCGCTCTACGGCGAAGGGGCGGAGGCGCTCGCCGCCCGCGTGGAGACGGACTACACGCGGATGTTCGGGCAGATGCGGGCGAAGCGGCGGCTGTTTCGCTTGAATTCTTTTTCGTCCCTCGCCGCCGCCGAGATCGATCGGCGCGCGGCGGCGCAACGCTTCATCGCCGACTACGAGGCGCGGTTTTACCACGGGCGCTACGTGGGCGGGGCGCTGCCGCGGCTGCCGTTCTTCGACGGGACCTTCGACCTCGTCTTGTGCGCGCATCTGCTGTTCCTGCATGCGGCGCAGTTCGATTTCGACTGGCACCTCGCCGCTGGCCGGGAACTCGTGCGCGTGAGCGCGGGCGAGGTGCGGATCCACCCGATCTGCGGGCCCGACGGCAAACCGTATCCCGGGCTCGTGCGGCTGCGGCGCGAGTTGCGCGATGCCGGCATCGCGAGCGAGGTGCGCGCGGTGGACTACGAATTCTTTGCGGGGGCCAACACCATGCTCGTGCTGCGGAGGGCCGCGCCATGAGCGCCGCCCCTGGACTCGCGCGCACACCCGTGCCGCCCTACTACGCGGTCATCTTCACCTCGAAACGCGCCACCGATGACGGCCACGCCTACGGCGCCGTCGCGCAGCGCATGGTCGATCTCGGCTCGCGTTACGACGGATTCCTCGGGATCGAGAGCGCGCGGGGCACCGATGGCATCGGCCTCACCGTGAGCTACTGGCGCGACGAGGCCGCGATCCTGGCCTGGAAGCGCGACACGGAGCACGAAAAAGCCCAGCGCGGCGGCCGCGAGGCGTGGTATGAGGCCTACGAGGTGCGTGTCGCGCGCGTGGAGCGCGCCTATGGGTTTGCCCGCGGCGGGGCGGCCTGAGAGCGTCGCGGCATGTTTCCCCAACACATCATCGCGCGGAAGCGCGACGGCCACGCGCTGACCCGCGAGGAGATTGCGGCCTTCGTGCGCGGCGCGACCGACGGCTCGTGGGCCGACTACCAACTCAGCGCCCTGCTGATGGCGATTTTTATCAAAGGGATGACGCCCGAGGAAACCGCGCACTACACCGATGCGATGATGCGATCGGGCGTCGTGGCCGATCTTTCGGCGGTGCCGGGCATCAAGGTGGACAAGCATTCGACCGGCGGCGTCGGCGACAAGGTCTCCATCCCGCTCGCGCCGATGGTCGTGGCCTGCGGCGTGCCCGTGCCGATGATCAGCGGGCGCGGCCTCGGCCACAGCGGCGGCACGCTCGACAAGCTCGAATCGATCCCCGGCTGCACGATTTCGCTTTCGCCGGACCGCTTCATCAGGCAGGTGAACGAGATCGGCATCGCCGTCGCCGGCCAGACCGCCGAACTCGTGCCCGCCGACAAACTGATGTACGCGCTTCGCGATGTCACCGGCTCGGTTCCCTCGATTCCGCTCATCGCCTCCTCGATCATGTCGAAGAAGCTCGCCAGCGGCGCCGACGTCATCTGTCTTGACGTCAAGATCGGCGACGGCGCGTTCATGAAGACGATCGAAGACGCGACCCGCCTGTCCCGCCTGATGGTCGAGATCGGCAAGTCGTTCGGGAAGAGCGTCACGGCCTTCATCACCGACATGAACCAGCCCCTTGGGCTCGCCGTCGGAAACCGCCTCGAAGTCGCGGAAGCGTTCGAAACGCTGTCCGGACGCGGTCCGGCGGACCTTGAGACGCTCTGCGTCGAGATCGGCGCCGAGATGGTGCACCGCGCCGGCAAAGCGCCTTCCGTCGAAGCGGCGAAGAAACTGCTCCATGACAATCTCCATAACGGCAAGGCGCTCGCCAAGTTCCAGCAGTTCATCCGCGCCCAGGGCGGCAAGCTCGACAATCTCGACGGCTTTATCACCGCGAAGTTCATCGAAACCGTGAAAGCGCCGAAAGCCGGATACGTGAAGACGATCCGCGCCCTCCCGATCGGCCTCGCCACGATGCAGCTCGGCGGCGGCCGCGCCACCAAGGACGACGTGATCGATCCGAACGTCGGCATTGTCCTCGCACAGAAGATCGGCGCACCGGTCGTAAAGGGCGACGTCCTCGCCACCCTCTACGCATCTGCCCCCGTGACCGCCGCGATCCGCCGTGCGGTCCAGGAGGCCTTTGAAATCGTCAAGGACGCCGTCGGGATCCCGCCGATCATCCTCGGCACGGTCCGCTGACATTGCAAATGCATCGATGCCATGATATAATGTTCATGAACATGAGGGGAGCTCGGGGAACCGGGCTGAGAGTATGACTATTCCGTCATAGACCTGACCTGATCTGGGTAATGCCAGCGTAGGTGCATCCGGCGAAGCCGCTTGGTCCCCCATCATTCGTGACGGGGGACTTTTATGTTCTCCGGGAGGGAGTCCCATGAAACAGAAAAAAAGCATCCAAATCCTCGCCGAAGCGGGAATCTTAGTCGCCGTCGCGGTCGTTCTCGACTACATCTTTGGGATGATTTCGCCGTTTCGCTACGGCGGCTCGATTTCCCCGGCGATGCTGCCGATCTTCGTCCTCGCGTACCGCCGCGGCTGGAAGGCCGG